>NZ_CP033058.2 GCF_003383595.3 Metamycoplasma phocicerebrale
AATAAAATGTTGATATTATTCATTATTTTTGGCAATTATAAAACATATTTGAGCTTTTAAAATATAATTCAAAATATGAAATATAAAGAAAAAGAGATCGATTTGAATGTAAGTAATTCTATTTTACAAAATGAGTTAAAAAACACAGCAAGTGATTCAATGATATATGAAAGTTTTTTTTCAAACCTAAGACTAGTTCATGTTGATGAGAATCATGCATATGTTAAGACTTCGCCTTCATTGATTGATTATATTAAGACGAACCATTTTCAAACTATTCAAAGGGCAATTGTAAATACTCTGGATAAAAAAATTATTTTGATTTTAATATCTTCACTTGATGAAATTGGACCAATAGTGGATAAAAATAAAACCCAAAGTTTTATTAATAATTCAAAAATAAGCAATGTAAAAAAAGATTTAACTTTTAAAAATTATGCAACAGGTAATTTTAATAAAATGGCTCTAAAAGCTGCAAAGAAAATTTGTACTGAATATGATGATATTTCTAATCCATTATTTATTCACTCTAATAGTGGTTTAGGAAAAACACATTTATTACATGCAATTGGAAATGAATTAACAAAACAAAATAAAAATTGCTTATATATTAATCCTGATAATTTAACTAGAAGATTAGTGGAACAACTTAAATCAAAAAATCAAGAACAAATAAATAAAATAGTTGATGAATTAACATCTTATGATTGTTTAATGTTTGATGATGTTCAACAATATGGAAATAAAGAAAGTACTTTAAATGTTTTGTTTAATATCATTAATACAATGAAAACAAATAATAAACAAATTATTTTTTGTGCAGATAAAGATCCATCTTATCTTGGAGGATTTGAACAAAGATTTATAACAAGATTTCAAGGTGGATTAATAATTGAAATTAATAATTTGCAAATGGATGATGTTATTTCTATTTTAAAATTTAAGTTATCTGAAAATAACATTAACCCCGAATTATGGGAAGATGAGTCCTTAAGATATATAGCTCGAAATTTTTCAACTTCAATAAGAGCTATAGAAGGAGCTATTAGTAGAATAAAATTATTTTCTGAAGGAGATGATTTCTTTACTTATGATATAAGAACTATTCAAAATATTTTTAAAAATGTAACCAAAGCAGAAGAAAGCATTACGCCAGAAAAAGTAATAGAAACAGTATGTAAATATTACGGAATTGAAAAGAAAAAGATAAAAAGTATCAGTAGAGCTCAAGAAATTGTTATTCCTCGTAAAATAGCTATTTATTTAATAAGAAACAATTTTAGCTTTACTTTAAAAGAAATAGGAAAAATGGTTGGAGATCAAGCTCATTCAACTGTGATAGCTTCTTTAAATTGAATTGAATCTAATTTAAAAAGTAATTCAACTTTAAAAATGGCAATAGAAAAAATACAAGATTCTTTAAAGAAGATTGTTTAAGGAGAAAAAAATGGAATTAAAAATTAATAAATTATTATTAGATAATGCAATAGAAAAAGTAGCAAAAGCAATAGATCCTAATCCTTTTATACCTGAATTAAAGGGGATTTTGTTAAATGCTGAAGGAAATAAAATAACTTTAATTGGTTCAAACGGAGCAATAAGTATTAAGCATGAAATTCTTGCAAGTATGGATGCAGAAATTATTGTTCCTGGTTCAATTTTGGTAGATCTTTCTTTATTTAGAAATATAATTAAAAAATTAGATAACGATATTGTTTTGAAGGCTCAAGAAAACACTTTAGAAGTGTTGACTGAAAATGATAGATTTAGTTTAAATTTATATAATGCTTATGAATATCCCCCTATAGATTTTTCAATTTATGGTGATCAAGTTAAGGTTAATTGAAATACTTTAAAAAATATTGTGCGAAATGTAGGAGTAGCTGCGTCAACCTTAGAAACAAATATTATATTATGTTGTATAAATATGTCGGCACAAAATAAAAAATTAAAATTTGTAGCAACTGATAAATATCGTTATGCAGAAGAAGTATTAGATATAGAAGATGATGTTAACTTTAATATTTCAATATTAGCCAAAAATTTAAAAGATATTTTAAACTTTGAATACAATGGCGATGTTGTTCTAAATATTTCAGATCAAAAAGTTTTGTTTGAAATAGATGGAACAATTATTGAATCTAAAGTTGTAGATCAAGTGTATTTAGATGTTTCTAAAATAATACCTAAAAATTTTGCTTATACTTTAGTAATTAATAAAAGAGAATTAAATAATTTATTAAATAAAGCTTCTGTTATTATTAGTGAAAATTATAATAAAATAAGACTTCATATTCAAGATCAGGTTTTGACGATTTCTTCAACTAGAGAAGAAATTGCTAATGCAGAAATTAAGTCACAAAAATTTAGTTATAGTGATACAGAATTAAAATTAGCTTTAAACTCAAGATTCTTGAAGGATGCAATTCAAAGTTTTGAAGAAGAAATAACCTTATCATTTACAGCCGATAAAATGAGAATTGTTATAACATCTGAATCTAATCCTAATTTATATCATTTAATAACTCCACAAAGAGGTTTCTAATGAAAGTAGAAATAACAGGAGAAGAGATAAAATTAGGGCAATTTCTAAAAAAAGTCGGAATATGTAGAACTGGTGGGATGGTTAAATTCTTTTTAAATGTGCACAAAGTAAAAATCAACGACCGTGTACCTGAAGGTAGAAATGCAAAAATTAGGGTTGGTGATACAGTTTGGGTTGATGACGAGTTGTTTATAATTAAAGCCGCACAACAAAAATAATAAAAAATTAAAAAAAAATTAATTTAATATAAAATATTAACATACTATTTACAAATAATTAAGGAGAAAATATGCCAGGAAGAGATCAATTAACAGGTCAAAAATCTTTAAGCGGAAACAAAAGATCGCACGCTTTAAATACTTCAAAAAGAACATTTGACCTTAACTTGCAAAAAGTAACTGTTTTAACTGAAAACGGATCTAAAAAAACTGTTAGAGTAACTGCAAAAAATGCTAGAACTTTAAAAAAATACGGTTTAGTAGCTTAATAATTCGAATGATATAATATAAAGTGGTTATAATTTCCACTTTTTATTTTTTATTTCTATAGTGATAAAACTTTTTAAATTTAGTAATATATAATATTAATATTATTATTTTAGTCTGGAGTAAATTTATGTTATTAATACTATTTGCTGAAAAGCAAGAAAGTGAGTCTTTTTTATCTCACGTTGAAATAATTAATGAATATATTTTTGATAACAGCTTTTCAAGTTATCAAAATATTTTATTGTGCAAATATAAAAATAAAAAGTTTTATGTAGCACATATGGGAGTAGGGAAAGTTAATAGTTCATTATTTTTATCAAGACTACTAAACATTAAAGATTTTAAAATAAGTGAAATTTTAAATATTGGAGCTTCGGGCGGACTAAAGAAAACAAAAGTAGGAGAAGCATTTTTAGTTCAAAAAAGTTATTACTATGATGTAGATTTAACTTGTTTAAAAAATTATAAGCTTGGGCAACTACCTAACAATGTAATTGAATTTAAAACCAACGATAATTTAAATTTAAAATTTCAAAAAATATTAAATTTAGAATTGACTAACAATGTTTCTGCTGATAAATTTTTTACAATTAGTGATGCTAAAAATATAGAAAAAAATTTTAATAATATTAAAACTATGGATATGGAGGCTACGGCTTTAATTCATACTGCAGATTTTTATAATATGCCAATTTCTATTATTAAGGTTATTTCTGACAATATTACAATTGAAGACAACGATAAAGACTATAGAAATAATACGTTAATAGTTAGTGCAAGAATTAATGATTTATTATTAAACATTTTGGAAAGGTTAAATTAATGAAATATATAGATATACATACACACCCATTTAAAGAATACTATGATAATCCTCTTTGTGTTGTTCGAGAATGAAAAAACATGAATATGGATTTTATGTTTGTTAATGGCACTTCGAAAGAAGATTGTGTTGAACTAATTGATTTATGTGCCAAACAAGATTATTTATATCCTATAATTGGAATACATCCAACTTTATCAGAAGGAAAAAAAGATGGCAATTTCTTGGAGACAATTATTACTAAGGAAGTTATTGGAATAGGCGAAGTTGGTTTGGATTATCATTATGATGATTCTCCTTCTAAAGAAATTCAAAAAGAAGGGTTTATTTCACAAATAGAGGTTGCAAAAAAACATAACGTTGTAGTTGTTATGCATATTAGAGATGCTTTAGATGATGCTTATAAAATAATTTCATTACCTAAATATAAAGATGTCAA
The DNA here is from genome assembly GCF_003383595.3 of Metamycoplasma phocicerebrale. Taxonomy (NCBI): domain Bacteria; kingdom Bacillati; phylum Mycoplasmatota; order Mycoplasmoidales; family Metamycoplasmataceae; genus Metamycoplasma; species Metamycoplasma phocicerebrale. The sequence goes on from NZ_CP033058.2 coordinate 4,296, forward strand.
ATTTGTTTTTCACTCTTATAGTGGTGATAAAGAATTTACCAAAAAATGTTTAAAACATGATAATTTCTTTTTTTCATTTTCAGGAGTAGTAACTTTTAAAAATGCTAAAAGCCTTCAAGAATCTTGCTTAGAAGTGCCTATTGATAGAATATTTTGCGAAACTGACACTCCTTATCTAGCTCCAATGCCAATGAGAGGAAGACCTAACATAAGTCCTTATGTTGAACATACTTATAAATATATTGCCAATTTAAAACAAATTGATGAAGAAGTTTTAGTAAAACAAATTAGAAAAAATGTTAAGAAAGTTTTTGGTGTGTAATGGCAAAAATCAGAGCAAAAAAATCTTTTGGTCAAAATTTTTTAATTAATAAACAAATTCAAGAAAAAATTGTTTCTTTGGCTAATGTAGAAAATAAAAATGTAATAGAAATAGGGCCTGGTATGGGTGCTATTACAGATTTTTTGATTTCTAAAGTATCTAGTTTGAAGGCTTATGAATTAGATAAAGAATTATGAGAATATTTGAATAAAAAAAATTATCCAAAAAATATTCAAATTGTTAATGAGGATTTTTTAGAAGCCAACATTAATTTTATTGAAGATAGCAAAGTAACTATTATTGGCAATATTCCTTACAACATAACTTCTCCAATAATTTTTAAATTGTTAGATAATTATTTAAAAATTGAATCAGCAACCTTGATGATACAAAAAGAAGTAGCTGAAAGAATTTTGGCTATACCAAATTCTAAAGTATATGGAAAATTATCGGTAACTTTACAAATATTTAGTAATATAAAAAAATTATTAGATGTAAAAGCTTCACAATTTAATCCTCAACCAAAAGTAGATTCAACTGTAATTAAAATTGAATTCATTCAACCCAATGATTTTTTAAAGAAAAACGCTAAGGAAATTGTTAAGTTTATTGCTCTATGTTTTCAATTCAAAAGAAAAACTTTATTCAATAATTTGAACACTAATTTTTCAAAAGAAAAAATATTGCATTCTTTTCAAGAATTAAATTTCGATTCCAAAATTAGAGCAGAAAATTTGAATAAAAACGATTTTATAAATTTATTTAAAGAGTTAAATTAAACTCGGCTTTTTTAAGCTTTCAAATTAATTAATATTTTAAAATTAAATTATATTTTTGATTTTTATAAAAAAATTGTTTTTTTGTTTAACAAAAATAAAAAAAATATTATAATAATATAGCATTTAACAAAAACCACCTTGCCCAGGTGGCGGAATGGTAGACGCTACGGACTTAAAATCCGTTGGCTGTAATGGCCGTGCTGGTTCAAGTCCAGTTCTGGGCACCATGTTATGCGCCCTTAGCTCAGAAGGTAGAGCAAATGGCTTTTAACCATTGGGTCAGAGGTTCGAATCCTCTAGGGCGTACCATTTCAGGAAACTGACTAAAAATATAGGAGAAAAACTCCTATATTCCTTAAATGAAATATCAAGTGCAACACATAATTGTGCTTGATGTTTTTATTATATATTTAAAATTTTAAAGTTTGTAAAAATATATGTTTTTTTTGTTTTTATGTATTTTTTAAACAATTTAAATAAACAAAAAACACCGTTTATTCGGTAGAAATAAATTCTAATTTATTTATTTGTTAATTATTAGCTTAGATGTAATTTTCTTTTAAAAATAGTTCTTTTGAAGATTTTCAACCAAGTATTTCTCTTGGCATTTCATTTATTTTATTTGAAATATTTTGTAACGTTTCAATGTTGATTGTATTAAAGTTAAAACCTTTTTTATATTCCCTTCTAATTAAACCATTTCAATTTTCATTTGAACCACGTTGAAATGATGCATAAGGTTCAGCTCGATAAATTTTTATTTTTAATCATTTGGCTAATATTCCTATTTTTTCAAATTCTATACCATTGTCAATTGTTATACTTTTAACAATTAAACTATTTTCTTTTATTAGCTTGCGTAGTTGAGTATTAATTTCATAACCTGATTTACTTAAAACAAATGTTGCAAAGCCTATTCTTGTTTTTCGTTCTGTTAAAGTTAAAATATTTCTGAAACCAGTGCTGCGCTTGCCAATTACTAGATCAGCTTCTCAATGACCATATTCTTGTCTTAAATCTACAGATTTAGGTCTAGTTCAAATCGGAAAAACATAGCTAGCGCTTGTAACTAATCTGCTTACAACTGAAGCTGTTCGTTTGCCGCCCTTTTTATAAAAACTCCTTAATCTATTATGTTTTTTAATTGTTCATTGATTGCTTTTTATCCAATTAAAAACAGTTCTTAGTGATGGTAATTTAATTTTAAAATTAGTTTTAATATAGTGATATGTTGATTTTATACCAAAAAACTTTTTGTCATATTTTTGAATAAAAATGTTAGTAAATTCTTTATAGCTAAAATTAACATTAAATCTAAACATATATTTATGAGAATGTCTTTTAAACGATTTTATATTTGCTGCACAAGAATCATAATTTCCAGTTAAATCAAGATTTCTTTTTATTTCTCTAGAAATGGTTGAAGGACTTCTGCGTAATCGTCTAGCAATTTTTCGTATTGAATAGCCATTATCCATTAATTTTTTGATAAAAAATCTTTCTTCATAAGAAATGTGAAAATATTTTTTAAATGCTTTATAATTCATATTAGGTCTCCTTAGGTGTTTTTTGTGAGGCCTTTTTTTATTTTTTTAAGTAGAAAAAAATTCAAGCAGCCTCACACTAATATTTTATCAATAAAGTGTTGCACTTGAATTTTCAATTCAGCAAGTGAGGCAATTAACCTCACTTTTAAAATTATTTTTTAAGCTTTTTTTCCTCTCGACATTCCAATGCAAGAAGCAATAAATGTAAATATTGACATTGGTATAAATGCCCCTAATACATATAAAACTCCAACTGAATAATGATTATTTTTGAAACCATCTACAGCTCCAATAATAATATATATAAAAAGTATAATATGTAAAAGTGCTGCTAATGAAAATAAAGCAATTATTGAACTAGCTATTGCCACACCTTTAGATTTCATTAAATTTCAAAAATTTTCAGTACTTAGCTTTATATTCTTCGTATCAACTGTAAAAGAAGACCCTTTAATAACAAGTGAATACAATAAAACTCCTGCTATTACTACTAAAATTGAAATAAAAATCATTAATAAAAAATTTGTAAGATGTATTTTTTTATTCATGTTTTTTTTCCTTCCGTTAGCATAAATAATTAATTTAGTATTATGCTTTTTTTAATTTTTATAAGTATTAATATAAATTCAATACCCAATACAATTTTACATTTTTAATAACAAAAAAAATATTAAATGTTAAATACAATAGAATTTTTAATTATTTTTATAGGCAATTAAGCACAAAAAAAGAATTTTTTTAAGTTTTATCATTTAATTTAAAAAATTAGCACTCTTTTTTTCAAAGTGCTAAAAATTGTGCTAAAATATTCTTGTAAACTAATTAAATGTGGTTTAAAAATTAAAAATATTTAATATAAATAAAACAAATTTTTAAAGGAGAAAAAATGACAAAGGAAATTATTTTAGGTATTGACTTAGGAACAACCAACTCAGCAGTTTCTATTGTTGAAAATGGACAACCTAAAGTTTTAGAAAATCCAAATGGAAAAAGAACTACACCTTCTGTAGTGGCTTTTAAAAATAATGAAAGAATAGTTGGAGAGGCGGCTAAAAGACAATTAGAAACTAACCCAGATAGTATATCATCAATTAAAAGATTAATGGGTAGTTCAGAAACAGTAAAAATAAATAAAAAAGAATATAAACCAGAAGAAATAAGTGCTATGGTTCTTTCTTATATGAAGGAATATGCTGAAAAGAAAATTGGATCAACAGTTAAAAAAGCAGTAATTACAGTACCAGCATATTTTGATAATGCACAACGTGAAGCAACAAAAAATGCGGGTATTATTGCTGGTTTAGATGTAGTAAGAATTATTAATGAACCTACTGCTGCAGCTTTAGCTTTTGGACTAGATAAATCAAAAGATGAAAATCATAAAATTTTAGTATTTGACTTAGGTGGAGGTACTTTTGACGTTTCTATTTTAGAAATGGAAAATGGAACTTTTGAAGTATTGTCAACTTCGGGTGATAATCATTTAGGTGGTGATGATTGAGATCACAGAATAGTAGATTGATTGATTGAAAAAATAAAAAATAAATATAACTTTAATGCTGAAAATGACAAAATGGCAATGGCTAGATTAAAAGAAGAAGCCGAAAGAGCAAAAATAGCACTTTCTGAATCTATGGTTGCAAATATTTCATTACCATTTTTAGCTATGAATGAAAATGGTCCAATTAATGTTGAACTAGAATTAAAAAGATCTGAATTCGAGGCAATGACTTCTGATTTATTAGAAAAAACCAAAAAACCATTACTAGACGCATTAAGTCAAGCAAAATTAAGCTGAAACGATATTACAGAAGTCTTGTTAGTGGGTGGATCAACAAGAATGCCAGCTGTTCAAAAAATAGTATCAGAAGTAACCGGTAAAAAACCAAATAATTCAATTAATCCTGATGAAGTAGTTAGTGTTGGGGCCGCTATACAAGGCGCAATATTAGCCGGAGACATTCAAGATGTTTTATTATTAGATGTTACTCCATTAACTTTAGGAATAGTCGTAGAAGGAGATATAGTTGCTCCATTAATTCCAAGAAATACAACAATTCCTGTAACTAGAAGCCAAATATTTTCAACAGCTGCTGATAACCAAACTTCAGTTTCTATTGTTGTTACACAAGGCGAAAGACAAATGGCCCAAGATAATAAATTTTTAGGAAGATTTGATTTAACAGGAATACAACCTGCTCCAAGAGGCATTCCTCAAATTGAAGTAAGTTTTTCAATTGATGTCAATGGTATAACCAAGGTTACAGCAAAAGACAAAAAAACTAATCAAGAACAAAGTATAACTATACAAAATACTTCATCTTTATCTAAAGAAGATGTAGAAAAAATGGTTCAAGAAGCAGAATTAAATAGAGAAGCAGATAAGAAAAAACGCCATGAAGTAGAAATTACAGTTAGAGCAGAACAATTAATTCATGAATTAGATAAAACATTAAATTCAGAAGAAGCTAAAAAACTTCCCGAAACTCAACTAGCAGAAGTTAAAAAAGAAAAAGAAGAAATTGAAAAATTACTAAATGATAAAGATTATGATAATTTAGAAAAAAAAGTTAATGAATTCGAACAAAAAATGCAACAAGCCATGGAATTTATGAAAAAACAACAACAATCTCAAAATAAAGAAAAAACAGAAGATAAAGATAATCAAACAAATTAATAATATTAAAGTTATCAAACACAATCATAAAAAGGTTGTGTTTTTTTCATTTAAATAAAAACAGAGAGAAGAATAATTTAACATAAAAAATAAAATTATAATATAAAAAAAATTGATTATTTATGTTATTTATGCTATAATTTTTTTAATATTTAAACAAAAGAAAGGTAGTGCTTTTATGAAAACATCAGCTTTAAAATATTCAAGATTTGCTTTTAATAATGTATTTAAGAAAAAAAGTTCAATTATTATTCCTTCTTTATTAATTGGCCTATCACTAATTATGGGATTAATTTTTAGATTTACTATTGATCACAAATACTTTAATTTAACAACATATATATATATTTTTTTTGTATTAGTAGCTACAGTTATTTTTTCTTCAATAAAGGCCTTAAACATTTTTAAAGATTTTGAACAAGAGGGAATGGAAATAGTCAGTTTATCTAAACCTATATCGAGAAATAATTTAGTTTTAGGTAAATTAATAACTTTAATTTATTTTGGTTTAATTTGAGCAATTGTTTCATCTTTATCATCTTTATTGTTTTTAAATGGTTTTTTTAATGCAAGGCTTTTATTTACTTATTCAGGGTTATTTTTAATAGTAGTATTTTGTACTTATATGTTTATCGGATTAATTACTGCTTTAATAGGATATAAATTAAATCAAAAATTTGCAATAACAATTCCTTTAGCTTTATTTATTCCATTAGCTTTAGGCGGATCTTTATTATCTGCTAATGCAACATCCAATGCTAATAACGCTGCATATTATATAAATACTAAATATCCATATCATCTTTCTGGAAATGAAGCGAACGTTGAACCTTTTTTTATTAATAATAAAAAAGATGAATTAATTTTAATTCCCAATGGCTTGCAAAATGATAAATTTAGTAAAAAACAAATTGAATATCTTGAAGAAGTTATGAATATATCTAATAAATCATCAAGTGAATGGCAAATATATTCATGATTATCTACACCTTATCAATTATTAGATATATTTAATTTTAATAATAATAATGTATTTGAAGTTCTTTCAAAAAATAAATTTACAAATCAAAATAATTATATTTATTACAACGGCTTAGATGACATTACTTATCAATACAAATTAGAAAAAAATGTTAACTGAAAAAAATATGATTCATCTAACTCCGGAATTCTAGAAAAAAGATATATTGTTCCTGGGCTTTTAAAATCTAATTCTATTATTCCAAATACTATTGGAACCAGCATAATATATGCAAGAGAAAATGCTTCTAACACAGATGTCGATTTTCCTGAAGACAGTGCTCAATTTTCAGCTGAAAATAATTTAGTAGGTAAATTGAATTGAAAATATGTATATGAAGCATTAAGGGATAAAAACTTTAATTTAGTAGCAAAAAGAATTATTGATAATATCGAACCCAAATTAACTAATAACAATCGCACTATTGCTCATAAAGAATTAATGAATGAAATTTCTATTTTAATTAATGATCTAAGCGATAATTCAATAATTTATGAATTAGAAAATTTTCATGTTACTATTTTTAATAAAAATTCAATAATAGAGAAAAAAATACAATCTGAAATTGAAAGAAAAATTTATATAGCAGTTGCTTTATTAAATTACATATATTTTAATAAACAAAATAGTTATATTTATGAATCTATGATAGTAAATCCTAATAAAATTAATGAATATGGCAATTCACAAATAGTTATTAATTTTGGTGGTTTTAAATATTTAATTGGTGGTTTTAGTTCATATGATAAAAAAGTAATAACTGTTCAAAGAGAAAAAATGGACACACATGGAAACGTGGAAAAAGATGGTGATGGCAAACCAATATTAATATCTAAAATTGTTTTAAGATATGATTTAACACCTTCTAATTCAAACTTCTTGTTTAAAGCAACAGAGGATGTTTATGCAATAAATAGATCTAAAAAAATTGTAAATAAAAATGTCTATTATGTTTTATGAATAATTTTAATATTAATTTTGTTTGTTTCGGTATTCTATCTATACAAAAGAAGGGACTATAAATAATTATGGAAAAAATTTTAGAAATAATCAACTTAAAAAAAATTTTCCCGAAAACTGATAGAGGAATAAAGGGAATAAATTTTAGTGTTAATAAAGGTGATTTTCATGCATTTATTGGGGAAAATGGTGCCGGTAAAACTACAACAATTAAATCAATTATCGGAGCTTATTGTAGGTATGATGGTTCAATAATAATAAACAACATAAATGTTAAAAATGCTGAAGCAAAATCTATTATTGGATATGTACCAGAAGTAGCCGTATTTCCAAAAGATTTTAGTGTTTTTGATTATTTATATAATCTTTCAATATTGTCAAACATTCCAAAAGAGGAAGCAAAAAACAAAATAAATGAATATTTAAAAAAATTTGGAATATTTGATTTATTAAAGGAAAGACCATACACTTTTTCATCTGGACAAAAGAAAAAAGTTTTATTAATACAAGCACTACTTCACAATCCTAAATTATTAATTTTAGATGAGCCCGCTGCAAATTTAGACCCAACTGCAAGGTATGAATTATTTTCTTTATTACAAAAATTAAATAAAGAAGGAATTACAATTGTTATTAGTTCACACGTTTTATCAGAAATTGATAAATATGTAAATTCAGTTACATTAATACATAATGGCAATATCTTATATACTGGCAAAAAAAATAAACCATTAGAAAGCTTATTCTATGAAAAAGTTATTTCTGTTTAGTATTTCTTTGATATTGCCATTAACAACTATAAGTTGTATAAATACAACGTCAAAAGAAAGAAAAGAAAAAAAAATTAGAGAATCTCTAAGCTCAAATTTATATATTAAAGAAATGTTAAATGTTTTTTCTAACAATGACATTAATAAAAAATCTATTTATGTTTCTCAACAAGAAAACAAATCTAATTCTAAAATTAATGAACTTAGATATGCTTTTGTTTTTTATCCGCCTTTTATAATTGATGCAATTAATAAAAACCCTGATTATAAATTTTTAGCTAAAAAAAGTAAAGATGCAATTCAAAAAACCCTTTCCCAAGATTGGTATTGGAGTTTAATGAATATAGATAAATTTAATTTTAATTTTAATCCTTATGGTGATAGATACAAGAATTTTAAAAAAGAGGAAGAGTGGTTTGAAAATGTTAAAAGAACTTTTGGTACTTTAATTATGAATATCAAAAACCCTCGTCCAGAAAAATTAATCAATATTCAATATAAAGAAAATTTAAAAGTGGCTCCCTTCAATGTTTATAGTGATAAAGAAATATATTATTTAGTTTATGATGGCAATAAAGCAATCAAAATATGAAAATACAAAGAAAACGGAGAAATTAAATACCAAATTGTTCCAGATTTATTAGTTTTTAACAATCCAAGCAATGAAAAATCAATAAATATTGAAAGCTTGCTAGAAAATTTGGAAAGCAAAATTTTTGAAAAAAGAATTAGTCATTTTGAAGCACAATACAAAAAAAACAAAGAAGATGCAAAAGCTTTTGGAGAAGAATTTAATGAAGAAGAATTTTTAAAAAGATATCTGGATAAGTTCTATATGAAATTTCAAGAAAAATTTCAATATAATGGTTTCCTTCATGAAGTTTTAAATGAAATCAATAAAGATTATTTAAAAGTATATCGTTTTAGTATGAGGTCAATTTATGAAAAAAAATAAAAATTTATTATTATTTTCTACAGCAATATCTATTCTACCAACTGCTTTGCTTTCAATTTCTTGTATTAACGATTCTTTAAATAAAAATTTAAAAAGACCAGATGGATTTGAAGTTATCAATAATCTTGATAATCCTGAAAAAGAAAAAACAGATAAAATTATTAATAATTTATTAAATATTAATTTTAGAAAAAATGAGTTTAAAAAAATAGAATTTATAAAATCTCAAAACCAAGAAGAAAAATTAAAAAAAGAAATAAAAGACATATCACAAAAATATAAAAAAAATTCAACAGAAGAAAACTTAAAGCTATTATTTAGTTTTTATTCAAAAAATTGACTTTTTATTTTAAAAAATATTAAAAATTTTGAATGAAGTTTTTTAGAATGGTGAAAGTTTCCCGAAACAGCAGAAGCAAAACATAGTCAAGAATTTATAAATAAACTTAATGATTTAGATGAACCAAAAAATGTTGCTTTTTTAAATAATAATTTAGATCAATTAAAAGAAGGCGATGAATCGAGCCATTCAAAAAATGGAATATTTTATCTAAAAAAAGAAAAATTTATTTTTAGGTTCATTATAAATAGCAATGGTAAAGGAATTAATTTTGATAAAATTATTTATTTTAATAAATCAAGAACTAAAAAAATATCTATTAGACTTATTTCAAATATTATTCATAATGGATTAATTCATAAAAATCAGCAAGGTTATGATGACTTTGAAAAAAATATTATAAATAATTACAGTTATCCATCTATAGGATTTTTATTAGCAAAGGATAAATAATGAAAAAAAATAAAATATTACTATTTAGTTCAATAGGTTCTTTATTAACTTTACCCATTATAACTATGTCATGCAATATAAAAATTGATTCAAAAAATGATAATGAAAAAAAAATAAATCTTCACAATATTGCAAATATAAATGATATTGAAGCAAAATGAAATAATTTTTTAAAATATGAATATATTAATAAATTATTAAATATAGCTTTTAAAGGAAATGAACAAAAAATTAATAATTATATTAATAAACAAAAAAATATAGATAATTCTTATTTTACAAATATAAAAGATTACTTATATTACAGCAGTAATACCACTTCGATTATTAAAAGCGATGATAAAAAAGGATTTTTTAGTAAAAAAGTTATTGGCAAAGAAAAGTATAGCCAATTACTAGATAATTTATACCAAGAAAACTGATTATGATTTTTATTTAATTTAAATAAATTTACTTTTGCTTATTTTCCTTCTTATAATCAGTTTGAGGCCCCTCTAGAAAAGCTAAGTGTGGACACTCAAAAAGATTCATTAGATTTAGGAGGTTTTAACCATCCAAAAACAAATGAAGCCATTCAATTTGTGGAACTTAAAGAACCTGATAACAGTTATCAAAAAAAATCAGAATTTTTTATTTTAACTAAACAGGGAATAATATTAAGATTAAGCATTACCACTAATTTTAAAGATGAAGATAATAATTTAATTCCTGAAGATCTTCAAAAAACTAAAATTTCTATTTTTACATATTCTTATATATATCCTTTAATATACCAAAATGAAACAAATTTAAAACGTTTTGATTTGTCTAATTATGTTCATGCCTGAAAACTTTTTTCTAAAGGCAATAGGACTAAAAAAATTTTATTTGATGATGATTTTGGCGGCGAACCCTTAAGATTTACAATTGTTGATATAGATACAAAATAAAAGCACTAACATTTGCAGTGCTTTTATTTTTTATTTTAATTTGTCTAATATTTCTTCTGCTGATTTTAATATTTTTTCCAAAGCATCGGCTGCTCTTTTATAATCTTCTTCTGTAATGTTTTTTGATTCTGAAATTTCTTTTTTGATTGCGCTAAAACCTTTTGCAATAATTTCTTTTTGATCTTTAGGAAGTTTTGAGTTTTGTATTTTATCCTCTAATTTTTTAACAAGGTTTTCATAGCGTTTTTGTTCTGGTTTGGTACAAGAAATAGCTGCCAAAGGCAAAGCTACTGTTGTCAACAAGCCTAGTGAAGAAATTCAAATTTTTTTTGTCTTTTTCATTCTGTTTCCTTTTTTTGTGTCTAAATACGCACACCTAAATTATAACTTAACTGTATTAAAAATAAAAGTTGTAATAAATAATTAAACAAAACATAGTTATTTTTTAAAAATTTTATTTCCTAATTTAATATATTCCTCTACCTTATAATCTAATATACTAAAAGCTTTTTCATATATGCTTTTATCATATATGTCAACTCCTGCTTCTTTTAATATAGCAGCAGGTCAATCCTTATCGCCTGCAGATAAAAATTTATTTACATAATTTTTAAGTGCATTTTCACCATCTTGTTTGTATTTTTGGAAAAATACATTTGCAACTATATATCCTAAGGCATATTTATAAACATAAAAATAATAATAAAAATGAGGCACAATAACACTATAAACATTTATTGCATCCCCAATTTTTGGTTCAACATCACTTATAGTATATTTTTTAGCTATATCAACATATAATTTTTCAATTTCTTCATATGAATTCAATGGCTCATCCTTGTCAATTCTATTATATAATTCATATTCATAATTTGATCATTGAGTTTGGCGCAAAACTGTTCCTATAAAGTCACCAATACTTTCATTTATTAAAAAGAATTTTTCTTCATCACTTTTTGCCTTTGATATTAGATAGTCATTTAATAATAATTCATTAAATATAGAAGCAATTTCGGCTAGAAAAATTGTATATTGACTTCTAAACACGCTTTGATTCTTATCTGAATAATAAGAATGCATTGAATGGCCCATTTCATGACATAGTGTATTTACAGAATTAATTGTATTATCTCAATTCATTAAAATATACTTTTTATTCAACCCGTAAGATTCACCGATTGAATAAGCTCCTGATCTTTTTGATGGTACATTCATATAATCAATTCATCTTTCATTTATTGCTTGTTCAACAATTTTAGGATATTCATAAGGCATAACTGAAGTTATTTTTTTTAATATATTTTGCCCTTCTTTGACAGTATATTTATTTTTTACTTTTACTAGGTCTACAGCCCCATCTCAAAGCTCAAACTTTTTATTAAATTTAATTTCAAAAAATTTCTTATGGGCTTTTCAATACTTTTGAAAAATATTTAAATTTTCTTGAACGCTAGAATAAATAATTTGTAATAAGGTTTTATCTACTTTATCTCCAGATAATATTGAATCTAATGACGAAGAATATTTTCTATGCAAAGCATTAACCGATATTTCTTTTATATGTTGGTAAAGCAATTTAGCTAAACTTTGTTTATGCTTTAAAAAACCACCAGCATAATTAAAATAAGTTTGTTTTCTAACTAACTCATCTTTATTTTTCATTAATTGAGGCCTGGTGCCTTCAGTAATTTCATATTTTTTGCCTCATTTATCATGAGCAAAACCATATTCTATTTCACTATCTGTCAATATTCCAAATATTTCTTCTACATTTGGATTACCATGAGCTGTACTAGTTAAATACAACTCTACATTATCATCTAATTTATGGTCTAATTCCTCCAATATTGCTTCCATATCTTTTTTTATTTCTTTTAAATCTGGTTTTTGAATTCAATTTTTTATTTTTTCTTTATTTTTTGCAATTCTATTTATTTCAGAACCAAAAAGTTTAGAATAATTGGCTTTTTCTGATTCAAATTCTGAAATTAATTTATTAACATTATGGCTAACTACATTTGTGTTTAATTTGTTTGATAAATAATTACTTATTTTATTCGATAAAATAATCATTTTTTCATCTAATTTAATTGATTTACAATATTTTTCAAAAGATTCATATTTTGAATCCTTAATTTCTATTTGTTGAGCAAACAAATTAAAATATTCTTTTTTTAATTCTTCGTAAGAATTGCTTCCTAGAATATCTTCTAAATCAAAACGATACTCTTGTTCTATATCTTCATATTTTTCATATTTTTTCATTTGTTCTCCTTTATTTATATAAAAAATAAGGCTAAATTAACCTTATTCAATATCTTGTTTGTCTAAGAAAATTAAGCTTTTAACTTCGCAATTCAATTTTTGTCTTGCATCAAAACCGTCCAATTCCATTAAAACAATAATTCTTAATATTTCAACTCCTTGATCGGTTAATAATTTTGTTATTGCTTGCAATGTTCCGCCAGTAGCCAAAACATCATCAATAATAACTGCCTTTTGCCCTGGCTTTACTAAACCTTTTTGAATTTCAAGTATTGATCTGCCATATTCCAAACCATATGCGCAACTAATCACTTCTCCAGGCAATTTACCTTTTTTTCTAACCATAATAAATGGTTTTGACAGTTTGGCTGCTACTGGGGTTCCAAACAAAAACCCTCTAGCATCTGGGCCTACAATAATATCAGCATCAGTTGCTCATTCGGCCATTTTATTAATTGTATAATTTAAAGCTTTCCCGTTCGCTAATAAAAGTGAAATGTCCTTAAATTTAACACCTGGCTCTGGAAAATCCATAACTGTTCTTATATATTTTTTTAATTCCATGACTTAAATATTATAAATAATTTTTAATTATTAAAAACACTATTGCAATTATATTATTAATTATCTAAATTTCCATTTATTCAATTCTAAATTAAATTAAATTTTTTATTGCTTGAATTCATCCATCAATTTCAGCAATTTTACCCTCGATATCAGCATCCTTTTTATGGTATTCATCTTCAATGCTTGCTCGTTTTTTAAGATCAACAAAATCTTTATAAATTTTTTCCAAAAATTCAACTGCTTCTTTAAGTTTTAAATGATCGATTCCGGCCTCATAAATTTTGTTTTTAGCTATATTATAACCATCAATAATAGAATTTCATTTACTAATAAAGCTTTGTTCTATTGCTTCTAATCTTTCGTGCGCTTTATTGATTATATTATTACTTCAATCTGAAAGTCATGCTTTCAATCTGCCCAACTCTGCATTTATTCTATACACAGTTTTATTGCTTTCAGTGTTATATTTATCATATAAAGCTTGAGCGCTTCTTCTTTCTTCAAGTAAAATATCAAGCTCTCTTTTAATAGAATCATATTTTCTACTATTTCATGCTTCGCTAAGATTATCAACTTTAATTTCTAAATTTGTATATGAATTTATTATTTCTTCAATAATTTGCATAGATCTTTCTTTTTCAAATTCAATTTGTTTTTTTATTTTTTTTATTTTTTCATCAATTTCAGTAATTTTATCCTCGATATCAGCATCCTTTTTATGGTATTCATCTTCAATGCTTGCTCGTTTTTTAAGATCAACAAAATCTTTATAAATTTTTTCCAAAAATTCAACTGCTTCTTTAAGTTTTAAATGATCGATTCCGGCCTCATAAATTTTGTTTTTAGCTATATTATAACCATCAATAATAGAATTTCATTTACTAATAAAGCTTTGTTCTATTGCTTCTAATCTTTCGTGCGCTTTATTGATTATATTATTACTTCAATCTGAAAGTCATGCTTTCAATCTGCCCAACTCTGCATTTATTCTATACACAGTTTTATTGCTTTCAGTGTTATATTTATCATATAAAGCTTGAGCGCTTCTTCTTTCTTCAAGTAAAATATCAAGCTCTCTTTTAATAGAATCATATTTTCTACTATTTCATGCTTCGCTAAGATTATCAACTTTAATTTCTAAATTTGTATATGAATTTATTATTTCTTCAATAATTTGCATAGATCTTTCTTTTTCAAATTCAATTTGTTTTTTTATTTTTTTTATTTTTTCATCAATTTCAGTAATTTTATCCTCGATATCAGCATCCTTTTTATGGTATTCATCTTCAATGCTTGCTCGTTTTTTAAGATCAACAAAATCTTTATAAATTTTTTCCAAAAATTCAACTGCTTCTTTAAGTTTTAAATGATCGATTCCGGCCTCATAAATTTTGTTTTTAGCTATATTATAACCATCAATAATAGAATTTCATTTACTAATAAAGCTTTGTTCTATTGCTTCTAATCTTTCGTGCGCTTTTTATTGATTATATTATTGGTTCAATTTGAAAGTCATGATTCCAATTTATCTAATTTTTCATTTATTTCCCTATTTTTTCTATTCTCTTTAGTATTGAATTTATCATATAAAGCCTGAGCACTTCTTCTTTCTTCAAGTAAAATATCAAGCTCTCTTTTAATAGAATCATATTTTCTACTATTTCATGCTTCGCTAAGATTATCAACTTTAATTTCTAAATTTGTATATGAATTTTTTACATCTTGTATAAGTTTTTTTATTTCGCTTTTTTTAATTTCAGTTTGTAATTTAGCTTTTAAATTTTTAATTAATAATTCGATATCAGCTATATCGGTTGTTATTTCCGAATCTATTTCATGGTATTCTTTTGCGTTTGCAGCAGTCTTGATTTGTTCTGCTTTATTTTGAGCTGTTTCTAAAGCGATAATAGCATCTTTTATTTTTTGAACATTATTTCCACTATCTTTTTCAAGATCTTTAGCAGTTTTATATTCTTCTTTCTTGAATTTAATATATAATGCATCATATTCTTCTTTTATGGCTTTTGCCTTATTTTTAGCATTTTGAATAGAGTTTTTTGAATCATTTAAAAGACTATTTAATTTATCTAATTGTTCTTTAATTCTAGGTATACCTTGATTTTTTGTATTATTATTGTTATCATATACACTTTTAGCACTAGTAATTGTTGTTTCTAAAGTCCCAATGTTTGAATTTATAGAATTATATTTATCTTTAGTATCAAGAGCGTCTTTTTTAGGTTTTAAATCTTTATATGCATCTTCTAAAGCCTTAATAACACCAGTAATTCTTTCTTCTTCTGATTTTTGAGCCTCTTCTAAAGTTTTATTAAGTCTTGTTAATTCTGTTTTTATATTATTTAATAAAGCTTCTGCTTCGGTAACTTTAGAAGAATAGTGTTTATTTGAAGCGTTAGTTTTTACCGCTGTGGTATCGGTTTGGATTTTTTCTAATTTTGTAATAACGCTTTGCAATTTAGAAATTTCTTTAGAGTTTAAAGCTTCTATAATTTCTAAATTAAGTGAAGCAAAAGCATCTTGTTGAACCTTTAAGGCATCAACAATTTCTCTTTTATTTCTTTCATTTTCCTCATTTAATGTTCTATAAGTTTCTGTTGATTGATCAGTTAAAGTTTTTAAATTATCCAAGGTGGTTTTTAAAACTGGATGTTTAGTATTTTTTTCAATATTTTCTGCATTATGTTTTGCAATTGCAGTAGTATTTTTTTGATTTAAATCAAGTAATTTTAAATCTAAATCATCAATGTTGCCTTGAGCATTTTTTGCTGCTTCCTTATATTGTTTTAATTCTACAATTATTCTATTTAATTCAGTTTTAAGAGCTTCTACTCTAGCATCTTCACCTTTTGCTTTTTCTAAGTCTTCTTTAATTTTTTCAATCTTTGTATTTATTTCATTAATTAAAGTTTGAGAATCTTCGACATATTTATTATATTTATTAACAGTTGCTAAATTTTTAGCAGCTTCTGCTTTTTGCAACGCCTCTTTTAGAGCATCTAAAGCAAATTGTAATTTAGTTGAATCTTCTCCTGCATTTTGAGCTAATGTAAACACATCTTGTTTTTTATTATTAGCTTCATTATAGCTATTTTCGGTAGCTTCTTTTTTAGTGTCTCTTTCTTGAGTTTTTGTTGTTTTAGTTTGTTGTGCTGCTTTAATAGTAGTATCTAGAGCATTTAGTTTTTCAGGAACAGAAACTTTATCTTTATATTTATCTTTATTATATTTATCATAGGTTAATGTAGCCTTAGTAATTTCTGTTTCTAATAATGGAAGTTTTGTAGTTAATTCATCAACACCTAATAAATTATTCACTTCTGAAACTAAATTTTGTAATACTAAAGTAGCATCTTCTATTTCTTTAGCAATTTTCCCATCTAATTTATCAGTAATTTCAGTTAATTTATTTGTAATTTCAATTAATTTATTTTCTGCTGTTTCTTTAGATTTTGAATCGCCTTTTTCATCCGCTTTATTTTTAGCTTGTTCTAAGGCTTGTTTTGCTTTTTCAAGAGCTTCTTTCGCTTCTTCTAATTTAGTTTTATCGGTTCCAGCATTGTCAGCTTTTTCAAGAGCATCTTTGGCTTTTTCTAATGCTTTATCTAGCGCTTCTTTAACTTCTTTTTCATTATTTTTTTGAATATCTTCTAAGTTTTTTTTGTAAGCATTATAGCCATTTAATTCAGCTTCTAAGGCATCTAATGCTTGTTTAAGTTCTAGAATTGATTGATTTTTGGCTATATTGTGTTCATTAAATTTAGATTGAGATAATCCGTGTTGAGCTTCCAATTTGGTAAGAGCTTCTTTTAATTTGTCTATATTATTTGAATTATTTGTAGCATCTTCTTTAGCGGTATGCAATTTATCTTTTGCTTCTTCTAATTCAGTTTTAACTTGCTCCATTCTATTAGTTTCAGCATTTAATTCATGATCTACTTCATCTTTTTTATCAGAAACATTTTTTAATAACTCTTTAGCTTTATCTGTTTGAGTTTTATAACCCTTAGGTTCAATTTCAGAAACTAAAGCTTCTAATTTAGTTTTTAAATCGTTAAGTTTTGATAATGATGATTGTAAGTCGTTTTTATTTTTATTTGAAATAGCACTATCAGCTTCATTTAATGAAGTTTGAGTTTCTATTTCTAAAGCTTTAACTTTATCTTCTATAGTTTTCTTAGAATTTGCAATTTCTGTTTCTTTAGTTTGTTTTAAAATTGTAGCTTCATCATATTTTTGTTTAAATGCTTTATATTCTGTTTTAACGTTTTGAGTTTTATCTATATCCGCTATGTTAGTATTAGGAGTTGCCTCTTGAATTTTTTGAATTAATTCATCTAATTTTTGTTGTTGTTCGTCTAAGCCTTGAGCATTATTAAGGTTTTGAATAGCTGCTTCTAATGATTGTTTTGAAGCTTGCAATTTTCTTTTCAACTCTTCAATTCTTAGTCTTTCTTGTTCGGCAGCACTTTCTAAAGCGGATTTTTTATTTCTTGCTTCTGTTAATTTTTGTTCAATTTGAGTTTTTAAATTTTGTGCCTTACTTTTTAATTCATCATATTGAATTTCAGTTGCTTTTTTAATCAATTTATTTATATTTTCTAAATCTTTTTCAAGTTTTGGTATAACTTGAGTTACTTTAGATAAATTATTCTTGTTTGTTTCAAATTCATTAGAATTTGTATCAAAAGAATTCTTGGCGTTATCAAATTGAGAATCAGCGTCTTTTCTTTCTTGAACAATTTCATCCTTACGATTTGAAATAGATGCTTTCTTATCGTTGGCATCATTTATTTTATTTTTTAAATTATCAAATTCTGTTTGATATTTAGCTTGATTAGATGCTAAATTATCTTTTGTTTCATTAGCTTTTTCTAAAGCCAATTTAATATTATCTAAGGCTTGAGTCGCTTTTTCTAAATTGTGTTTATTTTCTTCTTTTAAAGCTTCATTAACTTCATTTATAGCGGCTTCAAGATTACTAATTTCGTCATTTATCTTTTGTTTATTAACTTCTATATTTTTAGCTTCTTCTTCAGCAATTTTGTCTTTAACTTGTTGCTCTAAAACTTTAGCTTCATCTATTTTTTGTTTTAATTCTTCAGCTAAAGTAGACATGTTATTATCAGTAGCTTTATTTTTTGCTTCTTCTGCTTTTTGAATTGCATCTTTTAATTTATTTTGCGATTCTTTTAGGGCATCTAAATCATTATTTTTTAAAGCCTCGTTAGCAGCTTCAGTAGCTTCTTTTAGTGATTTTTTAGCTTCATTTGCTTCGGTAGTTATTTCTAATTCTTTATTTTCAATGTTTTGGATTGCTTCTTTGGCTTTATTAAATGCATCTTCTGCGGCATCAATTTTATTTTTTAAATTTTGATTATCTTCTGTTAATTTGGCTTTATCTTTATTTTTTTCATATAAAGTTTTGGCCTTGTTCATTTCAGTTTCTAAAGCATTTTTGGCATTTACGATCAAATTTTTATCATTTGAATTTAGTACATTAGTAGTAGAATCAATTTTTTCTTGCAAATCCTCTATTTGTTTTTTAATTTTTTGTTTTTCTTGTTCCAGTTGTTCATTTTCCAATTCAATTTTTTGTTTTTGGTTATTAATTAGTGTTGTTGCATTATTTACTTCTTGTAATTTTTGATCTAACTTATTAATATTTTCTGTATCATTTACATTTTGCGCTAATGTCTTAACATTTTCAAGTTCAGTTTTAGCTTTTGAAAGTTTTTCTAATGTTGAGCTTAAAATTACTAAATCTTCACTTTCTTTATTTGCATTTGCCTCAGAAATGGCAGCATCTGCTTTTTGAATAGCTGCTTTTACTTTTTTATCTAATTCATCTTTAGCGTTTTTTAATTCATTTAATCTCGTTTGGGAATCGATTGATTCTTGTTTTGCTTTTTCCAAAGCCGCTTTAAATGTATCATATTCTGCTTTGAAAGCATCTTTAGAAATATCATTTTTTAGTTGGTTATCTAAATCATTTGATTGTGAAATAATTGCATTAAGCTTTTGCAATGCTTCAGTTAACGAAGTAATATCTGTTTTAGTTTTTGTATTCAAGGTTTCTTGGTTTAATTTATTGGTGTTTTCAATTAAACTATTTTTAATTGCTTGAATTCTTTCTTTTTCTATTTTTAATTTTTCTTGAGTTTGTTTTAAAATGTCTGCAGCTCTATTGATTGCAGATTCTAATTCAGTTTTTAATTCATCTAATTTAGCTTTAATTAATTTTTCTTTAAGTTCATTTGCTTTTGTAATAGCTTCTTCTAAATGAGCTATTGCTAAATTCATTTCATTAATTGATTTTGCTTTCTTAGCTTCTTCTATTGCTTTGTTTAAAGCTTCAATAGCGGCGGTTGTTTCTTGTCTTAATTTTTGTTCTTCTTCTTGCTTTTGTTTCAATTTAGTATCAAGATCTTTTGTTTGATTTTTAAGTTCTTTTAAAGTTTCATCAATTGATTGCTTAATATCATTTAAATTTAATTCATTAGCTTTTTTAGAAGCTTCTTCTCCAATTTTGATAAGAGAATTAATATTGTCAATTGCTAATTTTAGTTCTTCTATTGATGAAGCATTTTTTGATTCTTCGATTGCTTTTTTTGCATCTTCTTTAAATTTATTAGCAAATTTCTTTAAATTCTCTTTTTCTTGTTCTAAAGTTTGAGAATTTAATTTATTTTTTAATTCTTTTACCGCTTCTTGTGCTTTATCAAGCGCTTCTTTTAATTGATTTGATAAATTAGTTTCATTAAATAAATCTAATTTTTCTTTAATAATATTCCCTGTGCCAATAAGAAGATTTAATGAATTTATAAATTCTTCAAATTCCGCTTTAATTAAAGCTCTTTTAGATTTTTCAACTTCACTATTAATTTTTTCAATTAACTTTTTGGCTTCATTTTTAACTTTTTCCACTTCTTTTAATTTTTCAGCTAATTTTGCTTTTCCTTGATCCAAAACATCCTTTGCTTTTTCAAGAGCAGACTCTAAAGCTTTTTTATCTTGACTTAAAGTGTCATGCTTATCTTTATTAGATTGAAGTTTTTGTAAGCTTTTGTTAATAATATCAATAGTATCAATTCCAAAGCCAACGTGTTTTTCTAATTTTTCAATTTGTTCTTTCAAATCTTCAATCGATAAAGATTTTTTAATATTGCTTGAACCTATATTTAATGCTTTGATTAGTTTTTCAATATATTTACGCAATTCTTTGTAATCTTTATCAACTGTTGCATCTCAAGTACTTGCTTTTGAATGTTCATTATCAGAAATATTGGTTTCTGGGTTTTGAATTTTTTGGTCTTTGTCTGTTCCGCTTCTTTTCTTGGCATATTTTGTTGCTATAATAGCAGCAATACCAGCTGAAACAGCCACCGCACTAAAAGTTGAGCCTAAAATAATGGCCATTTTTTTCTTTTTTGTTGTAATTTTCATTTTTTTCTCCTTGCACTTAATAAAAAAATAGATAATTTTAAAAATTATGATTTAAATAGTGTAAGTACAATTATAATATATATATATATATATATAGGAAAAATGCGATAAAAAAATGCAAATTTAATTGCAAACAAACTAATTAAATGCTTATTGAGATGAAAAATTTTTCAATATTTTCTAATAAGGACTAATATTTTACTTTTATTTTATTAATGTTTTTTTTGAATGACTATTTTTACTTTTTATTTTTGATGGTTTATAAATTTTATCAATTCTTTTTTATTCGCACATCGCCAAAGAAAAAAAGCACAATTTTACCCGCCAATTTTATATATTCATGTTCTTTTAATATTATTTTTTTGGTTTGTTCATCTTGCTCTGTTTTTAATGAGTTAATATTAAAATTTAAATCAGATAAATTTACTCTTCGAACATCTTTTTTTAAATCTAATAACCTTTTTTTCATATGTATTTACTATTTTTTTATTAAAAAATTCCTTAGGTTGGAGACGTAATATTAAAATACATTCTTTTACATTCATTTTAAACTTGAGTTGCACAATTTTTATTAATAATTAATATTATGAATATTAAACTCAATTTAAAGCCCAAAAACATATAACACTTATAAAAGCATTGTCTATTTTTTTATTTTTGAGTGCTATAATTTTAGAATTATGAACAAAAACTACGTATATATTGATTTTGAAGCTATAGCAAATCCTTTTGCAAGAATAATTAATCTTCCTTCCGATACTCCTTATGCATATACTGTAGGAGGATTGAATAAATATCAAAATTTTGAAACTAAAACTTTTATTGTAGATTTTAATAAAGGCAATAATTTAAATAATATTTGATCAATTATTAAACAAAATATTATTAAACATATATACGAAATTAATCCAAAATTAAAAATTTCAGAAATTGTTTTTATTGGTCACAATCCAAACCTTGAAAAAAGAATTTTGCAAAAACTCTTTCCTAATAATGAAGTTCAACCTTTATTAGACCCGTCATGTCCTGTTTTATCTTTATCTAAATTAACGGGGCCCATATTTGAAGATGAATATTTTTTAAATATTAAAAAGGCAATTAAAGATTCGGGAATTGAATCATTAAAAAAGAGAGTGGCAGGGAAAAATGGTGCTATTGCTTCATTTGTAGGACATTGATTATACATAAATGCCATTAAAAATTTGCGTGTGAATGATAAAAGAAAAAAATACTTTTTAAAATTAAATAAAAATTTAGTCATAAAAGAATTAAGAAAATACTCAGGAGATGACGTTAAAAAAATGTTATTTTTAACCACAGATCAAGAGAGAACAGACAAAATGATTAAACAATACTTGTATAAAAAAGAATTATTAAAACAAATTAAAAATTTAGAACTAGATGAGAATTTAACTATTAAAGATATAAAACAAAAAATTTGAAACCTTTAAAGGAGATAAAAAATAATGCAAGAAAGTGTAATAAAACACAAAAAAAAGCATTATTTTAGAAGGTTTTTACCACAATCAAAATATGATTGAAAAATTTATTTTTCAAAAACATGACCAATTATTATAGGTGAAATTCTATTTTGCCTAAATGGTTTTTTGGACAATTTTATGGTAAGCCACATACCTTCTGGTATTGATGCTTTAACTTATGCTAATACATATACTGGTATTATTTATACCATATTTTTTGCTATTCAGGGTATAGCTGGAATGTTTGTTGGTCAATATTATGGAAAAAAAGATTATAAAAAGGTTAATCAAATAATGAACCTTAGAATTTGAATGTATTTATTCATAAGTTTAACTTTTGCAATAATTTGTTGAAGCACTCCGACAAACCTTATTCAATTTATTGGAGGAAAAAATATTAACGGTGTAGCTTTAAATGAATCAAGAATGTATTTAATGTTAATATCAGTATCATGAGTAATTACTTCATTTAATTTTAATACTAACATGCAACTTAATGAAACGGGACACTCAAATTTAGCTTTTGTTTCGGCCTGTTTAACCTTATTAAGTAATGCTACTATTAATGCTATATCTTTATATGGTTTTAAGGGGCATGCCTACTATGCTGCTTTTGGTTCAATTATCAGCGCTTTTGTGTGTCTAGCTTCAGATTCTTTTTTAACTTATTATAAGGATAGGCCAATATTTATAAATATTTTTAAAATTTACAGAATAACAAAACCTGTTGCTAAACAGTTGCTTAGAAGGATCCCTGCTATGTTAATAACAATAGCTGCAATGATTACATTACCTATGAGAATGATTATATGATCAAGAGCCTTTCCCGATGATTTGATTAATGGTTCGGGAATTAGAGCTGCTTGGATGGGAATCAATGCTGTGACAATATTGGGTTTAGTTGAAAGTTTAGCTTCCATAGCTTCAGCAATTACTTCGGCTTGTTCATCTAACGTCTCATATTTTGTTGCTAGCAATTTAGGAAAAAATAATTTTGAAGAAGCTGAAAAACATGCATTTGCCCTAAAAGGTTTTCATGCTATAATGGGTTTAACAATGTCAACAATAATGGTAGGGGTTGTATTTGGTATTGCTTATTCCCCTGCTACATCTAGAGGAGCTCAAGAGGCAGTAGTTTCAAATATTTACTTTTATTTAGATAGAGGGCTTTTTGGAAATATTTTAGAATCAAAACAAACGAAATATTGAATTGATTCCAACATTTTAGAAAAAGCTAAAATTGTTTATAACTCGCAATTCCATGTTTGATCTAATGGAATACCTAATAAAAATGAATTAAATATTTTTATAAATAATGAAGATATTCAAAATTTAATTAAAGATATGAAATTAAAAATAGGTTTATCTTTTAGACAAATATTTTTATATACTTGTTTTACATTTATATGCATTAATCCTGTTTGGTGTTGATTTTATACTACCGCTGCTTTACCAAGTGCTGGTGGTAGAAATATGATAGGTTCATTAACGATGTTGGGAGCTCATTGATTATCATTTATTTGATTAATTACTTTGACTTTTGGAATTATCATACCATTAAGATCAAAAAATACTTTTATTAGTTTAGAAGTTGCATATTGTTTATTTTTTATGATAGATTTCATAAGATGACTAATATTTGAAATAGTTACTGCCAAAACTAATTGAAAAAGAAATATTACTGAAGAAAGTGAAAAAATAATAATAAAAAAAGACACAATTTAAACCTTTATTTGTTTTATCGGTTTAATTAAAGTGTCTTTTTTATTATTCATTATCCATATTTTTGTATAAATAACCTTTTTGTAATAATTTTGCAATTAAAACAATATTTTTTTCATTGTGATAGATATTGTCTGTTTTTTCAGGATTTGCTATAAATGACATAATAGAATCATCTGTTCACTTACTAAAGTTTCTAAAGTTTACATTTCTAGAATTGGTATTATCAATTGTGTATCCAGCAAAGAAATAATCATTATATTTAATTTCATTTGAAATACCTATTTTTGCTAAAGTGTCATTATTTAATGTTTTTAAGTAAGTTTTGATTTCACTATTTTTTTCAATTACTTCTTTATATGCTTTAGCAATAGAACTAGAAATATAGTTTTCTGCATATTGCCCAGATAAAGCTGCTGCTCCTGTAATAGGCCAATATTCGTCTATTGTCATATTTGAAAGAGACAATAATGTTATAGATGCATAAATACGGCTGGTTGCTCTATAACCATCTAATTTTTTAACTTCTTTAATATCTATTTGATTATTATTGTTTTTAGCTAATTTTACAACTTCTTCAATAAATGTTTGAACTGTTGGTCTAAATAAGCTTGCTAATAATGTATCAGCTGATAATAAGTTTACTAATTCCAATCCCAAACCTATTTCAACATTAATTTTAAATTCACTATTATCTCTTGGCTTTCCGTTTTGCCCAGAAGGCGCACTTCTTTTAATTATTTTTGAAATATTTTGTTGAGCTAAGTCTTTGTAAGATTTATTAAATAAAACCGAATACAATCCTTCTTTTAAATCAAACTTGCTTGCATCAAATAAATAATTAATCATTTTTGTATAAGCAATATGATCTACCTTACTAAATAAATTAATAATTTTATCCTTATATTTATTCATAAGAGTAGGAATATGAATAGTTTTTGGATCATTATCTTTAGATATAAATTTAATAACTCCTAAAATTAGTGTATTTTTCAATTCTGATACAGTATCGGTGGATCCTGTATTTATAGTAACAAATTGTTCAAAAATATTATCTATAATTTCGCTAAATATTGTTTCTTCATTAATAATAGCTTTTAAGAATGAATCAACAAAATTTTTAATTGTATTTTTATTGCTTTCAATTACATCTATTTTATATAAATTAGGTAAAGATTTAAAGGTCTTTGTTATTATTATATCTATTTGTTTAGCTAATTTTGCTTCTGGGTCATTAAATAAAGTTTTAACAAATTCTTTTAAAGATTGTTTAATGTTAGTTATTTGTGAACCATTAGCAAGGTTTTTTACTAATTCTAAAACGTTTCTGCTTAAAACTAAATTATTATTTGTATCAAAAAATAAATCCAATCCGAAATTAAATATTTGTTTTAGACTAGCTTGGTTAATTATAAAATCAAGTAAATCTTTAGTTAATTGTTTTTCTTCTTCACTGTTTGTACCAATTAAATTATTAATATTTTTATTATTTAATATAATATCTTTTAAATTAGGTTTTTCTTTAACTATATCAAAAGCATTGCTTAAAAACTTCTTAACTAATTCAATATTATTATTTAATTCATCATTTATTTTTATAATTTTAACTATTTTAATTATATTTTTTTCATCACTAAATGTTTTATGAGAATATTTAATAAAAGCTTCAGATAAGTAATTAAATTTAAATTTCAATCCATTGTGGCCTAATTCTGAAATCATGCCGTTAGCCAAAACTTTAGAAATATCAAAATTATTCTCTATTTCTACAAATACACTTAAGATTGAACCAATTAACTTAGTTTGTTCTTCTGAATTTATTTCTTTAAATAGTTTGTTAATATTTGGGTCTTTGTTAATAACATTGCAAATAATTCTTACTAAAATTGGTTTTAATTCTTCATTTGATATAAATTCTTTAAATGTTTCGGAAAAAGCTTCCTGTAATTCTAAGTTTTCTGCCTGGCTTTTATAAATAAATTTTAATAGTTTACTTATTGTATTTATATTTTTAAACTCTTCTTCATTAGCATTGTGTTGGGCATTATTAATAATGTTTTTTAATTGTTCACTAATTAATTTTGGTAATTTATTTGAATGCATCAACTTGCTTAAAAATATATCTAAATCTTCATTACTAATATATTCTTGCTTTTTGTTTAATTTTTTTGCACTATCTTTTATTAAATTATTAATTGCATCATTTTTTAAAATGTTTTTAGAAATTTTTTCAACCAATGTTGATAAATCTTCTTTAAATGAAGTTGCAAAATCACTTTTAGCAAAATCTTTAATTAAATTTAAAATATTTTCTTGTTTTAAGAATGTTTGATTTAATAAATCAACAATATATTCTTTCTTTAAAATTTTGGCCCCTGATTTTCCATCTTTATCTCAATCTTTTTCTAATAATTGTTTTTGAAATTCATCTAATTGAGAACTTATAAATTTAGATTGCTTAATTCATGAAACTAATTTATCAGCAGCGCCTTCTTTATTCTTAAAGAAATTGTAAATATCATTGTTAGGATCGATATCTTTTATTATTTGAATATTAAAAGATTTTTTTAAAATTGATAAAAATATTTCTTTAATTTGATTATTTGTAAAATTGATTAATCTTCTTGAAATACGCTTAGGATCTAATTTATCCTTAATATGTAAGATTACCTCTTCTTCTTCCAATAATTTATTTATTACTTCTTGTTTATTTTTGCCTATATTATCTTCATATAATTTTTTAGAATCCTCTGTAGTTAATTCTATTATTTGCTTATTATTATCTTTGCTAAAAGAAGATAAATATTTTTTGCTTCAACCTAAATTATATAAAGTTTCGTTTTTAATAGTATTAGCTGTTAATTTAACAAAGGCATCCATAGCCATTTTTTTGTATCCATAAACAGTGGGATGAATATCAAAAACAACCGATGTTAAAACTTCTTGGTTTTCGTTTCAATATGACGCATCAAATGCATCTACAAAATAAATATTTTTACCCACTTTTTGTTTTGCTTCTTTTATTGCATTTGTAAGAGGTTGCATAAATTGCAACATAAGGTTTTCAGTCTCTCCTGAAAGTTGAATATTGTTAGGAAATAAACTATGAATCATACTTAAAAATCTTAAAAACGGAGCCGGATAATTAAACAATACAACATTAGTTTTTGAATTAATAGAATTAATTTTATTTAATAATGTTACTAATCTATCAGTAATTTCTTCTTTGCATATATCAGTAAATTTTTTATATAAAGCTGATAATTTTTCATAATCAATTTTGTTATTTTTTTGAAAATCATTAATTAATTCATTAAAATTGACGGCTTCCAATACAGAACTAAAAAATCTTAAAAAGTCGTTTGCTCCCAAAGTAATTGTCATCAAATTAGATTGTTTAATTTTTTGGACTAAAAGTTTTTTAAACTCTTCTTTATTTTCATATCTTCCATCAAATGTATGCTTATAAATTCCATCTTCATTTTTAAATATTTCAGGTCTTTTAGAATTATATGTTTCGTCTAGCAAATCAAGTCATTCTAAAATAGTTGAATTGGATGTTGCAAAATTATCAAAACTTTTTACTCTTTGAGGATTATCCTTATTTAAATAGTAAGCTAAATAAACAGGAAAAGACATTCCTTCTATTTTTCCATTAACCATTTTACCATGGTAATCTTTATCTAATGCTGCTGTAAAGCCGGCCGAAACCGAATCTCCTATAGCTAAATAATTTATTTTTTCATCTTTCTTTATTATGTTTTCGGCTTTTTCAAATTTATTATCTTTATTAGGATTAAGATCTATTTCATTTTTTTTCTTAAATCCATTAATAACTAGTTTTTTTGTAACAAAAGTATTTTCTTTGCCTTTTTGAAAAAGTTTTATATTTATTTCTAGTTCTCCAGTTTCGTCGTTTGGAGTTTTTGAAATTATAGAAACTTCATACTCTTTATCATCATAATTTGAAAAACTAATATCTGAATCTTGAATAGCAGAAGCCATTTTATCCACTTTATTTGATATAAAAATATTAATGTTTTCTATCTGTTTAGCAATTCCTTGTTTTTGCTGTTTGTTTTTATTAACACAACTAAATGTAAAAACAACAGGTGTAATAGCTAAAGTAGTTAAAGATAAAATCTTTAATAATTTGGTTTTTTTAGAATTTCACATAAAATACTCCTAATTATATAATCCATATTTACTTGGATAAAAGAATTTTAATAAAAATTATTCTAAACTCATATTTTTTGTGTTTTTTTAAGTAAAAAAATATTTTTAAGTGATTTAAATATAAAAAACAATACAAAAAGTGTTCATTTTTGTTAAATTTAAAACAATATATTTTTAAAACTAAATAAAAAGTTAATTTTTTTGTTTTTAATATAATAAATTTTTTTAATATTAGTCATTTGAAATTTAAAATTAGAAAGAAAAAAATGAAAAGGCAATTGCATTTATCTAATTTAATTTTAAATATTATATTTCAGACAATATACATATTTTATGTTATTTTTGCTATTACAATGTTAATAATGAGCAATAATTATACAGCATCAACTTGAGGCATTGTCATAACTTTGATTCTTATAGGATCATATGGAGGAATATTGATAGGAGTATTATTTTTAATAAACATAATAATGAATATTGTTTGTGCTGTTGTAGCTGCATTTAAATCTTTATCTATAATTAAAAATAATAAAATTAATAACCAACAAATGCAATCTCAAAATTTATAGATTTTTTGAAATATAAAAATCTATAAAATATAAATGATAAATATTGAATTTTGTACCAACAAAAATGCAACTTAATTGTGAGTTTTTTATTTTTTACACATTTTTTTAATTTATAACTTGTTTTAAGCGCTATATTATTAATAAAAATGAAAATAACAAAATAAAGAATTATAATTAAATTGTTAATAAACAAAGGGGGGTTTTATGAAAAAAAACACAAAAAAATTATTATATTTTTCAATAGTTCCTGGGCTTGCAGCAATATCAGCTGGTCTTGTAACTAGTTGTACAAAAGAAAGTAAAGAAAAAGTTTTTTCAGGACTTAAATTGAAATATGACAATATTCAAGAAACTGAAATAGAAGATTTTGATCCTTTATTAATACAATTTGAAGGATTAAAAAATTGATCGTATAAAATAGTAAAAAAAGAAATCATTGAGAAAGAAAATAAAATTAAATTATGAATTAAAGCTCAAAATGGTTCTGTTACATATCAAATAGAAAAAGAGATAACAGGGTTTAAATTAGTGACTTTAACAGAAGAAGAAATTAAAGAAAAAGTTATAATTCACTATCCTTATATATCTAAAAAACAAGTTTTTGATTTTAAAAAAGAAGAGCTAAGTATTGTTGCGCCAAGAAAAGTATCTGTTAAAGTTAAAGATTTTGAAATAATATCTGCTAACAAAATTAAAGTTAACTTAGAAGCAACAAGTCAAAATAAAACATATACTTTTGAAAGATTTTTAGAAGGATTCAAAATTGTTACTTTAACAAAAGAAGAAGTTGAAGAACAAACAAAATTAGAATATTCAAATGTTGAAAACACAGAAATTCAAAATTTTGATTCTAAAAAAATTAAAATAAATACACCAAAAGGATGGACTGCAACTATTGAAGGAACATATTCGGAAGCAAATAGTGTAACAGTTAGTTTAAAAATTAAACAATTTGATGTTGAATATGACGTTGAAAAAACAATAACTGGCTTTAAAAATAATCAAAATATTGAAAATGATGCTAACATCGAAATTAAATTTAAAGAAGCTACTATATCAATAGATGATTTACAAAATCATTATGCTACAAATGACATTACTTTTTCTGTAACAAGCAAAAGTTCAAATTTTGAATATAGCGTTTATGTAAAAGAAATTGATAAATTAGAAGGAAAAATTATTATTGAAATTACTCAAAAAAATAAAGATACAGGAGATGATATAGGAGTAATTATAAAAGAAATTACTGGATTTAAAAAGCAACTACCTCTTGACGAAAATGATGTTGAAATTACAATAAGTAATTTAAGTAAAGACCAATATAGTACAAAAAATGTGGAAGATATAGAAGAAAATGAAATTGTACTAAATAGTAAGTCAACTAAATATAAATATGAATTGAGATCAATTCAAACAACAAAATCAGATGAAGGAATTTTAATGCTTAATATTAAAGTTCTTAATGCAAAAGATAATTCGCTTGTATATACTAATTTAATAAAAGAAATTACTGGATTTAAAACTACTTATTCAGTTGAAGAAAGTGATTTAAATATTAAATTTGTTTATTTAAATTTATTTACAAACAAAGCTCAACCTTCTGACTATGCAAAATTTTATGCTATTCAAGCAGGCAGAGAAAATCATCACGTATTTCCAATGAGTATTAAAAATAAATTTAAATATGAAATTGTTTCAGTAACATATGATGAACTAGGTGGAACGGTATCTATAAAGGTTAAACAAAAACGTGGTTTTAAAAAAATTGGTGAATTTACAAAAACAATAACAGGTTTTAAAACTGGAAAACCAAGTGAATGAACACAATCAGATGTTAATTCAAAAATTACTATTAATTACAAAGGTGATATTGCAAACACAAAAATAAAAGATGCACAAAAAGATAATATTGAATTTATTACCAACGAACCTTTTACATTTAAAATTACAAAATTTGAAAAACTAGAAAATACTAAAACATTAAAGATTGAAGTAGAAGTTTCTATAGAAGGAATTTCACAAAAATGAACCTTGCAAAAGGAATTTAATGGGTTTCAATAATTTCTTAAAAATGAAAAATTATTTTATTTAATTATGTCAACATTAATAATAAAATACCAGGCCTAATATTCGTTATGCTTGGTTTTTTATTATTTTGATAAGGTATAATTATTTATATAGTAAATAAAGGAGAAAAAAAATGAATGAATTAGTATTTAAAAGATTTATAGTTAGAAAACCAGGTAAATCAATGGTTGAAGGAATTAACGATTGAGCAGAATTGGCTCATTTGGGAAAACCTGTATATGAAAAAGCAGCTAAACAATGAGAAGATTATGTTAAAACTATTAAATCATTAGGTATTGAAGTTATAGAATTAAAAGCTTTAGAAGAATATCCGGATTCTTGTTTTGTTGAGGACCCTGTTGTTATTATCCCAAACAAATTGGCAATTATGACAAACCCAGGAGATAAAACACGTAATGGTGAAAAATTGGAAATGGAAAAAGAAATTAAAAAACTATTTCCAGAAGATAAAATTAAATATATAAAGGCGCCAGGATATATGGATGGCGGCGATGTATTACCTATTGGAAATACATATTATATTGGATTAAGTAAAAGAACTAATCAAGAAGCAATTGATCAATTCACAGAATTTGTAAAACCATTAGGTATTAAAGTAGTAGCTATTCCTGTTAATCAATTTTTACACTTAAAAACAGGAACAACTTATATAGAAAATAACAATTTATTAGTAACAGGTGAATTTGAACAAACACCAGAATTTCAACAATATAACTTAATCAAGGTTCCAAAAGAAGAAGACTACGCAGTGAATGTTATTTATATTAATGGAACTTTATATATGCCGTCTGGTTATCCAAAAACCAAAGAAATGCTTTCAAAATTAAAAGGATACAAAGGCATAGTTGAATCTGACACATCTGAATACAAAAAAATTGATGGTGGTTTTACTTGTTTATCAGTTAGATTTTAAAAAAGAATTTATTAAATTTATTAAAAACCAAGCTTTGCAAAATAATGCTTGGTTTTTTAATATTTGTTTGTTTACTAATTGCTTTATATTAAAAAAATATATTAAGTTAGGATATCAAAATCTATTTGTATTTTAAATTTTAGATTTTGTATTTTTCCTTCTTTAGTGGTTGCTAAAATTAATATTCTAAAATCATTAGGAATAGAATTTTTTATATTATTATTACTTTTCACAATTTCGTGAATTCTAGTAAAAAATTCCTTAATCTCTAAACCAGCTACGCCTGGTTTAGAATTTAAAAAATAATATTTATTTTTTTGGCCCTTATAAAAATAAGAAATAGGTAATTTCATAGTGGCAATTTGTTGAATAAAATAATGAAAAGTTATGGGTTTTTTTAAGGTTTTATTAAATGCTAAAAATTTTTCTTTTAAATTTAAATCTAAAACTATATTATTTAATGAATTTGCTTCTAATTGGCCTATATTTGGTTTATTATCAAATTCTTTTTCAAAATTATAACCAGTATTATAAAAAGAATATAAAACTGCTGTATTTGTTCCGTAATCATACTTTGGTTTATTAATTTCAATTGATTTATCTAAATCAAATAAATCTTGAGCCATAATGTTTTTTTCTAAAGAAATATTATATTTTTTTTGTTGCGTGGTTATTGGTGTTTCCAATACTTTAACATCTTGTTTTTTATCCAATATAAAATATCTTGTTTTTTCTTTAGATGATGAAAAATAAATAGAAACTGCAGTAATTGCAACAACAGAGGAAATTATTCCTGCAAACATAAAAACTGACGATACAATTTTCTTCTTATTTCTTTTTGGTTTAACTGGTAAATCATCATTTGTATTTGTATTGTTAATTATGGTTTCTTTTTGTTCTAAATCTTTTTCTGCCATTGTAACCTACTTGCTTTGTTTTATATGTTCTTCAACTAAAATTTCTTTAATTCTTTTTGCGTTATTTTTAGCTCTTTGCAAATCTCCATTCAAAATTTTACTATATAAATACTCTGTAAATAAAACTATTATTCTATATTTATAAAAATCTTTTGGTTTGGAAATAGTATATGTTTTTCAAAAATAAGCTTCTAAATTACTATTTACGTGCAAATTTTCAAACATTAATGCTATATCTAAAAATCTAGAACTTTTATAAGCTACAGATCAATCTATTATAAAAATATTTTGATTTTCGCCTCATAAAATGTTGCTTAAATTAAGATTATTATGACAATTGGCATCAATCTCTAGATTTTCTATTCAAGACAAAATTTCATCTATAAAATCTTTTGCACCTATATCTAAAAATAAATCTTTTTTATTAATGTTTTCAAGATATCAATTGACTTTTTGTTCTAAAATGTTGCTTGGAAATTCAACTTCAGAATCATGATAAGTTCTCATAGCTTTAGCTATAATTTTAATTGTTCTTGAATTAATTTCAAAATTAGTATTGTTATTTAATCATCTTCATATGACCTTATTATCATCTTCATAAATATGCATTGGCACAAAATAAAAATGTTTAATTTTATCAATAATTAATCTATTATCAAATTGATTGTGGCTTTTATGAACTATAAATTTGTTTTCGTAAACGTTTTTACTTTTATATAAATTTAAAGTTTCAGGAGTTTTATTTTTATTAATAGTTAAATTACAATAATCTTTTTTATATTCTGCTTCGCGATAAGTATTAATTAAATAAATAAAATCATTAAATTTTTGTTCATTAAGATCAAAAAACTCAATTATTGTATTTTTATCTAGGCCGGCATACAAATATAAGGATACCAAATCAAAATATGGATTATTTAAGCTTGAATTTTCAAAATCAACTAATTTTACAAAACCATATTTATTAATAATAATATTATGTTTTTGAATGTTATTATGACTTAAAACTAATTCATCATCTTTGTATCCATGTAGTAATTCATGATATTTTTTATCATAAATTCTAAATTTATTTCAGTTAAATTTTTTGACCTCTATATTTAAAGATTGAAAATTTTTTATACAATTTAGAATTGAATAAATAACTTTTGAATTTAGCTTGATTTGAAATAAATCGGCTCCCGGAAATCATTTTTTTATTATT
The DNA here is from genome assembly GCF_003383595.3 of Metamycoplasma phocicerebrale. NCBI lineage: Bacteria > Bacillati > Mycoplasmatota > Mycoplasmoidales > Metamycoplasmataceae > Metamycoplasma > Metamycoplasma phocicerebrale. The sequence goes on from NZ_CP033058.2 coordinate 38,415, forward strand.
ATTCCATCTTTTATGAACAAATAATCTTTAAAATTTTTAATTATTTTACGTTCTGTTTCATAATCATACATATTTGTTTTTTTTGGAATTCTTATTTGAACTCAAATATCTTTATATTGAGCGATAAAATACATATTATTTTCTTCATTATAATAAAAACGTGCATGATTAATTTTATTATCTATATCATTTCCTAAAATAGATATTAAAGTTTCATGCATAATATTTATTTTTTCTTTATTTTGTTTATCTTCTATATAAATTTCTTTTTCTTTCAAATACATAATTACGCTCTTTTTTATATTCGATATTCTTTATCATATAGTTTTATTCGCTTTTCAACTCTAGCAATATACATGGAATCATCAAAAGGCTTAATTTCATGTTTGTTAATTCACAAAACTATTAATGCATTCACAATAATTTTATGAGCCATTAAAAATTTTGGTTCATAATCATCACCATAAGCATCAAGAAATATTTTTTCTTGTCTTGAATCTAAATTTGAAGATTCGATAAAATAAGCTAAATCAAAGTGGACATCTCCCATTGTTGCATATTCTCAATCAGTTATAAAAATTCCCTTTTCGTTTTTTATAAAATTAAATAATCACAAATCATTATGGGTAGGTGCTGAATTATCAATATTTTTTAAAAATAAATTAATCTTTTTATAGTATTTATCTAAAACCGGAATTTTTCTATTTAAACTTGATATTTTTTCTCTATAAACTTTAAATCTTCTGGCTATCTGATTTTCTTTATAAAAAGGCAACTTTGAGTTATGCAGTGTTATTAATAAATGACCTATTTTTTTTAAATCTTCATCTGTAATTGTCTTACTATTTAATAGTTCACCAGAAATTCATTCGTTAATTAATTTTGTATTATCTTCAAAAATAGTTTTAGGAACAAAATTCAAATTATTTAAAATAGAATTAGAAGTTTTATGATTAAAAGAATCATAATTTTTTATTTTTATAAACTGCTTTTTTTCTTTATCGTAATAAGTTTTATTTGTAAAACCTTGATTTTTTAATAATTCCATTAATTTCCTTGTTTTATTAAAAATCTATATTTGAAACGTATTTAGCATTTTCTTCAATAAAATCATGACGTGGATCGACTTCTTCTCCCATTAATGTAGTAAATACTGTGTCACAAATTGCCATATCGTTTATTTGAACTTGTAACATTTTTCTAGTTTCTGGATTCATTGTTGTTTCTCACAATTGTTCTGCATCCATTTCTCCAAGCCCTTTATAACGTTGAATAGATACACTTTTTTTATCCTCTAATTTAGCAAGAATTTCATCTTTTTGAACGTCATTATAAGCATATTCCACTACTTTTCCAGCAACTATTTTATATAACGGCGGCATAGCAATATATACAAGACCATATTCAATTAAAGGTTTTAAATAACGGTAAAAGAAAGTCAATAATAAAGTTGTTATATGCGCTCCATCGACATCAGCATCTGTCATTATTATTATTTTATGATATTTAACTTTATTAATATTAAATTCTTCTCCTATGCCTGTTCCTAAAGCGTGAATAATGGTTTGAATTTCTTGATTAGATAAAAATTTAGTACGATCATTTTTTTCAGCATTAATAACTTTACCACGTAATGGTAATATAGCTTGGATACTACGATCTCTGCCACCTTTAGCTGACCCACCGGCAGAATTACCTTCGACTATAAATAATTCTCTTACTTCCGCATTTTTAGACGAACAATCAGCTAATTTTCCAGGTAACCCGCTAAATTCTAAACCATCTTTTTTTCTTGAAGCTTCTTTAGCTGCATTAGCTGCTAATCTTGCTCTTTGTGATTGCAAACATTTATTAATAATATTTTTTGCTATTATAGGATTTTCTGCTAAATATCTTTCTAACACTTCTGAAACAACTTTATTAGTTGCAAAACGAGCATTAGCAGAACCAAACTTAGCTTTTGTTTGTCCATCAAAAACTGGATTACTATGTTTAATAGAAATAACCGCAATCAATCCTTCTTTTGAATCTTCTTTACTTATTTTTTCTGTTGCATTTTTAAATAATTTATTATCTTCTGCATATTTATTAAAAATTCTAACTATTGAATCATAAAAACCACTTTCATGTGTTCCACCTTCTGTAGTTTGAATATTATTGGCATATGAAATAACTGTAGATTGATAAGCTTCGTTATATTGAAACGCTACTTCAACTAAAATATCTACTCTTTTAGGTTCTTGATTATTTGCTAATTGTTCTTCTGTTGGTTTTTCATGATCTACAATAGAACCTAAAGCATAAATAACATCTGAATTAATTAATTTCTTACCTTTGTTAAGTTCTTTAACATAATCTACAATACCACCTTCAAAGCAAAATGTTTTTTTAGTATTTTTAGTTATATCAAATAAATTAAAAGTCAGACCTTTATTTAAATAGGCCACTTGTTTTATATGATCGCTAATAGTGCCAAAATCAAAATCTATTTTATCCATTATTGTATAGTCAGGATGAAATTTGATTTTAGTACCTGTTTCATTTAAGGACACTTCTCCTATAACTTTTAAATCTTCCAGCGGTTTTCCACCATGTTCATATTTTTGGTAATATAATTTTCCGCCACGTTTTACTCAAACTTCAAAAGAATCACTTAAAGCATTAACAACAGAAGCACCAACTCCATGTAGCCCCCCACTAACTTTATAATTGTTGCTATCAAACTTTCCCCCAGCATGTAAAACTGTTAAAATTGTTTCCACAGCAGATTTATTAGTTGAATGGTGTATATCAACAGGCATACCTCTACCATTATCTTCTATTTCAATAAAATTATTTGGATATAAAGTGACATTAATTTGTGTAGCAAAACCTGCCATAGCTTCATCAACTGAATTATCTAGAATTTCTCATATCAAGTGGTGAATACCTTTATAACCTGTTGAACCAATATACATACCTGGTCTAATACGAACCGGATCTAAACCTTCCAAAACTTGTATATCACTTGCTTCATATTTTTTTTGTTCTGACATATCAATCTCCTTTGCAACATGATAATAATATTTAATAATTATATCAAATTTATTGCTTTTAGCTTATAAATAAGCTAATAAGACTTAACTAAAATATAAAAAAATACCAACTGGTATTTTCCTTCTATTCAAACATTGTTGATAGCGAACTTGTATCAACATCTCTTTTTTCTTGTTCTGAAGCTTGAAATAAAGGTTGATTGTAAGCTCCCATTTTTTTAGCTACTATATTTGTTCAAAATTGATAAATATTTGAGTTAAATACTCTAACAATTGCATTGTAATGTCTAATTGTTGAATATATTTCATCTTCTTGCAAGCTAATTTCTGTTTGAAATTGTAAAAATGTTCTATCGGCTTTTAAATTTGGATATTGTTCAAATTGAATGTTAATTCCTCTTTGAATTGAATTTAAAGCTTCATTAATTTTTGCTGGATCTTGTTCTGTTTCTAGATCTGAAAGTTTTGAACGGTATTTAGTAATTTCTTTTAATGTTTTAGCTTCGAATTGGGCATATCCTTTAACTGTATCTAATTGTTTAATTAAAATAGCTCTTCGTTTTTTTTCGGCCGCTTGAATTAAAGATGATGCTTCTTGTATTCTATTCATTTGTGCTAATAAAGAATTTCTTCTACTTATAACAGCTATTATAAACAAACCGAATGTTAATATAAAGAAAAGTACATATAAAAACTTTTCGCCGCCCGAAACTTCAGGGTGCTTAATTGAATTATCAACATTCGGTTTAAAACCCTCTTTTTCTTGTGGTGTTCTTGAATCAAATAACATTTTTTTCTCCTTATTTGTACTTAAATTATAATAAATTAAATATTTTTTCTATTTCTTTTGAGTTAATTTTCTTATTTATAAAAATAAATAAGCCTTGATTATCAATTAAAACTTTAATATTGTTGCTGTTCTTGTCATTTCCGTCAACTATTTTTTTAATTAAAGAGATATTAAATTCCAACTCTTCTTTATTATTGGCTGCAACTGTATTGTATGAAAAATTAGTAAAATTATTATCAAAACCATATTTTAGAAAATTTAGCACTGATTTCTCGTATTGAGTGTCATTAAAGGAAACAAAGGAACCATCGTTTTTAGTCTTATATTTAGGACTATATATAACTCATTTTTGTTCATTAAAAGAATTATATCTAACAAAGGGCACATTAATTATTACTCCGCTTTTATAAACAGAATCAATTAAATTTTCTTCTCAATATGAAGACATTTGAATACGCATTGCAACAGTTCCTTCGCCAAAATTATCTTCTAAAATTTCTTTAATTTCAAAAGAGGGTTTTCTAGCTGGATTAAAACTTTCTAGTTTATATTTAAAACCCATGACTGCTTTATTAAATATTTCAAATAATCCAATCTTATTTGTTTGAATATATTTTTTATCATCTTTATAAGTTGATAAATAATATCCTTGTGTGTTTAAATCTTCGGAAGCAATATTTTTATTTAAATAAGCTTGTGTTATAGATTTAAATATTGGTTTCAAAGTTGAAGTCATTATGTTATAAATTACATTATATATATGATCGGAATTAATGGGTTGTTTCAAATCAACTAAGAGTTGCAATCAGTTGTGGACATTAGAATAAGACAATCTATTTTCGTTATATACTCTTGTAGTATATAAATTCTTTTTATACTTACGTAGTGCATAAGTATCATTATCGAAATATTTAGCAAAATCAATGAAATTTTCTTGTGTTTTTAATTGAAAATAAGTGGTAAATTTAATTTTATCATTAAAATCAAAATTAAAATATTGATAAAACTCGGGGTTTTCTAAAAGAAATTCCCCTTTTTTAAGTTTATGATTATATTGTTTTTGATTTAATCTTTCAGAATTAGGATTAAATGTTAATTCTGGTAAATAATTTGTTGGAATGTTAACTGAATGTTTAGTTGTAATAAAAGGTGTTGGCTCGCTATGATAAGCTGTTATAGGTATTGAAGTTCAGCCATCTTTAGTTTTAATTTGTTTATAAACTGTAGCTGAAGTAACAATATTTTGTCATACCTCAACACCAAAAAGTATGTCATAATAATATGAATTTCTAATATCATATTTATTAACAGAATAAAAAGAATAAAATGTAGGGCTTAATAAATAAAATGCAATTTCAGAAACCTCTATATTATTGACTTTATTTATTTCCATTTCCTTCAAAAGCATATTTTTTCATTCAAGAATTGAAAATTTATTGTATATAGGAGTTAAAATAATGTTATTATTTACGATTAATTTAGAAATTTCATCTAATCTTATTTTGCTATATTCCTTAAAATCTTTGATAGCTTTTCTATTTTTACGATAAAAACCAAGAAAGGGCAAACCTATTAATAAAAAAGAAAAAAATAAAATAAAACCGTTGCAAACTTTTTTAGCAGTAATTTTTTTTGTCTTTTTTTCTACTTTTATTTCAGAATGCAAATTTTGAATTTTAGTCACATTTTCATCAATAAATTTTATTTCTTCAGCGTGCTCATCTAAAACTATTTTTTTATAAACTTTATCTAAAGCTGGTTTAATTTTTGCAACTAAAGGTTCGTATATTGTATGCACCTGATCTGTAAATATTTTGTCTCAATCTAATTCACGAACTATTTTAGATTTTGTATATTTTAATTCCTCTTTTTTATTTTGCTTTTTCATTTTTATCCCCTAAAATAAATCTTCTTTATCTTCAATTATTGAAAATCTTTTTGTTTTTTTTGTTGAACTTTTTTTATTTATTTCAGTTTCATTAGATTTAAAAAATTTTTTGTTATTTATAGCGTTTTCATTTGTAAAGAAATTTTCTGGTTCTTTAATGTTTGTTTGGTCTTTCAATAATTCTGATTCTTCTTCAAAAGATATACTTGCGTTAGAGTCTTTTGATATATCAATTTCTTCTTCTTTAGTTAAATCACTAATTGTATCTTCATTTATTTTCGAAATAGAATTATTTAATTGATAATTTACGTTTATTTCAGTTTCATTTTTTTTAAAAAATGAATTATTTTCCTTCATTTCCGTTTGCATTGCTACTTCAAATTCTTGAGTGCTAAAATCCGGTTCTTCTAAAAGAATACCTGTATTAGTATCAAACGACATTTCATTAGTTTTAATGCTTTCTAACATTAAACTTTCTTGCTTATTAGTTAAATCTAGCTGTTTTATAACTATTTCTTCTTTAGTTTGCAAGTTGTTATTAATAGCTTCCTGTTTATCTAAAGATACATTTATATTTTTTTGAACTTTTGTTTTAATTTTGACTCTATCTTTTCTAAATTTTGAAGGAATTAACTTGACAAACTTTTTATCACTAATAAATAAAGTAGTAAATGATAAACAAAAAAGTATTATTGAAACTATATAAGATATAACCATGCCGGCTGTTTTTCCAAGAAATGAACTAAATATATGCAATATACTAAATATAGCTCCTGGTGTTCATTTATAAGGTAATCATGCCGCATCTTCAGGACTAGCTGTGCTATATTTAAAATCTATATATCATTTAGACATAATTTTAGAAATAGCATTTTTATATGAATATAAATCTGGTTTATTTTTAGTGTAATAAATTGCTGTCCCTAACATTATTAAAGAAAACACAATTAAACTAATCCGTAATAAACTAAAATGAAAAACACCTACAGAGTAAGTATTTTTCATTTTAAATATTTTTTTAAATGCAACTAATAATAAAACAATATAAATTGCTATTGAAAACATACCAAAGAACATTCCAAAAGTATAGGAATGTATTGTGGTTAATCCTTTTATATTTAAGAAAGATATAACCATAAAGAAAACTATTATAAAACTAAATATTGTTCAAATAAAAGTTTTATCTTTTAAAAAGTAATAAAACTTGGTTTTTTTAGTTTTTATATTTTGCAAATTGCTTTCTATTTTTTCTTCTGACATTTTCTTACCTATTTAAATTTTAATTAAATTTCATATAAAGTTATAACAAACATTGGTTCTTTACTTAAAGATTTGTAAATTTTTTTCTTCATGCTCTTACGCAATTTCTCTTGAATTGCTTTTAAATCTATTTCAGATGCACTTAAATTTTCAAATTCCTTAAAAAACAAATCATTAACTATCTTATGTATTATTTCTTTATTATCTTTTGTAATAATACCATAAGAAGATATGTGCAATGTACCAATTGGTTTTTTTGTTTTGTAATCTATTAAGGAACTTAAAGCTATAACTCCATCTCTAGCTAATGTCTCTCTTTCATTTATAACTTCTTGCGAAATATCACCTATTCCAAAACCATCAATAATTGTATCTCCTATATTTTTTATTCCTCTTTTTTGAGAAACTAATTCATTATTAACAAATTCAGCTATTCTACCGTTTTGTAAAACTATACAATTATTAAAATTCATACCTGCATCTCTAGCTAAATGAGCAGCAACAACTAAATATCTATATAATCCTTGAATAGGAATAAAATATTTTGGTTTCAATGCCTTAATTATATTTAAAATATCTTCTTTAGTAGGATTACAAGAATAATATTGATCAGAACCCAATTCAATTAAATTGGGTGTATTCCTTGCTATTTCATCTAAGGTTAAAGCATAATTAACTTCTAACCCATTAACTGGGGGAGCAATTACTATAACAGCATCATCTGGTCTTAATTTTAAATAAACATCATTATTAGAAGCAATTCTAATAAATCTTAAATATAAACGTTCAATAGCTCCTGTAACTAAAACAACAGCGTTTTTTTGTTCATTAGCTAAACGATAATCGACAAACTCTGGTAGTTGCAAGTCTGGATTAATTTTTGCTACTAAATTAATAAATTGAGAATAATTTCTTCCATATGTAATAACTGGCCTATTATATCTTTTGGCTAAAACCAAAACTTCATGAGCAGTTATCATATCTTCATCATAAAGACCCACAATAATTCTTTTATTCATTGGAGTTTCTTTAAATTTATATTCTATTTTTTTTGATATTCATAATTTATCAATACTTCTGCCTGGATAATTTGAATGCCCTGAATCTAAAATTAATAACTGCAACTTTTTATTATTACTAATAATAGATTTAATTTTTGAAACATCTGTTTTTCCATAAGGCCCCAAATCGCCATCAACAAAATTAGTCATAAAAAGTATATTACCTTCTGAATATTCAAAATTTAATCCTATTTGGCCTGGTAACCCTCCAGCAACATCAAATGGACTAACAATAACATCTCCTAATTTAAGAGGTATATTAATTGTTTTTATTTCATAATCGTGTGATCCGATATTATATTTGGTAATTCTATCTAGTATAACAATTCTATTAAAAGGACTTGTATATATTTTTAACCCAGGTATTTTCATTAATAACCATGGCACAGCTGAAAATGTTTCATTTTTGACATCGGTAATAAATAAGCCTACTATATCTTTTTTTCTTTTTTCTAAATATTCATAATTACAAATTAAAGTATCTATCCCATTGTGTGAATTTATTGGAACTTTTGTACCAGAATTTATTACATAAAGTTTTTCATTAATTTCTAATACATAGGCATTTTTTCCATTCTCATCTAGTCCGCCTAATGCAAAAAAGTTTATTTTATTCATAATTCTCCTTTAAATCTTTTTATTATTAATTGAAATTAAAAGTTTTTAATAACAAAATTTTAGCAACTTTTTACTTCTTTTTTATATAAAAAGAAAGAAAGAATAAAAAATTAAAAATTTTTAAAGCAAAAAATGCATGCTTTTAGTTAAAACAACTATATTAAAAAAGTGCAAAGCACTTTTAAAATATTTTTAATTAATAATAATTTCAGAACCAATATAAGTATGGTCGCTTAAAACAGAAGCTGTTCAGATTTTGTCATTTTGGCTTAAAGCAACATTATATTGAGTAAATAAATCAATTATTCTTTGGTCGGTTTTTGTTTTATAAATATTAAAAATAAAATGGTTTTGATTAGTAAATTCGCTTTTTACAAACATTTTATCATATGGTTGTGATCAAAGTTTTTCTCGTCCTAAAGAGGTCTTATTTTCTTCTTTGTCTTCAAATAGAGAAATATATTTATTTTTCATTGCTGCAAAAGCTGTACTTTGTTTTCCTAATTTTATATTTGTATCTCCTCCAAAATAAATATTACTTTGAATTCCATCAATTGAGTCAAAATAATCTAAAACATTAACAAGTTGTTTTGATTCTCTATATTCAAATGAACCCATACCTTTATATGACTCTTCGCCTGCGCTTTTTTTAACGCCCGGACCGTCAAAGTGGGCAAATACAAAGGTCATTTTCTTTTCTGGTTTTAAGTTATATTTAAACTTAACTCCATAAGGAGGTCTTGCATATTGAGCAGCAGAATCGCCAAAATCATCAGCAAATGTTTGAGTATAACTATAGCCTATATTGCCATTATCAAAAGGTACTGGTGTTACTTTTAATTTATTATAAATAATAGCAACATGTTCGGCTGAATTAGCTTTAAATTTATCACCTTTTAATTTTTGAGAAACTACAAAAGAATATTTATTAGAAGCTCCGTATAAATTTAAAAGATCTACTAATTTTTGAACTCCTTCCGATCTGTCAACTTCAGTTAATCCTAAAACATCAAATTTTTCTAAAAACGCTAAAAGAGCTATTCTTTTAGTTTTATCAGCTTGTTTACTATCATCACCAGTAAAATTTAAAACATTTCAGTGGCCTCATTTAATACTATTTTCTTGTTGAGGGGTATTTGGATCAGGTTTAGCTAATATAGCTTCATATGAATTTTGTAGTGTATTTTTAGCTAATTCAAAGTTCTCTTTAGTTGAAGATTGGTCATTCAAAACATTTTTAGCGGTGTTTAGGGCACTAGTTAAATCTGTTTTTTGATCGTCTCTTAATTCAGAGGTTTGTAATTTAACTTCAAGTTCGCTAATATAATCTTCTAAAGCTTTTTTAGCTTGGTTTTTTAGTTTTATTTGTGGATCGGGTTTAGCTAATATAGCTTCATATGAATTTTGTAATGTATTTTTAGCTCATTCAAAATTCTCTTTAGTTGAAGATTGGTCATTCAAAACATTTTTAGCAGTATTTAGGGCTTTAGTTAAATCTTTTTTTTGATCGTCTCTTAATTCAGAGGTTTGTAATTTAACTTCAAGTTCGCTAATATAATCTTCTAAAGCTTTTTTAGCTTGGTTTTTTAGTTCTATTTGTGGGTCAGGTTTAGCTAATATAGCTTCATATGAATTTTGCAATGTATTTTTAGCTAATTCAAAGTTCTCTTTAGTTGAAGATTGGTCATTTAAAACATTTTTAGCGGTATTTAGGGCTTTAGTTAAATCTGTTTTTTGATCGTCTCTTAATTCAGAGGTTTGTAATTTAACTTCAAGTTCATTAATATAATCTTCTAAAGCTTTTTTAGCTTGGTTTTTTTGATCTTGAATAATTTTTTCAATCTCTTTTAAAAATTCTTTATATTTTATATCTAGTAGTTTTATTTCTTGGGGATCATTTTTATCTAGTTGTTTTTGAGTAATTCCATTTAAAAATTTATTTAATTTTTCAACCGGCTTTTGGAAAATATCTTTTTTATATTTATTTTTTGCCAATTCTGATTTTATATCTATATATTTTTTTTCATATTCAGTTGTTTTATTGTCTTTTTCATTATTACAACTTATAGTAATAAGGGGCAAAGCTGTAATACTCAGTGATGTTAATAATAGTATTTTTTTTGTTTTATCCATAAATACAATGATAAAGAATTTCTGTATATTTTTATAAAAATATAAAAATAAAAAAGCAAAGATTTTGCTTTTAATCTATATCTATATTATTTTCTTTTAAATATGTTTGAATTTGAATTGCTTTGTCAAAATCTCTAGCTTTTGCAGCTTCATCCATTTCTCTAATTAATTGTTTTATATACTTTCTATTATAAGCATTTGGTTCTTTTCCAACATCCTGAATTTTAAAATTCATAGCTACATCTTGTATTGTTTTAGGAATGGGTTTTATTATTGTTTGAGGAACAATATTATGTTCAGTATTATATTTTTGTTGAATACTTCTTTTTAATAAATTATCATCAATTGTATCTTTCATAGCTTGAGTCATTTCATCAGCAAAAAATATAACTTTTCCATGGTCATTTCTAGCTGCCCTACCAACAATTTGAATTAACGACCTTTTATCTCTAGATAATCCTGTAACATCAGCATCCAAAACTAAAATCAAACTAACTTCAGGTAAGTCAATTCCTTCTCTTAATAAATTAATTCCAATAACAACATCATATTTTCCAAGTCTTAAACCATTTAAAATATTGTTTCTTTCAAACACTTTAAATTCATTGTGTATATAAGCAGATTTAAACTTTTTTTCTTTTAAATAATAAGCTAATTCTTCAGCACTTTTTTTAGTATGCGTCAAAATTAAAGTTCTTTCGTTTTTTGAAATTTGATTTTTTAACAAATCATGAATTATATTAATTTGATTAGCTTTTGGCTTAATTTCAATTACTGGATCTAGCAACCCTGTAGGTCTTATAAATTGAGTTATAACTTCTCCATCTGCATTTGAAATTTCTTCATCGCCTGGGGTAGCAGATAAATAAATTCTAGGCAAATCAATATCTTGATATTCACTATATTTTAATGGTCTGTTATCTAAAGCTGAAGGTAATCTAAAACCATAATTAACAAGTGTTTCTTTTCTTGATCTATCTCCTTCATACATACCTTTTAATTGAGGTAGCATTAAGTGGCTTTCATCAATATATATAATTGTATCTTTGTGTAAATAATCAAATAAAGTATATGGTTTTTGACCTTGTTTTCTACCATCCATATATCTTGCATAATTTTCCATGCCATTAGTGTAGCCAAATTCTCTAATAGAGTCTAAATCATTGCGCGTTCTATCTTCAATTCTTTGAGCTTCTATGTATTTTTCTTTTTCTTTAAAAAAAACTACTCGGTCAAGCATTTCTTGCTCAATTTCTTTGCAAATTTGCTCCATATTTTCCATATTTATTAAATATGTAGTAGAAGGAAATATAGTAATTTCTTCTTTTTTTTCCACAATATCTTTCGTTATTGGATCAATAAAATTTATACTTTGTATTTCATCATCATACAATTCTATTTGAATATTATAATCGAATTTATAACCAGGGCTTAATGTAATAATGTTCCCAAAACTATTAAATTCCCCTTGCTCAATATTTGGAGAAAATCTTTTATTGTCATAACGCAATTTAACTAAATTTCTCATTATTTCTTTTCTTGTAATTTTTTGATGTAAACTTAAAGGAAAAAAGTGTTTTCGATATTCTTGTGGATTAAATTCTCCATAAATTGAAGCCACACTAGCAACAACAATAGTATCCCTTCTTGTACTTAAAGCATTGACAGCAGACATTCTCATGGCTTCAATTTGTTTATTATTTTTAGAGGTTTTTTCAACATATTGGTCAGAAGAAACAATATAAGCCTCTGGACGATAATAATCAAAATAAGAAATAAAGTATTCCACTCTATTTTCGGGAAACAGCTCCTTCAACTCAGTATACAATTGACTAGCTAAAGTTTTATTATGACTAATAACTAAAGCAGGCCTATTTGTTTTAGCTATAACATTTGCTAAAGTAAATGTTTTACCAGAACCTGTAACTCCTAATAAAACTTGATGTTTTTTATTATTTTTTATACCGTCTACTAATTTTTGTATAGCTTGAGGTTGGTCTCCTGAAGGTTGAAATTTAGAAAAAAGTTTAAAGTTATTCATGACTAGAATTATAAACTATTAGTTTATATTTTAAAAGTATAAATAAAGTTTATGGTAAAATAATAAGCAATTATGAAAAAAACAAAAAAATTATTATTAACATTAACGGGTTTATCTATACCTTTTGCAACTTCAATTTCTCTTGTTTCTTGCGGAAATAAAGAAGCTTATAATGAGTTTGCAAAGGATTTTGTATTGGGGGCAAAAGGTAGAGAAAATTACAATAAAGATACAAAAACATTAGACTTGAGTAAAGAAAAGATAAAAGTAATACCTCAAGGCGCTTTTTCATATGCCGCCTTATCAGAATTATTAATAAAAGCAATTTCACCAAACAACAAAGACGGGGTGCTAACACCTCCGGCCGGGATTATTAACCAATTAACTAAACAAATAAATATTGAAAAAATTATTTTACCAAAATCTTTGGAAATAATAGAAGAAGGTGCTTTTTTAGGATTAGGATTAAAAGAAATAACATTTGATATAGCATCTAACAAATTAATAAAAATTAAAAAAGATGCATTTGCTAATAACTTATTGCAAGCTGTTGTTTTACCAAGTTCAATTAAAGAAATAGAAGAAGGTGCTTTTTGAAATAATCAAATTAATTCAATTAATTTAGATGATTTAAAAGATTTAAAGAAATTGAGTGTGGGAGTTTTAGCTAAAAATAGATTAACAACTATTAATTTAAATAATATTAATACTATTGAAGAGTCTGCTTTAGCTTTAAATAAATTTGTTAATTTAGAATTACACGATAAAATTAGCAACGCTTCAGAGAAACTTTTCTTTTATGAAGGGCAACAAAACTCACAAGTAGTTAATTTGAAAGTTAATAATCAAAAACTTAAAGAATTTCTACAAAATGCTTTAAAAAATAATAATAACTTACATTATAAGATTGTTGATTAAGCTAGCTTTATCTAGCTTTTTTTATAAAAAAATAAGACTAAGTCTTATTCTTCGCCTATTATATATTCTGTAAAGTTTGATAAGTCTTCCATTTTAAAAACGTGTAAAGAAACCAAAGCTTTTTTGAATCATGAAATTGATTTTATATGTTGAAGTGCCTTAGTAATTTGCAACAAATTATTTATTGAACGAGAAAAATAAAAGCTATTTGACAACCAATGAAATCCATAATGTCTTAAAATATCTCTTATATCTTCATATGCTTGTTTATAATCACTTTCGCCTTGATCATATTCTCTCATTAGTATTTCTTTTTTTAAATAAAAAACTAAGCCGTACATAATTCTCCTTACTTTATTAAGTCTAGAAACTTATTAAAATCATTATACCACAAAACACTAATGGTTATTTTTTACTAAAATGCTTAACAATAAAAATCAAAAAATAAGATTAATTAAAAAGATATATTATTAAATTAATTATCAATACAAAAATAAAAAATGTTGAGTTTTATGTCTCAACATTGCTGAATTGAAAATTCAAGTGCAACACTTTATTGATAAAATATTAGTGTGAGGTTGCTTGAATTTTTTTCTACTTAAAAAAATAAAAAAAGGCCTCACAAAAAACACCTAAGGAGACCTAATATGAATTATAAAGCATTTAAAAAATATTTTCACATTTCTTATGAAGAAAGATTTTTTATCAAAAAATTAATGGATAATGGCTATTCAATACGAAAAATTGCTAGACGATTACGCAGAAGTCCTTCAACCATTTCTAGAGAAATAAAAAGAAATCTTGATTTAACTGGAAATTATGATTCTTGTGCAGCAAATATAAAATCGTTTAAAAGACATTCTCATAAATATATGTTTAGATTTAATGTTAATTTTAGCTATAAAGAATTTACTAACATTTTTATTCAAAAATATGACAAAAAGTTTTTTGGTATAAAATCAACATATCACTATATTAAAACTAATTTTAAAATTAAATTACCATCACTAAGAACTGTTTTTAATTGGATAAAAAGCAATCAATGAACAATTAAAAAACATAATAGATTAAGGAGTTTTTATAAAAAGGGCGGCAAACGAACAGCTTCAGTTGTAAGCAGATTAGTTACAAGCGCTAGCTATGTTTTTCCGATTTGAACTAGACCTAAATCTATAGATTTAAGACAAGAATATGGTCATTGAGAAGCTGATCTAGTAATTGGCAAGCGCAGCACTGGTTTCAGAAATATTTTAACTTTAACAGAACGAAAAACAAGAATAGGCTTTGCAACATTTGTTTTAAGTAAATCAGGTTATGAAATTAATACTCAACTACGCAAGCTAATAAAAGAAAATAGTTTAATTGTTAAAAGTATAACAATTGACAATGGTATAGAATTTGAAAAAATAGGAATATTAGCCAAATGATTAAAAATAAAAATTTATCGAGCTGAACCTTATGCATCATTTCAACGTGGTTCAAATGAAAATTGAAATGGTTTAATTAGAAGGGAATATAAAAAAGGTTTTAACTTTAATACAATCAACATTGAAACGTTACAAAATATTTCAAATAAAATAAATGAAATGCCAAGAGAAATACTTGGTTGAAAATCTTCAAAAGAACTATTTTTAAAAGAAAATTACATCTAAGCTAATAATTAACAAATAAATAAATTAGAATTTATTTCTACCGAATAAACGGTGTTTTTTGTTTATTTAAATTGTTTAAAAAATACATAAAAACAAAAAAAACATATATTTTTACAAACTTTAAAATTTTAAATATATAATAAAAACATCAAGCACAATTATGTGTTGCACTTGATATTTCATTTAAGGACATTTAAATTTAAATAAAATTTCAATGTTTATTTCAAGTTTTTAAATTAAAAATCAAGCACATAAAACTTGCTTGATTTTTAATTAAAATAATAGCAAAATTAGCTATTGGTACTTGTTTTGCCAGGATTTCATTCTGAAATTAATTTTCCATTAGCATCTTTTTGTAAACCTGCAACTGCTAGAATAAAATCTATTAGTTGTCAAATTCCAAAACCAAAGAATATTTTAAGTACTCCTAAACCAATTCTTCCGGCATAAAATCTATCAATACCTAATCCGCCTAAAAAAAATGATAACAGTGTCAAGTAGGGTGAACCCCAAAAGTTGGACTAAAAAAATTATTTTAAATTATTAAGCGAATGGCATCTATATTGTTTAGGTGTCATTCCTCTTAATTTTGTTATTATTCTATTTTCATTATAATACTTTATATATTTGTGCATTGCGTTTTCTAATTCATCTAATGACTTAAATTCATATTCATGACCGTAAAACATTTCATTCTTCATTGTTCCGAAAAAAATTTCAATTATACAATTGTCATAACAATTTCCTTTTCGAGACATGCTTTGCAGAATGTTTTTTTCTTTTAGAATATCTCTATATTCTTTCATTTGATATTGTCAACCCTGATCAGAGTGCAAAATTAAACCATTTAAATTTTTGTGTTTTTTAAAGGCAATTTTTAACATATCAATAGTTTGTTTAAAATTTGGACTTCTTGATATTGTGTAAGATATAATTTCGCGACTATTTGCATCTATAATTGGTGATAAATATACTTTTCCAGAAGCAATATGAAATTCTGAAACATCTGTACTCCAAATTTGGTTTATGTTGCTAGTTTGAAAATCTCTATTAAAATAAGTAATATTTTTATTCTTGTCAACAACTTTTTTTAATAAAAGATTTTTGCATATTTTGCCAATTTCGCCTTTATATGATTTATATTTAGCTTTAGGTTGCTTACCGTATATATTTAGCTCACTCATTAATCGTTTTACTTTTTTATGATTGATAATAAAGCCTCTATTTTTTAGTTCTAAAGTTATTCTTCTATATCCATACCTTGCTTTATTTTATTAAAAATGTCAAGAATTAATTTTTTTTCTTTCTTGTTAGAATCCTCTTCATTTATATTTTTTAAAATATAAAAATATGTAGATTTAGCAATTTGAAAAAATAATAGCATTTTATTTAAAGGATATTTTAGCCTTGATTCATATACAACAATTACTTTTTCTTTTTTTGTTGCTCTTTCCTTTGTTGAACCAAGGCTCTCAATTTTTTTAGCAAATCATTTTCCATTTCAAGCTGAGCATTACGTTCTTCTAGTTCTTTTATTTTTTTATCTTTATCTGTTGTTGTTTCTTTTTCTTTAAGTTTTTTATTTAAATTCATTTTACATGGCCTTCCTATTTTTCTTTTAAGACCATTATAATCTAAATTTAAATATTTTTTTATTCAACTATAAATAACACCAGAATTTATGTTAAATTTCACAGCAATATCGTGAATAGAGCGACCAGTTTTAACTAATTTAATAATTCAAATTTTAAAATTAAAAGAATAGTTATTTTTTTTGTTTTTGCTTAAGAAATCATATTTATGTATTTTATATAGAGATCTAATAGTCGCTATTGTAGTTTTGCTTACATTATACATTTCACATAAATCTTTAATGCTATAACCTTCATTTGAAAGTTTGATTATTTTTATTTTTTCTTCATTTTTTAATTTCATAATAAAAACCCCTAAAGTTATTCCGTTGTTTGGTCCAACTTTAGGGGTTCACTATATAGCTATGTTAACTTTTTTTGTCCTAGTTTACTTTTTTATCTTTTCTTATTTTTAAAATTAGCCTAAAACTGATTTATCTATTTTTTCATATGTTGTTAATAATGAATTGACTGTTTTAAGATTTCTTTTAATTTTGTTGGAATCATGGTCTTTTTCTAAATGCGAGCAATACTTGTATTCTATTCTACCGTTGGTAGCTCCACTTATATAAATTAATTGCTTGTCTTTAATAATTTCTGAACAATCTATTAACATTGTCCCTTTATAAAATACATCAATTATTTTATTATCTAAGGGTATCTTATTAAGTTTTTTTTGTTTTTTCAATTCTTTTTGTAAATATATGGATTCGTCTTTAAAATTTATTTGCTTATTATTATTAAAATGATATATTTTTGCATTTACAGGTAAGTATGTATATTTATTTTTATCATCTTTGTATAATAGCAAGGCAACCCAATTGAATGATTGCTTAAAACTTTTATTATCTTGATTTTTTATAAAACTTACATTATTTATATCAATTTTGTCTCCAAAAATTTTTATTTTTTTAACATAAGAAAAGCCATTTTCATTTTTTATTATTAGTGCTCTTTTTTCTTCATTATTTAAAAAGGCTTTGGCTTCTTCTTCATATTTATTAGGATCTTTGCATAATTCTTCTTTAAAGTTTTTAAATAAATCAAAAGTATATCTATTTAAAATATCTTTCGAGGTTATCTTTTTAGAATTGTTTTCTTTAAATAATATTTCATTATATTCAAAAAATATTTTGTTGATTTTTGCAAACTCTTGTGGATGCGATTTATTCATTAACACTAATTCTTTTTGTTCTTCATCTAAAATAATTTTTGGCGATATATCAAATACTGAAATTCTTTCAATTTTTCTATAATCCCCATTAGAATCCTCTCTTAAAGAATAAATAGTATCATTAAATAATTCAATATTATAATCCTTAATCAACTTTCTTGAATACCTAATTTTATCTATAATGTCTGATTTTGTTTTAGTTAAATTTTTCTTTTCATCAAATACTTCAGTCATTGAATTTTTAATTATATTTGATATTTTTATTGCATTTAAATTTAAATCTTTAAATTCACAAATATATTCTCCAGTTTCAAAGTCAAATATTTTATGATTTTTTACCAAATATTTAGGATCTTTAAAAGCTAGTTTTTGTGCTCTTGGGTTATAATTATTTGCCACTATTGCCAAAATTGAAGCATCAATAGCATGATGAGAAAAATGATTTCTATCTTTTGGACTTAGACCCCCTAATTTTCTCATTAAACTTGTAAATTTGCCTCTTATTGTAACAACATTAAAAGGTTTATCATTTATTTCAGAATAATTATTCAATTTTTCTAAAAACATTTTGTTTGCATATCTTGTATCATTTAAATTTCTTGCTGCAAATTCGATTTCATCATCTTCAGTTATAAGTTCATGCAATAAATTTCTTTTTTTATTCTCTGCTTCTTTAGATTTAGCGTCAAAAAATGGGTTATCTTTAGTAGAAGTGAATTTTTGATTACAAAAATCGATTAATTTTTCAAATTGTTTTTCAGTTAAATATTCTCTAGGAATTCTATTTCCCTTATTTTGATTTGTAGATTTTAATACTAATATTTTATTTGTAATAGCATCATTATAACTAATGCTATAAGGTATAATATGGTCTATTTCAGAATAGCTGGAATCGTTAATAACTTTAAAAAGATCAAGTTTTTGATTAATATATGGATCATAACCATCTTGTTGAAAATACAACAATAATTTTTGTTTTGTTTTTAAATTAAATTCATTAATATCATATTGTTTTCCTAAATACTCAAATATTCTTTTTGATATTAATTCAAAACGCTTTTTATTTAGTTTATTTTGAGTTGTTATTTTTAATTTTTCTTCATCTGAATTATTATCTCTAGGCATTTCAATACCTATTTTAGAAATATTGTATTTATTTTTATATTCTTTAATTATTTGGTTAAATACTTTGATGGTTTCTGCTATAGACGTTTTTACAGCTGGAGCCGCTACTAAATCTTTTAAAAACGAACTATCTAAGTATTTAGATTTTATTTTTGAATTTAATAATCCTTTTTCTTGAAGTAATTTTTCATTTTCTAAAATAGCATTATATAATTTAAAACTTTTATCAAACTTAAAATTTGATAAATTTTTATTTGTATTTAATAAATCATCTAAAACTAAATAAATGGCTTTCAAGGAAATAGAATGATTTTTGATTGTTTTGAATTTTGAATTTTTTATTATTTCTAAAATAGTGGTTTGAATATCTTCTTGATTAGAAAAATACTCTTTAAAAAAATCTATAAATTTTTTATTCACTTTCAAATATCTTTTATCTATATCTTTAAATTTAACTAAATCATCAAAGATTAGATCAAGTTTTTTAGCAAAATTAAAAATATTATTTACATTTAAATTTTTTAAATTAGCATTATTTTTTTTAAAAATTAATAAAAATTGAAATAAAGATTCGAGTTTTGTTATTTCTAAATCATTATTTTTAAAATCTTCCTCTTTTAATAAATCAGCTATTTCCGGTTTAGCATCTTTAAGATATTTTAATATACTTTTATAATTTAAAATAGGCATTTTTATTTTTTTATTAGAAGAATCATTATCAAAACTTACTATTTTTTCTAATCATTTGTTTATAATGTCCTTTTTATCTTCAACTGTTAAATATCAATCATTAGCCTTAGAGTGGCGCAAATTATTGAAATTAGATAATAAATCATATAATTCTGCACTAGGAGACTTTTTAGGAGCGCAATATTCATCGGAAAAGATACTACATTTACCCATAGTTTTTTCTCAAATGTAATTATATTTTTGAATCAATTTGTTATTGGAATCATATTCATAAATACCATAAGGACTATAACTATTTATGCTTCCCGGACCAAATTCATAATTTCTTATAAAGTCATAAAGTTTAAAAAAGTCCTTCTTAAAATTTTCTAATTTGTCTTTCGAATATTGTGGTTCTTGAATTAAAAATAAATAACTTATTTCTTCTTTTCAATGCTTATGAGAAAATTTTACATTTTCAAATGACTCAATTCCATTATATCAACCATGTTTATCATAAAATTCTTTTTGAAACAATGTAGGATATTTATATTTTTTAGTGTCGAAGATAGTTACTTCTATATTTTTTTTGTTTTCACTTTCTTCATCTATGACTTCATAAAAAAAGCCCCGATTTTGTAGATAATCATGCAATATTCAAATCATTTCTTCACTTGTTATTTTTTCTTTTAATGCTTTTTCTTTTAAATGAAGAATATTAGAATGTAATTTAGACATTTTTAAATAAATTTCATCTACTTCTTCTAGTGAAGATAAATTAATTCCAAATAATTCTTTATATTTTCAAACCAACTTTTTAAATTGTAAATTTTTATAAGCTTTTCTTCTTAGGGACCTTCTTATAGACCGTTTTTCTCTTCTATCTAAAGCTAGTTGTGGTTCATTAAATAATCTAGATCCTAATTCTAAAACCTCATTATTATAATTATTTATAATAGCCCACCCAACTGAACCTATTCCTAAATCAAATCCTAAACTAACATCAATCTTTTTTTCGTTATTTTTCACTTCAAACTCCTTAAAATAATATTTTTTCCAAATTAAATAAAAATTAACTATTATTAGTTTAATATTTTTTTTATTAATGTATAATAAAAGAGGTACTAATAAATCTATTTGTATTGCTTAAGAATAGTATGTACTAAAATAAGGCGCCTTTATGGCTGCCGTATTTGCTCCCTTACGGGAGTTTTTTATATATAAAAACGATTGGCATTAACCAATCATTTTTATATATATTTTATTTTGTTTCAGCTGGATAAACTGAAGCAAATTTTCTATTAATTCTGTTTTCAAATTTAACAACTCCATCAATTAAAGCATAAAGAGTATCATCTTTTCCACGTCCTACATTTTGTCCTGGGAAAATTTTAGTTCCTCTTTGTCTATAGATAATGCTACCTGCTGTTACGAATTGACCATCAGTAGCTTTAACGCCTAATCTTCTACCAGCCGAGTCCCTACTATTAGAGGTTGTTCCACCAGATTTCGTATGTGCCATGTCTTATTTCTCCTTAATTTCTGTAATTTGTACTCTTGTATAAGGTTGACGGTGACCTAATTTACGTTTATGTGTTGATTTGGCATTGTGTCTATAAACTACTATTTTTTTTGCTTTTCCTTGTTTTTCAATTGTTCCTAAAACAGAAGCTTTTTCTAAATAAGGTGTTCCAATTTTATCTTTAATAGCTAAAACTTTATCAAAAGTAATTGAATCACCTTCGTTGCCTTCTACTTTTTCGATGTAAATAACGTCGCCTTTTTTAACGATTAGTTGCTTTCCACCTGTTTCGATAATAGCAAACATTTAAGCCTCCTTATATTTTGTCACATCTTTAAGGCACTTTATAAAAAGTTTAAGCCTTCTCAGAATGGTTACTCTATAAGTAACCCTAATATTATAACAAAAACATTTAATTCAATTTAAGTTTAATATAAATAAATATTTTTATTTAGCAATAAAAAATACTATCAAAAATATAGTCCCTAAAGCTGAGCTAAACAACAAAATAACTTTAGGGGTTTTATTATGAAGTTAAAAAAATAAAGACAAAATATAAATAATCAAACTTTCAATTAAAAGTTATAGCATTAAAAATTTATGTGAAATATAAATGTAGCAAAAACTACAATAGTGACTATTAGATCTCTAATATAAAATACATAAATATAATTTCCTAAGCAAGAATAAAAAAATAACTATTCCTTTAATTTTAAAATTTGAATTATTAAATTAGTTGAAAATTGTCACTCTATTCACGATATTATTATAAAATTTAACATAAATTATGTGTTATTTATAGTTGAATAAAAAAATATTTAAATTTAGATTATAAAGCTCTTAAAACAAAAATATGAAGGCCTTGTAAAATGAATTTAAATAAAAAACTTAAAGAAAAAATACAACAATAGATAAAATAATAAAATAAAAAAACTAGAATAGTGTAATGATCAGCTTGAAATAGAAAATGATTTGCTAAAAAAATTGACAGCCTTAGTTCAACAAAGGATAGAGCAACAAAAAAAGAAAAAATAATTGTTTTATATGAATCAAGGCTAAAATATCCTTTAGATAAAAAGCTATTATTTTTTGAAATTGCTAAATCTCATATTTTTATATTTTAAAAAATATAAATAAAGAAGATTCTAACAAGAAATAAAAAAATAATTCTTAAACCAAAACAAAAAAAGTTAACAATTTAAGAACGCTATTTAGAATTTTGTGTAAAGTCTTCAACGCCAAATATATAAAGTATTATAATAAAAATAAAATAATGGCAAAATTAAAAAAATGGCACCTAAACAATAAGATGCCATTCACTAAATAATTTAAAATATTTTTTTAGACCAACTTTTGGGGTTGTTATATAAAATTTGATATTTTTTTAATGTTAATCATTATATTTGTTTTTTATTAGTTTCATCTAAATAAAATTCAATTCCTATAATAGCATAATCTATTAGAAAATCGCTCTCAGTAAAATGTTTACCAACTTTGATTTTTTCTTCTTGAGAAATTTGATTGTAATCTATTTTTATATTATTTTTTCATTTTGATCATAAGTTTTCAACATCAGCATCATGACTAAAATTATTTTCAAATAATTTGTTAACAGTATTTTGAATATCTTCTTCAATTTCACTAACTTTATTAGAATATTTTGCTAATTCGATATTCGCAAATTTATAAATATTCTTCATTATATTTAACGAATTAAAATATCTGCCCATTGTTTGGAAAAACGTAATCACAATATCTTCATATTGTAAAGAAACATCATCTATTGTTTTGTATACAAAGCTTCCATCAGGTTTTTTGCCAGTAATAATAGCCATTTCAATGCTTTTTTCACTAGTAGAAATTTTATTAATTCCTTCTGAGAAACTTACATTTATATAAGGATGTTTTGTTTTGTTAGTAAAAATATAACTATCTCATCCGACATAATCTTTTAAATTTATTTTATATTCCATAAAATTCTTTTTTATGTGTAAGAAATTATCATTAAGCGCTTTTAAAAGTTTTTCTTCAACATTAGCTCCGCTAGTATCTTCTTTCGATTTATTAAACAAGAATAAAACGAAATCAAAATATTTATCTTTTTTTATTCTAGCACTTTTAGGGATAGTAATATTTTTAAAACCTGAAATATTATTTATTTTGTGTATAGCTTCAAATTTTCCAGTTATATTAATTGTTAATTCGAGATTCCCACTTTCGTCATTTGGTTTTAGATCTTTTTCTTCAAAAGTAAAATTAAATCCATTTACCGGGTTTTCTATAGTAATATTAGATACATTAATTTCAGAAGCTAATTTAGATTCTTTATTATTAATGCTAACCTTTAATTCCATTATATCTGATATTTCTTGTTTTCTATTTTTAATATTTTCATAAAATGATTTTAATTTTTTATCATAGTTTTCAATTTCAGTTTTGTTGTATTCGCTTGACCCATATTTTTCTTTTAAGATTTCTCAATCCGAAATAATCACTTCGTATTTTCCTTGTAATCCTATATAAGTATTAGAAGCTGTTGAAATTTCACCAATTGGTTCTTCATAAATTCCTTTTATATCATTGTCTCTTTGCTTAATGGCAGCAAATTCAGCATCCAATTTTGCCTTTATTTCTGTTAAAGATTCTTTATATTCTTTAACTTTCTTTTTTGCTTCTTCCATTTTTAATTTTAAATTATCAAGTAATAATTTAATTTCAAGTTCATCTTTGTTTTTTTGTTCCTCTTCCATTGTTTTCAAAGCCAATGCTATCTTGTCTTCTAAAAATTGAATTGAACCTGTAGATCCATCCAATCTTAAAGTTCCTTTGTCGTTCTCTGTTTTTACAAGACCCTCTTGTAATTCGTTTAAAGCTGTTTGAATTTTACTTTTTGATTTATTGATTTCTTTTTCTAATTCCTCTATTTTTTCTTTAACTTTAATATTAAATAAGTTTGCCTCATTTTTTATTTTTTCATATAAATTTTTAACATTATTATATTGAGGATTGCTAAATTCATTATTAACTTTAGAACCTAAAGGAACTAATCTAGCTTGAACTTGACTTATTTTTTGTTTAATTTCTTTTAGTTTTTCCAAATTATTTTTATTTGGTTCAAAAAGCTTTTTATTATCTTCAATATTTTTTTCTTCAATTTTTAATTTTTGCTCTAGGGTTTTTAATTCTTCTTCAATTTTTAATTTCAAAATTAACAATTGATTCTTTAATGGGTTTGCAATATCAATTTTTGCTAAAAGAGCATCATATTCCATATTAAAATCATTGTGTTGATTTTTAAATATTTCTTTTAAATCGTTTGATTCATTTAAAACCTTTATTATTTCTTCCAACGCTTCTTTAGATAATTCTAAATTATTTTTATTTTCATCTTTTAAAGCTTCTTCTGCTTTTTGAATTGCTAACTGTAATTTTGTAGTTAATTCATTAAATTTATCTTTTTTAGCTTGAAGAGTATCTAATTCTATTCCGCTAATTTTATCTGTAATTTCAATTTTCTTATTTTTAGCCGATTTAATTAGTTCCTTCAATTCATCTGCTTCTGTAACAAAATTATTATTTCTAGCTTTTGTTTCTGTTTCTTCGGCAAACGCTATTGCCTTAGCCAATTTTTCTTTAGCCCCTTTTAGAGCATTGATATCATTTCCTTTTAAAGCTTGTGTCGCTTCTGCTTGGGCTGTTGCTAAATCATTTTTAGCTTTATTTATGTCATCTTTTATTTGTTGTTCTTTTTGTTTTAATAATTCAATCTTGCCAATTGCTTCTTCATCAAGAGTATTAGATAAAATTAATTTTTGATTTAATTGACCTAAATCATTAGAAATAACTTCATTATTTTTATTTGTATCATAAAACTCTTTGGCTTTATCATAAGCCAATTTTAATTCTTCTTTAGCTGATTGAATATTTTGTTTATTATTAGTTGCCAAAGCGTTTGTTAAATTTGTAATTTTTACATCTAAATCATTAATGAAACCCTTAGTTTTTGCTCTTTTTTCTTTGTTTTCTTTAGCTACATTTAATGCTAAATTTGCTTCTAAAGAAGCATTTTTTAATTCATTTGTTTCTTTATCTAAATTTTGATCTTCTGTTTTTGTCTTGGCATCATTCATTTCTGAAATAGCTGCATTCAAATCTGTTATTGCTTTTTCTAAACTAGCTTCATCTCTTGAATCTCTAGCTGCTTTTATAGCGTCTTTTGCTTTTTGTAATGCTTGGGCTGCCGCTTCTTTTGCTTGTTGAATTGCTAATTTTTTAGCTTCTAATCTTGCTTTTAAAGCCATTAATTCAGTGTTAGCTTTTTCTTTTTCTGTTTCATATTCAGTTTTTTCTGCTGTTAAACCTAATTTATTAGCATCTATAACAATCTTTTGTCCTAGTTTTACTAATTTATCTAGTTTCTCAACAGATTTTTCCATAGAATCAATGGTTGTTGTAGCTTGAGATTTTTCAACAGCATCTTTAACATCTTTTTTATATGTGTTTAAATAATCCTTAATTGCCTTTTTTTGAGTTTCTGGATCATTTTCTAAAGCTTGTTCTTTAACTTTTAATTCAGCTATAGATTTATCTAATGTTTCCTTTATTTTCGAAATTGTTTGTTTTTCTTCATCTAATTTTAGTGTTTCCACTTTTTGTTTAGCTGCATTTAATTCTGATAATATTTTGTTTAAATCTTGTAATTTTTGCTTTATTTCAGCTAAAATAATCAAATCTTCAATATTTTTTATTTCTTCATTTGTTTTTAATTTTATTGATTTTATTTCTTCTTTTACTAATAATTTATCTTTTAGTTCTTTATTCGCTTTTTTTGCATCCTCTAATGCTTTTTCCAATTTTTCTTTTAATTCTTTGTTTTCTTTTGCTTTGGGAGAATCGGAAGGAAGTTTATCTAAAAATTGCTTTAGTATTTCTTTGCCAGATTCACCAAATTCTAAAGATTTTTCTAAATAATCATTAGCTATTTTATATTCTTGTTCTGATTTTGCTTTAGGAGCATTTTCAGCTCCATTATTCAATGCGTTTATAACACTATCGATATAATCTTTTAAAGCTTTATTGTCCTTATCTTTTGTTACATCTAATTTCTTAGCTTTTTCTTCATCTGATTTAGTAATACCTAAATCTGGATATTTCGCCATTTGTTTATTTTTAGGTTTTGATGCTAAAAATGCTGCAGTTACCCCGGCACCGGTGGCCAAAGCACCTCCTAACAATAAACCTAATATGATTTTGGCTTTTTTATTCATATAACCTCTTTCTAATATGTTTTAATCAAATTTTTTGATTACAATAATTATATGTTTAAATTGACTTTTATAATTTATATTTGATATATTAATGCTATTACAGGGTTATTTTTTACAAAAAATAAAAAATTTTTATCAAAAAAAGATAAAAAAAACACTAGAAATATATTTTTCCAGTGTTAATATAAATAAAAAATATTATTCACTAACTTTTTTAAGTCCTTCAATTTTGAAATTTTTTTCTAAATATACTATTTCACTTTTTACATTTTGGATTTCAACACTTATGGATATTTCACCATTATTCGGTTTAGAATCTAAAGTTTTTACTTTTCCAATTTTAAATAAATGATTTTTAGTCTTAAACTCACTAAAAATTATATATTTTAGAGGCTCATCTTGAATTTGCTTAACAGCAATGGTTTCCTTATTTTTTATTGTTATCGTCAACAGACCAGCCTCATTTTGTGCTTCTTCTGAAAGGGTTTTTAAACCCTCAACAGAATATGTTTTATGTTCTGATTCTATTGAACTATTTAAGCTCTTTAATCAATATTCAAATGTAGCTGTACCGTCTTCTTTATTTTGTTGTGTAATTTGATTTACTTTGTAAAGTAATTCAAATTTTGTTTGATCAAAATTACTAAAATTAAAATATTCATTAAAATTACTTTCTAAAGCTGTAGCTCTGATTTTTTTTAATTTTTTTTCAGTTCTATTAACTTTAACTTTTTGCAATTCATTATTTAATTCTTGTTCTATAGTTAAATTTTCGTTTGTAGAATTAGGCATTTTTTTAAATCCTACAAAATCTTTTTTTAGTTCTAAGATAGCGGGTTTTTTGCCTGATTTTAAATCTTTATCAGAAAGTTTTTCAGTCATTCTAATTTTTAAAGTTAACTTTCCTTCTTTATCGTTAACATTGATAACTTCTAAAACTTCAAAATTATATTTTTTTGCTACTTCATTTTGTTTTTCATCATTCAACCATTCTTGAGCTAAGTTTTTATCTAATTCTGAAGGTTTGGTTGTAGCTTTTTTTAAATTATTAATAACTACTTTTTGAGCATCCTTTTTAATTTGTGTATTTTCACAAGAAATAGCTAAAATAGGTGTAAATAAAATTGGGCTAATAAAACCTATTGTAATCATAGCATTTCTCACTTTTAATGATTTTTTCATATTTTTCCTTTTCTTAAACTTTAAATTTATTAGTTAATTATAAATAACATTTATTTTATTTTTTTGTAATTAATTATTTTCCAAAATAACTTATAAAAATAAAATGCAGTCTATAACCTATAACTAATATAATTAAATTAGACTTGCATTTTAATTTATAAATTATTATTCTTCAAAGTTATCTTTGATATCTTCTGCATCAAATTCTTCTTCATATAATAGATCATTTTCTTCATCTTCAATTTCTTTTATGTGTTGAGAATCTTCGATATATTCTTGAGTTAATGCATCTATATCAATAACATTTTCTTCATCAATATTTGATTCTTCTAGTTCTTCTGATTCTTCAAAGTTTGTAAAATATTTAATAGAAGGTTTAATATCATATTTCGAATGTTCTTCAAAAGTGTTTAATGCTGTTCCTGAAGGTATTTTTTTACCAAGAATAATATTTTCTTTTAATCCACTTAAATTATCAATTCTAGATGATATAGCAGAATTAACTAAAATTTTTGAAGTTTCTTGATATGAAGCTGCTGATAAAAATGAATCTGACAATAAAGGCACTTGTTTAGCCCCCTTAATTACAACGTTACCAAAAGCTGGTTTTTTGTTTTCTGATAATAATTGGGCATTTTCTTCTTGATAATCAAAAATATCAACTATAGCTCCGGCAAAGAATTTAGATTCTCCTGGGTCACTAATTACAACCTTAGACATCATTTGTCTAATAATAATTTCAATGTATTTATCACTAATAGCAATACCTTGAATACGATAAATTCTTTGAATTTCTTTTAATAAATAATTTTGAACTGTTATAACATCAGTTAATGCTAACAATTCTTTAAGAACAATAGGACCTTCTGATAACTTTTGACCTATTCTTACTTCTTGGCCTTTTTCAACTCTTAACTTTTTATTAGTTTCTACTGAAACTTGCTTTTTAACAATTTCATTTTCATTGTTTAAGGTTTCGATAGTAATAGTATAATTGTTTTCTTTATCTTCTTGTTTTTCTATATTCGAAATTCTACCTTGATAAGGCGAAATAGTTGCTTGTTTGCCTCATGGTTGTTCATGGGCATCAATTAATTCAATCAAACGAGTAAAACCACCAGTTATATCTTCGACGCCTGCAACCCCACCGGTATGAAATGTACGCATTGTTAATTGAGTACCAGGTTCTCCTATAGATTGAGCTGCTATTATTCCTACCGCTTCTCCTATGTTAACAACACGGTTTGTAGCTAAGTCATTTCCAAAACACATTTTGCATACGCCATTACGTGTGTTACATCCAAGAATAGATCTTATTTCCACTTCTTCAATACCAGAGTCAATTATTTTTTGAGCTATTTTATTTGTTATTAAAGCATTTCTATCACAAATCAAAATACCATTTTTATCATAAATTGGTTTGTTTGAAAAACGGCCTACAATTCTTTCTTTTAATGACACAATTATTTGATTGTTTTTAGTATCAATAATATTTTTTGCTATATATCCATATTCAGAACCACAATTTTCTTCTCTAACTACTATATTTTGAGCAACATCCACTAAACGTCTTGTTAAATAACCTGATTTAGCAGTGTTAAGAGCAGTATCTGTAAGACCTTTTCTAGCACCGTGGGTTGATGAATAAAATTCAAAAGCTGTTAACCCTTCGATAAATGATGATTTAACCGGAACTTCAACTGTTGAACGAACAACACGGTCATTTTTAGCATCAGCCTTAGTGGTTTTGGTATTGTTAGCCATTAATCCCCGCATGCCTGCTAGTTGAACATAGTTAGCAATATTACCACGAGCTCCTGAATTAATCATTGTAATAATTGGGTTTCTTGGATTTTCTTTTATTATTGTTTCTAATTCTTCTTGTATATCTTCCTTAATTTCAGCTCATTTTTTTATAGTTAATGAATATCTATCATCATCAGTTATATAACCCAAATTATAGAATTCTTTTAACTTACTAATATATTCATCACCTTCGGCTATATATTCTTTTTTCTTATGAGTTTCAAGAATATCTGAAAATGAAATTGAAATTCCAGAAGTAGTTGAATAATCAAATCCTAATTGTTTTATATTATCAAGAATAGAAGCAACAATATTTGTATATTTAAATCAAACTGTATCTAATAAATGCGCTTTTTCTTTGGCACTTAAAGGTATTAATTTATCATTTGCTCTTTGCTCATCTGAATCCATTATTTTTTTCTTTTCTTCTATTGTAAATTCAGATAATAAATCGGCATGTGATTTATCTAAAGGTTGCCCTTTATAAGTTTTTAGTTTTAAAAATTCAACTACTATATCGCCATCATCAATATCATTAATTTTATCTATTACACTTGCAACATCAGCAATGCTAATTGTAGAAACATAATTATCAAACATATAACGAATGGTTTTGGCAATATTTTTCTTGTTGAAAGCTTCTTGAGTTTCTAGTTTTTTAACATATTCAGGAATATTTGTTCCAGCCTCAACTACATATTTTTCATTAAATTGTTTTTTGTATTCCTCAAGGTTAATTGCTTTTGTTACTTTATTATCAAAAATAAATGGAAAATCTTTTGGAAAAACATTATTAAAAATGAATTTACCTACTGTAGAAATAACATATAGTTGTTTATCGGTATCGTGATATGAAAATACTTTTGAACTCTTTACTTCTTCGGCTGGTAAAGCAACACGAGAATGTAAACCAACTGTTTTGGTTTCTAATGCACGTAATAAGTGATCTAAATTATCGAAAACCCTTCCTTCGCCTTTAGCGTTTTTATCTTCTAAAGTTAAATAATATAAACCAAGTATCATATCTTGTGAAGGATTGATAATAGGTTCACCATCTTTAGGACCTAAAATATTTTTATTAGCAAGCATTAATTCACGGCTTTCTAATAAAGCTTGTTCAGAAATAGGCACATGAACAGCCATTTGGTCACCATCGAAGTCAGCGTTAAAAGGAGTACATACTAATGGATGTAATCTTATAGCTTTTCCACGAACTAATACTGGTTCAAAGGCTTGAATTGATAAACGGTGTAGGGTAGGAGCACGATTTAATAAAACTAATCTTCCTTTTATAGCTTCAGCTACATGAGGTCAAATAATAGGGTTTTGGTCTTCAATTATTTTTTTAGCATTTTTAATAGTTGTAGCTACTTCTTTTTCTATTAAACGAGCTATTATTCATGGTTCAAATAATTTAGCAGCCATCTCACGAGGAATTCCACATTGATGCATTTTTAAACTCGGACCAACAACTATAACTGAACGACCAGAATAATCAACACGTTTTCCTAAAAGGTTTTGTCTAAAACGACCTTTTTTACCAGTTAAAGCATCAGATATAGATTTAAATGGTCTATTGTCTTTTGATAAAACAGGATTTGGTGTTCTTCTTTGATTATCAATTAAAGCATCTACTGCTTCTTGGATCATACGCAATTCATTTTGAATAACTAGTCTAGGAGCATCTTTTTCTTGTCATTGTTGTAAACGATTATTTCTAATAATTACTCTACGATATAACTCATTAATATCTGATGTTGAATGTCTACCACCATCTAATTGAATTAAAGGCCTTAAATCCGCCGGAATTACAGGCAAGTTATAAATTAACATATTTGTAGGAGATTGTTTTGATTCTATGAAAGCATTAATAACTTGCAATCTTTTATATAATTTTTCTCTTGTTTGTTTTGTGGTTGTTGCAAATTTATCTGGGTTTTTTGCTTCTTGTTCATTTAATTCTTTAATTTGATTAGAAACATATAATTTTTCCGCTTGTAAATCTAGTTTTTTTAATAAATATTCAATAGCTAAAGCGCCAGTCATAATTTTAGCATCTGAATAATGCTCTATAACTTCATTTAATTCATAAAAGTCAATACCATATTCCTGACCAATTTTTGAAGTAGCTTTTTCGACCAATTCATTTATTGTGTCTTGAATATCTTCATACGCTTCTTTATCTTCTTTTTTGTTTGGATCAAAACGAGTTAATAATTCTTCTAAAGCTTCTTTATAGATAACACCAGCATCATTAATTTCAATAATTAAATTTTTAGGTAAAGACTTTAAGCCTCCGTCTTCGACAACAATATGGTTTTTATAATAAATTAAATTCTCTAATTCCTCACGACGAACTATTTTACTATATGAATTGCTTGAAATTCTTAAACCTAGTAATTTATATAAAATTGAATGATCTACTTTAAAATATCAAAAATGAACAACAGGACTATTTAATTTAATATGACCCATGTGATTTCTACGAGCTATTTTAGGTAAAATTTGTACTTTTTCTTGTTTACATAATTCAGTTCTTGTACAATATGAACCTTCATTAATTTTTTTTCATTTATGACCACAAACAGGACAACGATAATCTATCATTGGTCCAAAAATAATTTCATCAAACAAACCACCACGTTCTGGCTTATATGATTTATAGTTAATAGTTTCTGGTTTAGTTACTTCTCCATGTGATCAACTTTCAACATCTTCAGGGGTTGCTAAAGATAAGGAAATTTTTGCAATTTTTGATTCATCTAATAGATCATATTTTAAATTGTTTTTCATTATTCTGCTCCTCCATCTCAATCTTGTTGATATTTAGTATCAATTCTTTCAGCTTCTAAATCATCTTCGCTGTATGTATTATCATGTGTTTCCAATTTAATTCCTAACCCTCTTAATTCGTAAGCTAGAACGTTAAATGATTCAGGCATGCCTGGTTTTGGCAATTTTGTTCTTCTTGCTAACGAATTATATAATTGATTACGTCCATTAATATTATCTGATTTATAGGTTAATAATTCTTGTAATAAATTAGCTGCTCCGTATGATTCAATTGCTCATGTTTCCATTTCACCAAATCTTTGACCACCATTTTGGCTTTTACCTCCTAATGGTTGTTGGGTTATTAATGAATATGGACCAACTGAACGAGCATGCATCTTGTCGTCTACCATGTGGTAAAGTTTTAAATAATACATAATACCGACTGATATGGGTTGGTCAAATCTTTCGCCTGTTCTTCCATCATAAACTACTGTTTTTCCTGATGAATCTATATTTGCTTCCTCAAGAATTTCTTTAATTTGATTATGAGTTATACCGTCAAAAATTGGTGTAACAAATTTAGTATTTAATTTTTTAGCCGCAAGACCCAAATGTAATTCTAAAACTTGACCAATATTCATACGAGAAGGAACCCCTTGTGGGTTAAGTAAAATATCTAAAGGTGTACCATCTTCCAAATAAGGCATCTCTTCAACAGGCAATACTATAGATACAACACCTTTATTACCGTGGCGTCCAGCCATTTTGTCACCAACTCTAATTTTTCTTTTTTGAGCTATAGATACTTTTACTATTTTTTCAATTCCATCTTCTAAGGCGTCTCCAAATTCACGACTTAAAACTTCAACATCCACAACAGTTCCATTGTGACCGTGTTTTACTTTTAATGAAGTATCTTTTCTTGAAGCTGTTTTTTGACCAAAAATTGCTGCCATTAGTTTTTCTTCTGGAGTTGGGTTTTCTTCTCCTTTAGGAGACGTTCTACCAACCAATATATCTCCAGCTGAAACTTCTGAACCTACTCTTACTATCCCGTTTTCGTCTAGAAAACGCTTTGAATAGTTTGAAACGTTAGGAATTTCAGTGGTTAATATATCTTCTCCTGCCTTAGAATGTCTAAATTGAATAGTTTGTTCTTCAATATGAATAGAAGTATAAACATCGTCTTTTACTAGTCTTTCAGACAACACAACTGCATCTTCATAATTATAACCATGTCAAGTTGTAAATCCAACTAACACGTTTTTTCCTAAGGCCATTTCTCCATTTTTCATTGATGGACCATCTACTAATAAATCTCCAACTTTGATTTCTTGACCTAGTTTTACTAAAGGAACTTGATGAATTAAAGTTCCTTGATTTGATCTTTCAAAAGTTCTTAAATAATATGAATCAATAGTTTTTGAACCTTCTCTTTTTACTTTAACAACTGCCGCATCAACATAAGTTACAACCCCATCATATTTCGCAACTATATTTGTCGACGAATATTTAGCTATATCTGCTTCTACCCCTGTAGCAACTAAAGGCGCTTCTGGAAAAAGAACGGGCACGGCTTGACGTTGCATATTAGATCCCATTAGGGCACGGTTGGCGTCATCATTTTCCAAAAATGGTATAGCAGAAGCTGCAATAGAAGTCATTTGACGGCTTGAAACACCTACATAATCTACTTCTGAAGCTGGAACTTCTAAATATTCATTATCACGACGAACCATTACTAATTCATCAACAATTACATCATTTTCAATATTAACAGTTGATTGTGCAAATGTATATCCATTTTCTTCAATTGCTGTTAAATATTCAGGTTTAGAAAAATCCACTTTTTTGTTTTTTACTCTAAAGTATGGGGTTTTAATAAATCCATATTTATCTATGTCCGAAAATGATGCTAGGTTAAGAATAAGCCCAATGTTTGGACCTTCTGGAGTTTCAATAGGACAAATACGCCCATAATGAGTTGGGTGAACGTCCCGAACTTCAAATTGAGCTGTATCACGATTTAAACCTCTAGGTCCTAATGAAGTAATACGACGCTTATTTGAAATTTCTGCTAATGGATTACACTGGTCCATAAATTGTGAAAGTTTAGAAGTATTAAAGAATGATTTAAATTGATTAAATATTGGTTTATTATTCGTAACATTCTTTGGTGTAATCTTAACCGTTTCCTTTGTCGAAATTCTTTCACGAGTATTTTTTTCTAATTTTATCAAGCCAATTCTAAATTGATTTTGTAATAATTCTCCAATTGTTACAATTCTTTTATTTACTAATGAATCAGGGTCATCATCAACACCTATATGAAATAGTAAATTAAAGTAATAAGAAATTGTAGCTATTAAATCTGGTATTAATAAAAAGTTTTCA
Organism: Metamycoplasma phocicerebrale; assembly: GCF_003383595.3. Classification (NCBI taxonomy): domain Bacteria; kingdom Bacillati; phylum Mycoplasmatota; order Mycoplasmoidales; family Metamycoplasmataceae; genus Metamycoplasma; species Metamycoplasma phocicerebrale. The sequence continues at coordinate 73,356 of NZ_CP033058.2, forward strand.
GTTGAATTTGGATCATTACCTAAAACTAATACTTTATTAGTATCATTAATTAAATCGTTTTCTGTAGGATAAATTCACACACGTGAAACATATAAACGATTTTCCAACCCTTCATTTTCTTTTAATTGTAATTGATTTCCATAAACAGTTGAATCTATATCTGGCAATTTTCACAAAGGTAAAATGCCTAATCTAAACTCATCAGCTATTTTTCTAGCTAGTTCTCATGTAATAAATAAGCCTTTTTCATATTTTACTTCTCCATCTTTGTCAACAATATTTTCAGCTAAATATGAATTAGCAAGTCTTTCGGCTATATTTAATTTACGGTTTAATGTAAAACGACCGGTTTCAGTTAAACTATATCTTTTTTCATTAAATAATGTTGATGGAATTAAATTTCTAGCTGAATCAGCTGTCATTCTATCGCCTTTTCTAATTAAACGATAAATAGTTTCTTGAGCATCTTTTGTTATTTCTTCATCAGAAGTACCAGAAGTTTTATCTTTCTTTAAAGTTTCGTTTAATTGAGGAATTTCTCCAAACATTTTTTTAATGCCCTTTTCAGTAAAACCTAGAGCTTTTAAAAAAGTAGTCAATAAAAATGATTTATTCTTATCTATATGAACTTTAACTGTATCAATGATATTTTGACTGTTCTTATGATAAAATTCAACTCACGAACCTATTTGAGGAATAATTTCTACTTTATTAAATAAATCATTAGCTTGTTTATTTCTAACACCAACTCCAAAATAAGCTCCAGTTGATCTAATCAATTGAGACACAATGACTTTTTCCGAACCATTTATTACAAACGATCCTCCATAAGTCATAATAGGAATTTCAGCAAAAACAACTTCAGCTGTACTTACTTCACCAGTTTCTTCATTAACTTGTTTTAATAAAGCTGTTAACTTACCTTGATATGATGACCCTTTTTGTTTTGCCTCTTTAATACATTCAAACTCCGACTTTTTAGGTATTTGAAATTTGGCTGAACCTTCAACATACTCAATTCTCACTTTACCATGTGCTTCAATTGGATATATATTTTTTAATTCTTCTTCAACACCTTTTTCTAAAAAATCCTTAACAGAATCTCTTTGCATTTTTAAAAAGTCTGGGGTTTCAAATTTCTTTTGACTAATTGAATAGTCTCTACGTTCTGTAATAGGACCAAATTTTCTTAAAACGTATTGTGATTTTCTCATCATATCTAACCTCATTAATAATTTATAATTTTATAATCTATATTTTTTGTATAAATTTATATTTTTTGTAGTATAACGCATATGTGCGTTATATATATAATAAAAACACAAAAACGGCTTAATTAAGCCCGTTTTTGTTATATTATTTTTTAGTCTAAAACAACTTCAGCTTTAACTTCTGTTAATTTAGCTTTTAATTCTTCTGCTTCTTCTTTTTTAACGTTTTCTTTTAATAATACTGGTGCTGATTCTACTAATTTCTTAGCATCCATTAATCCTAAGCCTAATAAATCTTTAACTGCTTTAATAACAGCAAGTTTATTACCACCATCTGATTTTAATGTTACGTTAAATGTTGATTTTTCTTCTGCAGCTTCTCCGGCAGCAGCTGGTGCAGCGGCAGCAACAATAGCGGTAGGATCTATTCCAAATTCTTCTTTTAATCCTTCTACTAATTCCATAACTTCTTTAATATTCATTTCTTTAAGTGCTGAAACGAATTCTTCTTTTGTTAATTTAGCCATATTTTTCTCCTTAATAGTTTAATTATTCTGATACTTTTCCTTGTTTAACTAATTCATTTAACCCAATTGCTAAGTTTTTAATTGGTGTAAGCAATGAATTTCCAAGAATCATAAGTGATTCTTCGTATGAAGGAAGTTGTGATATTTCGTTTAATGCTTTTGCATCTACTACTTTATTTTCATAAATTCCAGCCACTAATTGAAAGGCAGGGAATTGTTTTTTGAACTTAACTAAAGTTTTAAGTGCACTTAGGTCATCTTCTTTAGCAAAAACAAAAATGTTTTGGCCTAGTAAATGATCATTTAATGTAGCTTGTTCGCTTTTTAATAAAGCTTGTTTTACTAAACGATTTTTATAAACTTTTAATAAAACGCCTATTTTAGCAAGCTCTCTACGAATTACTTGTAATGAAACAACATCTAATGTTTTATATGAAACAACATAAAAAGCTTTTGACTCATTTAAGTGTTTAGAAATTTCATCAACAACTAAAACTTTAGCATCTTTTAAAGCGCTCATTTTTCCTCCTATATTTGATTATGCAATATGTAAAAAAGTAAACATACTCGGTAACTTTATTAAGCTTATGCCGTTACTGTCTTAATATATTGCGCTAATATCTTACCACAAAAATATTTTTTAATTTTATATATTTATATAAATTTCTGATAATTATTTATTAAAGCCTAAATTTAAAAGTTTGATTTAAAAAACACAACCATTTTAGATTGTGTTATTGTCGTTTTAAATTAGAATTTGAAATCTTCAGGAACAAATTCTTCTTCCAAACCTTGATTAAAAAGATTTGTCTTAATATTTTGAGATTCATATAAGTTTTTTAAAGCTTGTCTATAAGAATTTTTTTGTTCCCTACCACCACCATAAATCAAGTCATATTGTGGTAAATTATATCTTCCATATAAACCTTTATAATCAAAACCTTCTGATCTTAGTGCTACTGCTAAACCTGCATTTATAAATTTATTTGAACCATAATATACAGCCATCAATTCATTATTTTGATTTCTAACAGAAGAACCCGAGGCCCCGCCAATTGGTGCATAACGACGAGGACTATAAGCTAAGGCCATATTGACATATCTTTTGCCATCTACATAATAAAAGTCTTTTCCTAACTTTGGAACTCCTATAAATGTGTCAATTATCCCTGGCATATTAGTAAATGTTCTATATCCTAATTGATACGATAGTCAGTCTCCTCGATCAAGTTGTTCTTTTGAATAAGAACCGTCGTTAATTTTAATACCATAATATTTAGATTGGCTATTGGTTCACAAACTAAAGTTTCCGCCTGATTGAAATTCTCTATTTCTTTGATCATCATCTATATATTTTTCTAAATAATAATCTTCTTTTGAAGAAGGTCAACCTAAAATATAAAGAAGGTCTAAGTCATTTATATTTCCTTTAAGAGGAAAATCTATCGCTTTGTAATCTGTTAAATAAGATTTTTTTCTAAACTTAATATGATTTAATTTATTTTCTTCATTTGCATAATCATTTGTTATTGTTTTTGCAATTTTATTAGCAAAGTTAAAATCGTTTTTATCAAATTCATTTACTAAAAGGTCGTTAGATAATGCAGAATAATCTTTAATTTTTGAAAAATCAATTTCCAAAACAGCAAAATCAGCAAATTCTTCAACATCAGATAACTCGTTTTTTTGTTTTTCAGTTAAATACATAGAGGGGCTTGTTTGTAAATAATCAATACCATCAAATACTTTTCTAATTGCACCAGTATCATTAAAGTTATAATTTACAATATTATCATCCATTTGTGATATACGAAGTTTTTGACCCACTTTAATATCTGATCTTAATTTAGTAATTGAAAAACCATTTAAATTATTAGTAATAGCTTTAGCAACATGTGAATTTGTACCAAAATATCATTTTGTTGGATATCAATTTGAATCGCTTTTCTTAGAATCATCTATTTGGTAATCTAATATTCACATTGTTCCCGATTCTGTTGTCATTTCTTTTTTGGATTGTGCTCTTTTTTTAAAATCTTTAATTTGAGCTTCTAACAATTTAATTTCATCTTGAGGACTGCGAGATCTATAATCTGCAATAGCTTTATCATATTCTTCTAAGGCTTCTTGTTTTTGTTTTTTTAATCCTTCTATTAAATGAACATCTTTATTGTTATGAATCCTATCATCTCATTCTGCCCTAACTTCTTCCTTGTTTTTTTCAAGATCTTTTATTTTTTGAGCTACAAGCTTATCATATTCATTTTTATTATTAGGATCTTTTCAGTACTCAATAGTTTTTTGTAGTTTACTAATATCTTCTTTAAAATCTTTAAAATTAGAAAAAGAAATTGAAAATGTTTGCATAGCCATTCTTAAATAATGGTCATTTAGTATCATTCTAGCTAAACCATTAATTTTATTAGGGTCTTTTTGACCTAATTTATCAACTCAAGAACCCTGTTTCCCCATTTCGGGTCCATCTTTAATTTCAATACCATCTATTTGGCCATTTGATTTATAAGAAACTAAACTAAAACCTTTATATGCTGCATTATCATATGAATCTTGATTAACAGTAGCTGCTAAATCATTAAAAATCTTTTTTTGTTCTTCTGTAGCATTTAAAGAAGGTCTTAAATCATTGATTGAATTAATGCCAGAAAGTTGTAAATATTGTTTCAAGCCTTGCATATAGTTGCTATTATCATATTCAAAACGTTTATTTTGGTCCATCGCAATATATTTACTTGTTTCATTTTGATTAATATTTGAATTATTGCCTTGTTTATAGTTGGGATAATTCCCTTCGGAATCTTGATTAGCAGGATTATTAGCTAAGCCAGATAATAAAATATTTAAATTTTTAGTAGTATTGGTAGCCCTGTTTCTTAATACAATATTAAATTTCGCATTCCCTGTCATATTAGCATTATCTTCTAAAATTACATTATCAACATTTAATTCTATTTTTGCATTTAAATCATCTTTTTTGAATTTTAAAATTAAGCTTGAAATGTTTCGTTGCAATTGAGAAGGATAAATTGATTTTTTATTGTTTCCTGATAAATCAAAAGAAAAAATAAAATGTTCTTCTAATTCTGATAAAGGCGCTATTTGTTTTATATCTTCTTCAAATTGTTTATCTGAATAGTCTAAATTTTTATCTGCTTTCGGTTTACCAGTATTGTGATCAATATTGTCTAAATTATTAATATTTTTATCAATATTTTTTTTGTATTCATCAATTTGTTTATCAAAATTTTTAATTTTTTCTTCTTTTAAATCTTTATTTTTAATATTTTTTTCTATTTCGGCAATTAGATTTTGAGCTTCTACAAATGATTTTTCATTAATAGCATTATTGTCTTTTTGTTGTCATTCATGTATTTTTTTCTTTAAATCTTCAACTTTAGATTTTAGTGTTTCAACCGATATTTTTGAATTGCTATTTTTATTTTCACAAGAGATAAGCGAAAAAATTGGAGAAGCAAAAATTACTACACCTGCTATTGAGCTTAAAAATAATTTTGTTTTTTTATTTATTTTCATATATTACCTATTTTTCTTTTGTATACATTAGTTAAATGTATCTTCAGCGCCATCATTAAATGAAACACTATAACCTTTTAATTCTAATTGAGATTTTAATTCAAAAGCTCCTACTGGAACCTTAACTTTTCTATCAAGTCTAGATAAATTAAATAAATAACTTAAATTTGATAAAGCAGATGATGACAATCTTTGAGAACTAGTAATTGCAACGCCTATAGTATTTGACCCATTACTAAATTCAATTTTTGTTGGTGGCATTCCTGGTTCGCCAATTGCCATAACAGAATCAAATTGTCCTCCATCAAGATCGTTCCCACTTATTTCATAATAAGATTTATTACTAAATAATTTTAGATTTTTCAATTTACGTCTTTGATTAGATGATTTGATATAATCATAAAATTTCAATCCTTTTAAGGATCTAATAGATTGTGCTCGTGAAAGATCTAGTCTAGTTGGATAACTATTACCGCCTTCGTTATTATCTGGATTTAAACCTGGTCCCATTCCACCTTGAAATACGCTTTCATTATTTCTTACATAATAAGCCATTCTTAACCCTTTATTAATTCTTGAATACTTATCAGGTCCATTTAAAATATCTGATTCTTCAAATGCTAAAGTGTTAAAAGTGATTCTAGAAGCTATATCTGCTCCTTGTTTATTTTCCCAACTAACGTTATAATCAATTGTATTAACTCATTCAACATTTTTAAGAGCTCAAGGGTTTATTGATCAATCATCTAATAAAGAATTTCCTAAAGTAAATAATGATAATTCCTTAATATGTTTGTTTTCTAATTCTACCAATGAAGAAGTATTAGTTGCTCTATGATCAAAGAATAATTCTAATTGTGGTAACTCATTAGGCAAGGCTCTTAATATTTCTTTAAACTCTTGGTTAGCATCTTTCTTACCCATATTTTTAATACGATAAGAAGTTATTTTAACCCCCTTACGTTTCAAACCTTCTATTAAGTCCTTTGTTTTTAAATAACCACTATAATTTGCAGCATCTATTTCTATAACATAGCCCTCATTTAATTTGCCTTCAATTGGTTTTTCTCTTGTCAATTTAGAAATTAAAATACCATCAGCATTTCCTATATTAAACTCTCTAAATTTAGGATCATTTGTTGCGTTTTCTTTTTTTCAGCCTTTATAAATACCTTGAGATATATCATCAGGACTTCTTCCAAAATAACCCTCTATTCCAAAGACTCTTCTTTCTTTATTGTCTCTTTCTAATTTTGAAGTAACTTTATTAAAACCTGGGGCCGGAGAATATGAATAAGAATCCAATTCTCCATTTTCATTAATATAAGCATTGTCTGGCGAAGCAGTAAATCCTTGTTTAAGATTATCTTCGGCGCCCTTGCTTAACTTCGTAAATTTTGAGTAATCTAAATTTTTAATTAATCAAGCATATTTAATATTTTCACTTGAAAATTGCTTTGGCTTTAAATATTCAATCTTTGCTTCAGGTAATAAAAAATTCACTACCTTAGGACTATCAAGTAATCTTTTAAATTTATCTAACAATTTTTGTCAAATTAGCTGATTATTTTTAATATGTTGTTCAGGGTCAAACATTTCTGTTTTTTTTAAATTTAAATCTTCAACAAAATTTGGAAAATAGCTTTTTAACCCAGCTCCAGGAGAACTAATTAATTTCTTCATAGTGGCATTACGTAATTCATCGGTAACTTTAATATTTTTGATGTCACCAACTATTGTACTAATATAAGGGTTTCTATTTGTAATACCAGCTTTAATATCTCTTTCATCTAATGGTCGACTTGGAGGAGATGTAACTTCAGCTAATACTTTAACTCCATTAATTTCAATAGTTATAATTTGGGTACCAGGGTTTTGGGGTTTAGGTTTTGGATCAGGTTTAGGTTTAGGGGTAGGAGTTGGTGTTACTACAGGTGGTTTTAATTTATCTTCAGGTTTAGTAATTGGAGGTTTTGGGGCTTCTTTTAGTTTTTGATCTGATGAAGAAACATTGGCATTGTCTGTATCAGCAATACCTTTATCAAAAATATTTGGATTAGCTCCATTATAATTATTAATTCTTATTCCATTGGCATTTTTTTTATTAGAAGCATATACTACGGAACCAATACCTATGGCTCCCAAACCAGAAAAACCTAGTACCAGTAAAGTTATTCTATATTTTTTTTTCTTTATTAAAGACATAATATCATCCTACCCATTTTATATATTTCATTATTTTAATTTTAATAATTAAAATATTCGTTCCAAAAGCAATTCAATTTATTTAATTTTATACTTTTAAAACTTAAAAATTGAAAAATCCTATAAAAAATTGTTTTTGTATTTAAAAATGCAATAAAAGCAAATTATTTTGCATATTTTGGTAAACAAAAAAACAAATTTTGTTTTTAATTAATTCACTTAAAATTTACAATTTTATAAATTTATTATATTTAAGAAAATCTTGATCTTTTTTTATTTTTTCATTATAAAGTTTTATTTTACATACACTTTTTCAAAACCATGATACTGAAATAGTAAACAAAACAGACAATGATGGAAAACTTAAGTTTAATAAAACTTTTAAAAATATACTATCACCTGAATAACCCCATGGTTCTCTAAAATTCATCATTGGATAAATTGTAATTTGAAGTTTTATATATATATCCCAACCGTTTTTTTCTTTTTCAGATATTTTAAAATTAGTCAAAAATTCATCGACTACCTTAATACCAACAAAGTAAACGGCTACAGTAAAAAAATAGTAAAAAAATGAAAACAAAGAAGACAAATATAAATCATATTTATTTAAAACTATCGTTTTTCTAGTAGTAATAAAAAATGATATTCCGATAATAGGATTAATTAAATGAACTAAAAATGTAAGAATTATTTCAATTAATGGTATTTTATTACTTTCTTTAACAAAGAAATAAACATATGGAACAATAATAAATCAAAAAATAGTAAATGTAATAGTTATATAAACTATTGAAAAGAAAAATAGTCTTTTAATTCAAACATATTTTGGCATTATTGCTAGCAAAATCAATGATGCGCCTAAAAGAATATTTGAAACATATGTAAAAGTAAATCTAACTTGAAAAAAGGCCCCTGAAACAGTTGGCAATAAATCTAAATTAAAAATTCTTTCCTTTTCTTTTTGTGTTAATTTAGACAAAGCTTCTGTCATTTTATTAGATATAGAAAATCATCCGCCAACAAATGAAATAGAAACTAATAACAAAATTATAATTCCAAATGAAAGCAATAATCTTCTCTTAATTTTAGTTAATTCCATATACTTACCTTTTAAAAAAATTATACTTAAAAAATAAAAACACAAACACAAAATGTTTGCGTCTCTAATATATTATTTTAAATTATTCTTCATCAGATGAAACTTTTCCACCACGTTTTTTAATAATTTCATCTGCTAAATTACGAGGTAATTTTTCATAATGATCAAATCACATTTGGTAAGTTCCACGACCTGTAGTCATAGATCTCAATTGAGTTGCATAACCAAACATTTCGCTTAGAGGAATGTAAGATTTAATAACATGTGCTCCATCATTTCTTGTTTCGTTATCACGAACTTGCCCACGTCTTCTTGAAATATCACCCATAACATCTCCAAAGAAATCTTCAGGAACAACAACAGCTACATCCATAATTGGTTCTAATAAAACTGTTCCTAATTGTTCACGACCTTTTGTAAGCGATTTAGAAGCAGCAATTTTATATGCTAATTCTGAAGAGTCGACTTCATGGTATGAACCATCAAATAATGTTGCTTTAATGTCAATCATTGGGTACCCCGCAAGAATACCAATGTCCATTTTTTCTCTAAGACCTTTTTCAATTGACTTGATATATTCTTTAGGAATCTTACCCCCAACAATTTTGTCAACAAATTCAAAACCTCCATCTGGATTAGGTTCATATTTAATTCATACGTGACCATATTGCCCTTTACCACCAGATTGTTTCTTGTGAATACCTTCAACTTCTGCTGATTTAGTAATCGTTTCACGATATGAAACTTGAGGTGCTCCAACACTTACTTCTACTTTAAATTCACGTTTTAATCTATCAACAATAATATCTAAGTGTAATTCTCCCATACCAGCAATAATTGTTTGGCCTGTTTCTTCATCTGTATAGTATTTAAATGTAGGATCTTCAGCTCCTAAACGTTGTAATGCTAAAGATAATTTTTCAGAAGCGTCTTTTGTTTTAGGTTCAATAGCTTGAGATATAACTGGTTCTGGAAAATTCATATTTTCTAAAACTATATCTTTATGTTTATCATCAATTAATGTATTTCCAGTTGTTGTATATTTTAATCCGACAGCTGCAGCAATATCCCCTGTTCTAACTTCATCAATATCAGTTCTTGAATTGGCATGCATTAATAAAATACGACTTAATCTTTCTTTTTCGCCCTTTGTTGAGTTTGCAACATAAGAGCCTTTTGTAATAACTCCACTATAAACTCTAAAGAATGTTAAATTTCCTACAAATGGGTCATTCATAACTTTAAATGCTAATGATGAAAAGAATTCATCGTCAGAAGCTGGTATATTAATTTCTTCATCACCTTTATAAGCTTTCATAGCTGGAATATCTAATGGGCTAGGCAAATAATCCACAACAGCATCTAACATAAATTTAACACCTTTATTTTTAAATGATGTTCCACATACTACTGGAAAATATGTAGATGTTAAGGTTGCTTTTCTAATCGCCTTCTTTAGCAATTCGGCAGAAACTTCTTGTTCAGTTAATAATAATTCCATAATTTCTTCATCAAAATCTGCTAATGATTCTGCTAGCGAAGCACGCAATAAATGTGCTTCATCTTTTAAATGATCTGGAATTTCAATTTCTTTGACATTTTCATCAACCGAACCATCAAATTCATAAGCTTTCATAGTCACTAAATCTACAACACCCATAAATTGAGCTTCTTCTCCAATGTTTAATTGAATTGCATGCGCATTTGCTCCTAATAATTTTCTTAAAGATTCAATTGATGCTTTAAAATTTGCACCCATTTTATCCATTTTATTAACATAAACAATTCTAGGCACTTTATAGTTTGTTGCTTGTCTTCAAACTGTCTCAGTTTGTGGTTCGACACCTGATTGTGCATCAAGAACAGTTACTGCTCCATCTAATACACGTAGTGAACGTTCAACTTCAATAGTAAAGTCAACGTGGCCCGGGGTGTCAATTATATTTAATCTTTTATGTTTTCAATAAGCTGTTGTAGCAGCTGAGGTTATTGTTATACCACGTTCTTGTTCTTGGGCCATTCAATCCATTTGTGAAGCACCTTCATGTGTTTCACCTATTTTATGAATTTTACCTGTATGATATAGAACTCTTTCTGTGGTTGTAGTTTTACCAGCGTCAATATGCGCCATAATTCCAATATTACGATAATCTTCTAATTTATATTCTCTAGACATATTTTTTCCTATTCTTATAAATTGATAAAATTATTATCATCTAAAGTGAGCAAATGCTTTGTTTGATTCAGCCATTTTATGAGTATCTTCACGCTTTTTAATTGCGCCACCCATTTTATTTGAAGCATCAATAATTTCATGTGCTAACTTTTCTTCCATAGTTTTATCGTTTCTTAATCTTGAATATTGGATTATTCATCTTAGAGCTAAAGTTTGTTTTCTTTTTGCACTAACTTCACATGGAACTTGATAGTTTGATCCACCCACTCTTCTTGAACGAACTTCAAGTTGAGGACTTACATTTTCTAAAGCAATATTGAATACTTCTAATGGATCTTTTCCTGTTTTTTCTTTTACAATTTCAAATGCGTTATATAAGATATTTTCAGCAACAGATTTTTTCCCGTCTAACATAATGGTATTAATTAATTTAGTAATAATCTTTGAGTTAAAAACTGGATCTGCTAAGACATCTCTAACTGGTGCTTTATGTTTTCTTGACATATTTTTTCCTTTCTAATTTAACTTTTTAATTAATTACTTTTTGGTTTCTTTGTACCATATACTGAACGAGCTTGTTTTCTGTTATTAACTCCCGCAGCATCTTGTGTTCCACGCACAATTGTATATCTTACTCCGGGTAAATCTTTAACTTTACCTCCACGAATTAAAACAACTGAGTGTTCTTGTAAATTGTGACCTTCTCCTGGAATATAAGCTGTAACTTCTTGTCCATTTGATAATCTAACACGGGCATATTTACGAATAGCTGAGTTAGGTTTTTTAGGTGTCATTGTAGCAACCCGAGTACATACACCACGTTTAAATGGCGCCGGAATTGCATTTTCTTTTTTTAGTAAAGAGTTATACATTTTTCCTAAAGCAGGAGCTTTAGATTTTGTAGTTTTATCTCTACGGCCTTGTTTAACTAATTGAGCAACTGTAGGCATTTTTTTCCTTTCTTTATTTTTAAAATAATTTTTTTAATAATGTTTGGTATTTTCTAACTAAATTGAAAAATACTTATAAATTATACAACAACTAAACCGGTGTTTCATATTTTTTTATAAATTTTTTATATTTTAAAAAGTTAAAAAATAAAAGTGGTAATTTAGCCACTTAAATTAAGGTGTTTTTTATCTATTTTTATCTTTTTATCTTTAATTTCTTTAATAAATTTTTCTAATAAAATATTTTTATTTTTTAATTCCTCAATAGTGAGATTGTAATCTATATTATTTTCCGTTTTTAAATATTCTTCTATTTCTTTAGTTAAAACTTCATATTTTGGATTTATTATATTAGCTAAAGTTCAAACTGAGAAATCATTAATATTTTTTAAATATTGAGAAATAATATCTATTTTTTGTTGTTTAATATCACTAAAACGTTTAATAATATTAGAAATTCTTGTTTCGGCTTCTTCTTTTAGTTTTTCAAATGTATTTACTTCATCAATGCGTTTTTGTTTTAAGTCTTGTATTAAAGCATTTAAGTCATTTTTTAAAGCTATAACATCCTGATCAGTTGTGTTTGGAAAAAAATTATCTACATCTTTAATTGTATTAAATACTTTATTTTTTACATAATTTAAAAGTGAATACTTTAAATTTTCAAATTTAACACAAGAAACCATCATAGGAGCCACAAACAGCGGGCTTAAAGCTAATAAAGGCAATCATTTAATATTTTTTTTCATAATATTATTTTTACTTATTATTCTATATTTAATAAAAACTTAGATATTAAATAATCTTGATATTTTATTAAAAAATCTGGAAGCATATCTTCATTTATTTTTTTGCCTTCATCCATTGTGTAAGTAATTGACACATTTGTATTGTAAAATAAATCTTCAATTTCTGCATCACGATAAAATAATCATGAATTTTTAGAAACAGGTTGATAAAGCGGATCAATTGTACGAGCAGAATAAACATATTCTTCATATTTTTTATTAAATTCTTCTTTAGACATTTTTGATAAATCTTCAGTCTCTTTTAATATTTTTGCTTTTCTATCTGCTTGTTCCATTCAAAGAACTTCTTTTTCTATTTTTGTTAAATTAGCAGGTTCTACAGTTAATTTATTTTTTTCACTTTCAATATTAAGACTTTTACCTTTTTCTATACTTTCATTAACTTCTGCAAAATATTTTATTTTAAAAAGTTGGCTTAAAAACAAAGGATATTGTTTTTTAAATTCAATTTCACTCATATCATTATAAAAACCAATTCATTTCGAAAAAACATTAGGTAATAACACATTTGATGACCTTAATTTCTTCAAATCAATACTAATTTTTTTAGGATAATTTTTATCTAATGCTTCCTTTTTCAATTCTTTTAAGGAAACAAGCTCATTATAAACATCTTCATTTGTATTCTTATATTGAGGATAATTAAATTTGACATAGCGTAATACAAAATGAGATATTACAAAAGCACCAAGCATTATTAAACCAATTTCATAAGCTGCTATAAAAACCGGTGCATACGAGACATTGCCACTATTGTATACCCTTACTAATGCAAATAAAGAAATAAATACTTGAGAAAAAATAATCAAAACAATTATTATAATATTAAAAAATGCATTACTTTTAAAACTAAGGCCTTGAATATAATCTTTAACAAGATACTCGCTCAAAACTTTTTGAGTTTTATCAATAGTTCTTTTGTAGTTTATGAAATATTTAATCAACAAATACATATTAACAATCATCAATAGTGTAACAATAGCTGAAAACAATAAAAATGAACCCGAAGCTTTTTGTGTGCTTGTAGCACTTGAACTTGTATCATATAAAATTTCGTTCATGTTACTTCCTTTCATTTTTTTAATCGTCTAATTTAGAAGAATCTAAATTTTCTAAATCTTTATTCAAATTTTTTTCAATGCTATTTTTTTTGTTTAAATTCGAATTTTTATTTTGTTCGTTTGTTTCAAATATTAATATTATTTTGTCAATTAATTTTTCCCTAGGCAAATCTTCTGCTCCAAAAATGTTTAATTTATTTGCCATTAAAATTAGTTTTTCATTATCTAAACTATTTAATTGATCACGATAATTAATATTATTTTTTTGATTTATATCTGCTTGTGTTGATATAAATGCTTGATCGATATTATTAGAAATTTTTGAAGAATTTTCTTGTTGCATCATTTGTGCAAATGATTCAAAGTTTGGTGCCCCAGAATTTTGCATTTGTGCTTGAATTTTTACATATCTAAACATTTTAATAATTTTTCCACACGGTCAATAAAAAACAAAATAACCTATTGGTAAGGCAATTGTGTAAACTAAATTTAATATTCTATTTATATTTCAAATTTGTATGTTAAATAAACTACCTATACCTCAAAATAAATTAATTGCAACTATAAAAATTAAAAAAGCATATATGCTTGATAGCCAAGGCGAATAAACACTAAAATCCTTCGCTTTTAATGATTTTATTCAAAATACTAAATGAAATGCTAATATAGCTATTCCTAATAACATACTAAATAAAGAAATAATAAATGTTCTTACATATGTTTGTCTTGCAAAGCCTTGAACTTCTGTTGGAGTTAATTTGGAATTTGATTGCGATATAGCTACAAGGTAGTTCTGAATATAACTTTCTTTTCTAACTGCATATTCAATAAAAATAGTTAACAACAATAAAGTTACAATTGATAAAAATATAGTAAAAAGAATTCATCTTATACTAAACTTTTTCTTATGATCTTCATACAATTGATCAGTTGTTGAATAAGTTGTCAAATCTATGTCTCTCATAATACCCTCCTTTTGGTAAAATTTTATAATATAAATTATATATTATATGTTAATTTAATTTATTGACTTCAATTTCTTTTAACATAATATTAGGAATTGGGGCTTCAAAATGCTTTATTTTTCCTTTATTATCTACAAAATCGAGTTGCATAGCATGCAGCCTTTGATTAAAATCATCTATTTTTTTATTATATATTGGATCTCCGTAAATAGGGTGTTTTATATAGTTTAAATGAACGCGTATTTGATGTGTTCTCCCTGTTTTTAAATTACATTTAATAAGAGTTTTTTCTTTATTATCTATTTTTAGATAATCTAAAACTTCTATCATTGTGTAGGCATTTTTAGCATTTTGTTGCGAAACTGTAAATTTTTGTCTGTTTTTAGTATCCCTTGCTATTGGCAAATCAATATGCATTTTTTTATTAGCAATTTTGCCATCAACTATTGCAATATATGTTCTATCTATTTTATGTTCTTTCAATAAAGAAGCAAAATAATTATGTGTTGCGTTGTTTTTGGCAATAATCAAAAGACCACTTGTATCTTTATCGATTCTATGAACTACACCCAATCTTAACAAACCATTTACATCGCTTAAATTATTTTTAAAATGATACATTAGAGCATTAACTAAAGTATTATCATAATGTCCTGGAGCTGGATGAACAGTCATTCCGGAAGGTTTATTTATTACTAAATAGTCTTCATTTTCAAAAATAATATCAATATCTATATTTTGGGGTTCTACAGTTGTTTGTTTATCTAATAATTTAGTTACTTCAATTGCATCATTTTCTTTAACAATATATTTATTTTTGTTTATTTTTATACCATTAACAAAAACAGCTCCTTGAGATATTAATTCTTGAATATCATTCCTAGTTATTGTTGAATTGTTTGTAATATATTTATCTATTCTTTCTGAATAAGTAGCTATTAGTTTTACCATAATCTTTAAATTATAACATTTTGCTATAATTATCTATATGAAGTTGTTAGAAATAAAAAAATCCAAATTTTATCCTTTTTTGTTTAATGTTTCATCTAAAGAAGAAGTAAAACAAATTATTTTAAAAATAAAACAAGAGCATAAAAAAGCTAAACATGTTGTATATGCTTTTATTATTGAACAAAATAACACTATTTTAAGCGGATTCAGCGATGATAATGAACCAAAGGGAGTCGCAGGAAGACCCTTGTACAATTTACTTGAAAACAAAAAAATAATAAATAAATTAATTGTTATAGTTAGATACTTTGGAGGTATAGAATTAGGAAAAAGCAATTTATTAAGAGCATATTTGCAAGCAGGAAAACTATTATTTTAATAAAAAAATATCCTACATTATTTTTTTATTATTAGATTTTTAAAAACCACTTATTTTTGAAATAAAACTTCTTTTGTTTTTTCATCTATTTTTTGCATTTCAATTGTTTCATTTTTTTCTTCGCCTTTACTGTATTTTTTAATATAAATAAATTGTAAAGAATTTATAGTAAAACTTATGCATTGTCAAACAATCATACCAACTACATTAATTAATTCAGCATCTTTTGAAACCACTGAAAAAATAAAATGTAATAATCATACAACGCAATTAAATAAAAACAATAAAGCCATATAAGGGCTTACTCCATGAAAGTCTTTTTTTCTCATCCCTGTAATAAATTGAGGTAAAAAGGCCAATGTAGTAAAAGCTGGAGCTATCAACGAAATAATCAAAGCATTTACCCCGTCTAATTTAGCAAATTTTGTAGGTATTGTTCATCTTAATATAAAAGCTATAAATAAAATTAAATAAATACCAGCTATTGTAGATATTGAAGAAATAACACCAGTCATCATATGTTTTGTTTTTTTAGAATAAAAATGATATAAAAAATACATGGTAAAAGTATATATTATGCCACAAATAAAATTTGAAACAAAAATACTAATTGAAGTTGCGTCATTATTATGTCATACTCCAAGAGCAGTTCACATTAACAAACCAATGTAAAAAATTCAAAAAGAAAAAAAATTAACTTTTCCTGTTTTCTTTGCTTTCAGTTGATAAACCAATTGAGGAATACCTAATCCAACTGTAATAATCGCACCAATATATCCAAACACCTGCGCAGCAATTGACATAATAAATCCCCTTTCTTATTTAAATTTAAAAGCCTTATTATTATATAATAATATTTTTTTAATTTCTATTTTTGGCACAATACACTACTTTTAATAAAATTATTCAAAAAAATAATCGTTTTTAAAATTTTATTTTTTATTTTTCTATTATTATATGAATAATATAAAATAAAATATGAATTGGGGATTATTATGAAAAGAAAAATGAAAAAATTATTGTTGGGTCTATCATCCTTTTTAACAGCATTACCAATAGCATGCATTTCAACTTTAGTTAGCTGTCAAAAAAAAGAAAATAATTTTATTGAACCTTTGGCTAATGCTAAGGTTCCATACTTAGATAATAATTGAGTTTGCACATGAGCTGATGAATTCGATAATAATAAATTGGATGAAAATAAGTGGACACAACAAATAAGAAAAAACAATCATAACAATGAAAAACAATATTACACTGATAAAAATATTATTATAAAAGACTCGATACTTTCTTTAATAGCTAAAAAAGAAGAATATCATGGAAAACATTATACTTCAGCTAAACTGATTACAAAAGATAAAAAATCTTTTAAATATGGGCGTCTTCAAATTAAAGCTAAAAACCCAAAAGGTAGAGGTACTTGGCCTGCAATTTGAATGTTGCCTGTGAATAAAAAAAATATTGAATGGCCACATTATGGTGAAATAGATATAATGGAATATGTCGGTTTTGACGAATCTAAAATTTTTCAAACTATTCATACAGGTCAGCATAATCACAAAAATAAGACTCAAATTGGTTCTAGTTATTTAATAAACTCATCAGATCGCTTTTTAGTTTATGAATTTATTTGATATCCCGATAGATTGGAATGATATGTTGACAACACAAAAATTTTTGAAACAAAATATTTAAAAAATAAAGAAAGGGATGTGGAAAGAGCCTATGAAGAAGTTTTTCCATTTGACAAAGAATTTTATTTAATACTTAATTTAGCAATCGGCGGAACTTGAGCAGGCAAAAAAGGTATAGATGAAAATATTTTTCCTATTTCATTTGATGTTGATTATGTAAGATATTATGAATTTGATTATAAAAAAGTAGATAAAATAATACCGGAAAAAATTAATAAAATATTTAAATCAAAAAATAGTAAATTTCTTTATTGAAATAAACCAAAAGATGATTATGAAATTGAAAAATACAATATTTATTTAAATAAAAAATTATTTAAAACAGTTTCTTTAAATCAGTTTAAATTTGAAGAAATAAAAAATAACGGAAATTATTCTATTCAAATTTCTGCTGTTGATTTCAGTGGCAAGGAAAGTTTTTTAAGTGACGAATTTATTTATAATAAACAGTAATTGACAACTAGCTAAAATTGCTATTTTTTATTATTTAAATAATAAAAAAAACACCTTTCGGTGTTAAGTCATTTCTGAAATGGTGGCTCCGGCAGGAATCGAACCAGCGACACACGGAGCTTCAGTCCGTTGCTCTACCAACTGAGCTACAGAGCCAATGGCGGTCCAGACGGGAATTGAACCCGCGATCTCTTCCGTGACAGGGAAGCGTATTAAACCACTTTACCACTGGACCGTGGTTGCGGAGATTGGAATTGAACCAATGACCTTTGGGTTATGAGCCCAACGAGCTGCCCCTGCTCTACTCCGCTATATAATGGCGGGCAATGAGGGATTTGAACCCCCGCGGGCCGTGAAGCCCCTGGCAGTTTTCAAGACTGCTCCCTTCAGCCTCTTGGGTAATTGCCCAAAATGGTGGACCCAACAGGACTCGAACCTGTAACCGACCGGTTATGAGCCGGTTGCTCTAACCATTGAGCTATGGGTCCTAACTATTTTTCCCGTATGGGTTTTTGCATATGGTAGCACCGAAGAGAGTCGAACTCTTGACCTTCCGGGTATGAACCGGACGCTCTAACCAACTGAGCTACAGTGCCATAAATGGTGGAGAGGAAGGGACTCGAACCCTCTACCTCCTGCGTGCAAGGCAGGCGCTCTGGCCAGGTGAGCTACCCCCCCATAAATGGTGAAGAAGACAGGATTCGAACCTGCGACCGCTTGAGCCCAAGTCAAGTGCTCTACCAAGCTGAGCTACTTCTCCACACACGTGTTAATTGCTTAAATGCTTTATTATTATATATTATTTTTTTTATTTGTTAATTTTTTTATTAATTTTATAGTATCAATTAAACACAAAATTATTTATTAGCAATTTAATATTATATAAAGATTTAATATTTGTTATTATATTTAATAATAAATAAAAAAATAAGGTGGTTTGTAATGAAAAAAATAATTTTTGTTATAGATATGGTTAAGGGTTTTTGTATAAAAGGAAATTTGGCTAGTTCTGATATCAATAAAATTGTTCCTAATATAAAAAATTATTTAGAAAAAAATAAAGAAAATAAAATTGTTTTTATAAATGATAATCATTCAAAAAATGATATTGAAATGGAAGTTTATCCTTTACATTGCTTAAGTGGTACTGAAGAATCTGAAGTTGTCGAAGAATTAAAACCTTATGCGAAAACAATAATAAAAAAGAATACAACTAATTCTTTTTTTGCTATAGAAAATAAAAGTATTTTTGAAGAATTTGATACTTTTGAGATTATAGGATGTTGTACAGATATTTGCATATTACAATTTGCTCTAACATTAAAAACTTATTTAAATTTTAAAAATATTAATAAGGATGTAGTTGTTTTTAAGAATTTGGTAGATACTTTTAATTCAAAAGATCACAATAGAATTGAATATCATAACAATGCTTTAAATTTAATGAACAATGCAGGAATAAAAATAAAATAAAAAAATATTGGGCGTTATGCTCAATATTTTACTAATTTTTAGATATGGCGGGCAATAAGGGATTTGAACCCTTGCAAGTCTATTTGACTTCTAACAGTTTTCGAAACTGTCCCCTTCAGCCTCTTGGGTAATTGCCCATAAACCATAAAAATTATATATTGTTTTAATATATATTTAAATATCTTTATTTATGATATTTAATATTTTTTTTAATCGCTAAACTTCGATATATTTGTTCAACTAACATTATTCTAAAAAGTTGATGAGGAAAAGTCATTTTTGAAAAATTAATTTTATTTTGAAATTTATCTTCTTGAACTCCATTAGAGCCACCTATTACAAAAGTCATATTATCTTCAACAAATAAATCTGAAAATTCTTCGCTCGACATTTGTTTTCCTTTTAAAGACAAATATATAATTTTTGAATTCTTTGGAACTTTAGAAAAAATCATTTCTGTTTCTTTTGCAATTTTTAAATCAATATTTTCATTGATTACTTCTTTAATTTCAATTAAATTTAAATTAGCTAGAAAAGAAATTTTTTTAAGGTATTGATCATATATTTTTTTATATTCGCTAGATAATGACCCTACTGCAATTATATTAATTTTCATTATTTTTTCCTATTATTTAAATAAAACATAAGCATTTGAATGTCGGCTGGATTTATTCCGCTAATTCTTGTGGCTTGGCCAATAGTAGAAGGTTTAATTTTATTCAATTTTTGTCTTGCTTCTGTTGCTAAATTTTCAACTTTTCAATAATCAATATCTTTTGGCAATTTCAATTTTTCTAATCTTATCATTTTTTCTGCAGCTGTTTCTTGTTTTTTTAAGTAACCAAATAATCTAACTTGAATTGTTATTTCATCAATATAAGGATAATTTGTTCCCAAAATATCAATAGGGTCCACAGCAGGGTTGGCCAATAATTTTAAATAAGAAATTCCATTAACTACATTATACTTAATACCAATTTCACTTTTTGAAGAAATAAATTTATTTTTTAATTCCTCAATTGTTTTTTGAATATATTTATATTTATTAATTACTTCTTCATATTCTGTTTTAGATATCATTTTATTATCATAAGCATATTGAACTAATCTCTCGTCCACGTTATCATTTCTTAATAATAAACGATATTCTGCTCTACTAGTTAGCATTCTATATGGTTCAGAAGTACCTTTTGTTACAATATCATCAATTAAAACTCCAATATAAGCATCAGAACGTTTTATTTCTAAACTTGGCATATTTTGAATTTTATTTGCAGCATTTATACCAGCTATTAAACCTTGGGCTGCAGCTTCTTCATAACCACTTGTACCATTAGGTTGTCCAGCTGAAAAGAAGTTTTCTAAAACTTTAGATTCTAAAGATTTATAAAGTTCAAGAGGATTAATTGCATCATATTCAATGGCGTAACCATATTTTTGAATTCTTGCATTTTCTAATCCAGGAACAGATCTTATCATTTCATCCTGAACATCTACTGGCATTGAGGTTGAAAGACCGTTGATATACATAATATCGCCTCTAGATGTTTCTGGTTCAAAAAATACATGATGTGTTTCTTTTTCTTGAAATCTAACTATTTTATCTTCAATGCTTGGACAATATCTAGGACCTATTCCAACAATAATACCTGAATACAAAGAACTTCTATCTAAATTTTTTAAAACTATTTCTTTTGTTTTAGGAGTAGTGTGAGTTAAAAAACAAGATGTCTGTTCATCTAACCTTATATTAGAGTGTTTAGAAAAATGTAATTCAGTTTTATCTAATACTTCTTGTTCAACTTTTGAAAAATCTATACTATCAGTATATATACGACAAGGTGTTCCAGTTTTTAATCTTTGAATTTCAAAACCATATTTAGCCAAATTTTGAGATAAAACTGAACTGTTTTTTTCTCCATCTGGTCCATCGTTCTTTATATCTGTTCCTCTAAGTATTCTAGAGTTCATATAAACTCCAGTTGTCATTATTGTTACTTTTGAATGAATTTCATTATTTTGTAATGTTTCTACTCCTAAACATTTATTATTTTGCACAATTAAATCAACAACTTCATCTTCAATTAAGGTTATGTTTTTTTCTTTTTGAATTGCTTCTAAAATAATTTCTGAATACTTTTCTTTATCAATTTGAGCTCGTAAAGACCAAACTGCTGGGCCTTTAGATGTATTTAGCATCTTAATTTGTATCATAGATTTATCAGCAAAAATACCTTGGACTCCTCCAAGTGTATCTATTTCTCGGGTAATTATCCCTTTTGCAGATCCACCAATAGAAGGATTACAAGGTAACATTGCTAATCTTTTTATATTTAAGGTAATTAGGGCAACTTTTAAATTTCTTTTTGCTAAAGCAAAAACTGCTTCGATTCCAGCATGACCACCACCAATTACAATGGCATCATACTCTTTATTAATCATTTTTTTATACCTATTTAATTTCTTTTAAAATTTTTTCAATTTTTGCAGCTGAAGGTTCAACTGTGTCAATCATAAACACCAATTCTGGTAGTTTTTTATACTTTCAGGTTTTAGCAACAATTGAACGTATAAATGGAGCCATTGCTGTAATTTTTTCAAAATATCTTTCTTTATCTCTAAATAAAGTAATAAATACTTTTGCATGCGATCCATCTGTTGATAAAATCACATCGTTTATAGCAATATTTGCTACGTCAAAATCTTTTAATTCATAAAAACTATTACCGATTAATTCTAATAATAGTTGAGTTTTTCTTTCGTGATTAATTGTGTTCATATTAAACTAATACATCCTCATAAAATTTTAATTCATCATCTACTTCTATTTTATCAAAATCTTTAATGTGTGTGCCAAAATCGAAACCTTTTTCTACAACTTTAACATCATTTTTTTCTCTTTTTAAAGAATCTATATTACCTTTAAATATACTTTTGCCTCTTCTAATAATTTCCACTTTGCAGTATTCCTTGGCTTGACCCTCTAACATTTTGCATCCAGCTATAGCTCCAACCTTAGAATAAAAGAACTTTTGAATAATAACTGCTAAGCCAATTTGCTTTTCTTCGTAAACTGGTTCTTTTAAATTTTTTACTATTGATTCTAATTCTTCAACTATTTTATAAATAATATTGTGTGAAACAATTTTGATACCTTTTGTTTCTGCCATTTTTTTAATATCGTTAGGAACACTAATGTTAAACGAATATATTCGGGCATTTGAAGTGTCAGCTAACAATAAATCTGCTCTTGTTAATTCACCTGCTGTAGCTCTTATAACATTAACTGAAACTTCTTCATTGCCTATTTTTAATAATGTTTGCTTTATAGCCTCTGCCGTTCCTTGAACATCAGTCTTAATAATTATATTTAACGTTTTTTTACCATCTTTAAATGTAAAGGCATTTTTTTCATTTAATTCTTTTTGTTTTTCAATATATAATTTTTCATCCGCTAATTTTTTTGCAAATTTTTCATCACTAATAACAATAAATCTATCTCCAGAAAGAGGGTTTTTATTTAAACCTGTAACTACACAGGGAGTTCCAGGTAATACTTTTTGTAATGGTTTGCCTTCTATTGATAATAAACTACGAATATTACCATATTGACCGCCAGCAACAATAAAATCTCTAGGCATTAAGGTTCCATTTTCAACAATAACAGTAGAAACAGATCCTCGACCTTTATCAATCTTAGATTCAATAATTGTTCCAAAAGCGTCCCTATTTAAATTAGCTTTTAAATCTAACAAGTCTGCTTGTAAGAAAATAGCTTCAAGTAATTTATCAATATTTTGATTATTAATAGCTGACCCATAAATAAATTGATTTTGTCCGCCCCATTCCTCACAAATAATATCTTGTTCGCTCATTTGACTTTTAATTTTTTCAACATCAGCACCTGGTTTATCCATTTTATTTACAAATATAATTATTGGAACATTTGCTGCTTTAGCATGATCAATAGCTTCAATTGTTTGTGGTTTAACACCATCATCAGCAGCGACAACTATTACAACTATATCTGTAACTTTAGCTCCTCTTAAACGCATTTCAGTAAAAGCTTCATGACCTGGTGTGTCTAAAAATGTTATCTTTCTATTGTTGTATTCAACTTGATATGCACCGGTATGTTGAGTAATTCCGCCAAATTCAGAAGCTAAAATATTGCTTTTTCTAATTTGATCAATTAATGTTGTTTTACCATGATCAACATGCCCCATTATTGTAACAATAGGACATCTTTGAAATAGATCGTTAGGATCATCGGCAACTTCTAATTTGTCAAAAAGATTTTCAGCATCCACTACTTCTTCTTTTTTAAAGTCTAAATCATAATTTAAACATAGTTCTGCTATTTCTTCTTCGTTAAGAGAAGTATTGATAGTTTTTATAATTCCTTTTTTAAAAAAATAAGTTAATATCTCCGCTGAATTTTTTTTAATTTTTAAACTAAATTCTGCAATTGTTAAAGGACCACTAAAAATAAACACTCCATCTTGAACTTTAGTTTCTACTGTATTTAATTTCTCTTTAATGCTACTTACATTAGATGTTCTTTTACTATTTCTTTGTTTACCCATAAATTCACCTCTTTTCTTAATTTTTCATAAATTTCTGGATCTATATTTTGTCTAAATGCTTTATTTAAAAGTTTTTTTCTAAACAAAGTCTCTATTTGATCTTTTGATTTTAAACAATATGCACCACGGCCACCTAATTCAAAATTTGGATCAAAGTAAAAATTGTTATTAAATTTTGCAAATCTTATTAATTCTTGCACTGGATAAATTTTTCCATCAACTATTGATTTACGTAAATAATTTTTATCAATCTTCATTGTCTAAATCACTTAAATCTAAATCTTCTAACCCAGCACTCAAATCTTCATCTTTTTTGAAATCTTTTAATTTTGTAGAAGTTATTTTTTCATAATCTTCTTCTTCCTTATTATTTCTTAATTTTTGTTTTCTTGATTCTACATCTCCTGAATATATATCGTAATCATTATCATTTGCTCCAGCCATATTTTCTATTTCTTGTAAGGCTTTTTCAATATCGTCATCAATATTAGATTCGTATAATTGCTTTTCAAATAAATGGTCTGTTTCTTGTGCTTTTTGTCTAAGTTCTGCTAAATCTGCATCAAACTCTGCAATGTTAAATGTATTTTCTTGATAAGAATTATTAGATTTGTATTTTCTTCTTGTATTAGAAGATAAATCAATTCTTTTGCCCTCATATTTAAGTTTGGCTTGTTCTTCAGTTATATTGGCATTGTCAAATGTATATTGAATACCCATTTTATCAGCTTGATCTTGGCTAATTATGTCTAATCTTGTTTTAGTTAATTCTGAAGTTAAACGAACATTTTGACCTTTTTTGCCAATTGCTAAAGTATGGTGAAAATTAGGAACTATAACTGTATAACTAGGAAATTGAGTCAATGAATCTTCTTTTTCAATAATATCAATAACTCTAGAAGGGCTTATTGCATTCATAACAAATTTCTTTTTATCCTCATCAAATAAAACTACATCAATTTTTTCATTATTAATTTGACGAGAGATAGCTTCAATTCTTTCTGAGTTTTTACCAATAACTGTTCCTAATTCTTCTAATGCAAAAGGAGCCAATTCAGTTTTTCTTATTGCGACTTTAGCTCTTTCTCCAGGAATTCTAACTACTTTAACAATTTCAATAAAACCTTGTGAAACTTCGGGAATTTCTTGTTCAAAAAGTTTGTTAATAAGTTTTGATTCTACTGATGAAACTAATACTTGTGCATTTTTTGATTCTGGTTTTACATCTTCAATATAAACATCTAGAACATCTCCAGGTTTTAAATTTGATAGTAATCTTTGGTTAGTTGTGGAAGGCGACATATAAGCCGGAGTTCCATCATATAATTCCAACAATGTGCCAGTTTTTGAAATATTAAAAATTCTAGCTTTCACAACTGTACCGATTAACACTTGATATTTTTCAAAAGTTTTTTGTTTTTCTAGTTCTCTAATTTGTTGATTGAAAATACTTAATATTTTTTGATAATCTTTTTTACGAAATCTTTCAAAATCAATTTCAGCAGAAATTATATCTTTTTCTTTTATTTTAGGGTCCAATGCTTGCGCTTCTTTTAAAGTTATTTCAATACAGGGATAAAAGTTGTCTATTTCATCATCAGTTTTTGGTTCTGATACAACTACTTTTGTATGGTTAATAACAGTAAAGTTTTTGTTATTTTTATCAATAATAAATTCTAATTCAGCATCCCTATCATATTGTCCTATGATAACTTGCTCAACAGCAGATTTAAATAAATCAATAACCACATCTTCGTCAATTTTTTTTATTTGAGCAACATTGTAAATTGCCTCAAAAATTTGTTTTGTTTTTAAAGTATCATTGCTACTTTTGAAACTCATCTTTACTCCTTCATAGTATATATTTATGCAAAAAGGATCGGCACTAGGCCAACCCTTTTTAATCTCAATTAAAAATAGTATGTACTTATTTTAATATATTTTCTTGTTTTTTTAACAAAAATGCATAATTTATAACTTTATCAAATAATTTTTCCTTGTATTTTGCCATTTTTTTTATCAAGATCAATTATTTTTATATTTAAATTATCACCAACAGAAACCAACTCGCTTGGGTGCTTTATAAATTGATTATCATTTTTTTTCATATTTGTAATATGAATTAAAACATTTTCTTTTAAACCAATATAAGCAAATACGCCAAAATTAGTAATGTTTTGAATTTGACCAATAATTTCTTGGCCCACTTTAATATCTTCAAATTTTAAAATTTGGTCATTTACAATAAAACCGGCTTTATTTTCTCTGATATCTTTTCCAGGAGCTATTAAAGAATCAACAATTAAATCTATATCATATCTACTTGCATTTAATTTATTGGCCAAATCGTCTCTATTTGCATTTTTCAAAATATTTTTATCAATATTGTTTAAATCAATGTTCAATATTGATACAACCCTATCTGCTAACTTGTATGATTCAGGGTGTATATTTGTTTGATCATAAAATTCTTTAGAATCATAAATTCTTAAAAAACCAACACATTGTTCATAGGCCTTAGGTCCTAATCCTTTTACTTTTTTCAGTTCCTCTCTATCTTGAAATAAACCATTTTCATTTCTATAATCCACTATATTTTGAGCAATAGATTTTGAAAGGCCTGAAACATATTCTAAAATAAATTTAGTTGCGGTATTTAAATCAACTCCAACTAAGTTAACTACTTTATTAACTTTGTAAGCTAATTTTTGCGCTAATTCTTTTTGGTTAACATCGTGTTGATATTGCCCAACTCCTAAAGATTTTGGATCAATTTTAATTAATTCATTAAGAGGGTCTTGAAATTTTCTTCCAATATTTATAGCAGATCTATATTCTAATTCTAAATCTGGAAATTCCTCTTGAGCTATTTTAGAAGCAGAATACACAGAAGCGCCCACTTCACTTACTATTGCATATTTGGTATCAACGTTATATCCTTTTTCTCTTCTAACTTTTAATAATTTATCTACTCATTCTTCTGTTTCGCGACTGGCTGTTCCATTTCCTATAACAATTAAATCAATAGGATATTTATTTAACATATCATGGGTCTTTTTAACTGCTTGAATAAATTTTTCTTTATTTCCGATATGAGGATAAATTACAAAACCTTCTAAATAATTTCCATTTTTATCTAAAATTACAATTTTGCATCCATTCAAATATCCTGGATCAATTGACATAATGTTTTTATTTTTTGTAGCAGGAGCCAATAATAAAGATTCTAAATTACTTGAAAACAATTCGATAGCTTCTTTTTCAGCCCTTTCAAATAAATCTGTTTTTATTTCTCTTATTATGGAAGGAATTATTAATCTATCTAAAGAATCTTTTATAGCTTCATTTGTTATTTTAGCTGTTCTTTTATTAATAAAATATTTATTATTTAAATAATAAATAAGGGGTTTTTCATTGTACTGAATAGTGTAAGAAAGAATTTTTTTGTCCTCGGCTCTAGTTATTGCAAGAATTCTATGATTAGGAATATTTTTTACTCTTTCAGAAAAATCATAATAAAGCTTAAATACTTCTTTATCATCTTCAGTATTTTTTTTCTTTGTAACAATAGTACCAAAATTATACAATTGAGACTTAATATATTCACGAGCAACTATGTCTTGAGATACATTTTGAGCTATAATAAATTTTGTTTGCTCAATAACTTGATCAACGTCCTTTAAAGTATCTCCATTAATATATTTTTTAGCTTCATTAAAAACATCGAAACTTTCATCTTTGTTTTTAAGTATTAATTCTGCCAAGGGTCCTAAACCTAAAGCTATAGCTTCAGTGGCTTTTGTTTTTTTACCAACTTTAAATGGCTCATAAATATTTTCTACTTCTTGTTTTGTAATTGCATTTTGTATTTTGGCTTTTGTTTTTTCATCTAATAATTTTTTTTCTTCAAGAATACTCATTACATATTCTTTTCTCTTTTGCAATTCCACATCATATGCATAGTATTCATTAATTTTAGATACTTGTTCCTCATCTAAACCACCTGTTATTTCTTTTCTATAACGAGAAATAAAAGGAATTGTGGCACCTTCTTTTAATAAATTTAAAGTCTTTTGCACTTGATCGTGACTTATATTCAATTTTTTAGAAACGTTCTTAATAGATATATCCATATTTGCTCCATATTAATTTTTCTAATATTATAAATTATTTATTTTTTAAAATATATTTTAAAGATTAATGTTAAAATGATTTTTAAAAAAAGCAAGTAAAATTACTTGCTTAAATTATATATAAACTTTATATATTGACAGAGTTTGTATTATTTAAATTATATGAATTATTTGAATTTTGAGTATTTTTGCTTGCCTTGTAGTATAGTATTGATGCTATAAATGACAATAAAGGAAAGCTTAAAACACCAATTAAGAATAAAACACCAATTACTGTTTCGTTATCCTGAAATGCTTTTGCACAACCCACTATGCTATAAATTCAAGCTACAAGTGATGCTACTCCTAAAAAAATAAAGTAAAAGATTGCAAATACTCCTGTTCCTCAGCTTAGTCCTAATAATGTATAACTACTCCCTATGCCGCTGCCAGCAGCACCTAATGCAATAGCAATAACAATAAATAATGGTAATGAAAAAATTGCTGCTGCAAAAGATACTATATTTGCAATCATAATAGATTTAGCTAATTTCATATGTTCCTTTCTATTTTTAATAATTATATTATATTTTAAAAAATAGTAATTTTAAATAAAAAAATATTACTTTGAATTTTCGATTTTCAAAATAATATTTTGAATTAAACATAATGTTAAATCGTTTTTGTTGTTGGTTTTACATTTTCATCTTGATTAAATTTTGTGTTTTCTTTATAATACTTAACTGAAGCAATAAGACCAACTATTGATATTACAAGAATGCCTATTAAAAATAAAATTGCTAAATTTGTTTTTTTATTTCTAAATAACTTAATAGTAACTAAAATGTTAAAAACTAAAGTTACTATGCTAATTATTGTTAAAATATTTGAAAAAACTAAACAAAGTGAAAACAACCATAGATTATTAGCTAGCTCAATTTTAAATAAATTAAAGAAATTCTCGCTTGGGTTGCTTCCAATTGCAATTAATACTGGATAAAGTACAATTGATATAAAAATTGTTGTCAATATAATATAAATTATTTCCATAGCAACTTTTATAGCATTCATAGTTAAAGTTGGAGTTGCCAATTTATCTTTTTCCATCATTCTTCTCCCTAAAAATAATTATATACTAAAAGAATGAAGCAATTTGCTTTATCTATATTTAGAAGTATTAATAAATTAAGATAAATTATAATTCAGCTTAAAAAGCAATATATCAATTTTCTTAATATTTATTATTTTTTGTTTCAATTAAAGTGCTAATAATATAATTATTTATGATAGAAGTTGTACAATAGATTAAAATCAAGGAGAGAAATTTCAAACAAATCTATTGTAAGAACTACTTATGTATTTAATTTAATATTAATAATTCTTAATGTATTAAATTTTGCATTGACAATAATATTTGTTTTTGTAATGTATAAATTGCCAACTTCATTATTATCACAAGAACAATTGTTAAAATGAATATATGAATTTTCAGAATATAATATAACAATAATAATTATTGGTTTTGTTTCAAATATTTTAAATTTAATTTTAAGAGGTTTATCAGTTAAAAAACACAAAGAACCTGGAGGCGATACTTATAGTAAGTTCATGTATAGTTTTTTTTACATAATAATATTTATTACATTTGTAAGTGTTGACCTAAGAAAAATTTTTGTAGTATTTATGTTATAAACTTAGTTTTAAATTTTGTTACTTCAATTTTTGGATTTATTGGAGTAACATTGTTGGTCAACAAAATAAAAAAGACAAATATTATTAACACAATCCAAAAGCAAAATTTTTAATTCGTTTCAATATAAAAGAATTAATTTTAAATATTTTATATTGAAATTAATACAAATTAAAAAATAAATTTGACGCTTATGTATTGAGAAGTCAAATTTATTTTAAAATTATAATTTAATTATATTATTTGCTACTTTTAAATTCTTCAGTGGCTTCTACTAAAGCATTAGCTATTTCTATTTCCCTTGATGAATGACCAGCTATTACAAAATTTAATTTAGATTTTTTTAATTTATTATGCAATAAATAAGCGCCTTCTGGACGACAGTCCATATCATATCTTCCATGAATTATAATTGTTGGTATGTTTTCAATATTTTTTATATTATTCAAAATGTAATTATCATCATCTAAAAAAAGATGGTTCACAAAGTAATGATTTTCTAATCTAGCTAATTCCAAATTGGCTTTATTGTTTTCTAATATTGTTTCAATATCAGGTAAAGGGTTCATTGTTATTAGACCTAATTCTCATTTAGCTCAATGATATGCTGCTTTATATGCAATATTAATATCTTTATGATTTAAATATTTAGAATATGCTTTAATTAAATCGCCACGCTCGTTTTTAGGAATAAAAGAAGAAAATTCTTTATAGGCTTCAGGAAAATATTGAGAGGCACCTTTTTGATATAAATAATAATCATCTTCACGACGTCCTAAAAATATACCTCTTAATATTAATCCTTTAACTCTATTAGGATAATTTATAGCATAAATCAAACTTAAGCAAGTCCCTCAAGAACCGCCAAACAAGATTCATTTCTCAATATTTAATTTTTTTCTTAAAAGTTCAATATCACTAATTAAATTCATAGTGGTATTTTCTTTTATTTCAGCTGAGGGAATAGATTTTCCACAACCTCTTTGGTCAAAAAGAATTATTCGATAATGTTTAGGATCAAAATATTGTCTATTAGATTCTGATATACCCCCACCGGGTCCTCCATGAACAAACAAAATCGGTTCTCCTTTTGGATTGCCCGCTTCTTCATAATATAAACTATGAATATCGCTTACTTTTAAATAATTTGTTTTGTATGGTTCTATTGGTTCAAACATTTTTTTCCTTTCTTATTTTATTTATCGAATATTTTTAATGATAATTTAATTTTTAATTTTGCTAATTTAATCAAAATAAAAATTAATATATAAGCGTTTTTGTTAAATGGATGTTTAATTATTTGTCTAAAAAAGCTTTTTGCAACTTTAATTCAAAATACTTGTTTATAAGATTTTCTTAAATTAATTTTTGAATTTAAATTAATTATTGTTTGAATTACTAAAGTAGCTAAAAACTTAACAAAACTTTTTTTAGTAATATTTTTTAAAATTTTAGCTACTATTTTTTCTAAGGTTCTTCAATTTTTATATTTTAAACTTGAGGCTTTTATTTTAAGTATTTCTAAAATAGTATTAACTGCATTTTTTTCATCATCTTTAAAAATTAGATAAATGTTATATAAAAACAATTCAATAATATTTTCTAAATGTTCAAATTGAGATTTTAAAAAAATTTTAAAAAATTTTGAAACTTTTTGAATTTCTCTTTTTTCTTTAATATAAGATAAAAAGTTTATTCCTATTAATTTTATTTCTTCAATTAATTTTTTATCCTTAAAAATTTCCTTAGCTATTTGCGAAACTGTATCTGACAATTTATTAAAAAAATAACCATTTTTTCAATCTTTTAAAATTGCTTCCAAAAAAGAAGATAATAAATTATAAAAATAAACATCTTTATTTATTATTTCAAGAAAAATTTCATATATTGCGGCTCTATTTTTATTTAAAACATTTTCTATATATTTAGTAATAGCTATTTTTGGTTTTCGAGCACTTTCTTGTTCAGCTAATAATAAAAATTTTAAAACGGCCTCAGATTCTAAAATAGAAACCAAAAATTTTAATATATTATTATTTGTTATAAACTTATTTTTGAAAAATAAATATCGTTCTGATTTATTATCAAAAAAATCTAAAATAAAAATCATTTGTTCAGAAAGAATTGTATATAATGAAGCATATTGTTCTCTTTTGACTATTGTATTTTTGCTTTCTTGTATATTGGTTTTTAATAAAGCGAAATATGGGTTTTGAACATCATTTTTTTGATTACATCAAACAGATAAAATGTTAACTATTCTATTAACTCTTTTTTCAAACAAAAATAAATTTCTATTAATTTTATGCTTATTTCTTTTTGTTATTTTTTTACTATAAGATATGCTAAATTTTTTAAGTTTTTTAAGCATTTTTTTATCATAATCTTTAAATTGGCATTGGTTTTCTAAAAAAGCTACAAATAATTTTTTAGCCATTTCTTGATACCCTAATTCAGTCGGATGAACGTCAATCATATTTTCAGCAAACACTCGCGAATTCTTAAATCATTGTTTGTAATTAAAACTTTTAACTAAAATACATTCATTTTTTTGTGCTACATTTTCAAAAATCTTTTCAAAAATACCTAAATTTTTTTTAAAAAAATCATTATATATTTCAGGATTTTTAAATCTTAAAAATTTTTCATAAGATAAATAATAATGCAAAAAAGGTGGTGTATATGTAACTAAGGCTATTTTTAATTCAGAATTTATAATTTTAACATTTTTAATAAATTTATCTAACTCTTGTTCTGTCCTTAAAGTTAAAGTTTTCAAATGATTTAATATATCTAATTTTATTTCTTTTTGTTTATATAAATTTTTTTCTAAAACTAAATTACGAAATTTAATAAATGGATATGAGCTTTGAAATTCATTCCCCCCTATCGATATACTCAAAAAATTTGCTTCTTTTATTTTTGCAATAAATTTTTTTGATAACTCACGAAATTGCTCGTTTTCATCTAAATTATGATTATGTTCTCAAAATTCTTGCTTTAGATCTAAATTTGAACGTTTATATAGTTCGTTATTAATTTCTGCTACATTAAGTACACTTAAATTCAATTTACTGTCAACTAAACTATTTAAATCTGAAATTCTTAATGTAGAAGCAGATATATTTTCCATTTCGATGTTTTGTCAATATTCTTCTCAATTGTCATTATATCTTTTGCTAATATAATCCAAATAAAATTCCATAAAATAATCGGCATATGAATATCCCTTGACAAATTCTTTTGAAGTTTTATACCCCGCTGTTCCACACCCAATTTTTGAATTAAATCCTTGAGATATAGAATCACCTATAGCTAAATATTTATATTTTTTGGTTTTCATTAACTTTTAATTATATTGTATATATTATAAATTTTACAAATTTATAATAAAAATAACTCACGCGTTATGCATGAGTTATTATTTTTGTTGTTTTAATTATAATTTGTAATATTTTTCAACAACTTGTGTTAATGTGCCTAAAGGTAATGCACCAGTTTCTAGTAATACATTAAAGAACTCTTTAATGTTTTCTTTATTTTCAACAAAGTCTTTTCTTGATAATCCTTTTGAATTACGTACTTTATCATATAAATCTAACATCAATTCTTTACCTGAATTATAAGATGTTGCTTGACCTGGTAGATTTAAGTAACGTTTAGATTCAGAGGTTATATCTCCAATACCTAAAGCTGAATTAGCTTGCATATAAGCTCTAACTTCGGAAATTGAAGCACCTGCTGGTAAATCTTTTTCAGCTTTTTCTAAATCGCCATGGTATGCTGTATCTATTGCTCTTCTCATGTTACGTAATTGAGCTTCATTTAAGGCACCAAAGTATTGTAACATGTTTGTTAATTCGGCAGCTTTTAAAGTATGTTCTTTATCATTGTCAATTGGATTAACTGAAGCTACTAAATCTCAGTAAACTCCACCATGCAACTCTTTCATTTCTTTAATTTCTTCATCTGTAACATCTTCAGATTTTTCAGCTTTTATAAAACTTGTAATACCTGCTGATTTTTTGAAACTTACAGGTAAAGCATAATAGTCTTTGCTTTCATAATCAGGAGTTCCATATCAACCAGATTCAATTCCAAATCATTCTGTAAATAATGCTCAACCTTCAATATAAGAAGTATAACTAAAAATATCTCCAATTGTTTCATCATTTATTGTTTTTAAGAATTGTTTTGCATAATAAATTTGGTTGTGGTGACCCATAACGCTTTCATGGTTTGCAAAAGAGGTTACTGATCATTTTGGTAAAGAGTAGTATGGGTCACAGTTAAATTGGAATGATCCTCTTGTACCTTCTTCGACTGTAACTGATTCATTGTATGCGCCAACACCTTCTGAACCACGATCAGCATATGAATATGTACTAATTCCATATCTTGGTACTTGGTTTGCAAAATATGAAAAACCATGTTCTATTGTAGCATTTCTGAATTGATTATATCCTTTAAATGCTTATAAAGCACCATAGTAAAATTGTTTGTTTGTAATTGACCCATATGCTTTGTCTGCATTTGCAGAATCTTTAAGAAGATTATACCCATTGTCTTCTAGTTGTTTTCTAGCACTTTTAAGATCTACATCTGAATCTAACTTAGCAATTAATTTAGAAGTATAGTATGAACTATCTTCGCGACCAAAGAAAAATTTTTCTTGATTTAATCATTTGTTAAATTCTTTTAAATCAACATTTCCATGTTTGTCACGAATTACTACTCTAACATCTTTAGCAGCTTCTGGTCCAACACCATCAACATCATATTTAATTTTAGGAGCTCATCTTGTTGTTTCGGAACCTGTGATTAATTTAGCAACTGCTTTAGCTGTTAATAACATATTATTAGCAGCTGTTTTAGTTGTATTGTATCCCGAATCATAAACATTTTGTGCTGTATCATCTGAAGTTGTCGAAATTTTTAGAATTGAATCATAAATTTTCTTGCCATTTGTTATGGAACCGGCAGTAGTTTGCATATGTCCTATACCAACATTTTTAGCATCTAAGTCTTTTTGAGTATAGCCTAAACCATAAACTTTATAAACTGTTGTTCCATCAAAAACTTCTATTGTGTTCTCAAGTTCTTTTACTGTATCAGTTTTAGAAACTTTTAATTCTTTAATATCTTCACCTAAGCCATGTTTTGCAGCTTTATAGTATTCTGAAACATAGAATTTGTGAAATGCTTTGGTATCAGCATCAATTGTTGTATTAGCTTCAATGATTTCTGAAACAGATTTTTCATTTTTTGAACCTTTAGCAAAATTTTTCAATTGTTCTGCATATTGTTTTGCCAAAATTGAATTAATATTGCTCTTAATTACTACTTTTGATAAAGTAACACCTATTTCAATACCTTCTTTTAAGTTGTCTTGAACCTTTTTAGCTTTTTTACCTTTAATAGAATTTATTGTACCATAAAACGAATTTGCGGGAAATGCATAAGGTACACCTCATCCTAAATATGTACCAACTAAACGTGAATGTGATGAATAAATTGATTTAGCTATAGATCAATCATATTCTAAACCACTCACTCATGCTAATGATGTTACATTTAAGTTATCTTTATTAATTGCCTCTAATTTGCTAATTCAACCTTGATAGAATTCGTTAATTTTTTCAACTTCTTCTCTTGAAGGATAGCCAAAATCATATGTTTTTTCGGCTTCTTTTTTAGCTACTAAAAATTGTCTGTAAGTTAAAACTACATAATGAGCTGTTAAACCAATAACTTCATCATTTGCAACTTCTGACTTTTCAGCAACATTCTTTAATGTTTTAAATACTGCTTCATCAATTTTCAATTGATAAGCATCTTTAAGTTCTTGCAATTCTTTTTCTGCTGTTTTTATTACGCCAGCCTTTGCAATAGCTTCTGGACTAGTTTTATCCACAATATCTTCAAATTCATCTTTTAATTTAATTATTGCATCATCTTTAGCATCAATAGCTTCTTTAGCCGATTTATTTGCTTTTTCTGCTGCTTCTTTTTGTTTTGTATATTCATTAATTAATTCTTTTGTTCTATTTTCTTTTGCTTTATTTACACCTGTTTGAATTCCGTAAGCAATAAGAGGTAACCCGGCAACTACTGCTGCACCACCTATCGCAATTCCAGAAATAAGTAAAGCTTTTTTTGATTTTGGAGTCATATTTACTAATTCCTTTTTTTATTAATATTAATAATATTTTTTTAAATTTAAAAAATTTTTTCGTAACAAAAAAATATGTTACGTAATTAAATTTTATAACACTTTTGCTTTTCAATTTTAATTTTAATAAAAATACACTAATTTTTAAGCTTATTATAAAGATTTTACTTTATTAAATACTATAATTATTTATGATTAAAAAATACAAATTATTACAATTTATGGAAATTTCTAGGAGAAATATGAAAAAAAAAATAATACTCACAATAATAGATGGTTTAGGAATAAGAAAAGAAACACAAGGCAATGCTTTTGCTTTGTCAAATCATCCCACTTTTGATATTTTGTTAAATGAATACCCTAATTCAATTTTGGAAGCATCTGGAAAATTTGTAGGATTGCCAGATAATCAAATTGGCAATTCTGAGGTTGGACACTTAAATATAGGAGCAGGAAGAATAGTATATACAGGCTTGTCTTTAATTAATCAAGAAATTAAAAATAATACTTTTCAAAAAAATAAAGCTTTGAATCTTATTATTGAAGACGCAATCGAGAAAGAAAAAACTTTGCATTTATTAGGTCTACTCAGTGATGGGGGAGTTCATTCTTATGACAAACACTTGTTTGAAATAATTAAATTAGCAAACTTTAGGGGCCTAAAAAAAGTATCTATTCACATTTTTGGCGATGGCAGAGATGTTAAACCTCAATCAATTAAAAAATCATTAAATGAATTAGAAAAATTAACAAAAAAATTTGAATACACAATTTCAAGTATTTCTGGAAGATACTATGCAATGGATAGAGATCAAGTTTTTGAAAGAAACGAATTAGCTTTTGAAGCTATATTAGGAAAATCTAAAAATATATTTAAAGATATAAATGAATATGTCGATAACCAATATAATGAAAAAATATATGATGAATTTTTTATTCCTGCTCAATATGAAAATGGCTTATTTTTAAAAGAAAATGATAATGTATTATTTTTTAACTTTCGGCCAGATAGAGCCAGACAACTAAGTCATTTAATTTTAAATAGTAATTTATATGAATATAAACCTAAAAATAAGATAAAAATAAATCTATTTTGCTCATTAATGAAATATGAAGGTATTAAATCGTTAATAGCTTTTGAAGAAATGAAAATAGAAAACCCATTAGGTAAAGTTTTGGAAAATAATAAAATAAAACAACTTAGATTAGCTGAGACTCAAAAATATGCCCATGTGACTTTTTTTATGGATGGCGGAATTGATATTGAATATAATAATGAAAAAAGAATATTGGTAAATAGCATCAAAGCTAAATCTTTTGCGGATTATCCACAAATGTCAGCAAAAGAAATAACAGATGAATTACTGAAATATATTAAAGATGTAGATTTTGTTATAATGAACTATGCAAATCCAGATATGGTGGGTCATACTGGCAATCTTAAGGCCACTATAAAAGCTATAGAGTTTTTAGATTCTCAATTTAAAAGAATATTGGAATACATTCAAAACAATGATAATGTAGTTTGATTTATTACAGCCGATCATGGAAATGCTGAACTAACAGAAGATGAAAATAATAAACCAACAACTAAGCACACCACAAATCCTGTTATGTTCATATGTAGTGATAAAACAATATTATTAAAAAATGGCTCTCTTTGTGATGTGGCTCCTACAATATTAAAATATCTAAAAATAAATGTACCAAAAGAAATGACTGGAAAAAATTTGATAAAATAAAACTGTTGACTTGGTTGACAGTTTTTATATAAAAAATAAAAAGAAATGCACTAAGCATTTCCTTAAACGGTCAATTTTATGAAATGGCGCGCCCGGCAGGAGTCGAACCCGCAACCTCTTGGGCCGTAACCAAACACTCTGTCCAATTGAGCTACGGGCGCATATAAAAATGGAGCCACCAACCGGATTCGAACCGGTAATCAAGGTGTTGCAGACCTATGCCTTGGCCGTTTGGCTATGGTGGCAACACTAATTTATAATTGCCTATAAATTATACGACAATTTTTTTTGTTTTTTATAAAATGAAAAATTAATATAATTTATAAAAACAAAAGGCTTAAAATAAAAAACATGCTTGTGGGTTGCATGTTAATATATTTTTGGAATATAGTTTATATTATAATACATTAATTTATTTTTTTGAAATTATTAATAAATTAAGTCTATTTTTTTAAATTAACTACTATTTTTATGAAATTATTAATAATAAAGTCTTTGAAAGAGTTTTCAATATCATTATTGTTAGTATTGTTATTATAATAATATCTTATTAAAAATTTAGAATTACGACTGCCTACATCTTTGTTTGTAGAAAGCAATATAGGCTGATTATTATTATTTCTAGAATCAAATACTTCTAATAAAAACTCTAAAAATCATTCATCTTTTTGACCAAATGTAACATTATAAATTGTTAGTATATCAACTTTATTCAAATGAGAAATAATAATATTTCTATCCTCTTTTTGAAATTTTAAATATCTTTGTAAGTCATTTGCATTTATTATAGCTACTGACTTATTAAAATTTATTGCATTCAATATAGATATATATTTTATAAAATCAGTAGATAAACTGTTGTTTTGATCATAAAATCATAAATTATCAAACAATACCCCTTTAGAAAGAGCTACATTAATTATTTTTTTTATATTTTCAGATTCGTTTGTTTTAATTTGATTAGATAAAAACTGCTTTAATGATTTTTTATAATTTTGAAATACAGACCTTTCAGCATTAGTTTCAAAGTATTTGCGAACTATTGGATCTAAAGGACTAATATCTGTAAATCAAAAATTTTCAGCTTTCTTTTTTTTATCAAAATTTGGGTCACTACTCATATCTTCTGCCAAAAAACCATATTTATCAACAAAAAGCTTATATTTTGGTTTTTCATTATGTTGAACATAATAGTCATGATATCTTTGTAAAATAATCATTCCTTTTTTAATTTGCTCTTCGTTTAAATTTAGTTTTTTGATTTCGTCTTTTATAAATTTTTTAGACAAAACTTTTTGTGTTAATTGTTTTGCCTCAATTTCTGAATTTTCAAAATCATCAATTTTAATTTTAGACATTTGATCAATCATTTATTACTCCTAGTCATCTCATTTTAACCCATCATCATATTTGTTTAATGTGTTATTTTTTACTTTATTTATTTTATTAGTTAAACCATTTTTATTTTTAAAATTAGCTATCTCATTTAATTCACTATCAATTAAAGCGGCTTCAAATAAATTTCTTTTAGCAAAGTCATTAGCAATTTTTTCAATATAGTTGCAAACTATAGAATTATTAACATTTATTGAATATTTTATAAACGCATTTATTGCTTTATCTTTAAATTTTAATAATTTTATTTTTTTTAACATTAGTATTTGACTAGGACTAAGTTCTTTTTTTGTAAAATAAT
Organism: Metamycoplasma phocicerebrale; assembly: GCF_003383595.3. NCBI lineage: Bacteria > Bacillati > Mycoplasmatota > Mycoplasmoidales > Metamycoplasmataceae > Metamycoplasma > Metamycoplasma phocicerebrale. Next base: position 112,865 of record NZ_CP033058.2, read on the forward strand.
GAATATATTCTTCGGATTTCAGATTAGAAAGCAAATGTGCTTCATCTACTAAGGTAAAATCAAAAATATTATCATCACTTTGTTCCAAAATTAGATTTTCTTCACTATATACATCAAAAAAGTTTTTAGATACGTCATTTAAATTTGAAAAATCTTGAGAATACACAGCATTATTTTTTATTAATTGTTGATATTTATAATTACCTATTTTAGAAATTAATAAATTTGATATTAAAGAATTTTTAACTATTTCGTTTGCATTTAATGGTTTATTTAATTTAATCAATAAATTCCCGTTTTCATCCTGGAAGGTTCTAATTAAACCTATTCCTTCTAATTTTTGTTTTGCTTTTTCAATTTCTTCTATACTTAAAATTAAAAATTCTGAAGTTTCGGATAAATCATATTTTTCGATATTATTTGTATTATATAAATCAAAAAAGTAGTGATACAAGCTTATACCTTGAGTTCCTACAATAGGAGAATAAAATGTTCTTATATTTATTAAATCTTTTGTAGATACATCTTCTGAATTATCAATAAAAAATTTAACTTGATTCATTTTATTTAACCCCTTTTTTTGTTTTGGTAACTACTATTTTATGAGACTAATTCAATTAAAAGTTTCGTTTTTTTATTTTTTAGAAAATAATTAAAAAAATAATATATGTTATAAACAAAACAAAATTGTTTTATCTTTTAAATTTAAGAATTTTTTTAAAAAAAAAATAAGTTTTCTACATAAAAATGTTGATAAATTTAAGTAGTTTTTTTGCTTTTGTCAATAAAAATTAATAATTTTAAAATATTCTTTAAAAAATAAGAAGAAAACCTTATATTTCATAAAATTAAAGTGTTTTGTTTTTAAACTAAATCTTTAAATCTTTAATTTATTTCTCTTTTTTATAACTATATTTATAACCTTAAAATTATTATTTATTTATAATTAAAATATGAAATTATTAAACTTACACTTAAATACTACTTTTTCTTTTCAAGAAAGCACAATAACAGTTGAAAATGCTATTCAAAAGGCCTTGGATTCTAGTGTAGAATATATTGTTTTTAGTGAAAAAAATAATTTTTTTAGTCTGGCAGAAGCTAATAAAAAATGTTTAGATAACAAAATAAAACCAATTTTCGGTTTAGAAGTTCATAGTTTTTTAAATGAAAAAGAAATTAGATACAATATATTTGCCAAAAACAAAGATTCTTTTATAGAACTTAAAAAACTTTCTTATGACTTGCTTTCTAATAAAAAAATTGATATTAAAAAAACAATAGAAGAAAATAGTAATTTATTTTTTATAGAAAATCCTAATTATAGTTACTTTAAATTAACTAATGAAATAATAAAAAAAGATAATTACTATATTGGTCTTTCTTTAAATGATTTAAAAAATTATAAAGATTATTTAGAACTTAATTATTCTAATTTTTTAATTTTTAAAAATTTTAATACTTTAAATTACTCAGATTATTCTATTTTACAATTACTAAATAAAATGAATAATTCTAATGAAAAAGTAATAATAGAAGAACCTTTGAATTTTGAATTCCAAACAAAAGACCCCTTAATAATAAATTTAGTAAGTAAAACTAATGAGTTTATAAAACATTTGTATTTTCCAATAAATTTTGAATCTTATAATTTAATTAAATTCCCAAATGAGAAAAAAATAAGTTCGAAAGATTATTTAAAAGAATTAATAACAAAGAATTTAAACAAAATTAACCCAGAAAATTGAAATGAAGTATATAAAAAAAGACTTTTACACGAATTTTCTATTATAACTTCTTTAAAATTTGAAGACTACTTTTTAATTATTCAAGATTGAATTAACTGAGCTAAAAATAATAATATTTCTATAGGGCCGGGAAGAGGTTCTTCTGCCGGATCATTAATTAGCTACTTACTTGGTATAACCGAAATAGATCCGATTAAATATAATTTAATATTTGAAAGATTTTTAAATCCAAAAAGAGTTAATATGCCCGATATTGATGTTGATGTACAAGATGATAAAAGAGATTTAATTATTCAATACTTAATAAAAAAATATGGTTTTGAAAATGTTGCAAACATAGTTACTTTTTCAACTTTGGGAAAAAAATCAGCTATTAGAGATGTTTTGCGAGCATATGAAATTAGTCCTACTAAAATTAATAGAATATCAAAATTGTTATCTTCAAATGATGAAAGTCTAGAAGAAGAGTCTACTAAGAACATTAATTTTATTAAAGAATTAGACCAATTAAATCCTAATGATTCAAATTTTAAAAATAAAATTATTGAGGAAACCAGTCGAATTTCAGGTTTTTATAGGCAAACTGGGACACATGCAGCAGGAATTGTTCTTAATTCTAAAGAAATAATAAAATCTATTCCAACTTTTGAAACAAGTGATCATATTCAACAAACACAAGCTAGTATGGAATATTTAGAGAGCTATGGCCTAATCAAAATGGATATCTTGGGATTAAAAACTTTAACAACAATAAAAGAAATAGAATCTAATATAGAAAGTAAAATTAATTCCAAAATAGATTGAAATAAAATAAATTTTAATGATAAAAAAACATTTGAACTATTATCAAATGGTAATACTGCTGGAATTTTTCAAGTGGAAAGCCCTATAATGATAAAAGCTTTAAAAGAAATTAAGGTTAATTGTTTTGATGATATTGCTTCTATCATTTCTATAAATAGACCAGGGCCAATGGCTCATATTAAAGAATATGCAAAAAGAAAATTTGGAATTGAAAAGACTCCATTAATCTCAACTGAATATGACAAAATAGTGGCTTCGACTTATGGAATTATAATATATCAAGAGCAAATTATGGAAATAGTTCAAAAAGTTGCAAATATGTCTTTTGAAGAAGCAGATATGCTAAGAAGAATTATTTCCAAGAAAAAGGCTAATCAAATGGCTCAAGTCGAAGAAAATTTTATTTCAAAAGCTATACAAAATAAATATAAATTAAGTGTGGCAAAAGAAATATTTAACAACATTTCAAAATTTGCGGATTATGGTTTTAATAAGTCGCATGCTATTGCTTATGCAATGCTAACATTTAAAATGGCTTATTTAAAAGCTAATTACCCATTAGAATTTTATGCTTCTTGTATAAGTTCGGCAAATGGAGCTCAAGCAACTGTTGGAAAATATGTTAATGAAGCTAAAACAATGGGAATAAGAATTATAAGTCCCAATATTAATTTATCATTAACCCAAGCAAATATTTATAATAATGAAATTATTCTTCCATTAAGTTTAATAAAAGGTTTGGGTCCTGAGATAGTAAAATTAATAGTTGAGAACAGAAATAAAAATGGAAAATATAAAAACTTTTTACATTGCATATTTTGTTTGTCACAAATTAAATCAATAGGAAAATCTACTTTAGAATTATTAATAAAATCAGGAGCATTAAGAGATTTTAAATTAAGTCAAAATACAATGCTAAATGAAATTGATGCTAAATCAGATTCAATTATTTTTATAAAACAAAATATTCAAATAGAAGCTAATAAAATTATTGACAAAATTCTTGCTTATAACCCTGAAAATATTTTAGAAGATGATGAAACAATTTTAGAACAAAATGAATTAGATTTATTAGGGCAATCTTATAATCATTCTCCTACCTCTAAATATGAAATTGATGGTAATAGATTAATAGATACAAGATTTAATAATGAATATATATTAATAAGCAAATGTACAAATTATTCTTTTGGCGCTGATAAAAAAGGAAGAATGTATCAAAAGCTAGATTTTCAAGATTCAAGTTTTAAAGTAGTGGCTTTTGTATATTCACAAGAAGATTCATTAAAAGATTTAAAAAATAAATTAGTAAAAATTAAATTTGTAAGAAGATATGACAATGTAATTAAACTGAAAGAATGAAAGGTTATTAATTAATATGAAAGAGAAAATTTTAATATTAGATGGAACATATTTAGCATATAGATCTTTTTTTGCTATGAATAAAACGGGAGTAATATTAAAAAACGAAGATGGTTTTTCAACTAATACTGTTTTATTATTTTTTAGAACCTTATTTACTTTGTTATTAGAACATAGAACTCCATATGTTTTTGTTGCTTTTGATGCTAAAGGAAAAACATTTAGACATGAAATGTATGACAAATACAAAGATGGTAGAGCTAAAATGCCAAAAGAATTTTATGATCAAATTAATTTAATAAAGGATTTATTGACAAATATTAATATTTTTCATTATGAAGTTGAAGGTTTTGAAGCTGATGATATTATAGCTAATGTTTGTAAACACTATCCATTTAATTATAAATTAATATTTTCTGCCGATCAAGATTTAAATCAACTTATAGATAAAAATACTAACATTATTAAAAAGCATAAAAATTCAATAATTATTTTAAATAATGAAAATTTTTCTACTATTTATGATTTTGAACCGTGGCAAGTAGTTGATTACAAAGCAATAGTTGGCGACAATAGTGACAACTTTTTTGGAATAAAAGGCATTGGTCCAAAAACTGCAGCTAAATTATTAAAAGAATATGGTTCTTTGGATAATATTTATGCTAATTTAGAAAATATAAAACCAATTTGAGCTGAAAAATTTCAAGAATATAAAAGTATTGCTTTTAGAGATCAAACAATTGCTCGACTAGTAACTAATTTTGAAATTCCAAATTTAAACTTAGATAATATGTCTATTTATAAACTCTCATTAAAAGAGGAAACAATAAAATTGTTAGATAAATATCAACTTAATACAATTAAACAAAAAATTTCTAGTTTAATCAAAATGTTGCATTAAAAATTTGGCGCAAACCAAATTTTTTATTTTGATAAAAATATATAACCTTCGACTTTTTTTAACTCTGTAACAACAATGAAAGCGTGAGAGTCGTATTTGGCAATTATTTGTGATAATTTAGCGGCTTCTATATATAAACAAACTATTAATAAAGATTTTTGTGGTTTTTTACTATATCCTCCTACAAAATCTGTTATACTAGTTGAAAATTTTTGATCAGTTAGTTTATTTATATGTTCTAAAATTAATTGTCAATGACTTGAAATAACTTCAACTTTAACCATTTTAAATTTAGGAAATAAATATGACAATAATCAACCATTAAATAAAACCATTATTAGTCCTGCAACAAAAGCAGGTGAAAAATAAAATTGTAAATTCCAATTTTTTTGTTGCAAAGCAAAGGGCATATAGCTACCAAAGAAGTTGGCAATTAAAAATGAAACTAAATGTAACATCATTAATATAGCGCCAACATCCTTATATTTCTTTAGTGATAAATATACACTTAGCATGTCAAAACCACCAGAACAACCATCAATAATTAAAAGCAAACTTGTAAATATACCTTGCAATGCGCCTCATACCAAAGCATAAAAGAATATTGCATACCCTCCAGGTTGAATATTATTTCAAGTTAAAAGTCCATGTTCAGAAACTTTGCCAGTATCGTGAATTGCTTTTCCTATTGTAAGGAGGCTAATATTATCACCTCCAAAAATTAATAATTTTGATGTTCCTGGTATATTACTAATAATAAGACCAGCTACTGATACAGCTACCATAAAAATTATTGTTAAAACAGCAAATTTTTTACTTATTTTCTTATAAGACAAAATAAATAATGGTATGTTCGCAAATAAATTTAATAATCAAAAAATTAAATTATAAATTATTTTAGCTCCGGCAATGTTTTTTGTTACCATAAAATAATTTGTAAATCTAGCTACAGATTGAGAAACTGCCGCTATACCCATTTCATAAAGTCCTGTAATTTGAATAAAAAAGTATTGAGTAAAACCAAATAGTAACCCAATTATTACAGTTAATAATATTTGTATTTTTACATTTTTAATTCTATACATTGAACCAAAACGTAACAATTTTTGTTTTATTTTCGCTCTATATATTGTTTTTTGTTCTGGTTCAGGATTTTGCCTCTTCATAAATAAAATTATAAATAAATAAAATAACTAATAAATAAAATAAAAAATAAAAATGCCCATTTTTTTTATTTAAGAGCATTTTCTCATATATAAAACTTTATTTTATTATTATTTTTGTTTTTCATCTAATTGCTTTTGATAAATTTCAAGATTCTTTTTATGTAGGTCCAATTTATCTCTTTTTTCTTTAACTTTTTCAGGACTTGCTTTTTCTATGAATTTAGGGTTATTGATAAATTTTTCATTAAACTCAATTTCTGCTTTTGTTGTTTTAATTAATTTTTGAAGTTCAATAATTTCATTTTCTTTATCTTCTAATCTTTGTTCAATATAAATTTTTCCAAAAGAAGATTGAATAGAAAAATCTTTATTTTCTTTTCACACAAAATTTGATAATTTTTGAACTATAATGTCTTGAGACTTGCTTAAAGCTTCTTCTTCAATAGAATATCCTAAAGTTTGAGCTTTTGAAATTTGTTTATCTTCTCTATATTTTCTTAATATAGTAATTAATTCTATTAAGTTATTTATTTCTTTTGAATCATAATCCTCAGACAAAATATAATTGTTTAAGTCAGTTTCCAAAAGCTCTTCATTATAAATTGTTTCAAATAAATAATCAGTTAAAAAAGGCATATAAGGATGTAAAGTAATCAATATTTCTCTAAATAAATAATGTATAAATAAATTATTGTTTTTAAATTTTAAAAATTCTAAATACCAAGAAGAAAATTTATTTATAACAAAATCTTGAATATATTTATAAACAACAGTAAATTCATAATTTTTCATTGCTTCATAAATATTCTTATTCATATAATTAAATTCATTTAATATTCATAAATCATATTGATCTAAAGAATTTATATCTAATTTTTCAGATAAATTCACCGGAATATTTGATATCAATCTTGCTATATTTCAAAACTTATTAATAAACAATCTCGAAGCTTGTATTTTTTCATTATTAAAGTTTATATCTTGGCCAGGAGTACAATTAAATACCAAAGACATTCTTAAAACATCTGAACCATGTTCATCAATAAAACTAATTGGATCAATACCATTGCCTAAAGATTTAGACATTTTTCTGCCTTGAGAATCACGAACAATACCATGCAATAAAACTTCATCAAATGGTTTTTCATTCATAAAATGTAAACTTTGAAAATACATTCTAGATACTCAAAAGAAAATAATATCATAGCCAGTAACTAAAAGGTTAGTTGGAAAATACCTTTTTAGTTTTGTATCATTCTTAGGTCATCCTAAAAAAGCGAAAGGAGCCAATGCTGAACTAAATCAAGTATCTAAAACATCTGGATCTTGTTTTCATCCTGGGCCTGGGTTTTCAATTTGAACTAAAACCTTATTATCTTTATATCATGCAGGTATTCTATGTCCTCATCATATTTGTCTACTAATCGTCCAATCGTAAACATTTTCCATTCATTTTTTTAAACTTTCTTCAAATCTAATAGGTTTAATTTTTACTCCATTAGCACTTTGAAGATTTTTTAATAAATCTTCAGAAAAAGTTTTCATTTTCACAAATCATTGTTTTTTCACCAATACTTCTACTGGCGTTTTAGATCTTTCACTATACCCAACATTTGAAACAATGTTTTCTATTTTAGAAATATACCCTTTAGATTCTAAGGTATATGCTATTAATTCTCTAGCCTCAAATCTATCTGTTCCTCTTAATGCCCCCGCATTTGCATTCATTTTTCCTTCATCATCTATACATTCTCTAATTTCTAAATTATTTTCTTTTATTATTTCAATATCATCTATAGCGTGCGCTGATACTTTCATAATGCCAGTTCCAAAATTTGGATCTATTGATTCAGAAGAAATTATTGGCAATTCATTTTGAGTTAGAGGATGAATAATTTTGGCTGATTTTAATATCTGAAATCTTTCATCTTGTGGATTTAAAGCTAAGGCAACGTCAGAAAACATAGTTTCTGGCCTAGTTGTTGCAACAATTAAATATTGTTCAGTATCTTTGATAGGGTATTTAACATAATACATTTTTTGTTTTATCTCTGTTGAAATAACTTCAATATTCGATAATGCTGTTTTTAAATTAACATCTCAACTAATAGGTTTTGTATCACGATAAATTAATCCTTCATTGTATAAGTCTATAAATACTTTCATGACAGCTTCATTTGCACCTTCATCTAAAGTAAATCTTTCTGAAGTATAATCTAGAGCTAAACCAAGTTTTCCTCATTGCTTATTTATATTATTTGAATACTCTTCTTTTCATTTTCAAATTTCTTGAATAAATTTATCTCTTCCTAATTTATATTTGTTAATTCCTTCACTTGCTAATTTCTTTTCAACTACAGCTTGGGTTGCTATGCCTGCATGATCTTTACCTGCAACTCACATAACATCATAACCCTTCATTTTTTTATATCTAATTATAGTATCGGGAATATAATTATCTAAAGCATGCCCAATATGAAGTTTACCCGTTACATTAGGAGGAGGTAAAATTATTGTAAATGGAGGTTTTACTAAATCATGAGTTGAAAAAGCTTTCATATCTATTCATTTTTGATTTCTATTTTTTTCAACAATATTATGATCAAATGATTTATCCATTTTTTTCTCCTTTCTATTATTATTTAAATTATTAAAACTTAACATTTCAAAATCTGAAAATGTAGACTTATCTAAAAATTCTTTATTTTCGCTATGTGAAGCATTCTCTATTTTAAATATTTTCTTTAATTCTTGATTGCTTATTTGTTCAATTTTAGCTCATTTCGACAATTCATCTCATTTACATCAAACTATGTGATCCTCTTCTATTTCATATTTAAAAACATTCATATATTCTTTAGAACTTTTGATGTAATCAGTAAATTGTGGATTACTACCATCTAATTTGCCCATCATTACCTTAGATAAGGGATTAATAGGATTTTCCAATACTTTATTTGTTTTACCTTGTTCAATAACTCTTGCACCATTAATTATATAAATATCATTTGTTATTTTAGAAGCAACATTTATATCATCTAAAAAATAAATAGCTAAACATTCATTATCCAAAGTATATTCATTTAATCTTTTTATAATGCTAATTTGCAATTCTTTTTTTAGATTATGAATTTTAGGACCTAAAATAATTAAACTTGGTTTATTAATTAAAATCTTTTGCAATTCTAATTCAACTTTTTCTTCTTGTGACAAATGAGGCAAATTCAATGTTAATTTATCCAATGGAATTTTTGAATAATCTAATATTTTATAAATACTTGATTTTAAAATTAACTTATAAAAAGTGCTTGAATGTCTTCTTGTAGAACCTTCAATAAATTTTTTATAGTCGTGATATTGATTAAATAAATCAAAAAGTAAAACACTAAGTTCTCTTAAATCATATATAACTTTTACCAATAGATTTGTCGAAATTAATTCATTTTCATTAATTTGTTTAAGTAATTCTGGTTCTAAATAAAAAATTTCCTTTAAAAATCTATAAATTCTGCTTTTTATAATTTTCAAATTTTTATTATTATCTATAAATGTTGATACTGTATCTGAATAGTATTTTTTAGCTTGATTTCTAATTTTCTTACCTTCAGTATCTACATTTCAATGATATTCAGCTTGTTTTTCTAAAAAATTATATTCATATTGTTTTAATTGAGCTATATCCAAGAAGTTGTCAGTAGTATTACTTAAAGAATTATTTTTAAGCATAATTTCTTTTGTAATTTTGTCATCATCATCTTTCTTATAATATTTAAATCTATCAATATACATTCTTGAATTTTTTAAAAACATTGAATTTGCCACAAATTTTACTTCTCTTTTGATTTTCATATTAGACTTGCTTGAACCTACAGAGGTTTGTATTTCTGAAATCATTAAGTCTCTTAAAGTATAAATATCTTCAACAAAATTCATAAAATTAGATTGATCTAATGACATTATTTGATAATGATATTTTTTAATAAATTTATAATAAATCTTACTTATATAATAATGAGAATAATGATGTAAAAACGAATCACCTCTTAACCTTTTAGATAATTCAAACTTTGTAAATTTTATTTCTTGCGCAAAATCGTTTTTTATTTTTGCAAAATACTTTCTAATTTCGTTCTTTTTGCTTAATTTAATTAACGATTTTTCAATATGACTTTTTATTTTATTAAAAAATATATTAGTATTCGCCCTAGATTTTATAACATTTTTTTTATTATACATTTCTAAATATGTTTTTTTGGCTTGCCTATATTCTTTATATTGAAGCAATGAATCACCATTATGATAATTTTCAATAGTTTTTTCTAAAAAGGCAAAAAATTCTTTCTCATTATATTGAATTTTTTTAATAATTTCTTTTTGTAAATTATTAATTTCTGAAATAAATGATATTTTTTGACCAATTGACATTGTTTTTAAATTTTTTATGTCAAAAGAAGCAATCTTTTCTTTCAATTCTGTAATAATAGAAGAAATTTCTTGTTGCAAATTAAAGTTATTTTTAAAATATTCGGCCCCAAGATGAAACCTTGAATCTTGATAAATATCATTTCAATTATTGTCAAAAACTTTTGTTAAGGCGGCTATCACTTCACTTTTTTTTATATATTTTTCTAAATAAGAAAAAACCGTTTCATTTGTTTTTGATTTAAAAATATTTTCATTATCAAAACCAAAGGCTAAATTTTTTTGATAGTCTATTCTTTTATTTATAGGAATAAATTTGTTTTCATTATCTAATTTATATTCTATAAAGCCTTGATATTTTTTAGGACTTATATTATTATCAATTAACAACGTAAAAATATTATCAATAGCTCAATCATTTCTGCTACCGATAATACCTAAAATTGAACTCTTGCTTAATAATAAATTTACGTTTTCAATTGCTATTTTATATTTAATAATATTATTTTCTGTTTGCTTAACGCGTTTTTTTAAATCAATAATACGTAAAGCAACAATTTTATTATCTCCCATTAGAATCTATCTCCTTCTTTTGATCTAACCAAAGAGGAAACAACTTTATATGTAGCAAGAATAATGGCTAAATTAAAAAATATTTTAATAGGACTTGTTAACGTTTGGGCCGTAAAGTTTACTCAAAAATCTGTTTTTAAAGTAGAAGTATCGGCTCAAGCTAATAAGATAGTATTTATAAGCTCTAGTACAGCACAAAAAGTGATTATTGCCATAACTTCAATAAAAGTTTGAAATTTTTTACGCAATAAAAATCTATATAAAACCACAAAAAGAACCATTGCCATAAATCCTGAAGTTGTAAGAATCATATAAAAATTTCTATTTTTAATAAAACGGTTGTGTTCAAAAATTGAATTATCCAATTTAGAAAATATTGCTATAATTAATACAATTTGTACAACTAATAAACATATTGTAGAAATAAAAGAAAAGTTTACCATGGCTGTAGGTTTCTTTTTATTTTCTAGCAAAATTATTTTAACTTCATAAAAAGCTATTTTTTCCGAAAAGTATTGTAAATCAAGAGAATTTCCTTTTGCTAGAGCTTCTGCAAATTGAATTTTAAAAAATTCAACTCTTTGCTTGTATTTAAAAATTCTATAATTTCTAGAAAAAAACAATTCATTGATGTTAAAGAAATAATAAGCTGCTATGCCTGGTATGAAACCTGCAACAGCTACTGCTAAAGTATATAAAAAATTATAATATGTTGGAACCAATGCAAATGATATAAAATCTGCTAAAACCCCTGTAATAAAGCCGACTATTGGACCAAATATAAAACCTGTTATTTTTATTGGTAACCCTATAAAACTAAATTTAAAGGCTGGTAAGGCACTAATAGGCAAAATTCTAACAGATATTAAAAAGAAAACTACTGATATAGCTATCAAAACCCCAACAAATGCTATTTTCTTAGGGTTTCATTTACGATATGATATATTTGTTTGAGATCTAAGCCAATGCAAATAGTGGGTTAAACCTCCGGGCATTTTTGAGTCCATAATTCTCCTTTTAATATATTTAATATTTTATAATTAAAATTTACATTTTAATATTAATATTTTTTTATTATCATTTTTACACTCTTTTACGATTAAAAATACTTTGTTTTTGTATTGTTGGTAAGTTAACAAATGTTTTATAAAAACTCGAATTAACAATTACTCCACTATATATAAAATATGACATAACACTTAGCAATAATATGATGTACATAAAAGAAGCTACGACACCAAATTTTTTATAATTAATTAACGAAGTTAAAGAACCAAAAATTAATATATAAAATGAAGTAGGTATTGCTGCAATTAAAGAGCCTGGGTTAACATGAGAAAATTTTAATTTAAAGTTTGGAGAAAATTTAAAGAATAATAAAAATGAAGCATAAGTAATTGCGGGGAGAAAAATTATTGTAGGTAATCAAAAAATTAATTGAAATTCTCAAGGCAAATTACTTAATTCAATTTTGTCAGTTACAACAACACCAAAACCATTCTTTAATATAAAATTCAAAAAAGAAGACGCAATTAATAAAGCTATTATTAAAGAACATGTAATAAAAATACTTGTTAAAAATCCTTTTACTCTTGTTCTTCAAACTAAATTAGTTGATTTGTGTTCATAAAGTGCATCAAAGGATAAAATAAATTTAGCATACCCTTTTGAACCTAATCATAATATTGACAAAGTTAATAATATAAAAGCAGTTATTCCGCCGGCACTTTGTCAAATTAAACTAAAGGCTGGCATAACTTCCTTAATACCAGGTATCAATTGCCCTAATATTATTACATTAATAACTGTTTCGTAACTTTCATTTATAGCACCTATAATTCCCACAGCTAATCCTAAAGTTGGAATAAATGATAAAAACAAATACATTGCATATCCAGCTGGCACAAAAGCAAACTCATTTGAATTTATTTTTGAATAAGCAGAATTGACAATCTCTTTACCCTTAGTTTTAGAACTTTTAATATAATTGGGCATAGCTATAAATAGAATAGCATAAATAACTCACTTTACTATTCTTTCTAATATATTTTGTTTATTTTTATTTTTTACAATTTGTTTTGAAGATAATGAATTTGACTTATATTGTTTTTTTACATCATCTTTATCGTCATCATTGTTATTATCTCAACCAGTTTGCAAAATATCTTTCTTTTTACGCTTCATATAATTCCTTTATTTTTTTGTTTAGCTCAATGGGGTTAGCTTTACCCATTGTTTTTTTCATGGCTTGCCCCATCATAAATTTAGAAGCTCTGTTTGGGTTAATTTTAAATTCTTCCTTTAAATTTGCATTTTCACTTAGAATTTCTTGAATAATTTTATCCAAAGAAAATTCTATTTTTTCTATAAACCAATTATTTTGAGTTATCAAATTTTTTAATTTTAAAGATGGTTGTTCTAAATGCTTCTTTAAAATTAATTTTAAATTGTTTTTATTTATATCTCCTTTAATAATTCATTCAATTAATTGTGATGTTTGTTCATTATCTAATTCTAACCCTTTTAATTCTAATTGTTCTGAATTTAAAAAAGATACAATTTCAGAAAAAAAGATATTAGCTGTTTTTTTAAAGTTGCTTGTTTTTAAATTATCTAAAAAATTAGCATAATGTACATTGTTTATTAGTTGGGATATTTGTACATTATTCAATCCATTTAATTCATATCTTTTTTCTTTGTCATAAGGTAATTCTTCAATTTTAATTGACTCTATAACTTCTTCAGGTAATTCAATATATGGGATGTTAGGATCAGGAAAGTATTTATAATCAATTGAATCTGCTTTAGATCTCATTGAAACTGTAATATTTTTAGACTCATCAAATCTTTTTGTTTCTTGAGCAAAAAATCTATTATTTTCATAACAGTCTACTTGATATTTAAATTCATATTCAATTGCTTTTTCTATATTGGATGTAGAATTCAAATTTTTAATTTCGACACGAGTATTCAAATCTTGAGTTCCTTTTTTTCTAACTGAAATATTTAAATCGACCCTTAAACTACCTTCATTCATTTTTGCATCAGAAATATTTAAAGCAAGAGCTATTTGTTTAATCGATTCAACATATGCAACTGCCTCTTTAGCAGAATGCATTGCAGGTTTAGAAACTATTTCGATTAAAGGTATGCCTGCCCTATTATAATTTAAATAAGTTAAATCTTTTTCATGTAATGATTTCGCTGTATCCTCTTCTAAGTGAATTCTTTCTATAGGAACTTGAAATCATTTATTATCAACTTTGATTTTAGTAAAACCTTCTTTTCCAATTGGGTTGAATTGTTGGGTTATTTGATAACCTTTAGTTAAGTCTGGATAAAAATAGTTTTTTCTATCAAATCTTATATTTCTATCTATTGTCATGTTTAAAGCTTTTGCCAATTTAATGCCTTTAATAATTGCTTCTTTATTTACTAAAGGAAGAGACCCTGGATAAGCTAAATCTATGTGAGAAACATATATATTGGCGTTCTTTGTGTACAAATTGGGTTGAGAAGAAAACATTTTTGTTTTTGTGTTTAATTCCAAATGAATTTCAATTCCTATAACTAATTCTCAATTATTCATATTTGCCTCCCAAAATTTTTTCTAAATATAATGCATGAGAAAATAATTTAGTATCTTTGTTTCTTTTTGCATCAATTGAAATATTAAAGGGTAAGTTTTTTATTGAATCCTCTTTCAATTTCATTGTTAATGAGGGGTTACCAACCAAATTTGCATAAGTTAAAATATTATTTAAATAAGAATTATATTTTGATTCTTTGCCAATTTCTGGAGCAATATCATTTGTTGCTGGGTAAATAAATATATCAGCTAAATCATGTATTTTATCAAAATATTCTTTCATAATTCTTCTCATTCTTTTAGCTTTGACAAAATATCTTATTTGATTTTCTGATTCAAGAAAATATGAGCCCAAAATTAAACGAGATTGAACCATTTTTCCCAAATTTATAGAACGAGTTTTAGTATAAGAGTCCATTCAATTTTTTCCTTCTATTCTTTGCCCAAAATGAACACCTGTTAAATTTGATAAGTTAGATGATGCTTCAGAAAAAGCAATAACTTTATAAATTACATCAATAGAATTTAAAATTTTTAAGTTTTCTTCAACTTTAATAAGTTCTATACCTTCTTTTTCTAATTTATTTAAAAATTCTTTATACGCTATAGAAATATCAGGATTTAATTTATCAAAACAATTTAAATAAGCAATTTTTTTAGGTTTTATTTCCTTTATATTTTTATAATCAAAACTTAAATCTATAGAAGTCATATCTTTTTCAAAGTCTGGCTTATATAAAACTGAAGATATTTTTATAAGATCTTTAACTGAATGACTAAAATAAGCTACGGTATCCAACGAAGTAGCAAAAGCAAATAAACCATATCTACTTATAGCTCCATATGATGGTTTAAATCCAATTTTTCCTATATTTGAAGCTGGCTTTCTAACTGAATCACCCGTATCAGAACCAATAGCAAAATCAATATCATTACTAAAAGTTGCAGCAGCACCTGATGAAGATCCTCCTACTAAATGTTTTGTATTTAATGGATTTTTTATTAGACCAAAAGCAGAATATTCACCCGATCCGCCTAGACCAAATTCATCTAAGTTTGTTCTAGCAACACAAGTCGATCCTTCTTCTTCTAGCAATTTAATAACTGTTGATTTATATTGAGGTTTAAAATTTTCTAAAAACTTGCTTGAAGCTCTAGCATTAACATTAATATCAGCATAGTTATCTTTAATACTAAAAACTGTATTAGCTAGCAAACCACTTGAATTTAATTTTGCATTCTCAAAAACATAAGCAATGGCATTATTTTGATCTTCTTTTAAATTTTGAATTATCTTTTTTATATTTTTAGTCACCATTTATTACCTTCTTTATAGTAACATAGTCAGAATCACTTGTTGCTGCATTTTTTAATATATATTGTTTATTAATTTTTGTATTATCATTAGGAATATCTTCACGCAACTTAAAAAAAGATACTTTTTGTTCATTAATATGCGACAAAGCTTTAATATGATTTAAATCATATTCGTCTAAATCTTTTAATTCACTATCTATTGAAGACAATAATTTATTTACCATTTCAAAAATATCCTCTGTTGGTTCTAACAATAAATTATTAGCAAGTTCCTTCATTTTAGTTTTAGTCATAGAAATCTCCTATCATTTTGGTTGAGAAATAAAAATTTGGTCATTATATTCTGAAAATTCTTCAGGCAATCCAATAAATTTCATTGAATATGAATGTAAATAAAGTCTTCGAGCTTTTTTGCCTCCATATTTAGTATCACCCAAAATTGGACAATGTAAATATTCTAGAGTTGCTCTAATTTGGTGTTTTTTACCTGTAATTATTTGAGCAAAATTTCTGTTTCTTTCTTTATAAAAAATAGTTCTAGCTTTAATTCCGAAATCGGGATTAACTTTCATTTTTTCATTTTTAATATCTTTTTCAAGACGAACAGTTATATCAATTTTATCTTGGTTAAAATCTGATACAAATTGATAAACTCTTTCAAAATTATTTTGAAATTCATCAAATACAACTAAAGTTTTGTAATTTTTAGCATATACAACTAAACCACTAGTTTTTTTATCGATTCTTCCTATTGAAGAAGGGACAAATGAGGAAGTTTTTTTAAAATTTAGATATTTATGAACTTGATCATCTAAAGAATTTTCTTCTGAATGCATAGCAACATTAATCGCTTTATCTACAATTAAAATATTTCTATCTTCATAAATAACTTTAAAGTTTATGTTTGCTGTATTTTGTTTCTGAGGTTTTGAAACTTCAGAAATTCCATAAACAATAATTTCATCACCTAATTGAATTTTATATTGCTTATCATTTGTTCTGACACCATTAACTTTAATATCTTTTTCTCTAAAAATTTTTTCAATTCTAGATTTAGGCACATTATCACAAACTTTTATTAAATACTTATATAAAATACGACCTACGTCGTCTTTTTTTGCTTTAAACTTATTATTCATCGAATTCTTCTTCCTCTATAAACACACCATCATTATTTGTATCGCTTCTTTGTGAATCAAATAAATTGAAATCCTTATCAACCATTTCTTCATCTATATCTGAATAACGATTAAATTCTGGAAATGGGGGTAATTCTGCTAATGTTTTTATTTTAAAATAATCATAAAATTTATTAGTAATACCATAAAGAATAGGATTGCCGGGGGTTGAAGCAACGCCCACTTCTTCTATAATTCCCTTTTCTAATAAACTAGCAACAATACCATCGCTAGCAACACCTCTAATATTAGAAATAATAGAACGAGTTACTGGTTGTTTATATGCAACAATACCAGCTACTTCAATAGCAGCATTTGACAACCTTTGCTTTCTAACTATTGTAACTAAATCAGCTATAGCATCTTTAGCTATTTCAACGGTTAAAAATTTATATACATCATTAAATTCATGAACTTTTATTCCACGGTCTAAATTATTAAAATATTGTTTAAAATCTTTTAATAATTTTCTACCTTCTTGTATAGTATTTAATTTAAAAACATCTTTAATTTGTTCCGAACTAACACCCTCGCTACCTTGGATAAATAATAAGGCTTCAATAATTTTATTCTTCATACTCTACTCCTTTTTTAAAGATAATATCTCCTTCATCTTCTTCTTGTTCCAATACAACAATTTGCTGTCTTGCTAGATCTAAAACAGCTAATAATGTTATAACAAAATGACCCATTGTCGGAACATGAAACACCTCTTGAAAAGTTAATATGTTTTTTGATTTAAATAAACCAATTATTCTTTTCTTTTGTTCTTCCGGACTCACAGCAATTGTTGAAATAGTTATATTTCTAACTAATTCTGAATATGTTCTTTCAAACATTTTTCTTAATGTAATAACTAATTTTGAACTATTTGAATGACCATCTAAAATTGAAGTGTCCAATTCTCTTTCAAACCCTTCAGTTTCTTCTGGTTCTTTTGAATATAAATATTGGCGTTTTTCTTCTTGTTCTCTTAAAAGAATAGATATTTCTTTAAACTTTTCATATTCAGCAATTTGTTCAAGCAATCTTTTCTTTTCCTGTTTTATTTCTTCTTCTACTTCAGGGTCTTGCAACAACATTCTAGCCTTTAATTGCAACAATGTGGCTGCCATTACTAAATATTCAGAAGCTATATCAATTTCATAACTTTTAAGATGCCTGATAATTTCCAAATATTGAGTAGCTAAATCAAATAAATCCACTTCAAAAATGCTTATGTTTTTATCTTTTATTAAAGTTACAAGCAAATCCAAAGGACCATCAAAATTAGCTAATTTAAAAATATGTCTATCATCATATTCATCTTCGCCCTTAATTATTTCTTCTGCTTCTTCAAAAGAAATTTCATTTACTACTGGTTTTTTAAGTTCTTTCATAAAATTTAATTACCTTACTTTATCTATTTTTATATGATTACTATTTGTTGTTTTTTCTTTTAGTGAAAGTGTTATTTATTGTTTCTTTAGAAGTTATCGTTTGTTCAATATAGTCTTTTTTAACAATATCATGAACTCATAAAGCAAAATCTTTTTTATCTAAAGTTTGAAATTGTTGTGGTTTTATAACTGGATGAAATTTAACAGTAATAGTTAATTTACCATTTCTATTATTATCAAGAGCATTTGCAGCATTATTTATAGTTACAGGAACCAAAGGAATATAAGCAGACTGTGCTAATAAAAATACTCCAGGGTTAAAATCATTTAATTTTCCATTTTTGGTTCTTGTACCTTCTGGAAAAATAACTCCACAAGTTTGGTTTCTTTTTACATATTGACCAAATTCTTTTAAAACTGCAAGTGTTTCTTTTGGTTTAGATAAATCAATATAAAATGTATCTATTAATTCACTAATTTTATAAACAATTTTTTTAGATTTAGCTTCTGATCTAGCTACAAAGGTTCCATATCTAGTTTTTTTAGAACCATCTCCATGATTTCATAAAGAAGACATAATAATTAATGGGTCTAGATATGTAGAATGGTTAGGTGTTAATAAACATGGCCCGCTTGGTATATTCTCAAAACCTTCAACTTTAACTTCAATATTTAAATGTTTTAATATATTTGAACCATACTTTTGAAAAAAATGTTGTTTTTCACCAAATTTATAATATTCTGGCATTCTTCTATTTCTATCCGCTTTACTATTTAAAGTTAAAATATTGTGTATAAGAGGTAAAAATCTTCAAAATTTTCTTGTACGTAATTTCATTTTTTCTCCTTAATTTTTAAATGCAACAGCAACAACATAACCATCTTCATTTGTTGTTGATAGTTGAAAATCATTATATATATATCTACCTGATTCGTTCTTCTCAATTAATATCTCTCTATATTGAAAAAGTGAGTTATCTATTTTAAATAAGCATTCTTTTATAGCTCATCTAGTAGCTAAAAATATGGCTTTTTCAGGCCTATTTAATTTTTGATATTTTTCTATTTCAGTTGGATGAAGAAATTTTTTAATAGCTTCTTTCGATATTCTTTTAAATCTTTTTATTTTAGTTAAATCAACTGAAATCATAATTCTCCTTGGTAAATAATGTATTAATTATAAAATAATTATAATTATTTGCTTCAAAACTAATAAAAACTAAAAAAATAAGTGCTTTATTTTGCACTTAAATTTAAGAATTATTTTTAATTATTCAGAACATAGTGGATCAAAGGGACTTATTTCAATAGATGGTTTTTCATAAGCTGCTAATACGTCCTTAGGTAAGTACTTCTTATCAACAATTGCCATATAGTTATAATCTGTAAATCATTGATCACTCATAGATCAAAAACCTTTATTTCCTTTATCTGGTCCTCAACTATTTTCTACTTTTCAATTTATTGGCAGGCCTTTTTTATCTAAATTTACTCCCACCATATTCATAGCATGAGAAATTACTGAAGCTCTTGATTCAAATTTTTCAGCTTTTGAAAATTCTGGTGTTTTGGTTAAAGTTATATCATAATTATATAATTCAGAATCCATAATACCATCCCTATTTGAAAAAGTTGAAACATCACAACCAAATCAAACAGGCTCATCATCTTTAATTTGCTCAATCATAGCTTTTTTCATTGTTTCAATATCTACATTTAACATTGTTAACGGTTTACCACCTACCATGTTATTAGAAATAGGTGATACTATGAATGAATTATATGGATGTATATTTCTAGGATCAGACACCAAATCTATTTTATTTTCAATATAATCTCCTATATATTTATCAAAAAATTCTATTGGAGTCATTTCTTCCAAAGAAACATATTTTTTATCTTTATTCATATATTCAAATCTAAATGATTTAGGAGGTTTCCCTAAAGATTTTACTAATATATTGTAAACATCTTCTAAAGCGTGATTTTTTAATAAATTTACCTTATTTAAATCCCTTGTTTCTTGAAAAGTTTTTCTCATTCTTGCTGTATAAGCTTTTAGCCTTCAATTTATTTGTGTAACCATTTCATTTGTTGATTCAGAACTATAAGATTCATTCATCGCATCTTTTGTTACAATTCCGTATTTTTTAACTAAATTAACAAAAAATTCTCAATAACCTCCATCTGAAATAGGAGCTTCATTAAAGTGTCTAAAAAGTCTATCATCATTATCTAATTGTAAACCATTTTTTTCAACTCAATTTAAGTAATAATTTGCTTTTTCTAACTTATCAAAAAAATGAACATAATTTTGTGATAATTCTAAGGACTCAATTTTTAAATCCTTCATTAATTTTGTTCTAATTGAATTTAAACCCGCAAATATTCAGCATCTACCGCTATTTTTTTGATTTGTAATACTTCCAACTTTTGTCTCGTTAGAAAAAACAAAATTATGTTTTTTAATTACTTCATTATTTATAGAACTATTTGCTAAACCATTTTTAAATATTGATGATTCTACTATTTTGTTTGATAAATTTTTTTCATAATTATTTTCATATTTTTCTAATTGTGATTTTGTTATTTGTTTATCCATACAGTCTCCTTATTTTTTTGCTTCTTTTGTGCAATATTGTGTAACTTTTATAATATCTTCCAATTTTCCTATAAAGGTAATTAAATCATTTTCTAGAATTTCAAAGTTCCCACTTGGCAAAAAGAATTTCGAATTTCTTTTAATCAAAGATACTGAAACATCATATTTATTTCTTAAATCTAGTTCTCCAATTTTTTTATTAAAAAGTTCAGGATTTTTTATATAAATAGAAGAACTAACAAATTCGTCTTGAATTTCAACTATATTTTCTGAAAAATGAGTTAATGCATTATCTGAAACTAAAATAGCAGTTTTCTTCCCCGCTTCTTCTTCAGGAGAAACAATATAAGTAACTCCAATTTGTCTTAAAACTCTAGCATGTCTTGGGTTAGAAGCTCTGGCTATAATTGTATTAACGCCCATCTCAGATAAAGCGGCAACTATTTCAATGTTATCAGAAGTTGCGACTATCACAACATCAAATTCTTTGATGTTTATTGACTCAAGAGTTCTTCTATCAGCACAATCGGCAATATAAATACTATCTACTTCATCTTTAAATTGTAAAAGTGGTTTTTCTTCTTGATCAACAATAACTAATCTAATGTTATTTTCTCTATCTGATAATAATTTTTGAACTATTGCTTGCCCAAAACGACCCACACCAATAATGCAAATTTCTCTAATTTTCTTAAATAATTTCATGTTTTTCTCCCTTCAGATATTATAAATATATAAATTTTACCACTATATTTGATTATAGTTAATTTATGTTTTTATTAACATAAAAAGTTAACTATTTTTGATAAAAAAAGCTTTTTTCCAACATGAATATATTATATAAATAATATTTTTTTATTTTTGCTCTATAATTTAGCAAATGAAAAACAAAAGAAGAACTTCTAGAAAAACTAACATTATTTTTAGATTTTTACGGAAATTAGGTGCCGTAAGATATATTTTCATTATATATATTTTATTTACTATTTTAATTTCCTTATTATTATTTTGAAATGCTAGTCATAATGAAGGTATAACAAAACCTAGATATATAGATGTTCTTTTTGTATCAGCTTCTGCTTTTAGTGATACAGGTTTAACTCCACTTGTTATTTCTGAAACTTTTAATAGTTTTGGACAATTTTTAATTGCTCTGAGTATGGTCGTCGGTGGGATAGGTATATTTACTTTTAAAGTTTATATATTTCAATCAATTTTAAAAATAAAATCAAATTTATTTAGTAATATGGTTTCGCAAACAGAGCGCGGATCAATTACTATTAGTGAAACAAGAAAAATGATAAAAATCGCAATTTCATTTCTAATAATTACAACCATAATTGCATCATTTATTTTTACAATGCTTTTGTATTTTACAAAAAACCCTAATTTTGTTATTCCTAGTGATTTTAGCCCTAAGGCAAATAAAATGTTATTTGACCCTAGAGTAATAATGACTCAAGAACAAAACCCATATATGAATTTTGGACAAGCTATAAAATTAGGAATTTTTCATGCAATTAGCTCAATTAATAATGCTGGTTTTGACTTATTCGGAAATAAAAGTTTGCAACCGTTTTATCATGATTATGCATTTCAAAGCATTACAATAATTGTTTTCTTGATTGGTGGTATTGGTTTTCCAGTTATTTATGATGTCTGAAAAAAAATACAAAGTGCTAGAAAATCACAACCGAATCATAGATTTCAATTATTTACAAAATTTACAATAATAACTTATATAGTAACAACTGTGTTAGGTTTTGGCTTAAGTATTATTTTAGAATATTTTTCAAAATCTAAAGGCTCATTCTGATACCAAAATGAATACGGAAATGCTGGAGAAAAAATATTTGCTTTATATTTCCAAGTTAGTTCAACTAGATCGGCTGGGTTTTCAACAGTTAATTACTACAATTTTACACAATCTACAATACTATTACATAGTGTTTTGATGTTTATAGGATTTTCACCAGTATCAACAGCAGGTGGGGTTCGTAATACAACCATTGCAGTTATTTTCTTAAGTGTAATAACTATGATGTCTGAAAGAAAAAGGATAAATGCTTTTAAAAGACAAATTGGCAAGGAAACTTTGATTAAAGCAGTTAACGTTTTTGCAATTGCTATATTATTAATTTTAGTATTTACAATAACTACTTATGCTACAATACCAGATAAAACAAAAATGATAAATACACAAAATTACCCATTATTGTTCGTTGTCTTTGAAACATGTTCTGCTTTCGGTAATACAGGACTAAGTACAGGACTTTCAGGTTCAGCTAGAAATCTACATGTTGTTGGAAAATTAAGCTTAATATCAATGATGATTATAGGTCAATTTGGTATTCCACAAACTATAAAAATTTTTGGAAGAGTGAAACCTGCATCAGAACATTATCAATACATATATGAAGATGTGTCAATTGGTTAAGGAGACACCATGAAAACAAATAAGGCAATTAAAAATATTGCTAAAATTACACCAGCTTTAGCTATTATTCTAGCTACTCCAATTATTTCTGCCGCTTGTGGTAAAAAAAACAAAGACCCTGAGACAGATAAAAACAAAATTCAACCTAATTTGCAAGCTCCTGTAAAAGGAAAAGTAAAGTATATTGCAATAGGTGATGATTATGCAATAGGAAATAATAATAGCGATAATGCTGAAAAAAATAATTTTTACGATACAAATACAAAAGAAGTGAATGGGCTTTCATATGCTTCTTATTTAGCTAATTCAATTTTATTACTTAATGACGAAAAAACTCAATTAGAATCTTATTATAATTTTGGTCTTCAACAATCAACATCAAGTGATTGATTATATTTATTAAACCCAGATAAATATAGTTCTATTAATTTTAAAAATATGATTAATTTTAATAAAGAATTGGGTTCAGAAAATCAAGAAAGAATAAAATCTTTATTTAGTGATTTTCAAAATTATAAAAACAATAAACTATTAAAAAATATTAAAGAGGCAAATTTATTAACTTTATCAATAGGTTTTAATGACATTTATAAAAAAGATGAATTATTAAGTTTAATTTTTCAAGATTATAAAAATGAAAAGGAACTTAAAGATGCTTTAGTTAAATACAGGGCCATAAGTTTAAATAGAATTCAAAATTTAAAATCAAATTATTTAAACATAATTAATGAAATTAGGAATTTAAATAAAAATGTAAATATAAATTTAACTGGATATATTTCACCTTTCTTACATTTTTTACTAATTAATTCTACAAAGGAATATCAAAATACTTTTAATTCAATAATTTTAGAATTAAATAATGCAATTCAAAGTGTTGCAAAAGAAACCAAAGTTAATTATTATTCCTTTAATAATGAAGAATATATTTTAAAAAATCCAAAAGATTTTTCAAAAGATTTATTAAACATTTATCCGACAAATAATGCTTATAAAAAATTGGCGCAAGACATTTTTCTTAAAATGTCTATTTCATCGCAAGATTATAATAAGTTATTTAATCCTAAAAAGGCTTCTGAACATTTAATAGCCTTAGAATTTGATAAAAAAGCAAGTTTAATTAAATCTAATATTGTAGGTTTGGTCGGTTTAAACACTGATACATATAAACGTGAATACCAATTTGAAAAAATTAAGAAGAATCAAGAAATAATAAGCTCAGAATCAAATAATAATTTTATGTATAAATTATTATTAGAATTTAAAACTAATTTGCTTACTAGTGATAATCAATTGCCAGAAAACATTAAAGAAGTAGGCAAAACTATATTTAATTTTCTTAATATTGAAAATGAAAATATTAATGTTTGATTTTCTAATTTAGTAGACAAATTAATTAAGAATAATAAAAAACAAATTATTATTAATTTATTTAATCAAATTTTATCTTCAAATAATATCGAAAAAATATTAACAAAGTCTAACTTTGAAATTATTGATTTAATAAATAAAAAATCACATGGAAATATTAGTATCAAAGAAATAAAATCTATTTTTAAAAATAATTTATGAGAAAAAAACAATATTTACAAAATTATTAAAGATGTTTTAAGCAAAGGATTTGTTTCTAATTTAGAAAATAAAAAATTATTAAAAGAAGAGTTGCCTTCTTTAATTAAAATATTATTTTCAGATAAAATTGTAAGCAAACTTTTCCCAGGAAAATTAATTGAAATTTGAAATAAATCAAAAGAAGATAAAGAAGTTAAAGAAAAACTAAATTTATTGATTAATAAATTTGTTGATTCTGGTTTAAGAAATTATGAAAAACACATAGAGCAACCAGATTTAGAAGGCTTTTTAAATTCAATTTTAAAAGGTTCAAGAGCAGAAACAATTACATTTTTTAAATCTATAATAAATTACTTAATTAAGCATGAAGAAGAATTTAATTTAATTTCTAATAATTTGACATTAAGCATGAAAGAAATGTTTTCTATTCCTGACAATAGATTGGAAGATATAAATTACTTTATTAAAAATATTATTTTAAGCTTAAAAGATTTTAAATATAATTCTGAATTTTTAGAATTGCACATTGAAACTGCAATTTCAAACAAAAACCTTAAAGATCAAAATTTATTAAAATCTTTTGTTTCAAATCTACTATTTAATACTTCTAATTCTAAATTAAACAAAAATAATAAAGTTTTCTTTGCGCTAATAAGTCACAAGCCAAATATTGAAAATTTAGATCTAGCAAAATTCGATCGAGGTTTGCAATATTTTGCTATTAGTTTAATACAAATTGAAAACTTTATGAGTATTGACAAAATTAAAAATTTAGCAGATGAAAAAGCTCGTGATTCTATTTTAAAACTATTAAAAAACATTTCAATTAATTATAATAATGAACTAAATGAAAGAGGAAAAACTCAACTAAAAGCTATTGCCTTTTTATTAATTGATGAAGTAACCCAAAACAACAGTTTATTAAACCAACTTTTAGATAGCTTGGGTGATTATATTGTTATTCATCCTTTAACTAATTATTTAAGAAAATATGGTTTAGAAAACAAAATTTTAAAAGCTAATCCAAAATATAAAACTTTAGAAGATTTTGTGCGCGATGGATATAGAAATCTTTATAATTCCGTTAATAACCCAATAGTTATTGAAAAAATTAAATCATTTGTTTACGATGTAATTGATAATGGTGATAGATATGACCAAAACAGTATATACAAATTTACTCTTTCAATAATGGCGAGGGCAGATGAAAATGGTGTTTTAGATATTATTAAAACCATTTTAAAACAAATAGCTATTCCAAAAAATACCGATTTTATAGCAAATATTGTAAATACATATATGGTTTCTTACTTTTCATTCGAACTTAAACCAGAAGAAATAACCTTAATTTCTTCTTATATTGAAGATTTATTGAAAGGCATAGAACATTCAAACTTATATAATAATTTTGAAAAATATTTTATTTCAACAATACAAAAAATAAACAAATCTAAAATAGATAATTTTGAAAAATTAGGTAATTATTTAAAGGAAGAACTATCAAACTTTATTTCAATTTCAACCAACCCAGATTTTATTCAAAATATTTTAGAATTAATAAGTTTAAAAAACACAAATAACTCAGAAGAATTTAATAAATTTTTAAATGTAATAACAATATTTTTAAAAAATGAAAATTTTGTCGATTTAGTAATTAAAAAAATAAACATTAAAGACAAAATTAGTAATTTAAAAAATTCAATCAATGTAAACGCTTTCCCTGAAGAAATTAGAAATGAAATTAAATTGATTCTTTCAAATACCTTAAGTAATGTAACTGAAAAATGGGATGATTTATTTTTACCTAAACTAAAAGAATTAATTAAAAGTTCAGTAGAAAAAGAAGAAATTAAAAAAGCTAAAAATATTAATGAATTTATATCATTGATATTATCAGAAAATAGCTTACTAATTAAAGAATTAACTGAAAAAACATTAAATGAAACATTATTGTCTTCAGATGAAAATCAAAATAGTATTATCAACATAATAATTCATTATTTAAGTCAAAAAATGAATTACAACAATTTAAGTGAAGTTGAAAAAAATAATTTAAAATCTTTCATGAAAAAGACTATCAATTTTGCACAAAATAAAAAACTATATTCTCCAGTAATTGACGGTTTATTTATTTTATTAGAATCAAACCTGAAAAAACATGGAATGAATTTTAAAAAATATGAATTTACAGATTTTACAAAGAATATTGAGTTTAAGAATTTTGATATTTATCAATTGGCTAATGAATTCATAGATAACAATTTATCAAAAGATGAAATTAAAATAGTAATAAAAACAGCTTTAATTAATGTTCCACTTATTTTATCTCAAATTATTCCAGATAAAAAAAATGAAGATCAAAGTGGTCCCAAATCAAAAATTGAATTAGAAAAGATTTTTGCTATTGTAACAAAAGCTATTAATAAATTATCAATTGATGATAGAAATGAATTAATACCTTACCTATCAGATGCTATATTTGAAATAAAAGAAAATAAGAATTTCAAAAAATTAATAATACAAATTTTAAAAGAAGAAATTAAGAAAATTGATGAAGCAATTTTAAATAAAATTACAAATCAAACAGAAAATAGCGCAAATAAATTAGCCACTATAATTATTAATAAAGTTTATGAACATGTTCTTGAAGTGGAAAACAAGAATTATTTTACAAACATATTAAAAACAATATTAATCTCTGAACAAACAGTGGATTTAAGTCCTAAATCAATTGTTTTAAAATTATTTAAATCTTTAAAAACAAACAAAACTGACGAGTTTATTAATAAAGTTTTTGACAAAGCCTTAAATGACGAAGAAATTATTATTACAGTTGGTAACGCAATTACTTTAATGATAGAAAAAGAACTAAATGTTACATTTGGAGAACAAGAAAAAAATCAAATTGCAGATTACTTAAAGTCCTTTATGTCTAATTTAAAAGGAAAAGAACTATTTAATAAATTTAAAAAACATGTTTATTCTTTCTTAGAAAATCAAAATGATTTAATTTCATTTAAAGATTTTAAAACTAAATTATTTAAAAATATAACCAATTTCTTTACATTAGATTCTAAACAAATAAAAGATATATTGAATTTAGTATTAATACAAAATGGACAAAATGATAAAGAAAATGAACAAAAATTATTTAAAGTTTTAAAAATAATGCTTTCTAAAAAAGCAATTATTGATTTAGCATGACAAAAGTTTGATATTAATATAATTTCAAATGCTTTAAGTAATGTAAACTTAAATAATTTAGGTTTAAATGAAGAAAACAAAAATTATTTAAGAAATATAATAGATGGAATTAAAAACTTAATTACAGCAAAATTTGATGTTTTAATTAAAAATAATCTTAATGAATTAATAGAAAAACTATTGTTACCAGAAGTAATTAATGAATCAAATGATTTTGAATCATGAATTAAAAAAGCCTTTGAAATTAATCAAGAATGATTAAGACAAAAAGCAAATTCTATTTTTAAAGAAGTAATGGATTTATCAGAAATACAACCAATTAAAAATAATGTAGCAAAATTACTAATTGGATTAATGGCCCAAAAATTAAACAATTTAAACATTGAAGACCAATATAAACAAAAAATGGAATCTACTACATTAAAATTAATTAACTCTATATCAACTTGAGAAATTACTAATGAAATAATTAATTCTTCAATGAATTTATTAATTAAAAATTTAAATGAACATAATTTGAATTTTAAAGAATATAACTTTAATGGCTTAATTGAAATTGGCGATATTATAAACGGTTTGAATATAAATAAAGTTGTTGAATTTATAGACAGTATTGAATCAAAAGAATTATTTTCATTTGTTTACTTATTTATAAATAAATTTGAAGAATTTGACAAATTATTTAAGTTACCAGAAAATTCATCTGGAAACAATGAACAAAATATTAATAAGGAAATAGTTCAATTTAAAAAACCTATTAGTTTACCAGCAGAATCTATATTTAAATTTATTAAAACTAGTCTTTCTGTTTTGGATAGCAATGATAGACAAGCTATTAAATTATTAATTCCAAGTTTTGTTGAAAAAATATTAGCTTCTGAAAATATTAAAAATTTTGCTAAAGATAAATTAAAATTTGTTGAAAAAATTATTTTAGAATCTGATTCTCAAGCAACAGATTTTGCTAAGGAAACAATAGATAAAATTATTAAAATTGTTTTTGAAGGTTCTAAATCTAAAGACACATTTGAAAAACTAATTATTTCTGCTATTGATTTAGATAAAAATGCTTTAGAATCAATTGGCGATATTAATATACTAATTAAAACATTCTTTAATACAAATAAGCAAAGTTTAAAAGACTATGTTAAAAATACATTTGTTGAAACATTAAAAGACAATCAATATATAAATAAACTTTTAGAATTTGTATTTGGTCAATTGAATAAAAAATATAAATTTGATAGTATTGGCGATGAAATTAAAAATATTAGTTCTCTTTTAATAAGAGTTATTAATACTTTAGAAAATCAACAACAAAATATAATTACTGATTTTGGTTTTGATTTTATAGAAAAAATATTAGATGCTAACATATTCATTTTAGAAGGTACTATAAATAAAGAAACATTAAACAAAAAAATTATTTCAATATTAAGCAATTTAGATTATAAATCAATATTTAAACCTGAAATATTTGAAAAAATTATAAAAAGTGTCTTATCTAAAGATTTAACTAAGGAAACAATAGTAACAGAATTAAAATCTTTATATAGTTACTTAACTAGAAACATTCCAAAATTAAATAATGAAAATCCAAATGATTCTCAAAATAATAATGAAGAAAACAAACAATTATTATTAAAATTAGAAAGTATTATTCAAAATGCATTAATAGGTTTAAATGGTTCAATAGAACCTAGCGATATTAATGCAAAAGAATCAGTTATTGAAGTAGCAAATAGCATTATTAAAGATCAAATTAAGAAAGTTAATTGAGAAGCATTAAAACAAACAATAGTCCCAAAAGAAGATTTGAAAAAAATTGCAAACATTTTTATCGAAAAACCTGCATTTAAACAAACCTTAAATGACTTAATAATAGAAATATTAAGTGGTTCAAAAATTGCAAACACTAATACTGCTGGAGAAGCAATTAATAAAACATTAGCTAAATTATCAGAAAAATTAAAAGAAAATATTGACAAAATATTTAAAGAATTAATTCAAGATAATGAAATCATGAAGATTATTATTAATAGCATGGTTGAATATTTAAAATTAGAAAATGTTACAGAAGATGACAAACAATTATTAAAAGATGTTGTTGTTGATATATTTAATGATTTAGTGAAAACTGATTATTACAAGAAGAAAATAATAAAAAGAACAATTGATCATTTTACAAACTTCAGTAAGAATTTCTCAATTCTAGAACCAACAAAATGGTTAACTGATGCTTTAGAAAAAATCAAACTTGGTTTTGGATTGGGAGATGCTAAAATAATTGGAGAATTTATAGGAAAAACTAAAGCAATAAATGGCCCAAGATTAGTTAAATTAGTTAATTTAATTTTTGGAAAAAGTAATTTTGAAAATTCATTTATTTACAATTCCTTAAGAAATATAAATATGAATGAAGATAAGACAAAAAGAACAACTATGAAAGATCTAAGAAAAATGGCTTCTATAAACAACTTAAATACACAACCAACTCCTCCTGCTGCAGATGACCCTGATAATATAAGCCCAGATTTAGATCCTTTGGTTTTATTAAATTCAATTTTCTCATTACTATGGGATCAATATTCAATTAGTGATGCTAAAAATGATAGTTTAAGTTTCAAGAAAAGATCACAAACAGAAGAATGAAAAGCGGTTTATAGAATACAAGTTGCTATGAATTTTGCAATATTTGAAATGTTCGGGCGTGAAACTTTAGAAAAACAACGTGAAAACGGTGGTTTTACTGAATTGAATTTATATTCTGGTGGAAGAGCAATTTTATGAGAATTACAAGAAGCTACAAATCTAAAATTAGTTCCAGGTATTGCAAGTAAGTTTTCTGGAATGCAAAGGTTTTTCAAACCAACAGATCATTTACGTCAATTTACTAATTATTTAATTGAAGAGAAAAAAGGTTTATTTTTTAGCTCATATATTTTCTTTGAAGAAAAAAATTATGGACCTGAATCAATTAATTATATTATTGTTAGTTCAGGATATAATGAAGGTGAAGAATCTAAATTAAAGAACTTTAAATATAAAGTAACTGAAGATGGCCAAGAGAATGCTATATCTAAAAAAGAATATATTCTTTTAACTCTTAAAGAAGGTGGTTATGGTAAATTTATGGCAATAAATAACAAAACTTCTAAATCTATTTGGTCTGGTCTAAACAAAGTTAAAGAAGGTGAATTTTATTAAAAATAAACTTGGTGTCTAAATTAGGCATCAAGTTTTATATATCAACTTATTTAATTAATAAATTAAATTTGTTGTAAAATAATACATGCACGGCCAACTGCTGCGGTTAAAACGTAGAGGAAAATCCGCTCTAGCACTCGCTGCGATGCGAGTAGTGATCATGCTAGGCCAAATAAGCCTAGGCAGCCACAATTGTGGTTGACGACAAGTGCAACAGAGACGAGCTTATTTAGTTAAGGTGCAACGATGTAAACTCCATGAGTTAGAAACCCAAATTTTGGTAGGGGAACCTAATAGAGATAAATGAATTAAAATTAGGAAGTTTTATAACTTAGATAAATAGTTGGCGCTATAGTAATATAGTACAAAAAGCGGTTTATAGTGTAAAAAGAAGGCGTTTTCGTCTTTTTTTCTTTTATTTTTCTTAAAAACTTTATATATAAAAAATAAATTAAAAATAATATTTATAAGGGAGAAAACAATGAATGAATTATTATTATATTTTAATTATAAATACAAAGGGGATTGAAACAAAATTTATAATGCTATAAAGCAAAAAGAACAAATAAAAGAGGAAGATTATAAAAATTTTATAAACCAAATAAACACAAATAATGAGAAATATATAACCATATTAGATAGTGATTATCCACAAAAATTATTAGCAAACAGAAAGCCGCCTTTTGTTTTACATTATAAAGGTAATTTAGAGATTTTGACAAAAGCGAAAAAAATTGTTTATTTAACTGGTAGTTATGAAACTCTAAATATTAATAAATATGTAAATAAAATTTCAAGGGATTTTGAAACTACTTTTATTAATCTTTATTGGAACGGTCTTGAACAATCAATATTAAAACAATTGTTAAATAAACAAGTAAAAGTTATAGTAATTTTGCCTTGTGGAATAAACTGAGCAATAAAAAATTTAAATTTAAATTATTATTTAGATGAAAATTGCTTATTTTTATCAGAATATCCTAATGAATACCACATTACCAAAATAGCCTATAGCGCTAGAAGTAGAATAAATGCTGGTCTATGCCACAAAATGATTTTACTTTCTTCTTTAGAATATAAATACAATAATATAATTAATGAATTTTTAGACCAAGGGAAAGATATACAATGCTTACTATTTAAAGATCATTTAGAAAATGATCAAAATATAGATCTAATTAATCAAGGAGCTGAACTAGTTTCTGAAAATAAACCAATATGTTAATTAGTTAGTTTAAGGTTGTCATAAAAGCATTATAAATAACCAAATTTGTAATAAAATTTTAATGTAATTATAAAAAAATATAAATTTGAAGGAGTAACATGACACCACATATAAACGCAAAAGAAGGCGCTTTTGCTAAATTAGTTTTAATGCCTGGAGACCCACTAAGAGCAAAATATATAGCTGAAAATTACTTAGAAAAAGTTGAATTAGTTTCTAATGTAAGGAATATGCTAATGTATACTGGATATTATGAAGGAAACAAAATTTCTGTTTGTGCATCAGGAATGGGAGTACCATCTATTGGTATTTATTCATATGAATTATTTGACCAATATGGAGTAGAAGCTATTATAAGAATAGGCTCAGCCGGCTCATTTAGAGAAGATATAAAAAATTATGAAATGGTTTTAGCATCTTCTGCATATAGTGCAAGCTCTACTTTTAGAAATTCTATTATTAGAGGTGATAATAATAACATTGCAACACCTAGCCACGAACTAAATGAATTAATTTTAAAAAGAGCCAAAGAATTAAAAATGGATATTCATTTTGATCGTGTTTTAAGTGAAGATGCTTTTTATGCTGATCAAACTGTACAAGAAAGAGTAACAAAATCTGGTGGAGCTGTTTGTGTCGAAATGGAAGCCTACGGTTTGTTCACGGTAGCTGAAAAATTAAATAAAAAAGCAGCAACAATACTAACTATTTCAGATAACTTAGTAACTCATGAATATACAACTAGTGAAGAAAGACAAAATTCGTTTAATGAAATGATGAAATTGTCTCTTTCATTAGCAAAGGATTTTCAATAATGAGAATAATAGATGTTATTAATAAAAAGGCTGAAAAACTAGAACTTTCTAAAGAAGAAATAAATTTTTTTATTACTAATTATGTAAATGGTTCAATTCCTGATTACCAGGCTGCCGCTTTATTAATGGCTATAAGACTTAATTCTTTAAATGAGATAGAAACTTCTTATTTAACTGATGCTATGATGCATTCAGGTGATGTAATTGATTGGTCTTATTTAAATAAAACTATAGTTGACAAACATTCTACTGGCGGAGTAGGAGATAAAGTTAGTATAGCATTATGTCCTATACTAGCATCCTTAGGATTAACAGTGGCAAAAATGTCGGGACGAGGATTGGGACATACCGGTGGCACTCTAGATAAATTAGAATCTATTTCGGGTTACAAAATTTCTTTAAGTGATAAAGAATTTAAAGATAATGTAAAAAAGCATAATATTGCGATTGTAGGCCAAAATGAAAAATTAGTTCCAGCCGATAAAAAAATTTATGCTTTAAGAGATGTAACAGGAACTGTTGAATCAATTCCCTTAATCGCTTCTTCTATAATGTCTAAAAAATTAGCAACGGGTTCTAATTGTATTTTACTTGATGTAAAATGTGGAAATGGTGCTTTTATGAAAAATCTTGATCAAGCTAAAGAACTTGGAAATTTAATGATTAAAATTGGTAAAAGACTGGGTAGACAGGTTGCGGTAGAGATTACTAATATGGAAAAACCACTTGGTAGAGCAATTGGAAATAAAATTGAGGTTTTGGAAGCAGTAGAAACCCTTAAGGGAAAAGGGCCAAAGGATTTTACTGAAATTATTTTTTCATCTGGGGCGACATTATTAATATTATCTAAAATGGCAAAAACAGAAAAAGAAGCAAGAGAACTTATTAAACAAAATATTAATAATGGCAAGGCTTTAAAAAAATTTGATGAATGAATTAGATCTCAGGGTGGTAAAGTAGAAGAAATTTATAAAAATGATTGATTCGCACCTAAATATAAATATTTAATCAAATCAAAAGAACGAGGATTTTTAAAAATTAATTCAGCTATAGAATTTGGTTTAGTAGCTATGAAATTAGGAGCTGGTAGAAACACAAAAGAAGATAATATAGATTATGAGGCTGGTATTTATTTAAATAAGTCAACTAATGATTTTGTTGAAATTGATGACATACTTTTTACCTTATATTCTTCAAAGCCTATTGATCAAACATTGTCTCAAGATTTATTAAATGTTGTTGAATTTAGTCCAAAACCTTTTGAAGTTAATGAAGTTTTGGCTAAATTGTTATAATTTATACGAAATAAAATATAAATTTATTTAAAGGAGAAATTATGTTAAATAAAATGATTGACCACACATTTTTAGCTCAATCTGCAACAACAAAAGATATAGATAAACTTATTATGGAAGCTAAAAAATACAATTTTAAATCTGTGTGTATAGCGCCATCATATATAAAATATGCTAAAGAAACACTGAAAAATACTGACATTCTTGTTTGCACAGTAATTGGTTTTCCGTTAGGATATAATGTAACTAGTGTTAAAGTTTTTGAAACAAAAATTGCTATTGAACATGGAGCCGACGAAATTGATATGGTAATGAATGTAGGACGTTTCAAAGATAAACAATATGAATATGTTTTAAATGAAATTAAAGCAATTAAAGAAGTTTGTGGAAATAAAACTTTAAAAGTGATTGTTGAAACAGCTTTATTAACTAATGAAGAAATAGCTAAAGCAACTGAGATAGTTATGCAATCGGGTGCAAACTTTATAAAAACTTCAACTGGTTTTTCATATAGAGGAGCTTCTTTTGATGATATTAAAATAATGAAAGAAATTGCTGGAGAAAAATTGCAAATAAAAGCCTCTGGAGGAATAAAATCAAAAGAAGATGCTTTAAAAATGATTGAATTAGGGGCTAATAGATTAGGAACTTCTAAATCAGTTGCAATTATGGAAGGTAAAACAGATAATAGTTCTAAATACTAAATTTATATAAAAAGGAATAAATATGGTAAAAATTTTTCAACACCCACTTATTAATGCTAAATTAACAAAAATGAGAGATAAAAACACAACTCATAATGAATTTAGACAAAATTTAAATGAAATTTCTTCTTTAATGGTTTATGAAATGTTGCGAGATTACAAAACGAAACCTTTAGAAATTGAAAGTCCTACTGGAGTTAAATTTGTAGGAGAACAATTAGATAAAGAAATAGTAATTGTGCCTATTTTAAGGGCAGGACTAGGAATGGTTAATGGAATATTAGATCTTGTCCCACAAGCTCGTGTGGGTCATATAGGAATGTACAGAGTGGAAGAAACAAAATCAATTGTAGAATACTTTTTTAAAATTCCAGATGTTCCAAAAGATAGTTATATTATTATTGTTGATCCAATGCTAGCAACAGGAACGTCAGCTTGTGACGCTATTGAAAAATTAGAACACTTAGGATTTTGTAATATTAAATTGATTTGTTTAGTCGGAGTTGAAGAAG
The DNA here is from genome assembly GCF_003383595.3 of Metamycoplasma phocicerebrale. Lineage (NCBI taxonomy): Bacteria > Bacillati > Mycoplasmatota > Mycoplasmoidales > Metamycoplasmataceae > Metamycoplasma > Metamycoplasma phocicerebrale. The sequence goes on from NZ_CP033058.2 coordinate 148,877, forward strand.
GTATAAATAAAGTAAAGAAAAATCACAAAAATGTTGATATTTATCTTGCTTCTCAAGATAAAGAATTAAACAAAAACAATTATATTATTCCAGGATTAGGAGACGCAGGAGACCGTATTTTTGGAACTAAAATAAAATAAAAAATGGGCTTGAAGCTCGTTTTTTTAAAATTAATCTTATTATTAGAAGAGATATAGTAAAATATAGTCACATTATGAGAGTTTTATAAAAAAATGAAAATTAATAAAAATTACCTCATAAAATAAATTAAAATACAAAGAAAGGAGATAAAAATGGCTTTTAATAAACAATCAAATAACAGAAGATTTCTTTTTGCTTTAGATTTAGATGGAACATTACTAGCAGATTCTGCAGCAGGAACAATACATCCAAAAACAGAAAAAGCAATTAAAAGAGCAATTAAAGAAGGCCACATTGTTTCAATAATAACAGGTAGACCTTGAAGAAGTACAATGCCAGTTTATCAAAAATTAGGACTTAATGCAATTGTTGGAAATTATAATGGGGCTCATATACATAATCCTGCAGATCCATTTTTTATACCAACAATTACTTATCTAGACCTAAATGAAGTTTTATATATTTTAGGAGATGAAAAAGTTAAAAAAGAAATTTCCAACTATGCTATTGAAGGACCTGATTGAGTCCAATTAATGCATAGAGATCCTAATTTGGAAAAAGTTTTTGGTTTTAATCAAGCAACAAAATTTAGAGAATTTATTAATTTAGAAAAACTACCTTTAAAACCAACGGGTATAGTTTTTGACTGTCAACCAACTACAGACGTTTTAGATTTACTAACTTATCTAAAAAGAAGATATGGTGATTTAGGAGAATTTTCATCTTGATCAAAAGGTCAAGGCTTGAGCCCCGTTTTTGATATAACTTCTATAGGTGTTGATAAGGGAAAAGTAATTTCTTTAATGATGAGATATTACAATATAGATATTGATGACACTGTTGTTATTGGAGATTCGTACAATGATTTAAGTATGTATGAAATTGGCAATGTCGGAGTTTGCCCAGCTAATGCTGAAGAGGCTATTAAACAAGCTTCAACAGTAGTTATGAAACAAACAAACAAAGAAGGTGCTGTTGGTTATTTTATAGATGATTTTTTAGATAACCCAGATGTGTATATTGAAAAAGCAAAAGCTAGAAAATTTGAAGCTAAGAAAAAACTAAAAACAGTTAAAGCAGATAATTTTTATAATGAAGAAGAATAATTATGGCAAAAATAAATACTGAATATATTGGGGTAGATGAAACTGGCGTTGGTGATTACTTTACACCAGTTGTTTCTGTTGCTTGTTATATTCCTAATTATAACATTGAAAAAATTAAAGCACTTGGAATTAAAGATAGTAAAAAATTAACTGATAAAAAAATTATAGAAATTGCAAAAGAAATTGAAAACAAAAAATTAGTTTATTATAGAAAAACTATTTTAAGTCAAAAGGGTTACAACAATTTAACTAAAATGAATATAAACAACAATGCTGTAAAAACATTAATTCATTTTAACTCTATAAGTAGACTAGTTAATTCTTTAAAAAAGAATTTACCAATAGTAATAGATCAATATTCTTCTTTAGATAAAATTAAAGAACACAACTTAAAACTAAAAGAAAAAAACTTTTTTTTAGATGTAAATATAAATGATTATCAATTAATTTTAGAGACAAAAGCTGAAGATGAGTATTTAAGTGTTGCTTGTGCTTCTATATTAGCAAGATATATACTTTTAAATATTATGGAAGAACAAAAAAAGAAATATAATGGATTTAATTTTAAATTAGGAGCTAGCAACCAAATAATAGATATAGCAGCAGAATTTATAAAAAAATATGGAGAAAAAGAATTATATAATGTTGCTAAAGTATCTTTTAAAACAACAGAAAAAGCAAAAAATAAAATAAATTAGTATTTATTAACATAAAAAAATTCTAAAATATAGCCTTTTTTGGCTATTTTTTATTTTCTATTTACTTAATAACAAAAAATAGAAAAAAATAATACTTAATTAATATATAATTAATTAGTTAAAATTATTAATAATTTAAATAAATTTAACAAAGGAAATTGACTCCTTGGTCAATAATGACCCAAAAGTCCAAAAGGAGAACTAATATGTCAAATTACGAAATTATGATTCTAGTTAACCCTACATCTAAAGAGGAAAGTGTAAAAGAATTGTTATTTTCAGTTCTAAATAAAGAAAACACTAAAATCGAAAGATTAGAGAGAACAGAATTAGCATATCCAATTAACAAATTAACACACGCTTCTTATTTTTTAGTTTTAACAAAAGCTGAACCAAGTTCTTTAAAAGAATTAACAAGAAAATTAAATATTGATAAATCAATTTTAAGAACATTAATTATTAACCTTGATTCAGAAAAAGGACTAAAACCAAGAAAACAAAAAAAATTCTCAAGAAGAAATTTTGATAATAAAAAACCTTATGTTAAATCACATAACAAAGAAAACAAAGAAACAGCAACAGAAGAAAACAAGATTGAAAAGAAACCAAAATTTACGAAAAAAAGCGTAGAAAAAAAAGAACAAGATTAGTTTTAACTTAATGAGGTAGAAATGAATAAAGTTATTTTAATAGGCCGTTTGGCCTCAAAACCATACAAGGGAATTACATCTTCAAATATCGAGTATTCTAGATTTACAATAGTGGTAACAAGACCATTTGGACCTGCAAATTCAGATCCAATTTCTGATTTTATACCATGTATTGCTTGAAGAACTAATGCAACTTTTATAAATAAATATATGGATAAGGGTTCATTAATTTCAGTAGAAGGTAGTTTTCAATCTTCAAGATTAACTGATCAAAATGGACAACCTATAAATAATTATGTTGTTAGTGCAGATAGAATACAATCACTTGAAACTAGAGAAGTGACAGAAAATAGAAGAAAAAATAATACTTCAAAAGAATTTAATATTTCCGAAGAAGAAAAACATTTCTCACCAGCAAAAGAACAAGAAAATCAAGATGATGAAATAGACCAAGTGTATGATTCATTAACTTGAGATAATGAATAATTAAGGAGAAATTATGGCAAGAATAGTTCGTAAAAAACCATTTATTCGTAAACGTCCATGTCAATTTTGTTTAAGTAAAAATCCTGTTGTTTATGTTGATTATAAAAATGAAGAATTGTTATCAAAATTAGTTAACCAACAAGGTAAAATATTATCTTCAAGAATTACCGGAACATGTGCAAAACACCAAAGAGCAGTTGCTTTAGCTATTAAAAGAGCTAGATTAGTTGCTATTCTTCCTTATATAGGAACAATAAAAAAGGAATTTGTTAAAAAAGAAGTTGCTAAAGAATTAAAACCTGTTGTTGAAACATCTAAAGCAACTGAGTAAAATTAATAATTTAAATGCACAAAATTGTGCATTCCTTAAGTAAAATATCAAGTGCAACACATAATTGTGCTTGGTATTTTTATTATATATTTAAAATTTTAAAGTTTGTAAAAATATATGTTTTTTTGTTTTTATGTATTTTTTAAACCATTTAAATAAACAAAAAACACCGTTTATTCGGTAGAAATAAATTTTAATTTATTTATTTGTTAATTATTAGCTTGGATGTAATTTTCTTTTAAAAATAGTTCTTTTGAAGATTTTCAACCAAGTATTTCTCTTGGCATTTCATTTATTTTATTTGAAATATTTTGCAACGTTTTAATGTTGATTGTATTAAAGTTAAAACCTTTTTTATATTCTCTTCTAATTAAACCATTTCAATTTTCATTCGAACCACGCTGAAATGATGCATAAGGTTCAGCTCGATAAATTTTTATTTTTAATCATTTGGCTAATATTCCTATTTTTTCAAATTCTATACCATTGTCAATTGTTATACTTTTAACAATTAAACTATTTTCTTTTATTAGCTTGCGTAGTTGAGTATTAATTTCATAACCTGATTTACTTAAAACAAATGTTGCAAAGCCTATTCTTGTTTTTCGTTCTGTTAAAGTTAAAATATTTCTGAAACCAGTGCTGCGCTTGCCAATTACTAGATCGGCTTCCCAATGACCATATTCTTGTCTTAAATCTATAGATTTAGGTCTAGTTCAAATCGGAAAAACATAGCTAGCGCTTGTAACTAATCTGCTTACAACTAAAGCTGTTCGTTTGCCGCCCTTTTTATAAAAACTTCTTAATCTATTATGTTTTTTAATTGTTCATTGATTACTTCTTATCCAATTAAAAACAGTTCTTAGCGATGGTAATTTAATTTTAAAATTATTTTTAATATAATGATATGTTGATTTTATACCAAAAAACTTTTTGTCATATTTTTGAATAAAAATTTTAGTAAATTCTTTATGGCTAAAATTAACATTAAATTTAAACATATATTTATGAGAATGTCTTTTAAACGATTTTATATTTGCTGCACAAGAATCATAATTTCCAGTTAAATCAAGATTTCTTTTTATTTCTCTAGAAACGGTTGAAGGACTTCTGCGTAATTGTCTAGCAATTTTTCGTATTGAATAGCCATTATCCATTAATTTTTTGATAAAAAATCTTTCTTCATAAGAAATGTGAAAATATTTTTTAAATGCTTTATAATTCATATTAGGTCTCCTTAGGTGTTTTTGCGAGGCCTTTTTTATTTTTTTAAGTAGAAAAAAATTCAAGTGGCCTCACACTAATATTTTATCAATAAAGTGTTGCACTTGAATTTTCAATTCAGCACACCACCTTGTTTGGTGGTGTTTGTAAAAATCAATTTTATAATATTATTTAGAATTTGATAATGCCTTATCAATAGCTTCATCATTATAGAAATCTTTATATTCTAAATTAATATCTGGTTGTACACCATCTTCTATAGATTCGTTGTTTGGTCCAAAAACAGCATTGTTTGGCGAACTTATAGTTATTGTTGTACCATCAGCTAAAACAATAGGCATAATAGCTGACATGCCTCCCCCGGTTTTCTTACCAATAATTTTAGCAATACCCATTTCTTTAACTATACTTGTTAGTTGGTTTGCGGCACTAAATGTATTCAAACTTACTAATAAACTTCAATTGTATTTTTCATATGCATCGCCATCGTATTTGCCATCACCATCTGTATCAACTTTAGATTTACTTAGATCTCCTCTTCTATTTAAAATATCATATTCACGATTTAAAATAGGTTTATCTGTCATAAATCCAAGTGTTCTAACCATTGAACTTACACTTCCACCGCCATTAATTGCTAAATCTAAAACTATGTTTTTAATTTCTGGTTTTTTAGCAACTTCAGCCATTAAGTGTCTCATTAAGTAGTAAGTGTCATATTTCCATGCATCTGGGCCTTGGTTTTGTTCTTTAGTACCATCTTCAAAACCCAACAATGTAACTATTGCTGTGTTTCCGTGGTATCTAATATAGTCATCTGGTCCAAAATCATCGATTTTTTTACCGAATTTTGTTTCAAATTGTTTAACAAGCATAGCTCTATTTTTATTGAATTGATCACGATATTCTCCATAATCTTGAGGAGATTTTAAAACGTTTCTTAATTTTGTAGATCAATCTGATTCATAATAAGAGAATGAATTCATTCTTGTATGTAGTTCGTTTAGTTTTTTGTGGAATAAATTAACATATGCTTGATTGTAAACCTTAGGATCTGTTGATAATAGTTTAGCTTTTTCTTCAGCACCAATATACTCATCAAAAGATTTAATATTTTTGTGGAATCTTAAACCATAAAAATAATCCATTGTAAAAATCATATGGTTGTAGTTAGCTTCACGTTGAGCAACTGTAGCTTTTTTACCATTTAAAGCTGCATTTTTTCTTATTCTTTCTCTAGCGGCATCTGGCGTTGCTCCAAATGAGTCCATACCTGCAAATACATTTGTAAAAGTTTCGCCATTAAAATATAAGTTGGTAAACCCTTGACTCATAAATAAGGTGTTAAACACAGTGTATGGTAATAATAATTTTCCATCCTTGTATAAAATGTCCATTTTGTATTTTGTTAAATCAAAAGTAACACCTTTGTCATCCTCATTTTTATGTTCATATTCTGTTTCTAAGAATTGACTATCATCTGTTAATTCTTGTGGTTTTAAAATTTCATAAAAAATTGATGTGCTTGTTGTATGAATTAGGTTTTTATCTCAGTTAAAAATTAATTGATTTGAAAGATTCCCTTTTTTATCAAATGTACGATAAATTTTTCTATTGTTGGCTTCATCAACAATAGTTGTAAATAAATCTAGTCCAACATATCCATCCAAGGCTTTTAAAAATTCGTCTACATCTACATATACAACTTCATCATGGTTTTTTACAATATATGATTTAACATTTGTATCTGCAATTGTATATTCTTCATTAAAATTCTTAAAAGTATGATTTTTAACTACTAATTCAGTTTTTGCATCGCTTTTAGGATCAATTTTTGGTTGATCTTTTAGTTTGTCAATTTCTTTTTTAGCGTCGTCCAAAGATTTATTTTTTTCTTCTAAATCTTTTTTAGTTTTATCAAGTTCTTGTTTTTTGTTTTCTAGTTCTTTTTTAGTATCTTCTAGTTGTTTTTTTAATTTTGGATCTTGACAACCTGCTGATAATAAGGCAACAGGTGTAATCAATCCAGTAGAGATTGGTAAAATTGTAGTTAACAATTTAGTTTTAATTGATTTTTTCATTAATTATGTGTCCTCCGCTTTTTTATATTAATATTTTTTTTTATTTTTTTGTAATTTTTTTATAATTTGGTTTCTTATTATAAATATAATAAAAAAAATAGAAACCTAATTTGCTGATTTATTTTTTTGTAATTAGATTTCTATATTTTTATTTTTTTTATAAATTTTTTAAAGTTTGGGGAATATTTTTAAATTTTTTTGACCTATAATATATTAGCACTTTTTTTATTTTTTTGCGAACAAAAATATTTAGTTTTAAAAACCTTTTTAATTATTTATTAATTTTTTTATCAAATAGTAATAATTTTTGTTTTGCTTTTTTGACAGCATCATAAGCGCCAGCTCTTGTCATAGCAAGTTCAACCCCTATTTCTGAAAAAGAAAGATCTTCAATTAAATGAAGGTAAAGTGCTTGCTTTTGGGACTGAGCTAATAGTTCTCCATATTTATCAAATAAATCTATTATTTTATTTCTTTCTTCTATATTTTCCATTATTCATTAATGCCCTTCATCAATCCATAAATATAAGATTCCAAATCAAATTCCACTAGATCTTCAACTTTTTCTCCCAAACCAATTAGTTTGACTGCTAAATTAATTTCATCTTTTATAGTTAAAACAATTCCCCCTTTTGAGGTACCGTCCATTTTGGTTAAAACAATTCCAGTTAATTGTGTTATCTCGCCAAATGCTTTGGCTTGTAATACACCATTTTGGCCCGTTGTAGCATCCAAGACTAATAAACTTTCATGAGGAGCACCTTCAATTTTTGATTGCAATACTTTATTAATTTTGGCTAACTCATTCATTAGATTTACTTTATTTTGTAATCTACCTGCTGTATCAATTATTAAAACATCATAATTTTCATTTTTAACTTTATCAATAGCTCTATAAACTACAGCAGCAGGATCAGTTTCGTTGTTCAAAGGTTTTACAATATCTGCTCCTACTTTATTTGCTCATATTTCTAATTGCTCCACCGCTGCAGCTCTAAATGTATCTGCTGCTGCTATTAAAACTTTCTTATTATCTTGAATTAATTTGTACGCAATTTTTGAAATAGAGGTTGTTTTGCCAGAACCATTCACACCAACAACTAAAATCACATTAATTCTATTAGGTTGTATATTTAAGCTTGTGTCCACTATTGAATTAGATGTATAAATAGTAAATAATTTATCTGCAATTATTTCACTAATTAATTTTGGGTCCTCAATATTTTCATTCTTGACTTCTTTTTTACATTCTTCAATAATAATTTGAACTAGCTTCATTGAAATGTCAGACATTATTAAAATTTCTTCCAATTCTTCAAAAAATTCTTCATCAATTTTATTATATTGATTTTGAAGTTGTTTTATACTTTCAACAAAAGAAGAGTTTGATTTTGACAAACCCGCTATGTAACTATCTATTTTATTTGACTTATTAAGTTCTTTTTCAAGTTGTCTTTTTTCTTTTGCTTCTAGTTTAGCTTGTTTTTTAGCTATTCTTTCTTCTTTTGTACCAAAAAGTTTTTCTTTTAAATTAGCTCAAAACCCCATTATATCTCCTTATAATCCTTATTTTATACTTCTTCACCAACATTTATGCAACATATATTTATATAATTTTATAATAACATTAATTAAATTAGTAAAATTGATAAAATGAAACAAAATTTAAGTATAGAAAGTTTTAATGAACAATTTGATTGAAAAAAAGAGTTTAAGTATTTGCTTAAACTTTCTTTTCCAATTTTTATTCAAACTTTTTTATTTGCAATTTTTACTATAGTCGGATCACTAGCTACTACTTTTTATAATCGTGTATATCATTTAGATGGATCTTATAATGGTTATTATTTTTATTTATTTGCCAAAGTTTTTGTTGTTTATAAAATAATTACTTTTTTACCATTAATTTATCAACTGGGTGTTTTAGTAGTAGCCTCTAATCTATTTGGGCAAAACAAACAAAAGGAAATGATTAAACTAATGTGATCGGCTTTTTATATTTCTTTTATTATAAATGGCGTTGCTTTTTTGATTATTTTTTTTAGCGCAGCTAAATTGTTAGAATCTGCAGGAGCTAAAAATAATGGTATATTGAGTTGAAAAACATTAGATGATTTTCAAAAATTTCAAAATAATATAAAATTAGCTAATATCAAAGATGTTTCGAATCTTCCACTAAACCATTATATATTTAAGGGCGGTATTTATGGTTCTCAAATATTTGAAAACACAAATCTTTATGTAGAGGTACTAAATGAAAACGCTTTTGGGGTACAATTTTTAAGATTATCAAGTGCGGATATATTTCTATCTTCTATAGCATTTATTCTTAATTCTTTATTACAAGCAATTAAGAAAAATAAACTTGCTATTATTGGTGTAATAGCCGGCTCTTTGTTAAGACTTTTATGAACTTTTAGTATTCTTTTTGCAGCTAATTTTGCTTTATTGGCTTCTTTAGAAATACTTTTAGGATCAGTTGTTAATGTAATTATTTCTTCTATATTAGTTAATAAATTTGTTTTTAATAAATGTACAATTAAATTTAAAGAAACGTGAAATAATAAGTATATTAAAGAAATAATAAAACTGGGTGTACCTATTTCATTAGAAACTGGTATTTGATTTATATCTCAATATCTTTTATCAAAAGCTATTCCTGATGCTAAACTAAGTGATAAATTTATAGGTTTGTGAAGAGCTATAAACAACTTATATGATATTTTTGGGGCTTATTTACTAGCTCTTAGTTTTGTAACTTCTTCTATAGTTGCTACAGAAATAGGCAAAAAACAAATAATAAAAGCTAAAAATATTGGTAATCTTTCATTTAAAATAGGTTTAATATCACAATTAATTTTTTCACTAATGGGAATATTATTGACGCACCCATTACTAAAAATTTATTCAATCGAAGATGAATTAATTAATAAATATTGTTATTTTATAATGGGTATTTTTATGATAAAAGCTATTTTAGATGTCGGGCCATTAACCTTGCTAAGAGCTTTGTGAGGAGCAAACGATGTTTGAATGCCTAATTTAATTTCATTATTAACAATGATAGGACTACAAATATCTTTAGTTTATATATTAATTTTATTTAAGGGCGCTAATCTTTCTAATGGGTTATTTTTAATTTCTTTAAGTGCTTTAGCTCTGGCGGACCCTTTATTTAGAACCATTTTATATTACACTCGCTGAAATTCTGAATATTGAGAAAAATATGCCAAAAAACTTTAATTTCATATTTTCGACAAAATAAAAATAAGAAGTTTAAAGACGCATTCAACTTATACGTAATAAATAATATAAACATTTTTTACAAATCAAGTGTTATGCCACGCTTTGTAGCATACATTTTAGAGCTTTAGAAATAATCAACCAATTTTTTAAAAACATTATAACTATTTTAAAATATTAAGTATATTGAAATTAAATAAATCACAAAAATTGTTTTGTTGATTGTTTTAAATTTGTAATTAACTTAAAATATTTTTGTTTTTGGGTTAATTGTTTATAGACGTTTCAACCAATTATTAGCAAAATAGCACATTTTTTTTACTTTTTTTTACAAAATCACTTTATTTTTTTATTTTACACAAAACAAAAAACACCAAAAATAGAATTTAAGTGGTATAAAATTATAATTTAATTATAAAAAAGGAAGGAGTTGTATGAGTTCAACAACAAAAAAGAAAAAAATGGCCATTATTTTAGGCTCAACTTTTAGTGCGGTGGCTGTTTCAGCTGGTATTGCTGCTATTATAGCAACAAAATATGCCAAGAAAAGAAGCGGAACAGACAAAGATCAAAAAATACAAAACCCAGAAACCAATATTTCTGATAATGAACATTCAAAAGCAAGTACTTGAGATGCAACAGTTGATAAAGATTACAAAGAATTGCGTAAATATATTGAAAAACTAATTAAAGCATTAAATATAGGTTCAAGCAATATTAAAAAATCTTTATCGATTGAAGATTTGAAAGAACAAATTGAAAAATTAGAAAAACACGTTGGCTTTGGAATTGATACTATTGATATTATTAACAAAAGCTTACAAAAACTTCAATCTAATAAAGATAAGCATGACACTTTAAGTCAAGATAAAAAAGCTTTAGAGTCTGCTCTTGAAAAAGCAAAGGATGTTTTGGATCAAGGAAAAGCAAAATTAGCTGAAAAATTAAAAGAAGTGGAAAAAGTTAAAAATGAAGCCAAAAAGTTAATTGAAAAAATTAATAGTGAAGTTGAAAAATCTAAAAGAGCTTTAATTAAAGCGGAATTTGAAGAATTTATAAATTCATTAAATCTTCTTATTGGCACAGGGAATATTATTAAAGAAAAATTAGATTTATTTAATGAAACTAATTTATCAAATCAATTAAAAGAAGCGCTTGATAAAGCACAAGAAGCGGTAAAAGAATTAAAAAATAAATTAAATTCTCAAACTTTAGAACAAGAAAAAGAGAATTTAAAGAAATTTGCTAATAAATTTAAAGAAGATGCAAAAAAAGCAATCGAAGAATCAAAAAATGCTTCATCAATAGAAGAACTAAAATTAGCAATTGACAATATTAATTCTCTTATCAAAATTGGACAAGAAGCTTCTAAAAAAGCTAATGAATTAAATTTAAATGATATTAAGCAATCAATTGATGAAACTTTAAAAGAACTTAAAGATCAAACAAAAGATCTTGATACTAAATTGAAACAAAAGCAAGAAGAAGAACAAAAATTAAGACAAGAAACAACCGCCGCTATTGAAGCTTTAAACAAAGCAATAGAAGAAGCTAAGAAAGCAAAATCAATTAATGAAATGAATTTAGCAATAGCTCATTTAGAAGAAGCTATTACAAAAGCAAATGAACTTAAAGAAAAATTAATTAAAGCTAAATTAGATGAATTAAAAACTGAATTAGAATCTGCAATCAATAGAGCTGCAGACATTTTAAAACAAACTCAAGAAAAATTAAAAATAGAAAAAGAAAGAATTCAAGCAATTAAAAATAGTTTAATTGAAAACACCAATAAATTAAACCAAGAAACCTCGAATACAAAAACTAAAACAGATATTACTTCGTTAACTGAAGCATTGCAAAAGCTTAATACAATTATTTCACAATCAAATGATTTAGATAACCAACTAAAAAATGATATTTCTAAAGATGCTTTCAAAGCAGAATATGATACATTTAAAGAGGCTTTGGAAAAAGCAAAACAAGAATCAATCGATTCCCAAACGAGATTAAATGAATTAAAAAACGCTAAAGATGAATTAGATAAAAAAGTAAAAGCAGCTATTCAAAAAGCAGATGCTGCCATTTCTGAGGCAAATGCAAATAAAGAAAGTGAAGATTTAGTAATTTTAAGCTCAACATTAGAAAAACTTTCAAAAGCTAAAACTGAACTTGAAAATGTTAAGACATTAGCGCAAAATGTAAATGATACAGAAAATATTAATAAGTTAGATCAAAAATTACAAGAAGTAAATAATGCAACAACACTAATTAATAACCAAAAACAAAAAATTGAATTGGAAAATGAACAACTGGAACAAGAAAAACAAAAAATTAAAAAACAAATAGAGGATTTGCAAGAAAAAATTGATTCCACTACTAATGTACTAAATTCAAATGATAAAAATCCGATCATAAATGCTAAAAATGCCTTAGAAACTGAAATGAGCAAGGCCAAAACTTTATATGAAAAAAATAAGGATAAAGCCAAATTAACAGAAGATAATCAAAATTTAAAAAATAAAATTGATGCCGCAGAAGATGCATTTAATAAAGCCAAAGAAGCAATCCAAAACATTGAAAATAAAGAATTAGAAATAACTACCGAAGCAAATGAAGCTAAAAAATTACTAAAAGAAGCTACTGAAGCTGCTAACGAGGCTTTAAAAAATAATGATTTAGAAGCCCTAAAAGAATCGCAAAATAAATTAAAAGATGCAATTCAAAAAGCAGAAGAAGCAAAAAATAAAGCTACTGATAATAACATGTCTACTTTAGCTGAAGAATTAAAACAAAAAATAGATGAAGCTAAAGTTTTAGAACAACAAGTCAAAGACAAAATTGCTGAAGAAGAAGCTAAAAATATAGAAGCTAATAAACAAAAGATAAATGACGAAATTAGTAATCTTGAAGCTGCTATAAATGAAGTTAATGAAGCTTTAAAAGAAGAAAATAAACACAATTTAGAAAAATCAACTCAAGCCTTAGATAATATTAAATTAGCTTTGGAAAAAGCTAATGAAACAAAAGATAATTTAGCATCTAATCAAGCTAAATATCAAACAGAATTTGATAATTTAAAAAATAAAATAAATGATGCCAACGATAAGAAAGCATCCATTTCAACTCGTAAGGATGAAATTGTTCAAGAAAGAAAAGACGCTGATTTTCAATTTGATAACACCAAGAATTCTTTTGATACAAATTCTAATGAATTTGAAACAAACAAGAATGATTTATCTAAAGTAACTCAAGTTATACCAAAACTTGAAGAAGATTTAGAAAATATAAATAAATTAATTGAAAAAGCAACTGAAATTCAATATGATGAATTAAAAAGTAAGGCACAAAATTTAAAAACTCAAATTGAACAAAAATTAACAGAAGCAAGAAATAAAAAATCCGCTTTAGAAAGTGCTGCCGAACAAGAAAGACTAAGAATTGAAGAGTTGAAAAGAAAATTGCAAGCTTCAAAACAATCATTAGAAGCAGCTATTCAAAACCTTAATAATGCTCAAGGCTTAGACGAACAACAACAAAAATTAGATGAATTAATTCAAAAAATTCAAGAAGCAAATCCTAATACTAATATAGCGGATATAGATAAAACTCAAAACGTTAAAACAGAATATGAAGCATTTAAACAAAAATATGATGAAGCTACAATTTTAAAACAAAATAAAGAAACAGAAATTGCAAATTCTAAGAAAACTATAGAAGATAAAGTCAAAGCTTTAGAATTAGAAACCCAAACTGCATTAAATGAAGCTGATAGTGCTATTTCAAATAAAAATAAAAACGACTTACAATCATCATTATCAAAACTTAATGATTTAAAAGTTAAATTAGAAGCTTTAGTTTCTGAAATTGAACCTAAGGGTTATAAAACTCAAACAGATAAAGCTAAAGAGTTATTAAAAAATGTTTCTGATAAAAAAGATGAAGTAGATCATGAATTAAATGCTGAAACTAATAGAATTGAGCAAGTTAAAACTGAATTAGAAGAAGCAAAAGATAAATTGCATACCGCTAAAGAAGATGCTACAAATAATTCAAATAATATAGACAAATTAGAAGAAACTCTTACTAAATTAGAAGCTCAACACGGCTTATCTCAAGCTAAATTTACTGAACATAATATAACTAAAAATCAATCAATTCCAGAACTTAAACAAGCTTTAGATGCCTTAGAAGCTGAATTAAATGGCTATAATGATTTCAAAAAAAACTTAGAAGATATTCAAAAAAATAATGAAAAAGAAGTTAAAGAAGCGCTAGATAAAGCATTAGAAAAAGCCAAAGATGCTCTTGAAAAAGCTAATAATGCCGGAACCGATAAAACTAAATTAGAAGAAGCGAAAGAAGCTCTTGAAAAAGCTAAAGAAGCTTTAGAACAAGCTAAAAATAAAGCGGATGAAAAAGGTGATTCAAAATCCAAAGAAAAAGCAGAAAATAAATTAACTGAAATTACAAATAAATTAACTGAAATTACTGATAAATTAGATGGGAAAATTGCTAAAGAAATAGAAGATGCTACTTTAGCACTACAAACCTTAGCTTCAGAAGTGAATAATTTATCTGGCGTTGATGAATTAACTACAAAACTTCCATTATTAGAAACAGAAATTACTAAGGCTACATCAACATATGATAAATATAATCAAGATGAATATAAAGATAAAGTTTCTGTTCCTGAAAAACTAAATGCTCTAGATAGTGCTATTAAAGCAGCACAACAAACTAAGACAACAAAAACGCAAGAAAGAGATAATAAAAAAGCTTTAGTTGATAAACTTCTTGAAGATGCTCAAAAATTATCTACACCTGCACTGCAACTTGCTAAGGATGCTGGAAGTGATATAACAAAATTAACAAATGCTATTACCAAACTAGAAGAAGCAAAAACAAAAATAAATGAAGTTATTTCTAGTGCTACTTCTAATGATTATAGTTCAGTTAAACAAATTGCACAAGACATTATTAATACTATAAATGTAGCTTTACAAAAAGCTAAAGATGATAAACAGGCAGCCGAAGGTGAGCAAGCAAGAATTAGTGCTTTACTAGTTGAAATTCAAAATCAAATTAATGCAGTTACTCAAGCTCAACAAGAAGCAATAGATTCAAAAGGCAAGTATGATTCTTCTTTAACCAAATTAAACAATTTAAATATTACTAATACTAATGCTATTACAAAATATACTGAAATTAAAAGCGATACTAAAAATAACGCAATTAGTTCAATACAAGATAAATTGGTAGAACTAAAAAACATAACTGATGCATCAGTTCCTAAGTATAATGAATTGTTAGATGCTAATAATACTTTAAAATCTGAAGTAGAATCTAAATATAATCAAGCAAAAACAAAATGAGACGAATTACAAACAAACATTACAAATGCCTTATTGAATAAAAATTTAGAAGATTTAAGAAAAGTTAAAACAGATTTAGAGGATACGAAAAATCTTGCTAATAATTCAAAAGATTTTGCTACTCAAAAAGAATATGGGGCTATTGTTGCTACTTCTCAGAATTTGATAAATTCAATTGAATCAAAATTGCAAGAAGTAGAAGCCAGCTTATTAGAAGCAGAACAAAATGAAACAGAGAGAATTAGAATAGTTGTTGAAGCTTTAAAACAAGCCTACAATGATTTGGAACCAAAGAAAAACAATTTAGAAAATGATAGCAAATATAATACAATAAATTCAAAAATATTAGATCTTCAAAATGCTATTACTTTAGCTGAATCTACTTTTAATAGTCATAACAATGAAAAAAATGAGACTATTGCTTCAATTAAAGAAGAATTAGATAAATTAAAACAATTAATTGATCATTCAAAAACTTCAATAACAGCAGCCAAAGCAAAAGCAAAAGCAATAAAAGATGAAATTGATAATGAATATAAAACATTTAAAGATGTTGATTATAAAAATGCAGAAAATAAATATAATAACCACAATAATGACTTAGATAAAGCCAAAGAAGCTAAAGAGGCTTTAAAATTAGCCATTGAAAAAGCTGAAGCTCTTATTGAAAAAGGAAATAATAAGGGGTATACTGATAACAATACTTTAATTGAAGGAAATAAAAGAATTTTACAATTATATTTAAATCAAATAAATAATATTTTGCAAACTCTAGAAGGTCAAGAGCAACAAAGAATTGATGCACTGATTTCTCAATTAAATGATGCAATTAGTAATTTAGAAAATCCTATAGAAGCATTGGAAACTCATAAGAATAAAATTGATCCTTTAGAATTAGCAATAAATAATTCAACTACAAAATTAAACGATTTAAATTCTTTAATAGCTAGCATAGAAAATAATCCTAAAAATTTAAAGCATGATAGTTTAAAGCAATTGTTAGAACAAGCAAAACAAAAAGCAAATGAAGCTCAACAAAAAATTGATACTTCTAAACAAAGTCTTAGAGATGCTAAAAAAGTAATTGATGATTTAATAAATACAACCCAAAGTCAAAAACAACAAGGTGAGACTGAATTATCTAATTCAAATAATAAAATAGAAAAATTAATTTTAGCAAAACAAAAATTGCAAAGCGCAAAAGCAATTGCCGAACTTGCACAAACTGATATTAATGCTAAGGAATATAATGCAAAAAAGGCTATTATTGAGGAAATAATTAAAGATATAAATAAAAAAATTCAGGAAATAGATTCAAAAATAGCACAACAACAAGGCAACATTGCTCGCTTTAAGCAAGAAATGAAAAATAGGCTTAAAGAAATAGAAGATGCTAAAAATATAGTAAAAGATAAAATAGGAAAAATAGATAGTTCTAAACATCCTATTGAGAATCTTTTAAGAACAATTGAAAGAGCCAAAGAATTGAGTAGAACTATTAAAAATGATGGTTCTTATGTTAATAAAGAATTGTCTGATGAGGTTGCTTTATTTGATAATCAAATCCAATCTCATAAAAATGATTATGATACATATAAATCTCAGTATGAAGCTCTTAAAAAAGAATATGATGGCAAATATGAAATTTTTGAACAACAAAAAACAGATTTAGAAACAAAATTGCAAGAAGCAATAAGTAGTAATAAATTGAAAAAGGTCACAGAAATTAAGCGAGAAATTGAGAATTTAGTTCAAAATGAAAAATATTTAATATTGCACCAAGATTTTATTAATGTAGATTATAAAGAAAAAGCTAACAATATATTGAATTTTAAAAAATGGTTAGAAGAACAAATAGAAGTCTTAAAGGATAAAATAAAAAATATTATTGAACAAATCAAACAAATAATATGAACTAAATCTTCTAAATTAAAAGATGTATCTGCAAATACATGAGGTAATCAAACCCATTCTATAGAGGAATTAGAAGAGTTTAATAAAAAAATTGATTCAGCTCTTAAGGAATGGGACGATTTTGCTAAAACCTTAGAAGAAGAATCGCAAATGAATTCTGAAATCAAAAGTATATTAGATTCCGAAACAGATAATGGTAATTATAGAAGTTTAATAAACATCAAAAAAGAAAATGAAAAATTAATATCAAACATAAAAACAAATATTGACAATGAATTAAATAGACTAACAAGTTTATATAATAGAATTAAAAATAAAATTGATGAAGTAAGTTCATCTAATAATATTTCTGAAATAATAAATGTTTACAATTCTCAAAATTATAAAGATATAAACAATGCAAAACCAGAAGCTCAATCATTGCATGATAAAGCACAAGAAAATAAATATAAAATTAATGAATCTGAACAAATAAAAAACAAAATTAATGCATTAGAACAAGATATGCAAAATGTAAATAATGACCTTAATGCCATTCAAAATATTAGCTTTTATATTAAAGGTCAAGAAAATATTTATGCTTCAGATGTAAAAAAATCTAAAATTCAAATAAAACCATCATCTTTTTTAGGCAATCACAATATTACTATAGCTGATCATATGAGTCCAAATGATCTTCAAGGAAGTTTGGAAGTAACCGTTCAAGCTAGAGGAAAATTTAATTTTGATTTTAAAACAAATATTTTGAGTTTTAAAAGAGTTATGCATCCCAAAGATTTTACCATTATAAATGGTAAAGCATTAGCATTTGAGATATTTGGAAAAATACAAAATTGAAAATGAAATCTAGAAAAAAATGCTATAAATTATGTTTTTGACGCAGATATTAGTAAAAAAATAATAAAAGATTATTTAGCTTATTATGATAATGACAATTATAATAAGGCTTTACCATTAAGTTTTAAATTGCCAAAGAATAATATTGAATATGATAAAATAGAAGTTCTAACTGAACCGAATTCTTTGGATGGCTATACTTTTTTAAGAATTTGAAATCTTCGTTCAAAAATTATTGTGGGTAGAAAGCAATCCGGAGAATTTATTTATGATAATTTTTCTTTAAAACCTAGTCCTGGTAATTTTAATGAATTTGTTGATTATAAAATAATTGATTGAAAAATATTATCTAATTTCATTAAATATCTTAATTCAAGAAATATTTTTGGTAGAGGTTTTCATGCTATGTCTAAATATAAAATTGGAGGACATGGATATGGTGAATCGGTCTACAATAATATGAATAACAAATACAATCAAATTTTAACCAAATATAGAAATAATTGTCTAATGTCTAAGGATATGATTAAAGAATTCAAAGAACAATGATTTGATGTATATAAAAATATATTTATAAGAGATTATGATTTAGGAGCCCCTGGTGCTAAAAAACATGTGGGAGATCAAATAGGTTCATTTTGAAATAATTATTTGTTTAAATATCCTAGTTATTATCATCAAATTGGCAAATTAATTACAAGTAATAATTATGGCAATTTTACAATTTAGAGCAAATTTTCATATATTTAATTATTTTAAACTTGGTACATTTTTGTAAACCAAAAAACGGACAATTAAAATTCAAGCACAAAACAACTATAGAAATTGAGTTGTAAAGTAGCTTGAATTTTTTTCTACTTAAAAAATAAGAAATATTAAAAATTTTTTAAAATAAATAATATTTTTTTAATATTTAATTAATTTTAGGATTAAAACTATTGGATAAACTACTTGATAATAATTTTAAGGTTAAACTAAATGCTATTATATAAATAGAAACAATAATTAAATAACTAGGATTGTTTGGAGCCAAACCAATAGCTTCCTTTAAAATAGAACCAATATTTAAATTATTAGTTTCATTAATAAAATCTAAAAAAGCTAAGGAAGAAGCAATTAAAATATTTATTGAAAATCTTTCTACCAATAAAATAAAAAAGTTAGGTAACAAGTTTTTAAAAATATGGACATAAGCTAATCTTATTTTAGAAGTTCCTATTGCCATGGTGGCAATAATAAACTCTTTTGTTAATAAAATTTTAATTTCTTCTTTTGCAAAATTATAATAAGAGATTCAACATACTAAAGATAAGCTAATAAATAGTGAATATCACTCCGTTCCTATAAAAATAGATAATAAAAAGACTCAAATAATTTCTGGTATAACACTTATTGAATTTACTAATTTATCTATAAATTTTACAAATATGTTATTTGTATAAAAATTGTTTAATAATGCTAAATTAAATCCAATAAAAATATTAATAATAATAGCCGCAATAATGACAGTTATTGTTATTCATATAGAAGAAATAGACCTTGCAAAAATATCTATTCCATAGTTATTGGTTCCTAAATATAGCCCATTTGGAATAATAATTTTTGAGCTTAAATTTATATGATTAATAGCTTCAATTAATTTATAAGGGTTATATACAAGAGTTACAATATCTGTATGTATTGTTTGATCTCCTCCTAAATGTTTGGCAGAGTCAAAAATAATATAAAATATAGGATTTCTATGTTCTTTCAAAGCATTTATAACTTCAATTTGAGCTATATTTCTTATAAATTCTAATTCTTCTCCTCTATTAAGATCTCTTCTAATAGTTTCATTTAAATAAGAAGGCAAATTGTTAACCAAATTAGTTGAACTATCAATAGATTTTGTTGGACTATTTTTAATAAAAAAACTAGAAATTATTAATGTAATCACTAATAATACAAATAAACTAAATCATACAATGTTGATTTTATTAGAAAAAAATCTTTTTCAATATTGTTTTCTTTGAGTTTGGTGTCTTATATATTGAGAATTTGTACTTATCTTATTTTTTGCAAAAGAAAAAGGATTATTATGCATTTTGACTCCTTTTTTTTCTTTTAAAAATAAAAGGAAACGTATTTTGTTTTTTTAAGGCAGGGTTTAGTTTAATAATTATAAAATTATTAAGTAAAAGCATTATTGAAATTAATATAAAATTAAAAGTAAAATAAAACATAATAATATCTATTTCGCCTTTTTTAAATGCAAAAGAAATTAAAATACTTTGTCCAGGTATTGAAAATATTCTTTCAATTAAAATAGAAATGATGAATAACAAAATGTAAACCATAAAAAATAAGTTTAATTCCGAGGCTATAACATCTTTAATTACAATTTTTCTAAGTAATTGTGCATTATTTAATCCCTGAGTTTTTGCAAATAAATAATAATTTGACTTTAGCGTTTCAAATGTAACTTTTCTTGCTTTCGAAAAGAAAATTGCAATTGTTGAAAAAGAAGATATTAAAATAGGAACAAGCAAAGAAACTATAGTCAATTTTGAATTATTTATAAATTGTGAAGGATAACCCAATATACTAGAATTGCTTAAAGCTAAAACAGCAATTATTAACAAAGGCAAAGAACCTAAAAAAGAAACTAATAATGACATTGAAACATCGTACGATTTATTAAATTTATAAGCTGAGCTTATTCCTAAAATGTTTCCTATAAAAAAACTAATAACAAAAATTAATAAACTAATTAAAATTGTTCATTTAAATTGTTTTAAATATAAAAGCATTATATTTGATTCTGCTGAAGCTAGTTCAGATGAATAAATTTTTCCAGGATTAAAAGTAAATAAGTTTTTTAAAAATATTCCAAGTCTGTCAAAGTAGTTTGGTGAAATTTGACTATATGTAGCTATATTTTTTTTGATTTGTGGTTCTATTAATACATTTATGGCAAAGAAAATTATGATTAAGGAAATAAAAAAAATAAAAAAATAGAAGGCTATATTTTTAAATAAGTTAACAAAAGCCTTATTCATAATATTTGCCTCCTAATTTTTTTAATTATCTATCTCCATCATGGTGATGATGATGTCCAAATTCTATTTCAATGTTTTTAGTTTCTAATATTGTATCAGGTTGTGATTTATTGTAAACTTGAATTTGCAATAAAAGATCTTTTTCATGAATCTTTGTGTGTTCTGTATCTTCGAAGTTAATTTTAAATTCCATGTCTTTATTTGATTCATCTATTGTAGTAATTTCAATGTATTCTTTTAATTTGTTTAAAAGAGTTTCAAAATTTGTTCCTTGAGCAGCTTTTAATTCTTTGAATAATTCATCTTGAGTTGGCAATTTCTTACCTTTTAAACCATGTAGATGGAATTTTCAATTCTTAATATTAACAGCAGCTTCTTGTTTTTTAAATCCTATAATTTCAAATCTTGCTTTTTCTTTTTTTTCTCCAATAAACAAATCAAGGTGAATCATTCCTTCCTCGTCATGAGCATGGGTTGTTGAATTCAATTCAATTTTTTTATCTTTTGGTTCTTCGATTTTAATTGAGTGTTCTTTTAAAACTGTTTTTATTGCTTCTCATGATTTAGCGCTTTTTATAGCCTTAACTACATGGCTAGCTAATTCATTTTTTTGCCCAAAAGCTATTTTGAATACTTTCATTCCATGCAATTCTGTTGTGTTTAAATTTTTTAAATTTATTAAAGCTTCATTGGCTCTTTCTATAAAACTATCCAAAATCTCTGCCTTAGAATTTTCATTTAAGTTTTTAGCTTCTTCAACAAACTTATTAATTTTATCTACAGTAGCAGAATCAGAAAATTCTTTATATTCTTCTAAAGATTTTGTAAGATTTACAATTTTATTAGCTTTTTCTGTTTGTTTTTGTTGTGTTTTTTTGCCACATGATGCAGCTATTATTGGAGTTGTAGCTATTAATCCAATAGGAGCTAAAATTGATAATATTGTTAATTTCTTTTTCATAGTATTTTTTTAAACCTTTCTTAATTATTGTGTTTATGCCATTATTATAGCACAAAAAGTTTTATTATAATTTTATTTTTTTTGTTAAAAAATTAAAAAAATTATTTTTAAAATAAATTGCTGAATTGAAAATTCAAGTGCAACACTTTATTGATAAAATATTAGTGTGAGGTTGCTTGAATTTTTTTCTACTTAAAAAAATAAAAAAAGGCCTCACAAAAAACACCTAAGGAGACCTAATATGAATTATAAAGCATTTAAAAAATATTTTCACATTTCTTATGAAGAAAGATTTTTTATCAAAAAATTAATGGATAATGGCTATTCAATACGAAAAATTGCTAGACGATTACGCAGAAGTCCTTCAACCATTTCTAGAGAAATAAAAAGAAATCTTGATTTAACTGGAAATTATGATTCTTGTGCAGCAAATATAAAATCGTTTAAAAGACATTCTCATAAATATATGTTTAGATTTAATGTTAATTTTAGCTATAAAGAATTTACTAACATTTTTATTCAAAAATATGACAAAAAGTTTTTTGGTATAAAATCAACATATCACTATATTAAAACTAATTTTAAAATTAAATTACCATCACTAAGAACTGTTTTTAATTGGATAAAAAGCAATCAATGAACAATTAAAAAACATAATAGATTAAGGAGTTTTTATAAAAAGGGCGGCAAACGAACAGCTTCAGTTGTAAGCAGATTAGTTACAAGCGCTAGCTATGTTTTTCCGATTTGAACTAGACCTAAATCTATAGATTTAAGACAAGAATATGGTCATTGAGAAGCTGATCTAGTAATTGGCAAGCGCAGCACTGGTTTCAGAAATATTTTAACTTTAACAGAACGAAAAACAAGAATAGGCTTTGCAACATTTGTTTTAAGTAAATCAGGTTATGAAATTAATACTCAACTACGCAAGCTAATAAAAGAAAATAGTTTAATTGTTAAAAGTATAACAATTGACAATGGTATAGAATTTGAAAAAATAGGAATATTAGCCAAATGATTAAAAATAAAAATTTATCGAGCTGAACCTTATGCATCATTTCAACGTGGTTCAAATGAAAATTGAAATGGTTTAATTAGAAGGGAATATAAAAAAGGTTTTAACTTTAATACAATCAACATTGAAACGTTACAAAATATTTCAAATAAAATAAATGAAATGCCAAGAGAAATACTTGGTTGAAAATCTTCAAAAGAACTATTTTTAAAAGAAAATTACATCTAAGCTAATAATTAACAAATAAATAAATTAGAATTTATTTCTACCGAATAAACGGTGTTTTTTGTTTATTTAAATTGTTTAAAAAATACATAAAAACAAAAAAACATATATTTTTACAAACTTTAAAATTTTAAATATATAATAAAAACATCAAGCACAATTATGTGTTGCACTTGATATTTCATTTAAGGGTTGTGATTACTCACAACTTATTTTTTTGCATTTTTTCCTAAATTATAGCATTTGCGACACCTAGGTTCATATTCATTATAATCGCCTAATAGTTTTTGCTCATCACTATTTATTTTTCTATAAGACATTGAAGCTGGATTTTTACATACGACACAAATTGCCTGCAATTTAGTAACTTTTTCAGCTATTGCAATTAAGGCTGGCATAGGTCCAAAAGGTTTATGTAAATAATCTTGGTCTAAACCTGCTATGATTACCAAATATCCTTTATTAGCTAAATCATCAGCTACTTCGACAATATCGTTATTAAAGAAGTGTGCTTCATCAATTAATATTGCATCATATTTTTCTTTTTTTAATAAATCATATACCTTTTTAATATCACTTAATGAAGTGGTTTTTTTTCTTAAACCACTTCGACTAACTATTTCGTCATCAGAAAATCTATTATCAAATTCAGGTTTTATAATTAAGGTATTAAAACCCATATAAAATAATGTTCTACATTTTCTTAATAATTCTTCACTTTTACCACTATACATTGGTCCAGTAATAATTTCTATCGATCCTTTTGAACATTCAACACACATAAAAACCATCCATACTACTTTAATATTTTATTATGTAATAATAATAACAATTTATAATATAATTTTTTATATATTTTAAATAATATTTTTTTATTATTAAGGAGAATAATTATGTCATTAAAAGCAGGTATCGTAGGTTTACCTAATGTAGGCAAGAGTACTCTTTTTTCAGCCTTAACTTTAAATGAAGTCGAATCAGCTAATTATGCTTTTACTACAATAGAACCAAATGTTGCAATAGTTAATTTAGAAGACAATCGTTTGTATAAATTAGCGAATATGGTTAAAGCTAAAAAAATTGTTCCAGCTACTTTTCAATTTGTGGATATTGCCGGACTTGTTGAAGGAGCTTCAAAAGGTGAAGGCTTAGGTAATAAATTTTTGGCAAACATTAGAGAAGTTGATGCGATTGTTCATGTTGTTAGATGTTTTGAAAACGAAGATATAGTTCATGTTAAAAATAAAATTGATCCTATTGAAGACTTAAAAATTATAAATTTAGAGCTTATATTAGCTGATTTACAAACAACAGAAAACATAATTAATCGTATTGGCAAGAGAGCTCAAAATTCCAACGATAAAGAACTAAAAAAAGAATTTGAATTACTTTTAAAAATTAGAGAATTATTACAAAATGAAACAATTTTAAAAAATGCAGATTTTGACGAAGAAGAATTACAACTAATTAAAAATTATCAGTTTTTAACAATTAAACCAACAATTTATGTTGCAAACCTAGATGTTGAATCATATAAAAATATAAATAATGCTGTACATTATCAAAATTTGAAAAAATATTTAGAAAAACAAAACGAAATTGTAATTCCTATATGTATAAAAATAGAGTATGAAGTTAGTCAATTTAGTCCCGAAGAAAAAACAATGTTTTTAAATGAATATAATATTGAACAATCGGGTTTAGATACAATTATTTCTAAAAGTTTTTATTTATTGGATCAATCAACTTATTTTACAGCAGGTGAGATTGAAGCAAGAGCATGAGTTTTTAGAAATGGAATGAACGCTGCTGAATGTGCTGGAATAATTCACACTGACTTTGAAAAGAAATTTGTTAAAGCAGAAGTTATTAAATATGAAAATTATATTACTTGTGGTGGAGAAAAACAAGCTAAAGAAGCTGGCAAAATGTCTTTAGAAGGAAGAAACTATATAATGCAAGATGGAGACGTTTGTTATTTTAAAATAGCAAAATAGTTTATAATTTAACTAACCTTATATTTTAGGGGTTTAGTATAATGGTAGTACCATAGTCTCCAAAACTATTTGTAAGGGTTCGATTCCTTTAACCCCTGCCATATCCTTAAAGGTAAAAAAAGAGCCAATATGGCTCTATTTATTTTGTCTTTTTTGATTTCTTTGAATTATGAAATTAATCATTTCTTTGTTTAATTTATTATTAGGTATTTCACTAAAACACTTTTCATATTCTTCTAATATGAAATCTTGCTTTAATATTTTTATTTTTCCATTTTCTTGGTAAGTAAAACTATTTTTATCAAATTCCCAATGCATTTCTAATGATAAATTTAATAAATTGTTTTTATTGCATACTTTGCTTAGTATTTCATTGAATTCAAATTTATTTGCTATTTTTTCATTAGTTATTTTAGGTTCTTTTTTTCTTTCTTTTATAGTAAATTCTTCTAAATCTTGTCTAATATACTTAACATCATATATATGAGCATTTTGTGTTTCAAAATTTCTTTTTCTGTAACTATTTTCAAATTCAAAAACATTTATTCTTTCTTGACTTGCTTTAGCTCTAAGAGTATTAATTTTATTGTCTATGTAATTTTCTCTAAAATTTTTAAAAGAACCTAAAAGCTTTTTTAATTCTTCACATTTATTTATTCAAATATTATTTTCTACTTCATTTTTATTCTGAATATTTGCTATTTCTATTAATTCTTTAAAATTTTTAAAATTACTGTTATAACTAAAGTTTGTTTCATTAAAAAATTTATCCAAAAAATCATAATAGTCTTTTTCATTTAAATTTTCATTATAGATTTTATAATTTTCATGTCTTATTTCTTTTTCATGTTTTTGATTTTTTATAATTAAATCTAAAACCATAAATAAATTAAACTTATATTTTTCATATTTATAAATGTTTCTTTTATATTTCAAATCAATTATCATTTCTGCATTTTTTGGATTCTTTAATGATCCACCAGCATTATTGCCCTTAAGTATTGAAATAATATTTTTAATTGTTTTATTGTTTGAAAAATAATCTTCATTAAAAAATTTATTAACAATATTAATTTGTTCTTTATTTAAAATAATTGTTTTATTAGAAGAAGTGCTTGGTCTTTTTTCTTGTTTTAAATTAATTTTTGAAAAAAGTTTTTCCCTTGTCTTAAAATTAATATTTTTTTTAATAAATCAAGAGGGTGTTGTATATTGATCAATTTCTAAGTAATCAAAATTAATATTTATACCTTCTATTAATCAATCATTATCTTCCATAAAAATATCAATATATCCTCTAGCTTTTGCAGAATTGGATTCCTTGCTATTTAAGGATTTGGTAATAAAGTATAGTCTATATTTTTCTAAATAAGATGACATTTAATTACCTCACTAAAAATTTGTTCTAATACCTCTACACTTATAGAATTACCACATAAATAAATAATTTTAGATTCACTTAATAAATTAGATTTTTTTATTTTTTTGTAATCATCTCTATCAAATCCCATATATAAAAAAGATTGATAAGCATTAATATTTTTAATTTCATTTTCTTTTTCAAAATAAAATTTTAGTCTGCTATTTGCTCCACTTGCTGTTAAAGTTGGCCCATAATTTTTGGGCAAATAAATATAGGCTTCTGAGTTAAATTTTGTATAGTTCAATAATTTAGATTTTCAAATATTATTTTTTGTTTTTTTAAAATTATCAAATTTATATTTTAATAAATGATTAAAACTATTCATGTTTTTGTTTTGGATAATTTTATCTAAACTATTTTTGTGTTCAAAAGGTTTAGGGAATGAAAAAGACTTTGATTGGTCTAATCATGAAACACAAAAAACTCGCTCCCTATTTTGGCAGCTGCCATATTCAGTTGAGTTTATTATTTTATATTCAGATTTGTATCCTAAAGATTGCAATGTTTTAATTCAATCCTGAAATTGATTAATGAATTTTTTGGACATTAAGGCTTTTACATTTTCCAATAGTAAAACTTTTGGTAATTTATCTTTATTGCTTTTTAATATTCTTTCTATTTCATAAAGCAAACCACTTCTAGTATTATTAAGACCTTTTTGTAATCCTTGTTGAGATATATCTTGGCAGGGGAAAGAATAAGTTAAAATATCAATATTTTTTGGTAATTTATTAAACTTTGTTATATCAGTTTGACTCTCTCTCTCTCTCTCTCTCTCTCTTGTCTATATTAAATTTATTAAAAAAATAATCATTATTTATATATCCAAATAAATATGGAAAAATATTTCTTAGTTTTTTTTCATTCATAGAAGAAAAATAATTATTTTTTATAACATTTTTACTATTTGCACTTCAGGCAAAAGAATTAAGTAAATCTTCCATTTGTTTTTTTGAATATTTTGTTTCAGGTTTGACTTTTTTATAATGTATTATCATATATGCAATAATAGCATCAATATAAAAATCACATGACCCTAAACTTTCAACTTCAAGATTTAATGTTTTAGATATATTTTTTAAAGCTTTATATTGACTGCCAATTCCCGCAAACATTTCATATAGTTTAATTTTTTTCATAATATCAATTTTAGCGTATTCAAATTAAAAAAAAGCATAAAAAAAGCTAAAAAAATATTAGCTCTAATAAATAAAATTAATTAATTTTTAATTCTTTTTTGATATATGAAACTTTATCTAATTTTTCTCATGGTAAATTTAAATCATTTCTACCAAAATGACCAAAAGTAGCTGTTTGTAAATAAATTGGTTTTAATAAATCAAGAGTTTTAATTATTCCTTCAACACTTAAATCAAATAAATTATTAATTAAATCTATAATTTGTTCGTCTGAATAATTAGATGTCCCAAAAGTATTAACATAAATGCTTTGAGGTTTTGGCAAACCAATAGCATATGATAATTGAATTTCACATTTTTTAGCCACTCCAGCAGCAACAAGATTTTTTGTTATGTATCTAGCCATATATGCAGCAGATCTATCAATTTTTGTTGCATCTTTTCCAGAAAAAGCACCTCCACCATGGTGAGCAAAACCACCATATGTATCAACAATAATTTTTCTTCCGGTTAAACCTGTATCTCCTACAGGTCCCCCGATTACGAAACGCCCAGTTGGATTTATTAAAATTTCATAGTTTAAATTAAAATTATGTTTTTTCATAACATAATCAATAATTTTGTTTTTTATAAATTTTTTAAATTCTTGTTCATTAAAATTATTTGAATGTTGAATTGACATTAAAACTTTTTTTACTAAAATGCTATTATTTTCTTCATCATATTCAACTGTTACTTGGCTTTTCATATCGCTTTTTGCATAAGGAAATTTATTTTCTCTACGCAATTTTTCTGCTCTTTTAACAAGTTCATGGCTTAAAACAATTGGTCAAGGCATAAAATACTCATTTTCATTTGTAGCAAAACCAAATAATATACCTTGATCTCCTGCACCTATTTCTTTGTTTTTAGATTTATTTACCCCCATTGCTATATCCGGACTTTGAGGATAAATTCCATTTATAATATTAAAATCACTTTCACTATATCCTAATGGTTTTAGAACTTTTCAAGCTTCTTTTATAGTATCTACATAATCCTTGGTAGTAATTTGGCCGCCAATATAAATAATATTGTTATTTGCTAACACATCGCAAGCAACTCTTGCTTCAGGATCTTTTTTTAATAAAGCATCTAAAATAGCATCACTAATTTGATCGCAAATTTTATCGGGGTGTCCTGCCCCTACACTTTCTGAAGTTAATAATTTTTTCATTTTTTCTCCTATAAAATATTTATTTTTTTATACTAAAAAACATAAAAAAACAACTCTAATTATTGAGTTGTTTTAAAATTGATATTTATGATACATGTTAGATAATAATATCTCTGACTATCCACCTTATTTTTTAATAAAAACAGGTTGGCATGTTTCATTGCTGTCAAGCTAAACAACTCTATATGTATTTTTAATATTTATATATTATAACAAAATAATTTCAGAATTTTTAGCGTTTTGTATAGTTTTATCATCTCAAACACTTACTTGTACTTCGCCTATATGTTTTTTTTCTAATAAAAACATAGCAATTCTAGATTGTCCAATTCCACCACCTATAGTTAAAGGCAATTTGTTTTCAATAACTGCTTTGTGATAAGGACTTATTTTTGTTATTTCAGTTTTATCCATATTGTATTGTTTTATTAATGATTCTGAATTTACTCTAATTCCCATACTGCTTAATTCTAAAGCAATATCATTATTCTTATCATAAACAATTAAATCACCATTTAATTGTCAATCATCATAATCTTTTGCTCTTTTTGAATGCGGCAAACCACTAGGTAATAAATTTCCAATTTGATATATAAAAATAGCTCCATGTTCTTTAACTAATTCATATTCCCTTTGTTCTGCATTTAAATTAGGAAATCTATTATATAAATCTAAAGAACTAATAAAAAAAACTTTTTTTGGTAATTTAGAAACTAAAGAACTATAAATTTTATTTATTTTATATTCAGTGTATTTTAATGACTTATATATTTTATTAACTATTTTTTTTAAAAAACTAATACTACGATCCTTATTATCAATAATCATTTCTCAATCTCATTGGTCTACATAAAAAGAATGAGTATTATCAATGGTTTCCTGTTGTCTAATAGCATTCATGTCTGTATATATACCATGATAAAGTTCAAAATTATATCTATGCAATGCATCTCTTTTTCATTTTGCTAATGAATGTACTATTTCTAAAGATTCATTTATTGATATAGGTTGAAAAGAAACCGGTTTTTCTCCAGATAATCCATCGTTAAGCCCACTAGTAGATCTTACAAATAAAGGAGCTGATACTCTAATCAAATTTAAACTCTTTCTTAATTTTTTAGAAAAAGTATCTTTAAGTATTTCTATTGCATATTGTGTTTCTTTTAAGTTTAATTTTGCTTTTTTCATATTTAGAATTTTAACAAAATCTATTAATAAAACTTTAAACATTTTTGCAATTAAAAAATTTTTAAATATTTTTGATAAAAAAACTTAATTAAATATTTAGAACTTAAATTTTAAGTATAAAAAAAATTATAAGATAAACAAAAACAAAGAACGGTTTATGATTTAAAAATTCAACTTTAAAAAAATATTAAGTGCAACACATAATGCGCTTGATATTACATTTGAAAAACACCAAGCTTATTTTAAATTTTAAGCTTGGTGTTTTTAATAATATTATTTATCTTGAATTGCTTCAAATCCTGGCATTTTATTTCCTTGAATAAATTCAATAGAAGCTCCACCACCAGTTGAAATAAAACTAAATTTAGATTGATATCCTAATTTATTAATAGCTGTAACAGAATCTCCTCCACCTACAACTGAATATGCATTTTGATTGTTAGCTATTGCAATAGCAATACCTTTTGTTCCGTTTTCAAAATTTTTGAATTCAGTAACTCCAGCAGGTCCATTTCAAAAAACTGTTTTAGCTGAAGCAATAATTTCATTAAATAATTCAACTGATTGAGGGCCTACATCTAATCCCATGTATCCATCAGGAATATCTATGTTGTCTTTAGTTGTGAATTGAGGTTTTTTATCAGCAAATTCATCAGTGTAAGCATTATCAATTGGTAAAACAATTTTATCTTTATATTGTTTTAAATAGTTTTTTGCCATTTCTAATTTGTCATCTTCACAAATTGAAGTTCCAATTTTATGACCTAAAGCCTTTTGAAATGTGTAAGCCATACCGCCTACAACTAAAACTTTATCAGCAACATTAAAAAGTTTTTCTAAAACTTTAATTTTATCACTTACTTTCGCTCCGCCTACAATAGCAACAAATGGTCTTTCAAAACCATCTAATATTTTTTCTAAGTGAGCTACTTCATTATTCATTAAGAATCCTAAAGCTGATTCTTTAACAAATTTAGGAATACCAGATGTTGAAGCGTGAGATCTATGCGAAGCTCCAAATGCATCATTTACATAGACATTTCCTAAGCTAGCTCAATATTTTGCTAAATCATCGTTATTGTCTGATTCTGCTCTGTTATTTAAATCTTCATAACGTGTATTTTCTAAGAAAATAATTTCCCCTGGCTTTAAATTTTTAGCATCGTCTTCTACTTCTTTTCCTCTAGTTGAAGGTATAAATTTAACTTCCTTACCTAAAATTTCTGAAAATTTAGCTACTACTGGTTTTAAGGATTTTCCAATTTTATCTTCTTCTTTTTTAATTCTTCCAAGGTGAGAAAGCATAATTAAAGAAGCACCTTGTTCTAAAATATATTTAATTGTAGGAATTGCAGCATCGATTCTTTTAGTATCCATTACAACATCATTTGCTAAAGGAACATTAAAATCTACTCTTAAAATTACCTTTTTACCTTTTAGTTCAATATCTTTGATTGTTTTTTTCATTTTATCTCCTGATTTAATATAAAATTTTAACGATATAGTTAATTATAATAAAATTATTTTAATAGAAAATATTTAAAATTATTAAAAGATGGGGGGAAAATGCTTAAACTTTTAGGTGCTCAAAAACAAAAAGATACTAGAACTTTAAAATATGATCCAGAAAGCGATAGTATTTCAAAAATTATTGTTGAATTCCAAGATTATAAAAAGAAAGCTAAATTTTATAAAGATTATTCTGAAATGGAAATTTTTTCGTTTTTTCAAAAAATGAGATTTATGAAAACTATGGACGAAAAAAATAGTGATTTAATTGAAGAGGCTAGAAAAAGACAAAATAAAATTAAGTTAAAATATGCAAGTTATGTTGATTATGAAAAATGGTCAGATTCCCCATTAGCAGATAAAGCTAAACCTTTGCCAATGTGGGCAAGAATTTTAATTATTGCTTCATTTATATTATTAATAATAATTTTATTGTTAATTATTCTTGGATTAAACAAGTGGTGATAGGAGATATTATTTATGGAAAAAATAGTATATGCTATTTTAGCATTAGTTATATTAATTACAATAACTATTGTAGCTAATTATTCAATAGTTTTATTTAATATGATTAAGAAAAATAGATCAAACAAAAAGGCATTAGGTGATTCCACAAGGATTAGGATAATCTTTCAATTAAAAGATGCTATAGAAAATCTTTCAAGAACTAAAACTGGAGCTCTTATAACTATTGAAAATAACGATAATTTAGATAATTTAAGAACAGACGGAGTTATTCTTGATGCAAACATTTCCGCCGCTTTATTAATTTCTATCTTTAATAAGCAAAGTCCATTACATGATGGAGCTGTTATTATTAGAAATAATAAAATATATTATGCTGCTACATACTATAAAATAACAAAGAAGTCAATTAATAATAAATATGGTGCTAGACATAGAGCAGGTATGGGGATATCAGAAAGCTCAGATGCTACTACAATTATTGTAAGTGAAGAAAATGGTGGTGTAACAGTAGCTAAAACCGGAGAATTTAAACAAGTACCAATCGATAGTTTGCAAGATACTTTAGGAAGAATTATAAAAGACGATAAAAAATAATAAATTCTTTATATTTTGTTTGTTTTTGTGTTCCTTAATATTCAAAGTATTAAAATAAAAAATTTTAGTTAAAAATGTTTATTTTTTGTTAAAATTGTTTCTATTGACTAGTATATAAAAAAACGCAATTGGACAGGACATAGATGAAAGGCTATGCTATGGTGGTTAAACGCGTTTAATCAAGATTTTATTAATCTTAAAAAAATATAAAACTAAATATTTATATAAATTATAAATTTATAAGAAAGGAAATTTAAATATGGCAAAATTAGATTTTGACCGTTCAAAACCACATGTTAACATTGGTACAATTGGACACGTTGATCATGGTAAAACCACATTAACAGCAGCTATTGCTACAGTTTTATCTAAAAAAGGTTTATCAGAAGCTAGAGACTATGCTTCTATCGATAATGCACCTGAAGAAAAAGCTCGTGGTATTACTATTAATACTTCACATATTGAATATCAAACAGGAACTCGTCACTATGCTCATGTTGACTGTCCAGGTCACGCTGACTATGTTAAAAACATGATTACAGGCGCTGCTCAAATGGATGGAGCTATCTTAGTTGTTGCGGCAACAGATGGACCTATGCCTCAAACACGTGAACACATTCTTTTAGCAAAACAAGTTGGTGTTCCTAAGATTGTTGTTTTTTTAAACAAAATTGATATGTTTAAAGAAGATGAAAGAGAAGAAATGGTTGGATTGGTAGAAATGGACGTACGTGGTCTACTATCAGAATATGGTTTTGATGGTGACAATGCTCCTATTATTGCTGGTTCAGCTTTAAAAGCTCTTCAAGGAGACCCAGTTTACGAAGAAAAAATTATGGAATTGATGGATGCAGTTGATTCATACATTGAAGAACCAAAAAGAGAAACAGACAAACCATTCTTAATGGCTATCGAAGACGTTTTCACAATTACAGGTCGTGGAACTGTTGCTACAGGTAGAGTTGAACGTGGTGTTTTAACCCTTAACGAAGAAGTTGAAATTGTTGGTCTAAAACCAACTAAAAAAACAGTTGTTACTGGAATTGAAATGTTTAGAAAGAATCTAAAAGAAGCTCGTGCTGGAGATAATGCTGGTTTATTACTACGTGGTGTTGAAAGATCAGAAATTGAACGTGGACAAGTTTTAGCAAAACCTAAAACAATCGTTCCTCACACAGAATTCGAAGCTACTGTTTATATTCTTAAAAAAGAAGAAGGTGGACGTCACACTCCATTCTTCCATAACTATAAACCACAATTCTACTTCCGTACAACAGACGTAACAGGTGGAATTGAATTTATTGGACAACGTGAAATGGTTATGCCAGGAGATAACGTAGAATTAAAAGTTACTTTAATTTCTCCTATTGCCGTTGAAGAAGGAACCAAATTCTCAATCCGTGAAGGTGGTAGAACAGTTGGTGCCGGTTCAGTTACAAAGATTTTAAAATAATTAGAAAATCCAAAAAATGTACCGTTTTAAAACGGTATGTTTTTTATAATTTTTTTTAATTTTAAAATTTCATTTTTATTTTAATTTTCATTGTTTTTATAAAAATTAATTTTTTATTTAACAATATAAACTTTAGTATGCATTATTAGTTTAATTAAAAAAAGTTGTATTTTTTATTAAAATAATTTTTAAGGTTTGCTCATTTTTTCTTTTTTATAAATATTAAAATTTATAAAATTCTTTACACAAAGTTTTCGCTTCTTTGATAATATTATGATTAATTATTATAAAATTAATTGTAATTATGATTAATAAAATTAAAAAAATACTAAAATTAGGTGCAATCACAACTTTTCCATTAATAGCTACTTCAATAGCTGTTGTTTCTTGTTCAAAAAACAAAATTAATTCTAAAAACAAATCTCAAGATTTTTATAATGTAAAAAATAAAATAGATAATTTAACTTGAAAAAATAATTTTTTATTAGCAAAAAAAATGGAAAGCAAAAACATTAACTATAAGGATCATACATATGAAACTTTTTTTGAATTTAGCATTGATGGGTTAGATGCTCTTAACAATATTGAAATAAATGAAAAAACAGAAAATCTTAAAAGTATAGAATCAAAAAATATAGATAAATACCAAACAGCATCTAAATATTTAAACAAAGATATTATCGACCTTATTGATTTATATAATAAAGACAAATCTGAAGATAATAAATTAATAATTATATTAAGGTCTCAAAAATTAGCTCCTCCAGAAAGTGCTATATTAGTTTGAGTTTGATTAACAGAAAAAAAATATTTAAATAATACTGGAAAAATTCAAGATTTAAAATATTATTCTTCTCTTAAAGTACCGATTTATGGGCATTGATTTTATAATGAAGAATATGATAAATCTAAAAAAAATAATAAGGTTTGAAAAATATTAAGTTATGTTGTGCCTTCTATAGCAATTGGTGGTTTAATAATGTATGTAGTTATAATGTTACTTATTAAAAGAAAAAAAACTTTTAAAATTAATAAATCTAAAAGAGAGGATAAAAAATAATGTATAGATTGTCAAATGATAAAAAACCCGTAATTTTTTCAGATGTGGATGGAACAATTTATAAAAACTTTGAATTAAAACCTGAAACATTAGATGATGTTAAATTTGCTATAAAGAATGGAGCAGATTTTAATATATGCACCGGAAACCCAATGCAAGAAAGAATTTTAGAATTATCAAAAAAAATGAGTGCGAGATATTTATTATGTTCTTCAGGTGGAGAAATATATGATGTTAAAGCTAAAAAAACTTTAAAAACTTGAACAATTAAATATGATTTTTTAAAAGATATATTAGAAGCAATTAAAGATCAAAAAATTCAAGTTATTTTTTGGGATCAAAATGATTATTTTTATTTAAAAGATTTAAAAGAATTTAATCAAGATATTTTTAAATATCACTTCATAAGCCAAAAGAATATTGATACTATTCCAAAAAAATGAAATGGAGAAAAAATTAATCCAATTAAAATTGAACTTTATTCAATAGAACATCCTCTTTCAAACACTTATCCCCAAGAAATGTTTAAATATATAAAACATATAAAAAATATAGAAGTAATAGTTACATTTTGCAATATAGAAATAAATGCAAAAAATGTAAATAAAGGTTTAGCTGTTAAATGATTGGTTGAAAATATATATAGTGATGAAAAAATAAATATTAATGATATTATGACTATAGGCGATAGTAATAATGATGTTCCTATGCTTAAATTAACAAATTATTCTTATGCTATGGCTAATTCAACTAAGCTGCCTTTAGAAGTAGCAAAATTATTTACAAGTGATGTAATACAAAACGGGTTAGGAGAAGCTATTCTTGATTACCTATATAGATACAAAAATTTAGCAAGAAAGCATATGCTGCATGAATTTTTAGAAGGAGATAAATAAAATGATACTTTCACGATTAGGAAAAAATTATGTTCTTAAGGCTAAAACATTAGATTATGCTTTGGATCCTAGAACTAATAAGAAAATAGATTTAGTTAAAATAGTAGAAGAAAAAAATGATTTAGTTTTATTTTTTAGTGACAATTTAAGCTTTGGAGAAATTGCCTCATGTATATTAGGTATGTTTGGTTTTCAAGATTATGTTAATATTCCTTGATTTAATTTAGATAATAAAATTGTTTGTCGTGATTGGATAAATAAAGAAAGAAATAACATTATTTTGGATTCGCCCATTTATCCTTATTTAAACTATGAAATAAAAATGAATAAAAGTTTTATTCTTTCAGTAATTTTAGTAGATTTTTCAATTATATCTTTTGAAATCGAAATACAAGAAATTAAAAATACTAATTTTATAGATTTTAAAGTAGATGGTATTGAATTAAAATCTGCTACTTTAATGGCTTTGAAAAAATTTAAAACTACTTATAATGATGAATGATTAATTGACAACCAAGCAATGACTGCTAAGATAGGGAAAGAATTAAGCCAAATTTTAGATAAAAAATTATTTAAACTTATAAGCGAAGAGGAAAGAGCCCCATTGTTTTCTACTGTTTCTTGACCAAGCGGCGAATACTTAGATTTATTAGAAAGACCAGATCTTTGCTCTATTCCTCAAAACTTAGAAATTTTTGAAACTAGAAAACACCCAGAAGAAGTTGAAATGGTAAAATATCTAGAAGAAGATGAAGAAAAAGAAAATAATTCAGATAATAATTTAGAAGAATTTGATCCTACTATAGATGATGTTTACAAGTTATTAAATATGGATATAGTAAAGCAAGAAAATCCTATATTAAATCAAATGTCTCCTGAAGAATTAATAGAGTTTGCTAAAAAGTTTAAAGAACAATTTAAAGGCATAGAAAAAAGTCAAAGAGAATTTTTAAAAAAAATAGTTGTAATGGCCAAAGAACAAGGTCTTACAATGGAAGAAGTTAAAGAAATACTAAAAGAACATTTAACAGAATTTTATAAGGAAGCTAAAGCAGCAGGAGCTAATCTTGGCGAACAGGATGCTGAACAAATTTTATCTGCTATGTTAGAAGTTTATGACGAAGAGCTTAATAATTATGAAAAAAAACAATCTAATAATAAAAGCAAAAAAAATAAGAAACTAGATAAAGAAGATGACGGGGAAATTAACTAATTAATGAAAAAATTTTCTATTAAGTTAAAAAACAAACTAGTTCTTAGTTTAGATTGAAATGAAATAAACGAAACTTTTGAAAATATAACTTTTTCAAAAGAATTTTCTTTTTTAAAAGAATTTAGATTATTTCAAAATGATGCACAACTAAATAGCATAATTCTTTTTGAAAATATTTTGCCAAAACAAAGAAGCAAAAAAATTCAAACAATTAACAAAAATTCATTAAATTATTATTTAAATGACTATGGTTTAAATTTAAATAATGCTTTTTGAATTTTACCATATGATAAACAAGATTTAAAATGAGAAGAAAACAATTATTTTCATAAATATAAATTAGATTTTACAAAAGCATTACTAAATACCTATATTTATCCCTCA
The DNA here is from genome assembly GCF_003383595.3 of Metamycoplasma phocicerebrale. Taxonomy (NCBI): domain Bacteria; kingdom Bacillati; phylum Mycoplasmatota; order Mycoplasmoidales; family Metamycoplasmataceae; genus Metamycoplasma; species Metamycoplasma phocicerebrale. Next base: position 186,742 of record NZ_CP033058.2, read on the forward strand.
CCAAATATTTATACTGTTGGTGAAATGGAAAAATTTTGATTTTTTGATAAGGGGGAACTATTTTTAGCAAAAAAAGGAACACCCTTATCATATGATGTTCAAAGTGAATATTTAGCTTATCAAGTTATAAAAGAAGTATTTTCTGGCGAAAAACAAAAAATTATTGAATATAAACTTAGAAAAAATAAAAATGAATTATATTCAATAAGTAAAATTTTTACAAATGAAAACACTTCTTTTATTCCCTTATCATGACTAATAAATTATGATGAAACCAATAAAGTTAATATAATAAATCAAATGAAGAAAATTTATGGTAATGATGAATTAGAAGATTTAATGATTTTGGATGCTATTATTTTAAATATTGATAGACATTTAGGAAATATAGGAATTTTGGTTGATAATAATAATTTATCTAAGATAGATAACGCACCAATATTTGATAATGGAAAATCTTTAGTTTTTGATTATCCTTTATATAAAAGTTCTGCTTCTTTAGTATATTTAGAAAATTATTTAAATATTAAACCAAAGCTTTATAACAGTTTTAAAGAGCAATTTTTGGATAATGTACAACCTAGACATGCCAAATGGTATGAAAAACTAAAAAAATTTAAGTTTCAAAATGATTTTCGTATTAATTTAAATTTAAAATATTTAAATAAAGTTCAAGAAATATTTGATAAACAATTAAACGTTTTTAAAGAGATTTTAATAGAAAAAGAATATATATAAATTTATAACTCAAAATCAAGAGTTATATTTTTTAAATTTAAAAATAATATTAATATTAGTTTTATATAAATGAAACATTTATATTATTTTGAATTATTTCAATATAATTTTATTTATGAAAGAAAATATTGTAATTAAAGGTGCTCGTGAAAATAATTTAAAAAATATTAATTTAGAAATTCCAAGAAATAAGTTTGTTGTCTTTACCGGATTATCTGGTTCAGGAAAAAGTTCTCTTGCTTTTAATACAATTTATGAAGAGGGAAGAAGAAGATATGTAGATAGTCTATCTAATTATGCAAAGCAATTTTTAGGCGGCACTAAAAAACCAGATGTAGATGGTATTGAAGGGTTAAGCCCAGCCATTTCTATAGAACAAAAAACTGTGCATAATAATCCAAGAAGTATTGTTGGAACTGTTACAGAGATATATGATTATTTAAGACTTCTTTATGCTAGAATTGGTAAACCGTATTGTCCAACTCATAAAAAAGAAATTACAGCGCAAAAAAGTCGAGATATTATTGATCATGTTATTAAGCAAGAAATGGGGTCAACAATTTATATATTATCTCCAATTGTGATTAATCAAAAAGGTTCACATGCAACTATTTTATCCCGCTTAAAAAGAGATAATTTTTTAAGAGTATTAATTAATGACGAAGTTTTTGAATTAAAAAATGATATTCAACTTGATAAAAATAAAAAATGAAATATAGATTTAGTTATTCATAGATTTACATTAAATAATATTGAAGAAAAAAAATCAGAAATAGCAGAAGCTATTGAAATAGCCCTTGAACAATCTAATGGTTTAGTAACAATAGATGTTTTGGGCAAATCAAAAAATACTTATTCTATCCACCATAGTTGTGAACATGGCGATTTTGATATGCCGAAAATTGAGCCTAGACTATTTTCTTTTAATTCTCCTAATGGAATGTGTCCAAATTGTAAAGGTTTAGGACAATTGCAAAAAGCTTCTTGAGACTTAATATGTCCAGATAAAAATCTATCTATAGATGATGGGGCTATTTTGTTATTTAAAAATTTTATGTATACTTCAAATTTGGAATGACAAGAATTTGACAAATTATTAAATTTTTATTCTATCGATAGAAAAATACCAATTAAAGATTTAAGTGAATTTGATTTGAATATATTAAAATATGGTTCTGCCGAAGATATAACTTATTCTATTATTTCTGAGAGAGGAAATAAATATGAAAGATCAAAACATATTGAAGGTATTTGCGAACGTATTGAAAGAAAATACTTTGATACTTCTTCAAATGAAAATAGAATTTATTTTTCTAAATATTTAGTTGATGCTGAATGTCCTGAATGTAAGGGTAAAAGATTAAATAAGTATGCTTTGGCCACCAAAATTGAAAATTTAGATATTTATGAAATGTGTGACAAATCTATTGAAGAATTAAATGAAATTTTTAATAATATAAAAATGACAGATATAGAAAAAGAAATTAGTAATTTAATTTTAATTGAACTAAAACATAGAGTAGATTTTTTAATAAATGTAGGTCTTCAATATTTAACTCTTAATAGAAAAGCGGAAACACTATCAGGCGGAGAAGCTCAAAGAATTAGATTAGCAACTCAAATTGGAGCAAATTTGACTGGTGTTTTATATGTTTTGGATGAACCTTCAATAGGATTGCATCAAAAAGACAATGAAAAATTACTTAATTCATTAAGAAAAATGGTTGATATTGGAAATTCTTTAATTGTTGTTGAGCATGATGAGGATACCATAAGACAAGCAGATTTTATTGTTGATATTGGTCCTAAAGCAGGTGAACATGGGGGCGAAGTTGTTTGCGCTGGTTCTTTGGAAAATATTATAAATACTAAAAATAGTATTACAGGGCAATATTTGTCAGGTAATTTAAAAATAGAAGTTCCTAAAACAAGACGGAGCGGGAGTGGAAAAGTTCTAACTCTTAAGAATGCTTGTGTAAATAATTTAAAAAAAATAACAGTAAAATTTCCATTAGGAAAATTTATTGTTGTTACAGGAGTGTCTGGCTCTGGAAAATCTTCTTTAATTAATCAAGAATTAGCTTCAAGTCTTAATCAATTTTTAAATAATGCCAAATATGATTTTCGAGATGAACAAAAAATTACAGGTCAATTAAATATAGATAAATTGATAAAAGTTGATCAAAGTCCTATAGGTAGAACTCCTAGATCCAACCCGGCTACTTACACTAGTGTATTTGATGATATTAGAGAAATTTTTGCTAGCACAGAAGAAGCCAAAATTAGAGGCTTTAGTAAATCTAGATTTTCTTTTAACGTTTCTGGTGGAAGATGTGATAAGTGTGATGGAGATGGAGTTTTAAAAATAGAAATGCATTTTTTACCAGATGTTTATGTCACATGTGATCATTGTGATGGTCAAAGATATAACTATGAAACTTTGGAAGTAAAATATCATGGAAAAAATATAAGTGATGTTTTAAATATGACTATTGAGCAAGCTTATGTATTTTTTATTCAAAGATCTAAAATTAGAGAAAAATTGCAAACTTTAATGGATGTTGGTTTAGGTTATATTAAACTAGGACAAAATGCAACAACTTTATCAGGTGGAGAAGCTCAAAGAGTTAAATTAGCTACATATTTGCAAAAGAAACCTACAGGTAAATCTCTTTATATTTTAGATGAGCCTACTACTGGGTTGCATTCTTATGATGTTCAAAATCTTTTAAATGTTTTAAATAGAATTGTTGACAATGGAGACACAGTTATAGTAATTGAACATAATTTAGATGTTATAAAATGTGCTGATTATATAATAGATTTAGGCCCAGATGGTGGAAAAGCAGGAGGCCAAGTCGTAGCAACAGGCACTCCTGAACAAATTACTAAGGTAGAATATTCATATACAGGCCAATACATTAAAAAAATACTAAATAATTAATTTTTTAAAATATAATTTATATTATAAATTTTTGGTTTTATAAAACTTTATAAATAAGGAGGTGAAGATGCAACCAAAAGATTGAAATGGAATAAGTCTTCAATTAGGGCCAATTCATATTTATTCATTAACAATGATGCTTGGAATAATTAGTGCTATTTTAACAGTATTATATTTTTGAAGACGTGAAAAATATTCTTTTGAGCAGCTATCTATTTTAATTTTTATAGCATTGCCTACAGCTATAATTGGGGCTAGATTTGTTTTTGTTATACAACAATTAATAGAACACAAGGGATGAGCAAATGGGCCTTGATATCATGCTTTCTATATATGAGAAGGTGGATTATCAATTCATGGTGGGGTTATTACAGCAACAACATGTTGTATTATGTACATTATTTTTTCAAAAAACCCAAAAAAAATTGACTTGAAAAAAGCATTTTCAATAATTTTACCAGCAGTTTTGATAGGACAAGCTATAGGACGTTGAGGAAACTTTGCAAACCATGAAGTTTATGGTGGAGTAATGACTGAAAATTCATTAGCATTTAAAATTTTGCCACAACTAATAAGAGAACATATGTTTATAAATGGAAAATATCGTTTACCATTATTCTTGTATGAATCAATTGCAAATATAATTGGATACATAATTTTAGTTTGGATTTTGAATAATTACAATTGATTAAGACCTGGAACAACTGGATCACTATATATTTTATACTATGGTATAGTTCGTTTTGGAATGGAACCGCTACGTCAAGATAGTTATGCTATTTATAAAGTAATATCAGCATTATATATAATAGTTGGAATAGTCTTGTTGGTAATGTTTGAATTTATTATTAAATTAAATTACAATGTTTATAAAGTTTATAAATATCAAAATGAATCTACTCATAAATTATTTTACTTTATAGTTTATGAACCAAAAAAGAATAATAAGTTTTTGGGCAGCAAACATTTGGAAAAAATGTCTATTAAAGAACAAGATGAAATAAAAGCAAACGTTAGCGCCTAATTGCTAATGTTTCTTTTTTAAAATTGGAGGTATATTTATGCAAAATAAATATGATGTATTAATAATTGGCGGAGGGCCAGCAGGCTTAACAGCTGCTATTTATTTATCAAGAAATAATTTTAATGTCGCTTTTGTTGAAGGTTATGCTCCTGGTGGCAAAATGGTTTTACAATCTAAAATTGAAAATTATCCAGGTTTTGAATATGTATCTGGAATTGATTTATCATTAAAAATGCTTAATCAAGCTACAAAAAATGGGGCTAAGCAAATTTTTGGCAATGTTATTAATATCGAAAGTTTAAAAGAAAATGAAAAAAAAATAACTTTAGAAAATGGAGAAGAATACTTTGCTTCAACAGTTGTTATTGCAACAGGAATGAAAAATTTAGTTCCATTAGATGTAGAAAATATTGAAGAATTTAACAAAAAAGGAGTATCTTATTGCGCTATTTGTGATGGAGCGCTATATAAAGATCAACCCTGTGCCATAATTGGTGGCGGAAATTCGGCTTTTGAAGAATCTACTTATTTAGCTTCGACTGCGTCTGAAGTACATATTTTTGTAAGAGATGGAATTATTGCAGAAGCCAAATTAGTAGAAGATGCTAAAAAAAATAAAAATATATTTATTCATGAAAATTCTGTTATTAAAAAATTAATAGGAGAAGATAAATTGGAAAGTATTATTGTGGATATAAATGGAAAAGTTCAAGAAATGAATATTAAATGTGTTTTTCCTTATATAGGTTTTAAGCCTTCAACTTCTTTTATTAGTAATAAAAATATTTTGAATAATAAGGGTTTTATTATTGTCGATAAAAATATGGAAACAAAAGAAAAAAATATTTTTGCAATAGGAGATGTAATAGCAAAAGATATTAGACAAATTACTACTGCTACAAATGATGGTACTGTTGTTGCAAAAACTATATCATCAAGGATAAAAAAATAAATTATGATTAAGAAAAATGGTTTGTCAACTCTAATACCATTAAGTGCAACAGCATTAAGTGCGCTTACTTTTTCGTGTCAAAAACAAGAAGATAATAATGTTAGTATATTAATACCATTTAATGAAAGTGATAAAAATGATATTTTTAATGGTTTTCAAGAAGTAGTTAAAAAATTTAATAATCAATTAGATAAAAAATATGAAAAAAATAAATTAGTTTTAAGAACCACTTTCAATAAAAGAGATATAAATCATAAACTAAATTTAGAATTGCAAATTAAAGACAACAATACACCCTCAATTATAGTTGCTTACCCCTCAATTGTTTCTCTTATTAATTTTTATAATAGATTAATAGATTTAACTGAAATTGCCAATAAAAGTTCAATTTCTCAAAACATATTAGATTTTAATAATCGTTTGGGTATTGAAAACAATAAAAAAATTTATAGCTTACCAATGGGTTTGAGCTCTGAAGTATTAATAATTAATAAACAAATATTGGCCACTTTTTTATATTCACTTTATTGCTTTACAATAAAAAATAATATTAAAAATAATTTTATTTTAAATATTGATAAATCAACTTATATTAAGTCTATTATTGAACAATATTATAGTTTAAAAAATATAACTTCCCCTTTGTTAGATTTTAATTTAGAACAAGTTAAAAAATGAAACATAGTAATTGATGAAAATATTTTTAATTATCAAAGTAATTTAGAAAAATTTTCTAGTTTAATAAATATAACCTTAAAAAAAAGAAAATTTGATCTTATATTTATAAAGCATGTTGAAAATTACATTTATGAAACTATTTTTAAAGCTAACAATTCGGAGTATATTGGGTATTTTTTAAAATATATTAATAATAGAAAAATTGATTATAAATCTATATTTCAAAAAAATACTAGAGAAAATAAAATATTTGTAAATGCTATTTCTGCTTTTTATGAAAAAATAAAAGACAAAACTTTTAATTTAGAAAATTATGATATTACTACTCCTATAGAACAAATTAATAAACAATTATTCACAATCATAACATCTAGGATTTATAAATTTAAAGAAGATTTTTTTCAAAAGAAAAATAAAGATTTAATTTTTAAAAGTGTTCCCTTTAAGTATAATGAACATGAAACAAAAGGCTCTTATTTTCTACAAGGTCAATTTCTTTCTGCTATATCTTCAAGCATCAAAAGTAAAAATGAAGTTGTTAAAAAATTTATTTCTTGATTGTATGATGAAAAAAATATTCATTATTGAAAATTAGATAATAAAAAAATAAAAACTACTCCAATAGAGTTTTTAAGTTTAAAAATGGGTTATGTTTTTCCAACAAAACAATTTAAAAAAATATATGAGAAATATGAAAATAATAATAACAAAGCAAACAATCTTGCTTTAAATAATATAATTAATAATGAACTTGTTCCTTTTTTGGATTTAGTTGATTCTTCTAGTTCTAATTTTAGAAACTATTTAAGATTATCAATAATCAATTCTTTGATACCAAGTTCTAAAGAAAATCTTGAAACAAAGTTAGCTATTGAAAAATTTTTAAAATATTTATTAAATTTAATAAAGTAGGTTATATGAAAAATCAACAACAAAAATTATTCCCAAATTTTATGTTATTTTTAGAGGAAAAAAACAACATAAAATTTATTATTGAAAATAATAGCATTATTGCTGAAATAGGCACAGGCTTTGACAAGTTTAATGAAATAACTATTAAACTTATATCTCAAGCCCTAATAAATTTTTTTAAATCAAAAAATCTTAAGTTTTTAAAATTTTTAATAGCAAATGATGGTTCTAATAAATATATGCCTATTTTAGAGAAAAATATTGCTAATGTAATTTCATGCCAAGAAAATAAAGCCTATATTTTTAATAAACACGAACCTATTCATGAGGCTTTTTTAAAATTTAGTGCTGATTTAACAGATGATTTTTCAATTTCAATATTTTTAAGAAAATATGATAAGCAAAAATATGCTTTAAGTTTTTTTAATAAAAATAATGATTTTGTTCCAAATGAAGTTTTAAAAAATGTAATCGAAGAATATAAAAAAATAGAATTTTCTGATGTGGTGGAATTTGACGATGAGCCTGAGGAACTAGATTTTAAAAAAGTTTTAAATGAATATACCAAAAAAGTATTACAAAAGAATTTTACTTCAGGCGCTAATCACGTTTTAAAAATTGGAGTTATTAATACAAAACTTCAAAATTCTTTTGTAAAAAAAATATTAGGCAAAAATGATATTGCTTATACAATTTTGAATAATAGATTAAAAGAAGATAAACCTAAAAAAATTAAATATTCCTTAGTTTATTTATCAGTATTAAAAAACATAGAATATATTTTTAAATTTTCTTATGATTATCGAAAACTATATATTTATAAAAGAAATTATAGTAAAAAAATAACCATAGAATATGAGCTTTTAGATATTTCCGATTTAGTTGTAAATTATTTATCTTTTTTAAATAATTATGTTAATACTAATCAAGAATTTACTGAGTTAAGTAAAGTATTTAGTTCTAATTTTGTAAAAAAAGAAAATTTATCAAGTGTTTGCACTAGGTATAAACTAGAATATGCAAACAAATGAATTGTTAATTTTAAAAATATATATCCAAATAATGATGCAATTTATTTTGATGAAGCTTATCATTTATTAATTACAAATACTAAAAATTATGGTTATGATGCTTTTGTTTTATTATCTGTGTTTGTAGATATGTTTAATTATTATAAAACCCAAGATATGCATTACAACGACATAATAGATCAAAATTTAGATTTAATTAGCAAATTAATAATTACAGAATTTGAATATGACTGTGATACTACAAATGTTTCAGATTTTGAAACTAAATTATTTATTCAAGATAGTATTGCTCAAATTAAAGTTTTATCAATTGAAGATATAAAAAATTACTATAAAGACAATTATAAATATATTGCTAAATTTAATTTTAATGAAAAAGAATGAATGGGCCTTAAATATGACTTTAAAAATAAGAAAATTATTTTCACAATTCAAGAAACAATAAGCACTAAAGGTAATATGGCAAAAAAAATTAAAAAATACATGTCTAGATTTACTAAAAAATATGTAGTGCCACTATTGGATATATAAAAACACTTTATTCTATAATTTATTTAATAATTTATTTGATATATTTAGTTTAGACAAAATATTATAATAATAAATAAAACTAAATAAAAGTGTTCTTTTATGATATAAGAAAATTATATTTAAAAAACTAAGAATTATATTAGATAGGAATTTTAGAAATGGAAAATCGAGAAAAAAATAAATGTAAAATTCATACATTAAAGCAAAGAATAATGTTTAACATTAGAATACATATTGCCCAAAGCATTACTTGAAAAATAATTTTAATGGTAATAATAGCTTTAGGTGGTCTTGCTATCACAATAGCATCAAGCATATATTTTTCTGAAACACACAATTCACCATCAGGAAAAGCAGCAAAAATAGTACTTGCTATAATAGTTGGTATTATAGGAACAGCAGTATCATTGGCATTATTTTCTATTTTATTTGATTTTTTAATAGAACTTACCATCTCTCATAAATTAAAAAGTAGATTAATGCTTGAAAAATTATCAAAGGAAATAGAGCTAGAATCAAAATCTAAAAAGGAAATTAATTTAGATGTTCATTTAAATAATAATGATAATGAAAATAATTAAGAATATTTAATAATCTTATTAAATGTGTTTACTTAATTTAGTAATTTAAAAAATATTAAAATATGCTAGTATTTAGTTGAAAAATAAATATTTTGTTTATTTTTCTTATTTTTTTAAAAATAAGTTATAATTGTAAGGCATTGACACAGCATAATAATATTGCTTAAAAGTTTTTTCTTTGCGGCTAAATTTGAGAGTAAGTAAGCTGTAAACCGAAATCATTAGAGAAAAAAATATAGGTAAGAATTATTAATTTGTCTTTGCATATTGAAAGGAAAAATATGTCAAGATTTTTAGGGTCTATCTTCAAAAAATCAAGAAGATATGGAACATCACTTTTAGAAAACAATAAGGAATTTACAAAAGGCAAAAAAAGAACAACAGCACCAGGGCAACATGGAGCTAGAAGATCAAAACCTTCTGACTACCAATTACATATGTATGAAAAACAAAAAGTTAGATTTATGTATGGTTTAAATGAAAGACAATTTAAAAATTTATTTAATATTGCTGTTAGAAAAGAAGGTGTTACAGGTACTAATCTATTACAATTGGTAGAATCAAGATTAGATAACTTAGTTTTTAGAGCTGGTTTTGCTCGTACAAGAGCACAAGCAAGACAATTTGTTAATCATAATCATGTTATAGTAGATGGACATAAAGCAAATATTCCATCAATGCTTATTAAACCAGGATCAGTTATTGAAATTAAAGCTTCATTAGAAAATAATGCTAATGTTAAAGATGCTTTAGAAGTAATGCAAACTGCTCAATGATTAAGTCGTGAAAATAATAAAGTAACCTTTACTAGATTACCCGAAAGAAATGAATTTGCAAAAGAAATTGATGAATCATTAATTGTTGAATACTACAACAGACGTTAATTGTATAAAAAAAATTTCCCAAACAAACGGGAAGTTTTTTATTACTTTTTTTAATTAGAATTTTCAATATCAAAAATAACTTTTTCAATATTTGTTATTAGTACATTATGAACAAAAAAATGTGTGTGTGAGTTTTTATCCAAAAATGATTCATTTGCTTTTTTTAAATTAATTATCATATTTTCATATAGGTTAGCAATAGCTCCTAAATTACCCTTAATTAAAGGTGTATTTAATAAATAATTTAATTCTTTTTCTGCTATATAAGGATCAACAAAAACAAAGTAAGGCTCAAAAGTGTTATCTATATTTTTATTCAATGTAATCAAAGAACCACCTAAACCATCTTTATTTATTATTTGAATTAAATTTTTTAATTCTTTAAGTTTTATTTGACTAAAATATGAAGAATTTATTATTGATTTTATTATCTCATCTTCTTTATTATATTCTTCTTTAAAAAGCTTATTTGAAGTTATAAAAAACTCACCAGGTTCGATATAAGTATCTTGTAATTTCTCATCTTCTTTTTTTAAATAATCAGCCAAAGAAATGGAATTAAAAAATTTTTTATTCGAAATTCTTTTATATAAAACGAAATCTCCTATATCAACCATTGGTATAATTGAAAAATTGTCTAATTCGTCTATTGGACTTAATAATTTTGTGCAAAGCATATATCACCTCAAAATAAAAACCACAAGACACTGCACTTCTCGATATGGCTGCTATATTTCTATCCTGACCAGTTTACAAGGTTGCTGTTCTCATGGCTTAATTATTATACTATAAATATTTTATGATAATTTAATTTATTTATACTTAGCTTAATAAATTATTTTGTCATTGTACTTGTATTATGTATTAATTTTTGTAATTTTATTTAAATGTTATAGAAATGAAAACAATTATTTTTTTATTTTAATTTAAATATCAAGTATTAAATTAATAGACCTTAAAATATAAATCAAATTTTAAGGTGCTATAATTTTTTTAATAAATATGCAATTAAATGAATTATTATGTAGTTAATTAATAGGAGAATTATGAAAAAAAGTAAAAAAATATTAATTAGTTTAGGGTTATTGACCCCTATGGCAACAATAATACCAATGTTATCAGTATCTTGTAAAAAACCAAAAGATAGTGGCAAAGACAATAAAAATAACCATGAGAAAGATAAGGAAGACAATAATAAAAAAGATGATCAAAACAATCATGAAAATGATTCAAAAGAAGATGAACACAATAATGATTTAAATGAAGCTGAGGAAACCAAGAATCTAGAATCTTTTTTTGCAACAATTGATAATTAATGAAAAAAATTTATTTTTAAATAAAAAGAAAACATTAGAAAATTTTAATGAAAATGAATTTAAAGGGAAATTTATTTCTTCCTTAAAATTAAATACTGAAATTGAAGTTATTAATTATAAATTTAAAAAGGATATTAAAAAAGGAGAAATTATTGTATCTTTTAATCTAAAGAAATTACTAAAGAATAAAAAAGATATTACAACCAAAACACCAAAAATTATAAAAATAATTGGATTTGCAATACCTAAAAATGAATATGAAAACTTGACTTTAGAACAATTTAATTCTTTAGTTGAAACAAAAACTAATAGAATAACACCCTCAATAAATAAAGAAATAGTAAAAAAACAAATATTAGCTTCAGAAATTAGCCCAAAAGATTTATTTTTTTCTGAGGAATTAGAAAATTCAAAAATTGTTCCAATTTATAGCTTACAAGTAGATGTTGCAAATGGGAGTATACTTATTAAATATTATTTTCAAGCCGAATATATAGATTCATTAGGTGTTTCTACATTAATTAAGACTAAGACGTTCTTTAATAATTAATGGCTTTAAAAATGATTTAGATGTAATTAACGAATCTATTGATGAAGTTGAATTAAAAGATTTAAATGAATCAAATTTAAAATATTTGCCGTCAGAATATAAAAAAATGATTACAAAAGAAGCTTTTTTGGGTCTTGATTTAAATTATGAATTTAATTATAATGTTAAAGATGATGATGCAAAAGGCACTTTGGAAATTCAATATTATTATGTAGATAAAAGAACAAATAAACAATCGAATTTAATAACTAAAAAAATTAAAAATTTAGATGATTTAAAAACTAGAAATGTTCGAAATGAACAACAAAGAATAAATGAAGAATTTGAAAAATATAGCATAAATGATATGCTTCATGTAAGAAAAGAAGAAAAATTATTTTCTGAAATTAAGAAAGAAGATTTTTCTATATCATTAGATCAAGCTGAATTGGTAATAGATAAATTAACTTTTTATAATAAAAAAGATCCATATTTGTATGTTGGATATTATTTTAGAAGTTTAAAAGAAGGATATGAAAATTTAAAAACAGAAACTAAATATGTTTATATTTATGGTTTTAAAAAACAAAATTATTATGATAGGGATTTAGAAATAAAAAATCAAGAAGACCTAGATTCTATATTGTCATCTATATACATAGATATAGAAGATAAAAATCCTTTTACTAAATCAAGCCGCTATTCAAGTCAAGTTAAAGACCTAAAAGATTTAAATATAAATAACGAAAATGAAAATGTGGTAGTTAAAATTAAACAAATTATTCCCGATGAAATTGATGGAGAATTAAATATAGAAGTATATTTAGAAGATAAAAGAACTAAAAAAACTTCAATAAAAACCAAATTTTATAAAATCAGTGGTTATAAAAAATTTGAAATTAATGACGAAAGTAAAGAAAAAAAGAGATTGAACGGTTTAGGCAAAAATTCAATAAAACATTTTTCTTTAAAAAATGAATATTCATATAAAAAACTTCCTTCAGAAATTACAAAAGAAGACTTTAATATTTATAAAGATAATAATAGTGAAGTCGAAATAATAGGTTTTTCTGATGTGAATGATTATAAAGGTTGATTATGAGTTAAATTTAAAGTTAAATCAAAACAATATAAATTTAAAAATGTTTATTCAAAAGAATATGGATTCTGATTCTATACTCCTTATAATGCATCTAATTATTTAGATGATACTAAAAGGGAATTAGAAAAGAAAATAAATAATAATTCAATATCTTATAGTTATGAACTTTATGAAAATATAGATAAGAACAAAGAAAATACATTACCTTCTGCAATAAAAAATAAATATTTAAATATAACTTTTAGTGAACAAAAATATTCATTATATAAAATACAATTATATCCAAATGATTTAGAAGGAACTCTTAGAGTTGAATTTAGTGTAAATATGCATGATAATAAATTAAATGAAAATATATTTACATACAATACAATAAGTTTTACAATTTCAGGTCTTTTATCAACAAAAAAAGCTCTTAAAAATCAAGAACAACAAATTATTGATAGTTTGAACAAAGATGATGATATAGTTATACTTAACAATATTGAAAATTTAGATGAAAAAAATATTAATCAAATAACAAAAGATGATTTTGTAATTAATCCAAATAAAGGAGAAAAAATTGCCAAAGTAAAATTAATTATAATTAGCTTAAATATAAATAAAGATAGTATTGACTTTTCTTATTATTTACAAAAAGAATTGCCTAACATTGAAACGATTCATTCTGAAATAATTACTAAAAAAATTAAATTATTATCAAATGATGAAAAAATAATTTATAACATGAATAAACTTAAAGTTCCTTTAAATTCTAAATACATTAAACCTGGTATTTACACAAGAGAACAAGTTGAAAGTATTTTTTGAAATACTGATGAAGCAGCTAAAATGTTAAATATATTTCAATTTATCAAAGAAAATAATTACATTTTAAAAATCAAAAAAATGAGTTTTGAAAAATTATGATACATTTTTGATAAAGGAAATTACACCATAGATTATAGATTTTCTCTTTTATCAAAAGATAAAAAAATAGAATCAAAAGATTTTGAAGGCAAAATTTCAATAAAAACTATTATGACTAAAAGAAATATTTTAAGAAATTTAAAATCTTCCATTTCCTTTTCATTTAAAAATGAATTAAATAATAATTATACGAAACTAAAAGAACAATTTAAAAAGGGGCAAGCCGAATTTAATGTTTTCTTTAAAGCAAATATAGAATTAAATGAACGCTTTATTTTTGACAAAGAGCTTAATAAAAATATTGATTATTCAATAGTTTCTATTAATGAAGAAAAAAATATTGTTATTATAAGAGGTGATATTCATTATTATGGCCTAGAATTTGCTATTGATTTTACATATTCAATGTCAAATTAAATATTTTAAAAATAATTTAAAAAATTTTTAAAATTATATAATATAAGCAAAATTAAAAAAACAAAAAACATTTTATATTTATATTTAATTAGGAGAAATTATTATGAGCAAAAAAGCTTTAAAAATTACAGGTATCGTTTTAGGTACAGCAGTAGTAGTTGCTGGTTTAGCTACCATTCCTTATATTGTTCAACGTGAAATAAATAAAAATAGAAAATCACCTATTGAACAAAAAAATATAGAATTAAATAAATTAGCTAATGGTATAGCAGATGCAAAAGTTAAAAAAAGTTTTAGCGAAGAAGATAAGAAATTTAAAGAACAATACAAAAAAGATAGTTCAAAAATTATCACAAAAATCTTAAGTGACAAAAAATTAATGGACGCTATTGGAAAAGCAGAAGAAGCAAAAGTTAAAGAATATTATCAAGAAGCTTTGGATGTTTTATCAAATATTATTGTTGACATACAATTAAATTTATTAAAAGCTTATAAAACAAATCCAAAAGAAAACAAAATTTCAGATGGATTGGCAGCATTAAAAAAATATTTAACAAAAGAAAAATTACAAGAAATAGTTAGATCTAAGAATGGAATAGCTGATTTTGTTGTGGAATTTGGTAAAAAAGTTGGTGGATACGCTAAAACAATTTTTAATGTATTAAAACAAAAAGAATCAACAAAAAAAATAACCAAAATTAATGATTTAATTGAGGCTATAGATAAAAAATTTACAGGAAAAGACAATGTCTTTGTACAATCATCTAAGAAATTGAAAGAATTTGATTTTAGTAGTGTGGAATTACATGGATATGAAAAAACTTTTAAAAAATTAGTTGCAATTATTACAGAAGCTAAACAAGATGCAATTAATGTTTTAAACTCTGTTGGATTATCAAAAGAAGAAATAGAAGTTGTAAAAAGTGAGATTAAACCTTATTATGAAATGTTACAAACAGGTTTAAATTCTTCAATTGATTTATTTCAAAAATCATTAAAGAGTTTAGCCAAAGTTCTTGAAACTTTAAAATAGTTATTATAAAAATAAAACATAGGGGTATATGGATGCCTTTATGTTTTTGTTAATTTAATATATTTAATATTAAAGATATGTATATGGAGAATTATGAAAAAGAAAAGAAAATTAATTTTATTGTCTACTGTTTTGACTTCTTTCACAGTTATTTTACCTAGCATTTTAATATCATGCAATGATAGCAAAAAAATTAAATATTTAAAAAAAGAAATTACAAAAAAAACCAGTTTAATAAAACCTATTTTGAAATCTAACATAAAAAAAGATCATATTCTTCCTTCAAAAGTTAATTTTAATGATATATATTTTAATTCATTGCCTGATAAAACTTACTTAAGGACAAAAGGCCCTTTAATTGCAAATGATATTAAAGGTGAGTTAACAGTAAATTATTATTTTGAATTTGAATTTGTTGATAATAGTAAAAAGATAAATTGAATTAAAACTGATATTTTTTCAAAAACAATAAGAGGGTTTAAAAATTTATATACCGATTTAAATAATGAAATAGATAAAGTAGTTTTGGAAATTAGTGAGGACCAAAAAGAAAAACAATTACCTTCCGAATTTGTAAAAAATCTAGATAATTTTATTTTTAAAAATATATCAAAACAATTTCAATTTAATACAAAATTTTATGAAGATAATAACAGAGGTACAATTAATGTAGAAATGTCTTATACTAATTTGAAAACTAAAATAACTTCAAAAATCATAAATAAAAAATTTTTTGGTTTTGAAACTATACAAAAAAGAGAATTAAGAATAAAACAAGAAAAAGAAAATGAGTTTAATAGATTAGAAAAATTATTGGAAAATTTAATTTTTGAATATGATGGCTATGATTCCTTAAGTAGACCCATTGATGATATTAGATTGAATGATTTTAAAACTAATTTATCTTCTAATTCGGAGGCACAAATAGTAGAATCTGAAATTTCTGTTTATGATAAGTTTAAGGGAACTCTCACTTTTAAACTATATTTAAGATCTACTAAAAAGGGATTAGAAGAGATTCAAACGAAAACTATTAGAACATTTATTATAGGCGGCTTCGCTAAAGATAAAGAATTATTTTATCAATCATTATATAACGAATTTATTAACTCACAAGAATTCAAAAATTATCAACAAAAAATTAAAGATAATTTAGAATCAAATAAAATAGATGAAGAATTAAAAAACATAATTAAAAATAAAGAACAAGTTATAAAAGCAACAAAAGATGAATATAAAAAATTAAGTGAAAGTATAGAAAAAACTTTTTTAGAGTCAGCTAAAACTTCAATTGAAATTTTTATGCAATTTTCACAAGATACAGAATTAATCACAAAAATTTATAAGCATTTAAATAATATGTTAATTAATACAAATGAATATTTATTAAATAATTTATTATTTGCAGCAAAAGATGAAAAGCAAAAGGGATTTTTAGCATTTAAAAATATTATTTCTCGTCAAATTACTGCCGCTACAACAGGAGTTTGAGCCCAAAAAATATTTGAAAATGTTGGTATTGGATTTAGCGATTTTACTGAATTAATAAACATTTTATTGTTTAATTTAAAACAACAAAAAACTTTTTTAAAAGACAATAATTCTAAATATAACAAAATTAAAGATTTAACTATTAATCATTTAAAATTTATAGTTGATTACTTCACTAATTTAAAATGAAATTATTTAATTCATGGAGCAGAGCCTGCACAACCCTTATATGATGACACTCCATTTGATACAAAAAATAGAAGAGCTGGAAAAATTCAGTTAACACTTGGAGGGGGATGAAACATATTGTTTGACACTGAAAAATTTTATATTAAAAAGTATTTAAATAAAAATACTGATGGTACTTTTGAAAATAGAATTGATCTCAAATTTAAATTAGAACAATTAGTTTTAAGCAATGACATTAATGAAAATGAGAGCAATGATTTATATGATTCATTAACAAAAATAATTTCGCCTTTTACAACATTAATTGATGTCTACAATCAAAAAATATATAAAACTTTAAAAAATGATTTGTTTTCAGCTTTAACTAAAATTAATAGTTCAAAATAAAAATAAAATATTTTTAACTAAAAAAATTTTTTTATATATAATATTAGACATAGCAACCATAACGAAGGGGCCCACCTGATTCCATTCCGAACTCAGCAGTTAAGACCTTCAGTGCCGAAGATACCATTAGGGAAAATAGGTCGTTGCTTTTTTTATATTCTTTTTAAAGAATATAAAAGAACATTAGTTTTTATAATATAATTTAGAAAATTTAATTTTATAGTTAGGAGTATTATGAATAAAATATTAGTTATTAACGCGGGATCTAGTTCAATTAAATGAACTTTGTTTAATAAAAATTTACATATTGAAGCCAAGGGTGTTGCAGAACGTATAAAAATGGATATGGGTAAATTAACACTTAATTATCAAGAATCAAAAATAGAAAAGGATATTTTTCTTCCTTCTTTTTTAGAAACTGTTAAGCAATTAGTTGAGTTGTGAGAAGAACATGGTATTATTCATGATTATAGTGATATATCTAAGGTAGCATTCAGAGTAGTTAATGGTGGGCCAAAATTGCAATCTACAACATATGTAAATGAACAAACAATAGATTGGCTAAAGGAATCAATTGATTTGGCTCCAGTGCATAACCCAGGAGCATTGGAAGCAATAATAGCTTTTAAAGAATTATTTACAAATGCTACAATGTCTATGCATTTTGATACTTCATTTCATAATACATTACCAAAAGTTTCTTATACATATCCCATTAATAGTGATTTAGCAAAAGAACTAAATATTAGAAAATATGGTTTTCATGGTTTGAATTATCATTATATAACTGAAAAATGTCAAGAATTATTTAATAAACAAAAAATTAATGTAGTTATTATGCATATAGGAAATGGCGCAAGCCTTTGCGCTGTAGAAGATAGCAAATCTATTGATACATCAATGGGTTTTACTCCATTGGCAGGTATAATGATGGGTACAAGATCAGGCGATATAGATGCTTCAATAATTCCCTATATAATTAAGCATAAAGGCTTCACAGTAGATGAAATTTTTAAAATTTTAAATGAAAAATCAGGCATGTTAGGTGTATCTAATGTTTCTTCAGACGTTAGAGATGTTCAAAAAGCTAAAAAAGAAAATTTACGAGCTGCATTTGCTTTGGATTTGTATACTCAAAGAATAGCAGATTATTTAATTACTTATATTAATAAAATAAAAAATAAATTAGATGCAATAGTTTTTACTGCTGGTGTAGGAGAAAACGATCATTTAGTGCGAGAACAAGTTATTAAAAAAATTAATTTAATTAATTTAAAAGTAGATGAATCAAAAAACAAAGGTCGTGATTTTGGAGATTATAAAATAATATCTTCAGATGATAGTGTTATACCAATTTATGTTATAAGAGCGGAAGAAGAAATGTTTATAGCCAAAGAAGCTATTACCATGAAACAAAATTAGTTTGTTTGTTTTTAAAAAACCAACTGCAAAATTAGCAGTCGGTTTTTTTATTAAATATCTATTTTTTTGTAATTTCTTTTAAAGATTGTTTTATTTCTTTTTCTTTAGAAATTAATTGATTTAATGTTGAATTATTATCATTATATAAATCCATAAATTCTTTTATTTTTTCATTAAATTGTTTTCTTAAGATCAATGATTTAAATACAATTCCATTTTCTTCTTGAATAATGTTTAAATCTTTATACATATATGTTCCGGCTTCGAATCTATATGCCAAAATTTTTTTATAAATTCCAAATTTTGTGTTTTTATTTTTTATAAGTTCTTTTAATTCAGTAAATTGATTTAAATCAATTTTAAATATGTTGTTGTTTAATATAGCTTCATTTTTTTTAACAAACATTTTTTTTATATACAATGAATGATCATAAGAAAAAATATCATACTCTTCATTTTTGTCACTTATGGTATTATTAAAATAATTTTGTAAATCAATTTTTTGACCTGTTTTTAAATTTAAAGCAAATAATTCATGATTTTTTGTATTTTTAATGTATTTATAAACAAAAGCAACATTGCCTACCATAAATACTTTGGGAACTGATTCGTAACCGTTTATATTAAAGAAAGAAGTATTAAATAATTTACCTATTTCATCATTTTCAATTTTGTTTTTATCAGCTACTAAAACAAATTCTTTAGAGCCAGCATGAAAATTAGATTTAAATAAACCTAGTTTTTTCGAATCATCACTATTATTTTCTATATACGCTGCAAAAGTATATCAATTACTTTTGTATTTAAAAAATCTACTTTGTTTACCTAAAATTAAGCCGTTTTTTGATTTTTTTGAGTCATTTAAAATTGTGTATTCTAAATAACTATTTTTAGCCATTTGTTTTTCAGTAAACAAATAATCAATAGGAAGTTTATTTTTAAAAATTTGATAGCCAGGATAATGCATTGCATCAATATTTTTATTAGGAATACTTAAAATATCTGTATTAATTTTTAGTAAATAACCATTTTTAAAATTAACATTTTTCAAAATTCCTGAAGGGTATCTATGAGTATTATCATTTTCAGTATCAAAATGTAAAGAATCAACATAATATCATTTTGGTTCTTCATCATTTTTAGTTTTTGTTTTTACTCAAACAAATTGGTGACTGTAGTTATCAGATAATTTAGGAAATGCTGGAATGCCAATTATATTTAATAATAAAGCTGTCATTCATGAATATTGTTGACAAACCCCATAAAAATCTCTTCTAATAGTTTCAGATAAATTAACCTTTCATGCATCATCATAGTATGTATATCTATCTGCAACATATTGCATAATTACATATATTTTTTCTTGTTCATCCATGTTGTCATTAATTAAGTCTAAAGCATCTTTTACAAAATTAATAAATTTAGTTTTTATTTCATTATTTGTAATAATTTCTTTATCAACTGAATAAATACCTTGCCTTCAATTTTTTGATAAATATGCTAATTTAATAAATTGATCATTTATTTTTTTAGTGGAATCATCAAAATGATATGTTTCAGTAAAGGGAACGATTGGAAATCCTCCAAAATGTATATAGGCGTGGTCTATTCAATCTTCCTGAGCTCATTTAAATATTGCTTCAGATAAGTATCTTGCATTAAAATTATATTTATATAAATTTAATATGTTTTTATTTAAACTATTAACATAATCATTATAAATATCTTTTAGTTCGTTTATTTCTGCTTCTTTATCACCTATTTGTGATTTTCTAACATAAGAATTATTTTCTATTGTACTTCAATTTTTATGTTGAGTTTCATTTATATTGTTTTCGTCATTTGGGTAAAATTGTTTAATTTTTTCATATTCTCCATTATAAAAATCTTTGCTACTTTGAGATTCCTGTTTTTTTGTTTTGCTTTCATCATTTGTTGAAATTGTATTATTAACAACGTTAACTAATGTTTGAGCTAAAAAATAATTAGATCCAAAAAAGTATGTTACATTTTGCTCTTTATCTAAAACAAAGCCTTGTGGAATAAAACCATAATTCTCTGTAATCTTTTTTCAATCAGTAGAAGGTCTAAAAATTTCTTTATCAATTTTACTTTTTGAACTATTTTGTTCAATAAAATTTTCTCAATCATTACTTCCTCTTAAAAGTTCAATAAAATTGGCATTTTCTAATTTATTTTTAGTTAAATATTTTAATGCATTAGCACATTCTCCACAGTATGTAGCTCCGTAAAAAACAATTGTAGGTTTTCCGTTTTTCTTTAAAACATCTTTTAACTTTATGTCAGTATTATCATTTTTTCAAACTCTAAATTCTGAAACATTTAAACCATATATTTTGCTTGTTATTTCTCAGTCTTTTTCTTTTAAGTATTTAATTTCATTTTTTTCTGTTCTTTTTCTTTGTTCAAATGTTCTATATTCATTTTCAAATTTACCTTTGTCATCCTTTGGATTGTCTGGAATAGGATTTTCAGGTTTTGGATTAGGGTTTGTATTATCATTTGTTTTTTCAACTATCTTTTCATCAAATGTTTTATCTACAACATCAATAAATTCATTGTTAAAATTATTTTTATCTAAACCATCAATAGCATTGACTATTTTTCCAAATTCATCAACTAATAAAATTTTTGGAGTTGTGTTAAAAGATAACTTTGTTTTTCAAATTAAATCTTTATTATCTAATAAGGAATCTGGTAATTGCGATTCTATATTTTTTTCTTTAAATGTCTCTTTAGCTGAATCTATGTATTGGTCCACATTGTCATTTACAGAAGTTAGAATTTTAACAAAATTAAATTTATCTAAATTAAGCTTGTCTAATCACACTAAATATTCCATGCAAGATAAACATGTAGGAGAAGCAAAAAGAATTATTGATTTTTTGGTGTGGTCTACTAAATCATCAATAGTTTTAGTTATTTTTTCCATATTTGATGCTTTATATTGATACATATTGTGACCAAAATTTTTATTAATGAAATTCTCATTAATTTCATTAGAAGGATATTTTGCTATATGCGAATAAGCACCTTTAAATTTGTAATAATTTAAATCTTTCAAATTTATATTATTTTTTGAAATTTTAAAATTAAATGAAGCTTCATTAACATTAGAAACATTTTCACACTTTATTCATAAAGAATATTGTTTTTCTTTTTCTAAAACTAAATCATTGCCAAAAATAGATTTGATAGAAGAAACAAAATTAATTTTCTTTGTAATTTTTTCCTTCTTTATAAGAATATTGTCTTCATTTTTTAATTCGAAACTAAATACAGTATGTTCTTGATTAAAATTTTCTAATTTTACAGAAAAAGTTATGTCTTCGCTTTCTTTAAAAATATTTTTTTCTGAATTAATTAATAAATTTTTCTTATGTGAATTAACATTTATAACTGGCTTATTTTCTCTCAATCATTGAGTAATTCCGCCATTCATTCAATAAATATATTTAAAACCAAGCTCTTTCATTATTTTTGCAGCGGCTTGTGATCTATTTTGGGTACGACAATATACTAAATATGTTTTATTTTTATCAAATTTATTTATTTCGTTTTTAAAATTAGGATCTTTAAAATTAACATTAGACATTCCTTCTATATATTGTTCATTGATTTCGCCTTCAGTTCTAACATCTAATAATACAAAATCTTTATTTGTTTTATTTTTATTAATCATTTCTAAAGCTTGATCTGTTGATAATTTTTTAACAAAATCAGTTGTACATTTACTTGATAAGCTTAAGGCTATTACAGGTATGCTTGTTATAGAACTTATTCCAAAAATAATTTTAGTTTTTTTATTCATATTTTCCTCCTAATCTTTTCTCTTGAAGTTGTAAAATTATATATTAAAAATTTCTTTTATTTAATTTTTGTTTCAAACTTAAATATCTATATTTTTTTATAATTTTCTATTTTTAATAATAAAATAATATAACAAAGAGTAATCTCTAAAGTTATAACATATAAAAATGAAATTTTAAGAAACTAAGGAGGACAACATGTTTAAATTGTATAAATATATGAATAAGAAGTTTAAATGGCTTTCTTTTTTAACAATTATGTTAACTATTTTTCAAGTTATAGCATTTTTATTTATTCCTATATTTATAGGACAAATATCATCTCTTATATCTTTAAGGGCATATACACAAGCTAATCCGTCCTTAGGTATTCCAGATTATTCAGAAGTAACAATATTAAAAATGTTTGTTGTAAAAGGCACTATTTCGGAATCGATTAGTCAATTTTCGATTTATTTTGCCGTTGCTTTAATCGCTGGAACTATTGCAACAATTACAGCTTCCATTTTAGGTTCATACGTTTCTAATGCAGGAGCTAAGCAAATTAGACAAAAATTATGAGAACATATTGGAGATTTATCTGAAAAAGATATTGAAGAATTTAATCATTCAAAAATAATAACAAGATTTACTATAGATATAAGCAGAATTCAAATGGGTATAAACGCTTTTTTAAGATTAAGTATAATTGGTCCTTTTAATTTAATATTTGGATTAGTATTTGCTTTATTAACAGATTTACAATTATCAATAACGTTGGGAATTTTAATTCCTGTATTAATGCTAACTATGATAATTGGCGGAATAGTAATGGCTCCCTTATTTTCTAGAGAACAAAAAGCATATGATAAAATCAATAATGAATCACGTGAAAACATATTAGGTGCAAAAGTAATTAAATCTTATAATTTAGAAGATTTAGAACGTTCTAAATTTGATAAAGAAAATAAAAATTGATTATCAATTTCGAAAAAAACTTGAAATTCATACAACATAACATTTGCTTTTGTTAATTTATTTGCTAATGTTATAACAGCCTTGGTTTTATTGGTGACTGGATATATAGCAAGAAAAAATAATTCAGCTCCAAGTGATTTTAAAGAGTTAATATCTAATGCAACAACTTTTACAAATTACGTAATGTTTATAACTATTGGTGTTGTTATGTCTACTTTTGTTATTTTTATGTTATTTAGAGCTTCAATATCTTCTAAAAGAGTTAATGAAATTTTTAAAAAAACTTCAGATATTTCTTATATCAAATCAGATAAAAAAATTACTAACGGATTTGTTGAATTTGATCATGTTTCTTTTAGATATTATGAAAAATCAGAAAAAAACGTTTTAGAAGATATAACGTTTAATGGAAAACCAGGAGAAGTTATTGGTATAATTGGTCCAACAGGATCCGGTAAATCAACTATAGCAGGACTTTTAAATAATGATTATAAAATTAGTTATGGTTCTATTAGGATAGATGGAAACAATATTCAAGAAATCGATACAAAATCTTTAAGACAAAACATAGCAACTATTTATCAAAAGCCTTCAATTTTAAGTGGAACAATTAAATCCAATTTATTAATGGCTAACCCTAATGCTAGTGAATTGGATTTAATAGAAAGTTCCAAAAATGCTTGTGCTTTTGAATTTATAAATAATTTGCAAGACAAATTTGAGCACCCGGTAATGCAAAAAGGTTCAAATTTGTCGGGAGGTCAAAAACAAAGATTATCTATTGCTCAAGGTTTACTTAAAAACCCTAAGATTTTAATTTTAGATGATTCAACTTCAGCCTTAGATGCTAAAACTGAAGCAAAAGTAATTAAAAATATTAAAAATAAATATAAAAATAATAATATTTTAACTTTGATTATAGCTCAAAAAATATCAGCCATAATGGCAGCGGATAATATATTAGTTATTGATAATGGCAAAATAATTGATAGTGGAAAACATGAAGAATTAATTAAAAAATGTGCCTTATATAAAGAAATAGCAAAATCTCAATTAGGGGGTGACAATGTATAATTTAGATCCTCTTAAATCTCATCAAGATTTAAATTTATTATCATTACAAGAAAAGAAAAAGTTAAAAAGAAAAAATGCAGAATTAAAAAGAGATAGTTTTAAAAGATTGTTAACTTATGTGAACTATAAAAAAGGTATAGCTTTTTGAATAGTGGCCACATCTATATTAGCAGCTCTTTGTTTAACAATAGGTATATTTTTATTAGGTTATATAATGGACCAATTTTTAACTTATGATTTTTTATTAGGTAAAAATTCAATAACTAATAAAGAAAACTTTAATGAATTTCAATTTATAGGCAATATATTTCTTTTAATTGTAGTTTATATATTTCAACAAATTTTTTCATATACATCCAACCATTTATCTGTTAAAGCTGGTGTTTTATCATCGGCAATAATTAGGCTAGATGCTTATAAATCCGTTATGAAAATGCCTATATCATTTTTTGACTCTATCAATACTGGAGAGTTAATGTCAATTTTATCAAATGATGTCGATAATATTTCAAATGGTTTATCCGGAAGCTTAAATTTAATAATTACTACAGCAACCGTATCTATAGTATCTTTTGGGTTTATGTTTTATTATTCTATTTATTTAGCTTTAATAACTTTAGTTTTATTTCCATTGATGCTATCGCTTGTTTTTGTGTTAATGAAGAAAGCAATGCCTCAATTTCAAAAACAACAAAAAGAATTAGCAGACTTAAATGGTTATATAGAAGAAAATTTATCAGCCCATCATTTAATTAGATCTCTTGATTTCAACGAGAGTGTAAATAAAGAATTTGATAAAAGAAATAATGTTTTGTATAAATCTTCATTTAAGGCAAATTTATATACAGGATTAATGTGACCATATAGTAACATTGTTGTTAATTTTTTACAATTAATTATTGTTATTATTTCAGCAAGTTTTGCTACTGCAAATATAGGAACCGGTTCTAATAAGACATTTAGTCCAGGTATTGTTATGTCTTTTGTTTTATATATTAGATTAATGTCTGGAAATATAACAAGATTATTTGAAAATATAGCACAAGTGCAAATGATGATAGTATCTTCAATTAGAATTTTTAATGTTATTGATTTTAAACCAGTAGTAGATGAATCTAAACTTAACAATATTGATAAAATAAAAGGAAATGTTAAGTTTGATAATGTTAGTTTTTCTTATAATGGAGATTCTAATTTATTACAACTTAAGGATGCTTCATTTAATGCTAAAAAAGGTCAGGTTTTTGCAATTGTCGGCCCAACAGGAGCAGGAAAAACAACTATAATAAATTTATTAAGTAAATTTTATTTACCAAACAAAGGAACAATACAAATAGATAATTTTAAATCTTCGGAAATAAATGAAAAAAGCTGAAGAAATCAAATTTCTATTGTTCTTCAAGATACATTTTTATTTAAAACTACAATAATGGAGAATTTGAGGTATGCAAATTTAAAAGCTAGCGATGAAGAAATATTAGAGGCTTCTAGAATTACAAAAGCTGATGATTTTATTCAAAGATTAGAAAAGGGATATGAAGAAATAATAGAGGAAGGCGGATCTAACCTTTCTCAAGGAGAGAGACAATTAATAGCTATTACAAGGGCAATTATAGCTAATAAAAGTATTTTAATACTAGATGAAGCAACTTCTAATGTTGACACAAGAACAGAAAAAATTATTCAAAAAGCTATGTTAAATTTAATGAAAGGTAAAACTTCATTCATTATTGCTCATAGACTGTCAACAATAGTTAATGCAGATCAAATATTAGTTGTTAAAGATGGTCAAATAATAGAAAGAGGCAAACATAAAGAACTTTTAGACAAAAAAGGATTTTATGAAAAACTATATCATTCTTCTTTTTCTGAAGATTAAAAAAATAGCAAGTTTTTTGCTATTTTTTATTTAAAAATCAATTCAAGATCTTTTAATTCTAATTCTTTCATTTTTCCAATTTCAAGTTTTGAATCTAATTCTAATTTTCCAATGCTTATTCTTTTTAGAAAAGTTATTTCATAATTGAAAAAATTTAACATTTCCTTTACTTGATGAAATTTACCTTCGTAAATTGTTAAATAACCTGATTTTAAGTCTAAAAATTCAAAATTATATTCTTTTACTTGATATCCGTTTAATAGAATTATTGGTTTAGGTATATGGTCTTTTATATTAGTAGTCATTTCTTTATTTAATTCAAAATAGTATTTTTTAGGAATTTTGTATTTAGGATTAGATATCTTGTGTGCCATTTCTCCATCATTTGTAATCAATAATAATCCTTCTGTGTCCTTATCTAATCTTCCTATTGCAAAAAACTTATTAGAATTTAAATTTAATATACTAAATATTGTTTTTTGTTTTAAATCATAGTTAGCCGTAATTAATCCTGAAGGTTTATTAAACATAAAATATTGAAATTCTTTATATTGTATTAGTTCACCATCAATTTCAATATTATCTTTATTTATGTCTATTACGCGTGGTTTACTAATAATTATTCCATTAATTTTAATTCTTTCTGATTTTAAAACTTTTTTACATTCAGATCGACTAATATCTAACACTAAACATATTATTTTTTCTATTCTATATTTCATTACATTTTTTCTTGTATTCTAATTAAAGCATTAATATAAATTTCAAGCGATTCCTTAATTTCTTTAAATGTAAAATATTCATTAGGTCCATGCATTAAATGCATATATTTAGTTGAACCAAAAGCAACACAATTTTTTACTATTCTTGAATATGTTCCCCCACCAATAGCTAAAGGTTTTTCATTTAAATTCATTCCTTCATTGTAGGTTGCCATCAATATTTTTACATAATCAGAATTGGGATCTATATACATAGAATTTTTTGTTCCAACAATTTTATGTTTAGCGTGTGGGAAATTATTTTTTAAATATTTATCTAAAGCTGAATATACATCATCTACACTTCTAGTTGCAGGAACTCTAAAATCAAATGTTAAAATATGACTTTTTTCATTAGTTTTAATTATTCCTAAATTAGCAGATAAGGAACCACTAAAATCGTCAAAATTTGGAAATATTTTACTCATTTTATAAACTTTATTTCCCAAATTTTCCTCAATAAATTTAAATATATCATTATTTTTAAAATCTATATTATTTTTAGATAATTCCAAAAACGATTTAATAATAGCATTATCACCCTTTTCTGGAGTCGAACCATGTCCACCCTTGCCTAAAATTGTATATTCAACATTTTTATATTTATATGTTACTTTGTCTGGTATTTGATTAGCAACTTCTCCTGCATTAATTTCTAATGATTCTATTTTGTCAAATATTATGTTTGCTTGATATATCAATTTTTCTGCAAAAATTAAAGGTCATTCTCCATCTGGTGTATAAGAAATATAAGGATCTCCAAAATCTTTTAAATAATATTTCATAGATTTCATTGTTGTTTCTTCTGAAATTCCAAATACTATCCTTATTGTTCAATCTTTACTAATTAAATTGTTGTTTTTTATGTATTTCATTGCATATAAATTAATTATTGTTGGACCTTTATCATCTAGAGAACCCCTACCAATAATTTCATTTTCTGTTATTACAGGAATAAAAGCACTTGTTTTTCATTGATTTTCATCACCAGCTGGCACAACATCTAAGTGGCCTAAAATTCCTAAAATTTTTTTACCATTTCCAATTTCTGCAAATCCGTATCTATTTTGTGAATCTTTATAAGTTTTGAAACCAAAACTTTTAGCTAATTCTAAAGCATATTCTAAAGCTTTATCTACATTTTTACTAAAAGGATATTTACCTGCTTCTTCTATGCTTATTGATGGTATTTTGCATAAATTAGCCATATGATTTATCATTTCTTTAAATTCTTTTTCATTTTGATTGTATTTTATATATTTATTCATAATCATTACATTTCCCTTTTTATTAATATTTTTAAATAAAAAAAGGATAACCCTTAACTATTTTTAATTAGCTTTTTGGCTATTCCCTTATTTACAAAAACAAAATCATTATCGTTTTCAAAATAAACTCTTATTAATTCTGGATAGTCTATAAATGGGTTCCTATTTCTTTGATGTATATATATACCATTGTTTCTATCTATATCAAATTGTGAAATATTATCCCTTTTAGCTCATTCAAGCATTGTTTTTAAAAATGCTGGGCGAATATTATTGTAATTATCAAAAAATCTTTTTGAAGAACCATTGTTTGTAATACTCTTATCTTTGTATGTTAGAGCAAAGTACAAATGAGCTCTTGCAACATCTCCTTTGAATTCATTTATCGGTTCGGCTACTTCGCCCCCATCTTCTTGCCCCTTACCCACTTTTGTTCCATTGCTTGACATATAAAATGCTTTAGTAACAGTTCCGAATGGTACATTTCCATGTCTAGCATTTACATATTTATCGCCAGGTCAAACATGATGGGCATCATTTCTCATTGGACTTTGTTTGCCGAATCAAGATTGAGCTATTAAATGTTCCCTATTCATCCCTTGGCCTTCTGAATTTCCTATGTCTGCATATTTTCCAAATTCGAAAGTATATTTATCTTTTCCATTTGGAATTTCGGTATATAAATCTAAAACTGTTTTGTCATTTTCATAATATTTATCAACAAAAGAATCCCTATAAGTTACATGCAATTGCCCATAATCACCAGTGCTATTTCTATGCTTTCTTTGTAATTCAAATAATTTATCTTTTAAAATCTGACCGCTTAAACCATTTAAAGATTCATAAAATGAATTAGAATTATCATATTCTATTTTAAAACCAGAATTAATTGTTGGCGCAACACTATTGGGATAAGATTTTTTGTCTTCTAAATTTGGGTTCGGATTTGGATTTGGGTCTGGGTTTGGTATATTATCATTTGATTGTTCAATAATTAATTGATTAGCAATCTTTGTCAGTAAGTCAATTGAAATTAATAATAATTTTTTATAATTATCCTTATTACTTTCATCTTCATTTTTATTCATTTCGGTAAATTCTTGAAAAACCATGTTTTTAAAATTATTATCATTAATCTTTTTTATAGATTCTAAAATTTCTAATTTTTTATTCAAATATTCCTTATAATGAATATCTTTTTTATCTTTGCAACTTGATGAAATTAAGGGGACTATTGGAATTAAACTAATTACACTTAGCGCTACTAATCATTTACTTTTTCTTTTAAATTTCATATTTCTCCTAGATATTAACATTATTGCTAATGCATATAACTATTATATTATAATAAAAACCTAACTAAAATAACTAATTAGACTTTCTACTATAAAAATAAAAAAACGTATAAGTAACAACTTATACGCTAATTAATTGTTTTATTCTGATTTTGTTTCTGCTTTTCTAGCAGCTCTTCTTAAATCACGAGCTTTTTCTTTAGCTAATTTGTGAGCTCTTTTTTCAGCTTTAACTTTATTAGCTAGTCTAACATCTTTTCTCATAGTTATTCCTTTCGTTAAAATTAGATCTAATATTTACTTAAGTTTCGAAAAATAATTATAACTATTTTTTCTTAATTTGTTTAACTTTTTTTTCAATATCATCTATATTAATATTATTCATTGCAGCAAGTTTTTCTTCGAAAGTCAAATTCTTGATTTTATTTTTAGATTCTTTTTCTAATTCTTTTTTGTCAACAATTTTAAAATCAGAAGTTATTTCAAATAAATTAACTTGTTCTTTTAAATCTTCATTTTTATCATTATCTTCATCAGATAAATCTTCATTATTTTCTTGAGTATAATAAAATCTTTTTAATAGTGAAGTCTCAGTTGTAAGTTCAATATTCTTATCACTATTTTGTCTTTCCAAGAACTCTTCTTTTAATTTCTCTTGTTCATTATTATCTGCATCTAATAATTCATTAATTTTAATATGTTGAATCAAATTTCCACTATTATTTTTTGAATAATTTAAATTTATTAGTTTATCCATTTTTGAACGATCTTTAGTTATATTTTCTAAATCAAGTTTTTCTACTTCATTTTGATTATTTGTGTATAAAAATTCAAGTTCCCTGGTATTTACTTCTAAAGATTTAGGCTTACAATTATAATTTCTTAAAACATTAAATAATCTTGAGCCTCTATTGGTTCGATTTGTGTATTCAATTTCTCTCATATTTCATTGTTTTGCTAAACCATCCTGAGTTAGCATAGTTACATTATTAAATTTTGAACAAGTACAAAAAGCAGAAACAAAAGTATTATTTTTAGTTTGCAATTTTAAGAGCAATTTAATTCCTTGGGCTCTTAAAGTTAAATCTGTACTAAAAACAGATTCATTAATTAAGAAATAAAATCCATTATTTAATAATATAAATAAATCTTTTTCTCCATTGCCAATTTGAGCATCAATTAATTCATCATCTTTATTTTTAAAGGACATACAAATACGTTTTTTATTAATAGTTTTTGAATCAAAGTTTGCAATCTTAACTTTTTTAGCATATCCGTATTTAGATAATAAAATAATATCAACATATGAATTGTATGAAGTTATTTCCATAACTCTCACTATTCTTTCTTTAACGTCTAAAGCCACTAAAGAAGAAACGTGAGTGCCTAATTCTTTCCAAGAATTATCCTTAAAAGAATGGGCTTCTAAAATAAAGAAATTACCTTTATTTGTAAAAAATATTAATTTAGACAAAGAATTAATTTTATCATAATACTTAATTGCATCATTATCTTTAAGCTTATAAGTATTTAATTCATTTGAGTTAAAAATTTTTGTGCTAATCTTCTTTATATATCCCTCTTCTGATATAAAGAAATAAAAATCTTCATTTTTAGTTAATAATTTATGGTCAACTTCTTTGTTTGCAACTTGGTCTGTAATTTCAGTTTTTCTTGGTGTTGCATACTCTTTTTTAATTTCTTTTAATTGGTCTATTAAGAACTTATCAAATTCATAAGAATCATTTAACAACAATTCACATCTTTTTATTTGAATCTCTAAATTATTTTTTTCTTCTTGAAATTGTATTTGGTCCATTCTTGAAAGCTTATACAATCTTAATTCTGCTATTGCTGTAGCTTGAATTTCACTAAACCCAAAAGCTTGCATCAAAGCTAAAATAACTCCCTTCTTTGAATTATCACTAGCTTTAATTATTCTTATAACTTCGTCTGAAATATCTGCTACTTTTATAAAACCTTCAACTATTTCATGTCTTAATTTGTATCTTTGTAAATCATATTTAATTCCATTTATATTAACTAGTTTTAAATGCTCTAAATAAGCAAATAAAGCTCGGTCTAAAGATAATAATTCAGGAGCATTTTTATGAATAGCAAGCATATTGTAATCATAGTTAATTCTTAATTTTGTTTTGTTCATTAAATAAATTAAAATAGCTTCAGCATTAGCGTTTTCTTCAAGTTCAATATAAATTGATAAACCGTTTCTATCTGATTGGTCTCTAATTTCTTTGATTCCTGATATAGTCTTTGAAGCTACTATAGAATCTATTTCAAATACCATTTTTGATTTAATAACTCCAAACGGAATTTCAGTTATTTCAATTCCAATAATATTATCTTTTTTATCATAAATAAATTTATATTTTGAAGATAAAACAATTTTCCCTTTGCCAGTTCTAAATGCTTGGTTAATTCCTTTAGTACCATTTATTATTCCGCCAGTAGGGAAATCGGGGCCTTTAACATATTTCATTAAATCTTCAATTTTAGCATTCGGTTTTTTAATCAGCGCTATAGTTGCATCTAATAATTCTCCTAAATTATGCGGAGGTATTTGAGTTGCAAAACCTGAAGCAATACCAATGGCTCCATTAACTAATAGATTTGGAAATAAACTAGGTAAAACAACTGGCTCATATTCAGAATCATCAAAATTAGGTGTCATTGGAACTACTTTTCGTTCCAAATCTTTAAGCATTAATTCCGTAATTTTTTCTAATCTTGATTCTGTATAACGCATTGCGGCTGCTGGATCATCATCGATAGAACCCTTATTACCATGCATTTGCACTAGTGGATAATTACTTTTTCATTCTTGAGCCATTCTAACCATTGCTTCATAAACAGAACTATCGCCATGAGGGTGATATTTACCTAAAACATCTCCAACAATACGAGCAGATTTTTTAAATGGATCTTTATTTCTTAATTTTAAATTTCACATTGAAAACAAAATTCTTCTTTGAACAGGTTTAAGGCCATCTCTTGCATCTGGAATAGCTCTTTGTTGAATAACATATTTTGAAAAACGAGCAAAACTATCGCTCATTATTTCAACCATATTTTTATCTATTATATTTTCAATAACTTCATCCAAATTTTTTTTATTTTTTTTATCCATTTTGCCCTACTTATTTTTAGTAATATCAAATTCATCAATGCTTGAAAAATCTATATTATTGTTTATTCATGTTTTTCTAGCTTCTGAATTATCACTCATAAAAGTTGTTACATTTCTTTCTGTTAGCCCTTGTTGATCAATATTTACTCTAACTATTGATCTGGTCTCTGGGTTCATTGTTGTTTCTCATAATTGATCAGCATTCATTTCACCCAGACCTTTGTATCTTTGAATTTCATAATTTGAGTATTGTGAAGTTATTTCTCTTAGTCCTTCTTCATCCCAAGCATAGAAATGTTTATTATTGCTATTTTTAATAGTTACTTTGTATAAGGGAGGTAAGGCTATATAAACCATACCTGCTTCAATAAGATTTTTCATATATCTTCAAAAAAATGTTAGCAATAACATTTGAATGTGGGCTCCATCAACGTCGGCATCAGTCATTATTATTATTTTTCCATATTGAGAATTTTTAACATTAAAATCTTCGCCTATTCCAGCGCCTATCGTATTAATTATTGTTGCAAGCTCCTCGTTTGCCAATATATCTAACAATTTTGCCTTATCTGTATTCATTACAACACCTCTTAAGGGCAAAATTGCCTGAGTAACTCTATCTCTACCCATTTTAGCTGATCCACCAGCTGAATCACCTTCAACTAAAAAAAGCTCTTTAACTTTTGGGTTTTTTGATTGTGCTGGAGTTAATTTTCCTGACAATATTTTTTTAGTATCTAATTTATTTTTAACTTTTCTGGCTTCATTTCTAGCATTTCTTGCTGCCATTCTGCCTTCATAGGTTTTTTTAATTTTTTCAATAATTTTATCAGCTTCTACTTTGTTTTCATTCAAATAAAACATGAATTTTTCAGAGAAAAAATCTTCTACTGATTCTCTTGCTTCGGCTGTTCCAAGTTTGTCTTTTGTTTGCCCAACAAATTCTAAAATATTTTCTGGTACTTTTAAAGAAACAACTGCAATTATTCCTTCTCTGACATCTAAACCATCAAAATTAATTTTAGTTTTTGTAGGACTGTTTTTAGACCATCATTCATTAATTGTTTTTGTTAAAGACGCTTTAAATGCTGTTTCATGAGTTCCACCATCTCTGGTTTTAACATTATTAACAAAACTATATATTGTTTCATTATAGCTGTCTGTATAAGCTAAAGATATTTCAATACTAATGCCATTTTTTGCCATTCCTGAAGCATAAAAAGTTCTGCTGATAAAGTTTCTTCCTTCACCAACAAATTTTATATATTCTTTGATACCCTCATTTGTTTGAAAAATAATATTTTCATCAGTTATTTCATTTATGTAATGGATTTTTAAATTAGAAATTAAAAAGCTTGCTTCTCTTAATTTTTCTTTAACAGTATCCGAAGAAAATTTTGCTTTTTTAAAAATTTCATAGTTAGGTCAAAATTGAACTTTGGTTCCTTGCTTTATAGTTCCACCTATCATAGTTGTTTTTTGTGTTATGGTATCTTGTTTAAAAGCTGTAAAATATTCTTTTTTATCTCTATAAACACTAACTTCCATTTTTGAACTTAAAGCATTTACTACTGAAGAACCAACTCCATGTAACCCTCCACTAGTTTTGTAAGCCCCGTCTCCAAATTTACCACCTGCATGTAATTCAGTAAAAACTAATTCTACTCCTGTTTTTCCCGATTCGTGTTTATTAATTGGTACTCCACGTCCATTATCTTCTACAATAACTGAACCATCTTTTTTCAAAACTACTTTAATGTTATTAGCAAAACCACCTAATGCTTCATCTATTGCATTATCAACTATTTCTCATATTAAATGATGTAGACCATTAGAATCTGTAGATCCTATGTACATACCTGGTCTTTTTATAACTGCATCTAGTCCCTTAAGAACTTTTAAATCTTTTGCTTCATAATTAGTTGTATTCATATTGTTTAATTATATACATTTTAATTCACAATTTAAACAAGAACATTAAGATTTAATAAAAAAATAATAAAAATTTAGCAAATAAAAAAACATAGCCTCAACTATGTTTATATGAATTATTTTTTTTAATTAATTTTTAATTTGTTGTTTAGTTGCTTGTTTAATTTTTAAATTTATGCTTTTTAAAATCATAAATAATGGTTGCAAAGAACTTAAAAATAAAATAGCATATAGAATATTTATAATATTTCCAATCTTAAATATTAATATTAATAAAAACCCAAAAAAATGAATTTATTATCATAAAAGTAGACGCTATGCATAGAACCACTATAAAAGAAATTGTGTTTTGTCGATTTATTTCAATACTTTTGTTTTCATATTTAATATCTTTTAAATTAAAAATAGGAAATATACAATAAAAAATAAAATTTTTATTTATTAATAAAATAATAAATCTTGTTAATCAAACAATAAAAATTGAAATAAAAGCCGATACAAAACAAGAAAAAACTTGTATATCTCAACTAATTAGTCTTTTATACAATGGTATGCTACTTTCAGTATCTAATCTAATTAGATTATTTAGATGATCAACATAAAAGGCTGAAAAAGTAAGAAAAACAACTATTAATAATAATAGAATATCAAACATTATGTTGAAAGCAGAAAAAAACTTTTTATACTTATTATCCATTTTTATATCCTTATATCAAAATTTTATTATATTTACTAATAAATATAAATTAATTAACAATTATTTATTATTCAAACTTTTTAATATTTATTTCTTTAATTATTTCTTCTTCTAATTTTTCTAATTGGTCTAATTCTTTTTCTAATTTAAGAGCTTCTTCTCTATTCGGTTTAGTTATAGGAAATTTTGGCGCAAATAATTCGCACGTTTCGCAAGCTTTTTGAATTGAAATATCCATAGTTCCTAATTCTTTTGCTAATTTAATTGTTTCGTTTTTATCAAATGATAATAAAGGTCTAAATATAGGTAAATTACAAACCTCTGATATAGTATAAATAGATTCTAATGTTTGCGAAGCTACCTGAGCTAA
Source organism: Metamycoplasma phocicerebrale (assembly GCF_003383595.3). Lineage (NCBI taxonomy): Bacteria > Bacillati > Mycoplasmatota > Mycoplasmoidales > Metamycoplasmataceae > Metamycoplasma > Metamycoplasma phocicerebrale. The sequence goes on from NZ_CP033058.2 coordinate 223,023, forward strand.
ATTTTCACCATTAGAAATTGCTTTTATATTATATTTATTAGCAATTTTCTGTGCTATACGATAAAAACTTCTTCTCATTAAAGTTATTTTATATTTTTGGTTAGAAATCAAACCAATATAATTCATTATTTTTGTATAGTTGACTTCAAATAAAGTTGCAGATCCTTGATACTTAGTCAATATTTTAATAATACTTTCTATTTTATCTGTTGTTTTTTTATCTGTATGCGGAGGAGTTATAAAATTTAAAAAGGCAACTTTTAATCCTCTTTTTTGTAATAAATTTGCTGCTACAGGAGAATCAATGCCTCCACTAATTAAATGCAATGCTTTGCCAGAAGAACCTACAGGCATTCCTCCTAAAGCATAAATATAATCACTAAAAACATAACTATATTTTTCTCTAATTTCAATATATATACATAAATCTGGGTTTGATAAATTTACGGTTTTGTTAGGCATTTTCTTTAATACAATACCCCCAAAATGAATGTTTAGTTCAGAAGAATTTAAAGGGTAATTTTTATTATGTCTTCGAGATTTTATAGCGAAAGAATCGAACTGTTTTTCACTTATTATTTTTTTAACTATTTCTTCAATATTTTCTAGATTAGTTGTTGTTTTATAAACAATCGAATAAGAAGAAATACCAAAAATATACTTCAAACATTCTAAATTTGATTCGGAATATTTACAAAATGCTCTATCATATTCCACTTTAATTTCTTCTTTTGGTATATGGTATTCTAAATTTTTTTTAAGTTGATTGATAAAGTCTTTCTTATTTTCTCCTTTTAAAGTTAATTCTCCATATCTTATTAATATTTCTTTATCATCCATAATTTACTCCTTATTGTTTTTTTGTTCAATTATTTTAACAATAACTTCTTTGTATTTGTGACTATAAAATAAATTGTTTAATATCAAATAATTATCTTCTTCAAAGTTATTAGAAGGAATTATTGTTGGATAATTCTCTAACATTTGTTTTGAGACAATAATTTCTGAATTTAAAATAATAATTTTTCAATTCAGTATTTGATTATATAAGTTTAGATTCTCTAATTCTTTTTTATTAAGTATTTTATCTTTTTTTATTCTTTTTATTTCTTTATTGAAATTTGATTGCGTAGTTTGAATATCGCTAGATAAAGGATAATCAAAATCATGATTATTATATATAGTGGTATTTTCTTTTTGTATTTTTTTAAGTTCATCAAAAAGTTTTCATTTTTTCTTAGTTAAAATATTTTCTTGAATATAAACTATATTTAACATTTTTTTAAGGCTAAAAATCAATTCTCCTAGTTTTATTGCATAAGATATTTTTTCTTTTTCAAACATATTATTTTTTTCTAAAATAGATAGTGTTTTTAAATCTTCTTTCATAAAATTAGAATATTCATTTTTATAAGAATCATTAATTTTATAATTTTGTAATTTTTTATCCATTTTAGACATTAAATCTAGTATATTTAATATTTCATTTTTATTTTCATTAATTTGTCTATAAGCAAAAACCTCTTTTGATAAATTAATAATTACTTCCTCTATTTCATAATTAATGTTTATCAATTCTTTTTCAATTTTTTCATCTCAATTATTTATTTTTCCCAACGCCAAAGTATTTTTAATTTCTTTAATTTTAATTTTTATATTTGAACAAAAGTTTTTAATTCAATAATTTGAATATAAAAATTTTATTTTTTCTTTATTGTCATTATAAACATTCATTGCATAAAAGATTTTATCTTCTATTTCTAAACTGATAAAATTGAAATATTTAATACCTTTAACAACTAAAATTGTATATTCCTTAATTCATAAAACTAATAATTGTCTATTTCTTTTTATTTCTTTTTTTGGTTTGTTTAAATATTTATCATTCTGAAATCAATTAATAATGTTTATTATTTTTCTTTCATATTTTTTCTTTTTTGAAGATAAAAATTTAGAAAAATAAGAATTTAAATTTTCCTTATAAAATTCGTTTATTTCTTTAAAAGAATTATTTATTTTAAGAACAAAATTAATTATGTTAGTTATATTAGAACTTTCTATTGAAGCTCATTTATTTGTTTTATTAAAAATTTTTTTTATTTTCGATTTCTCTTTTTTTGCTTTTTTAAAAATTGATCTTAAAAATAAATATTTATCAAAACTTAAAAGTGATTTTCCTTGTTTTTTATATTCATTTTCAAATTCCATAATATTATTTTCAAATACTTGAGTCATATCTTCAATTTCAATTATTACAGAGGCTATTTTTTCTTCAAAATGTTTATATTTTCTTTCTTTCTTTGCCAACTCAAAAAACTGATTATTAAATTTTTCTAGTTTATTAGACATTTTATTTATTTGCTCTTTTTTATTGTAAAGATTTTTTAGCATTATTATTGGAGCTCATTTTTTAAAATAAAAAAAAGTTAATAATAATATAAAAAAGGCTAAAATAAAGCACCCAATTGTAATTAAAATAATTGTTTTTCAATTTAACATAATTTTAAATTATAATTTATTAGTTCAAATTAATGTTATTAAAATAAATAAATATTATTTATAGATAACTAAAAAAGCATATATAATATTAAAAATATGAAAAAACAAAAAAAAGTAACATTAGCTTGTCAAGAATGTTTTAGAAAAAACTACTCAGTTAATAAAAGCAACGAAATAAGATTAGAAATAAAAAAATTTTGTAAGTTTTGCAATGCTCAAACTTTACATAAAGAGGAAAAATAATGCAAGAGGAAATTACTAAAAAAACAAAAGAAGAAATAAAACTAGAAAAGAAAGAGCAAAAAAATTTTAAAAAAGAGCAAAAAGAACAAAGAAGATTAAAAAACAAAGAAACAAAACTTTATACTTTTAGAAACTTTGCAAGAGAAATCAAGCGTATTGTGTGACCAAAACACGTTAAAACTTGAAAATGATTTGGTATAACTATTGCTTTTTTAATTTTGATGGCTTTATTTTGTTTTTTAATTTCTTTAGGCTTTAGTAGTTTATGAAATTTTGTTGGTATAAAATCTTAAGGAGGAAGTATGAGTGCAAATTGTAAATGATATATGGTTTCAACGGTTTCAGGAAAAGAAGATAATGTAGTTGAAGCTTTATGAAATAAGATTTCATCTCAAAATAAGACAGAATATTTTAAAAATATAAAAATTTTTAAAATGCCTCATTTATCAGCCAAGGAACTGGAAAAGAAAACTAAAGGTGAGGAATATAATGTTAAATATATAAATATTTATAAAGGATATATTTTCATCCAAATGGAAATGACTGATGAATCTTGATATTTAGTTCGTAATACGCAATATGTAACTGGTCTAATAGGATCTTCTGGAAAGGGAGCTAAACCAACACCAATAAGCGAAAAAACTTTTATAAAAATGGTTGAAAAAGAAAAAGCATTGCGAGAAAAATTTGATGCCGGAGATATCGAAACACCTTTTAAAGAAGGGGTTTTTGTAAGAGTAATTTCAGGCGAATACAAAGGTAGCGAAGGTGAAATAGTTAAAAATAATGATATTACTAGTAGAGCTTTTGTCAATATTGAGTTATTTGGAAGAAAAACACCTACTGAATTTTCTTATGAAGAATTAGAAATATGCAGTTAAGCATATTTTTTTTCAAAAAATTTTAATTAAAATTATATATAATATCATTAACTTTTATAAATATAAAAAGTTAAATATAAGTAAAAGAGGTGCACATGAAAAAAGTATCTAAATTATTAATAGCAACAGCTTCAACATCATCAGTTTTATTTCCATTATTTGCTGTTTCTTGCACTAATTATAAAAATAGTTTACAAAACAAAATTAATGATGCAAAACAAAAATCTAAACTTGCAGTTTTTGTAAAAGATTATAAAGATAAATATTTAAACGAAATTGTTAAGGCTGAAAAAGTTTTAAAAGATGAAAAAGCTACTAAAGAAGATTATAAAAATACACTTTTAGAATTTGAAAAAAATATCGAAAAAATTCTTGAAGAAAATAAAACAACAACCGAAAAATATGGAGAATACTACAAAGAAGCGATTAACCTTTATAATGATTTAAAAGCTTTTGCTGCTGAAGAACTTTCTGAAGAAAAATTTAATGAACTAAAAAAACAAATAGTAGCTGATTATAATGCTGTTTGAGCTGATTTATCAAAAATAGAAATTCATAAATTCGATGAAATAAAAAGAAAAGAATTTAAAACTAGAATAGACAATTTGCTAAAAAAATATAAAGAAGCAAAACAAAAAATAATTGATGGTAATTAATTACCTTTTTTTGTTTTTTAGAAAGGATAATATGTTTAAAAAATTTTATTTTAAAGAAAATCAATCATTAAAATCTTTGGTTGATTACATTTTATCTTTTAAAAATGTTGAAGCAATATTACTTAATGGTGAATTGGGCGCAGGCAAGACAACTTTAACTTCACAAATTGCAAAAACTTTAGGCGAAAATAAAACTATTATTTCACCCACATTTAATACTATTTTGATATATGATAAAATTGTTCATATTGATGCTTATAAATTAAAAGGCGATTTATTTGCATATGAAGAGTATTTTGATAATAAATTGGTAATAATTGAATGATCAGATAATATTACACATAATTTTAAAAAATATCTTAAGATAAAAGTTTCATTAGAAACAATAAAAGAGGAAGTTTATCATGTTTTTAGTATAGTAGAACAAACATGTAAAAAAAGTTTGTTCATTGAAACTTCATTAGAAGACTTTTTTGTTGCTATATTAGAAGATGATAGAGTAATAGATTATGTAATAAAAAAAGATTTAATAAAAAAAACAGATTATTTTTTTAATGTATTAGATGATATTTTAAATCGTAATAACTTAGATATAAATAATATAGATGAAATATATACAACTACAGGGCCCGGAAGCTTTACAGGTGCAAGATTAGGTTTTAGTTATGCTCGTACAAATGCTCAAGTTCAACCTAAAGTAGCAAATAATTTTATCAAATTAAAATTATCTCCAACCTATGAATTATTTTTTATTCAAAAACAAGAAAATACAGTTTATATCAAAGCAAATAAATATAAATCTTACAAAATTAATAAATTAAAAAATAAAATTGAAATAGAAATTATAGATGCTAGTGAAGAATTTTTAGATAAATTTAATTACAATGATTTTATTGAAAATCCAAAAAAATATTTAAAAGCATTTAAAGAAAGCAATAATTTATTATCTGAAGAATTAGTTTATGCAAGCGAGCCACAAATAGGAGGACAATAATGAGAATTTTTGCTATAGAAAGTTCACATGATGATACTTCTTTTGCCATTTTGGAAAATAATAAACCAATATGAATGAAAACTATATCTCAAACAGGAGTACATAAAAAATATGGTGGCACTGTTCCTGAAATCGCAAGTAGATTACATGTTCAAAATATAAGCTTATTATTAGACGAATTTGCAAATTCTTCATTGAATTTATTTTCAAATATTGATTATATATCATATACCAAAGAACCAGGATTAATAGGTTCTTTACAAATAGGTTATATAGTGGCACAAACACTAGCAAGAGTTTATAAAATTCCCATTTTAGGACTCGATCATTTAGAAGGTCATTTTTATTCAGCTTTTATTGAAAAAGAATTAGAATTTCCAGCTTTAGCATTATTGGTTTCAGGCGGCCATTCTCAAATTATGTTATATAAAAATAAAGATACTTTTGAAATAATCGGTCAAACACAAGATGATGCTGTGGGAGAAGTGTATGATAAGGTTGCAAGAAAACTTAATTTAGGTTTTCCTGGAGGACCCTTAATTGATAAAATATGAAATGATAATAAACATTTGTATACTAATCATTTTAGTATTCCGCATACAGAAAAAGAATTTAATTTTTCTTTTAGTGGAATAAAAACAGCAGTTATTAATAACGTAAACAATTTAGTTAATCGTAAACAAGATATTAATGTTTCAAAAATTGCTACTGAATTTCAAAATACCATTATTCTATATTTAAAAAACCATTTAGAAGCAGCAATAAAAATATATAAACCAAAATGCATAGCTTTAGTTGGCGGGGTTAGTGCTAATAAAGCTATTAGGGATATGGTATTAAAATTACATAAAAATGTATATTTACCTGATATGAAATATACAACAGATAATGCTATGATGATAGCTAGATTAACATATGAAAAACTAAGGAAATAATATGTGAAAATTTTTAAAAAGTTCAACATCACAAGAAAATTGATTAGATTTTTCTTTTGATGAGATAGTTTTTTGAGGAAGATCCAATGTAGGAAAATCTTCACTCATAAATGCACTAGCTAAGTCTAAAATTGCAAAAACATCTTCAACACCGGGCAGAACAAGACTAATTAATTATTTTCAAAGTTCTAATAATAAAATTATAGTGGATTTGCCTGGGTATGGTTATGCTAGTATGTCAAAAAAAGAACAACAAAAAATAGCAGGAATTATTGATTTTTACTTTAGAAATTCTAAAAGTAATAAAAAAATATGCTTTTTAATAGATGCCAAAATTGGATTTACGGCAATTGATTTGGAAATGATTGAATATATTAATTCTTTAGGGTTGGCTTTTGACATAATAATTACAAAAATAGATAAGGCAAATCAATCACAAAAATACAAGGTAAAAACTCAAGCATTAACTTTTAGAAACGAAATTAATATTTTTATGGTTTCATCGCAAAACAAAGTAGGTTTAGAAGATATTAATAATTTTTATGAACTGTAGAAACAAATCTACAGTTTTTTTATTTTTATTCTATTTCTAAATAGAAAACTCCTCTTTTTTATTGATTTTTTGTATAATTTTAAATATGAAAAATGAAAAAAGAGAGATAACACTCTTAATAGTACAAATTTTTACTTTATTTATTCTTCCTACAATTGTTTTTTTTGTAGGTATTTTTCAATTTCCAGAAAAAGCAAAAATAGCAGTTATTGTTCTTTATTCAATTTTGATTATAGCTTTAGGAGCATATCTAATTTTCATAATAAAGCAATATTTAAAAAATACTTCTTTGTCTAATAGAACTTTAAATCAATATATTCAAAATGAAGTAAGCCAATATGGAATTGGAACCATGATTTTTTTGAATAATGGTAAAATAACTTGAGCAACAAACTTTATTTTAAGCCGTTTTGGAGATTCGGTTATAGGCAAAAATATAAGAGACGTTTTTCAAATTAATGAATTAGATTCAATACAAAAGAATTTTAATTATAAAAAAGACGAGTATGAATATGAAGTTCATGTAAGTTTTGAAAAGAATGTTTTGAGTGTAAAAGATATTACAGTCCAAGCTAATTTATTAAATAACTTTAAGAGTCAAAGAGTGGTATTTGGAGAATTACATATTGATAATATAAATTTATATCAAATGACATTGTCTCAAGAAGAAATTTATAAAATATATTCAAAGTTAGGAGTATTTTTTGACGAAATAGCAAAAAAATATGACATTATTTATCATCAATATGATAATGGTCGTTTCTTTGTTTTAACTACTCATGAAACTTTAGAAATATTTGAAAAAAACGGTTTTAAAGATTTTCTAGAAGTGGGTAATAAAAAAATACACAAAGGTTTAAATTTAACGCTATCAGGTGGCTTTTCTTATGGAAGCTTTAAATTTGAAACATTAGATAAATTATCAAAAGATGCTTTGCTTCAATCAAAAACACGTGGCGGAAATCAAATAACAGTATTAACAAAGAATGAAAAACCTAGATTTTATGGTTCAGTTTCTGAAATTGATATTAATATGTCAAGAACTAATGTGGCATATATTACAAATGTTTTAATAAATAAACTAAATTCTGAAAATATAGAAAAAGTAATAGTTTATGGACACAAACAAGCGGATTTAGATGCTTTAGGTTCGACTTGAGGAATTTATAAATTAGCTAAAGGTTATAATAAAACTGCATATATTCAAAATAAGACTTTTGATGAAACAACTAAAAAAATATATAATCAAATGTCTAATGCAGAAAAGCAAGTATTTATAAGCCCAGATGAAGCAACTTCATTAAATGATAAGAATACATTAGTGGTTATTTGTGATACATCAGATGAAACAAGGATTGAAAATACTTCAGCTTTTAATAAAATAGAAAAAGAAAACATAATAGTTATAGATCACCATAGAATTGGCCTTAATCCCGAATATGCTTTTAGGGAGAATTTATATATTGATTCATCTTCATCTTCTGCTTCAGAAATTGTTACTGAAATTATTGCTTTGTCAAATAATAAAGATAAAATTGATGAAACAGCGGCTCAACATTTATTGGATGGAATTTATTTAGATACTAACAATTTTCAAAAACAAACTTCTTCAAAAACTTTTTCAGCTGCAGCTTTATTGCAGGCTTGAGGAGCTAAAATTAGTATTTCAGTTGAAAGTTTAAAAATGAATAGTGAAGTTTATGGGAAAATTAAAAAATTATTATCAAATTTAGCAGAAGTTAAACCTGGTTATTTTTTAGCCTATAACAACTCCATAATAGTTTCTCCTGATATTATATCAATGGCAGCCGATGAAATTTTAAGGGTTAGTGATCGTAAGGCAGCATTTGTGGTAGGAAAACTTGAATCAAATAGATGTAAAATGTCTGCTCGGGGAATTAATACAAATGTTCAAGTTATAGCTGAAATTGTTAATGGTGGAGGACATTTTGGTTCAGCTGCTGCTGAAACAGAAGAAGATATGGAATTATTTGTTGACAATATTAAACAAGCAATAGTGAGTGTGAAAAATGAAAGTTATAATAATTAAACAATATGAAAAATATAAAGTAAATGAAATAATTGAAGTAAACGATGGTTTTGCTAAAAACTTTTTAATAAAAAAAGGTTTTGCTCAACCACTTAATAAACAAACTTTAGCTAATTTAGAAAGAGTTAAAACTAACATAGCGGAGGATTATGCTTTGGAAGTTTCAAAAGCAAAAGAATTAAAAGATAAAATAGAAAAAATTACTTTAAATTTCTTTTTAAAATCAAATGGCAATATAGTTCATGGCTCTATTACAAATAAAGCAATTGAAAAAGAACTATCTAAAAAAGGGATAAAAATAAGTCCTTATGCGTTGACTAAGGACTCTTATAATACTTTTGGAAAGCATTATATAAATGTAAAATTACATACAGAGGTAACAGCTATTTTGCTAATAGAAATTTTTGAAGAAAAATAGTAATTATTTAGTTAAATCAAAATTATGAAAGGATAAAAATGTCAAGTATTCAAAAAAAAGCAAATAATGATACTAATTTAGCCGATAATGAAATTAGTATAGCTAATAATGAAGTAGCTTTGTTGGGACTTCTATTATCAGAGCCTACACAAGAATCTTATTTAAGTATTTCTGAACAAATAAAACCAGAAATGTTTCATTTTAAGAGTAATCAAGTGCTTTATAGTGCAATTAGTGCTGTTAACAATACTTCTGAAACTTTTGATTTAACTAATTTATGAAATTATTTAGATAAAAATAAGTTAACAGATTCAGTTGGTGCTTTCGGCATGAAAGCAAACGAGTATATTCCTTATTTGACAAGAAATGCTGGTTATATTTCAGAAATAAAGACGTATCAAGAAAATATAATCAAGCAATATAAAACTGACAAATTATTAGAATTATTATTAAATGCAAAAGACATAATAGAAAATAAAAAATTTGAAATATCTGATTTGTTGTCTAAAATGCAAATCAATTTATTAAATATTGATATTTCAGAAATTAATTCTAGCTATGATCAAATAGGACAAACTGCCAGCTCTATTCTTAATAGAATTTTGAAAAGAGAAAATAATGATGAAATTGGTGTTGGTCTTTCTTTAGGGTTTCCTGAGTTAGATGATTTATTATTGGGTATCAATAAAGGTGATTTAGTTATTATAGGTGCGCGTCCAGCAATGGGTAAAACGGCATTTGCTCTTAATATTGTAAATAATGTAGCTAAGAAAAATAAAACAGTTTTATTTTTTAGCTTAGAAATGTCTAATGCTCAATTGGTTCAAAGAATGATGTCAATCGAATCCCTTGTTCCCATTAAAAAATTAAAAAATAAAAACATAACAGTTAATGACCAAAATACCCTAATTCAAACTGTGGAACAAATGAAAAACTGAAAAGTTTATTTGAATGAACGTTCGACATCTACTATATCAGACATTATAACTGCTTGCAAAAGATTCGCCAATAATAATAAAGTTGATTTAGTTGTTATTGATTATCTTCAATTAATAAGCACTTCTTCTAATCGTTCACAAGAAAGCAGACAAATAGAAATAGCAACAATTTCTAGATCTCTTAAACAATTAGCTAGAGATATAGATTGTCCTGTTATAGCATTGAGCCAGCTTAGTCGTAATCTTGAAAAAAGAGAAGATAAAACTCCTATTATGTCAGATTTGCGTGAATCAGGGGGGATTGAACAAGATGCTGATAGAGTAATATTTTTGCATCGTCCTGAATATTATAAGAATAAACGTGATTATAATAAAACTACAGATGATTCAACCAATAATAATGACGAAAATATTCACCAACATGCTTCTGTAACTAATATTATAATTGGTAAAAACCGTCACGGAGCAACCGGAATTGTTCAATTAGTTTTTTATCCTGAAATTAATAGATTTATTTATGACGCAAATAAATTAAGAGAAGCCAAAACTAAAGAGGATGGAATTGAAAGGATAAAGGAGGATTAGATGTCTGAAATGAAAACAAATATTGATATCAAGATAAAAAAAAGAGCTCAAAAAAAGAAAAAACAAGAGCAAAAAATGGCAATACTTAATCCTCAAAAAATTAATTTATTTAATATTTGAAAAAAATATCCTAAAAAAGTTTTATGAATGTTTGTTAGTGCTTTTTTATATAACATTGCTCTTACAGTTTTCTTAAAAAAAGCTGCAACTATAGCATCAGGCACCTCTTCTTTAGCTCAAATTATTACTTTTACAGCGCCGACAACTGCACAATTTTATGGTTTGTTTTATGTTTTGGTCAATTTGCCCTTAATGTTTGCTTTTTGGCGAATGAATCCAAGAATGTTTATGGTTTTAACTTATTATTGAATGTTATTTCAAGTTATAGTTCAATTAATTTTTGTTGAATATAATGGTAGAGGATCTAATCCAATTGTTAATTTTATAAATCAAAGAATAACCTTTTATAATCCAACAAGCACTAGTTATTATTATTGAGATCCTTTTGGTTTGGATACTAGAAATGTTTCTAAGTTATTTGCTTCTGATCAATGAGAAAATATTTTAAATGGATCTCAAAAAATTTTAGAAAATAAGGATTCGGGTTTAATTGGCCAAGATTTACAAATAGCTAGATATTTCAGCAATCAATTTTCTTTAGAAGAATTTTTAATGATTAAGAATAATATTAAATTTTTAGAAACTAGCCCTGGAATTTTAAAGACTTACGATGTTACTAATGTTATACCAAATGTTTTAAATGGAACAAAAATATATGGTGTATATGATGGACAAACATGACCGGTTTTAGCATATGCTATTATTGGTGGAGCTTCAGAAGGTTTTGCTTCAATCATAGCTTGAAGACAAAGAGGTTCAATTGGAGGAACTTCGGTTATATCTAATTATATAGCTTATAGAAATAAAAAACCAGTTGGAAATGTATTTTTAATGGTAGCAATTTGTTTTTCTTCTGTTTCAACAATAGTGATAGGGTCATTAGAATATACAGAAAATATAAATGGTCACGTATGACAAGCTGATTTATTTTTAGTTAGAATAATGGGAACCGTTGCTTATTTATTAGTATTTTCAATGTTGGTTAATAAATTTTATCCAAAATACAAAAAAATTAAAATTGAAATTTATTCAAAAAAACCAGAACTTATTGCTGAGCAATTTAAAAAAATCGGGTATGTTCATCCATTTAATATTTTTAAGGGAGTTGGAGGTTTTAGCCACGACGAGTTTGGTAAATTAGAAACAGTAGCACTATTTTTAGAAAAAGACTTAATTTTAGAACAAGTTAAAAAAGTGGATAAAACAGCATGGATTACAACGTCAAATATTCACGGCGTTTCTGGACAATTTGATACTTCTTTTGTAGATTAAAATTAAATTAATAAAAATCACAATAAAAACTAAAAGTTTTGTGATTTTTTTGTTTATATAAATTATATGTTATAGAAAATACATAAACAATACTTTTAAATTTGTTTTTTATCTTAATTTTAAGCAAGATTTTAAATATAAAAAAATAAAATTTATAATATATATTGAATAAAGATAAAATAACGCATAAATAAAATTTTTATTTATAGGGGTATAAAATGAAAAAAAATGCAAAAATTTTGATGGGAATTTTGATACCAATTGGTTTAATTGGTTCAACTGCAGGAATAACATATGCTGTTTTAAATAGAAATAACAAGAATTATACAAATTATGAAACTAAAATGAATTATGATAATTTAATTTTACCTACTGAGGGATCAAATGACGGTATTGATTCCTTGCTAGACCAAGCCGATTTAAAAGTATTTTATTGTCCTGGTGTTCAACCATTTAATGATTCTTTAAAATTAGCAATGATGTCGCATAAACAAGTAGAATACATTTATTCTCCTAATATTTCTGATTTAGTATATCAAGATAGCATTGTTAAAGAAAAACTATTAGATTTTTTAAAAAACAATAGAAAAAATATAGGAAAAACAACTGAAGAAAAGCAAGAAATAGAGAAACTACAAAAAGCTTCTAATGTTTATAGAATATCTTCGTCTAATTTATTAGATCAACTTTATAAAATTCCAAATTATATTATTAATTTAATTAAAGAAAATACTAATAAAAAAATAAATGTTTGAGTTAATTCTTATCATGCCAAATCTAAATTATGAATAAATATGTCTACTTTTAAAAATGTTAAAGTTTTGGCCATTAATGATAGTAATTCAATTATTAGAAATTGAAAAACAGAATTAATTTCTAATTTAAAAACTTATTTAGATTTAGAAAATGCGGAAAATAATTCTGAACCACAAACATTTTGGTGAAAAGAAAAGTATATTTTAATACCTAATTTTTATAAAAATTATTATCAATTTTATCATGATAAAAAAGGTGTTGAAGAATTAAGAAAATATGGAGCTGATATTTATCCATTTTCATATAAAGAAGAATATGAAATAAAAAACGAATTTTTTAATGCTCGTGATAAAGATAACAAAAGATTAGCGATGACTTGGTGAAGTGAAGTTACAACTAATAACTGAAAAACTGAAGTTAAAAAAATTAAAGATGCTATGGATAAAAACAATAAGGAGAATTTAATTTATTTAGGAAGTAATAGTCCTACTATAGAAAAGAATCATATTCTATCCTTATATAAAAAATATAAAAATAAATATAATATTATTTATAAAGGCCACCCAGGCCATATAACTGTAGATCAATTTTTAAAAGATAAAGTAAATCAATATAAAGAAATTGAATACTTTAATATTTATTCTAAGAAACGAGAAACAATAAAACTTGATAATAATGACCAAATTATTATTTTAAATAATCAAATTCAATCAGAAGAAATTACTACTAATCACATTAACGAAGGTGATAAAGTTAAAATTCATAAATGAGCTTCTTGTCATTATGCAACATCTGCTTTTAAAGGACTTCAAAATGGTTTTAATAAAATTGATGATGTTGTAATGGCTGGTATCGATTTATCAAAAGAAGATGCTCCTTTTGTAGATATAGATAACAAAGATTCAGAAGAATGAAAAAAATTTGTTGAAAAATGAGGTTTTTAATCTAAAAAAATAAAATACTAGCACGCTTATAACCAAGGCGTGCATTTTTATATTTTGTTATTAGTATTTTAAAATTTTAAAAAAAATTTCTTTATCAAAAATGCAAAGAAAAATTTAATATTTCATTATTTTTATTAAATTTAAAGAAATAAATATTAAAAAATAATCAAAAAATATGAAATTAATATAATTTATGTTGATTAGTTATAAATTAAACAAAGTTATTTAAACAATAATTTTCTAAATTAAAAATTAATCATTAACAAAATTAAACATTAATACACTTATAGGAGATATTAATATTATTATGAGTCTATCAAGAAAAACAAAAATAATTTTAGCTGGCTTAGGGAGTGTAGTTGTAACTTCTGCCGTTGTAGCTACAGCCGTTGTTTTAGCAAAGAAAAGCAATGATAATAATAAAACAAAAAAAGAACTTCAAAAGGAAATTAAAGAATTAAATGATTTAACTTCTCAAATATTATCAAAAGTTCCAAATATAATGAGTTCTAATGATATAAATAAATTGCAAAAATTTCAAAATGAAATAATTTCAGCAAAACAAAAAGCTAAACAATTATTAGAAAAATCAAAGCAAATAAAAGATAAAAAATTAGAAGAACAAATTAATAAAGATTTTCAATCAATTGATGGTAAATTAATAGAATTAAAATCAAAAATTCAAGAAAGTATAAAATCAAATGTTTCAGTAGCAAAAAAAGATATTTCTGATGCTACAAATGAAGTAAATTCTAGTTTAAATGAAAACCCATTAAAATTAGAAAATTTGGAAAAATCTAAACAAAGTTTAGAAAAAAGTATTAACAAAGCTAATGAACTTATTAAATTAGCTAAAGAATTGGGTTTTGAAAATGAAATTAGTGATTTAAATGAAATAGTTTTAAGTAGTGAATTAAAATTAACAGAAATTTCTAAAAAAATAAAAGAATTAGAAGTTATAGATGATGCCAAAATTGCTGAAATTAAAGCAAAACTAAATAAAGCCATATATGATCTTACACAATTATCTAATAAAGCAAAAACTGAAGAAAACAAAGTTGATTCTTTGGAAGCAACATTGACTTTATTTAAAGCTAATATTATAGAAAGTCAAAAGGTTTTAGATGAATACAATACAAATCAAAGTATTAAGAAAATTTCAGAATTGAAAACTTTGATCGAACAATTACAATCAAAAATAAATGAAAGCAATACCTTAAAAAATGATTTAAAAACTAATTTATTATTAACAAAACAAGAAGTTGAAAAAGAAGTATCAGATGTAACAACACAAGCTAATAAAGCAATAGAAGAAGCAAATAAAGCTATATCTGATAATCAAAAATTATCAGAAGTGAAAAAGCTATTAGAAGATGCTAAGAAAAAAGTTCAAGAAGCAATATTGAAGGCTCAAACTAAAGATTATGCTGCTCAAAAAACAATTGTAGATAATAAATTAAAAGAACTAGAACCAAAGATAAGTCAAATTACTGAAAAAATTGAGGAAAAAAACACTCAAGATTATTTAAATAATAAAGATAATTTCACTTCTTTAAATTTTGAAGCGCCCGAAATATTAAAAGATAATTTACCTTCTTATTTTGAAAAATATAATTTAGATAAAATAAAAATAAGTCCAAATTTACCTGAAAATTATATATTTCAAATTATCAGTTCTTCACCTAATGATAAAGAAGGAATCTTAAAAATTAAATTTAAAATTGTTAATACTAAATATCATTTAGAAACAAGTTTTAATTTAGAAAAATCAATTACGAATTTTAAGATTGATGACCATGCAAATAAATATAAACTTTTATTTTCATTTAATCACGAAAAATTAATTAAGGAATCAGATATCTATGAATTTGCAAATGGAAATATAGATTCTAATAAAGTTCAAAAATTATTTTCTTTAGTAATTTCAGCAGATTCTATTTATGATTATGAAAAAGATCCATTAGAAGTTATGGAAATTTATGACAACAAATTAAATAAAGATTCAACAAAATTAGAATTTAAATATAAACCAAAACCAACTATTATTGGAAAAGATGATAATGGTTATATTTATGACAATCATGATGATCAAATTAAAAACATTGCATTAGATATAGTTCAATTTAAAAATATAATTAGAGCTAAAAACGACTTTGTAATATTTTTAAAATTATATAAAAATAGAAGTTTAGATACTACTAACTCAAACAAAGAATATGATGCTTTATTTAATAAATTCAAAGAAGTTTCAATTCAAACTATTAACACACCAACTGGGATAAGTGATGAAACTATTACAAGTTTATTTTTCTCTTTATTAGTTATGAATTTAGATCCTGAATATCAACAAGTATTTTTAAAATGATTTGAGGGATATGTTGAAAATGTTGAACATAAAAATTTTGAAACAGATATAGATATACCTTTATTAAACGAAACAATTGAATATGTTAAAGAAATTAATAAATTTTCAATTTATTTTATAGATAAAAATTTTGGCAAATGATTAAAAGAAACTAAAAAATATAAAGGAAATTATTAGTTAAATTATAAAAAAATAAATGTAATACTTTGTTAATGTATTGCTTTTATTTTTTTTATTTATTAAATTCTATTTTGTAATATCATTCATATCAACTTATATTTACATTAATTAATGATTTTAGATAAAAAGCAAAAGGAATTGTAATAATAAGCATAAATATTAGACCAGATATTATAAAACCAGTTTCATATTTTTTATATCAAATATAAGACAGTTCATTAAAAATAGCCATACTTATATTAAAAATAACTAATATTACAAATACTAAAGAGTAAACAATTTTTTCTTTCTTTTTTATTTGTTTGTTAAATAATGTTATTACAAATGATATTGTATTTATTATAAGCGGTAAAATTCAAGCTAAATGTAAAGATAAATAAAGAAAAGTTATAGCATCAAACCCTAAACCATGATTTACTAAATTAAAACTATTTAAACTTATTGTAAAACCGGTTATATAGCCAAATATCAATGTTAAATTTATTAAAAAATAAAGAGGTAAAAATATTGTACTTAAAATATTAAATGCAAGAGCAGTTTTTTGAATTTTTATTAATTTGCTATTGTCATATATGTTTTCAATTTTTTTAATTGAATATAAATTGAAATTTTCTAACGATAACTTCTTTAAATCAAAAGTATCATTATTAATTATTTTTGCAAGTTGATTTTTTTGAATATTGTTTAAGCATAAAAATATATTTATTGTTTCATAATCACTATTAGATTTATATTGTTTTATCAAATATGTAGCAATATTGTATTTATTAACACTCATATTATTTAATTCTAAAAATTCTAATATTGCCTTGTAATTTATTGTTTTATAATAATCAAAATACTTGGCTATTTTTTTTATTTTTTTATCTTGCTTTTTTAATTTTATTATCGAATTAAAGTAGCTCTGTCTTATTTCTTTATAATAAGAAAAATTAAAATTTAGAAAAAAATAGAAAAATAAATATTTTAAAAATTTGTATTTATTTATGTCTTTATAAATTATAAGTTTTTTTAACAATATTATTTTTGTAGGTAGGTACAAATTTAAAATTACTAACACTATTGTTAATGTTGTTGTTCTAATAATTTTCTGATTGTTTGAGGATTTTAAAAAAAATAAACCAGTTATGACTAATGCGCATATTATTGCTATAATAAAATTTTTAAAAACTAATCAAGATATTGTTCATCTAGTATTTTTTCATTTAAATAATAGTATTTTTGCATTTTCAATATTTTCTTGTAATTGCTTATTCATATTTTAAATTCTATCATTGTTTTATTTATTTAGATTTTTTTAATTTACATAATTTTTAACTTATTAAAAAAACCTTAATTTTAAAAGCATTTTTATTAAAATAAAAAATCTTTTTAAAAAAAATTTATAATTTATATATTTTGTTAAAGGAGTAAAATGAAAAAAAGAGTTGTTTTGGGTATGAGCGGAGGAGTTGATTCTAGCGTTTGTGCACATTTACTTTTAGACCAAGGTTATGAAGTAATTGGTCTTTTTATGCGTAATTGAGACTCTTTTTTAAATAATGATTTTTTAGGCAATGAAAATATTCAGCAAGATATTTGTCCGCAAGAGCAAGATTATTTAGATGCTCAATCTGTTGCTAATTCTTTGGGAATTAAGCTTGAAAGAGTAGATTTTGTTAAAGAATACTGAGATAATGTTTTTTTGTATTTAATAAACGAATATAAAATTGGTCGAACACCTAACCCTGATATTTTTTGTAATAAATATATTAAGTTTAAAGCTTTCGCTGATTATGCTTTTAACAATTTAAAAGCAGATTATATAGCAATGGGCCATTATGCCAATGCTATTGATGGTGAATTATATCGGGCCCAAGATGAAAACAAGGATCAATCTTATTTTTTGGCTCAATTAAATAATTCTCAATTATCAAAAGTACTTTTTCCATTAGCTAAACTTAATAAAAATGAAGTAAGAGAAATTGCAAGAAAATTAAAATTATCTACAGCTTCAAAAAAAGATTCTACTGGAATTTGTTTTATTGGTGAAAGAAGATTTACTAAATTTTTAGAAAATTATATACCAGCCCAACCAGGTAATATAGTTGATATTCATACTAAAAAAATAATTGGCAAACATAATGGAGCAATGTATTATACGATAGGCCAAAGAAAAGGATTAAATTTAGGCGGATTTGAAAAACCTTATTTTGTAGTAGGACATGATGTTAAAAATAAAATAATATTTGTAACCAATGATGATCATAAAGAATATTTGTTGTCTGATAAATTAATTGCTACAAATTTTAATTTAATAGCTAAAAATTATAATCCTAATTCATTGACTGCTAAATTTAGATATCGTCAAAAAGATATTCCTTGCACAATAAAAATTAAAGATAATAAAGAAATAGAAGTTTTTTATAAAGACACGGAAGCAGTTACACCAGGGCAAGAAGTTGTTATTTATGACAATCAAAAAGTTGTTGGTGGAGCAATAATTGATAAAATTTTTTATAAAGGGTTGCAAAAGGACTTTTTATAACATATAGAATTTATAATTTAATAAATTTAAGGAGAAGAAATAATGATTTCATCAAAACAAATTAGAGAAATGTGAATTAATTTTTTTAAATCGAAAGGACATTTAGTGGTTGAATCAAAATCATTAATACCACAAAATGACCCTTCATTATTATGAATTAATTCAGGAGTTGCCACTTTAAAAGACTATTTTAGCGGAAAAAAAATACCTCCTGCTAAGCGAATTACAAATTCTCAAAAGTCAATAAGAACTAATGATATTGAAAATGTTGGAATAACCGCTAGACATCATACATTTTTTGAAATGTTAGGTAATTTTTCAATAGGTGATTATTTTAAAAAAGAAGCAATTGCTTTTGGCTATGAGTTTATCTTTGAAGTTTTAAAATTTGATAAAGAAAAAATTTATATAACATATTATGAAGAAGATAAAGAAACTTATGATAGATGAATAGAATTAGGCGTAAACCCTAGTCATCTTATTAAAGGTTCAAGGGATACAAACTTTTGAGATGTAGGTCAAGGGCCTTGTGGACCAGATACAGAAATATTTTACGATCGTGGACCTAAATATGATTCAAGAGGAATCGAATTACTAGTTAAAGATATTGAAAATGATAGGTATATTGAAATATGAAATATTGTATTTTCACAATTTAATAATGATGGTGAAAATCATTATACTGAATTAGCTACTAAAAACATTGATACTGGTGCTGGTCTAGAAAGAATTACATCAATAATGCAAGATGCACCTACCAATTTTGATACTGATTTATTTTTACCAATAATAAAAGAAGTAGAAGCAAAAACAGATTACCATTATGATATTAATAATTATTTTACTAAGGAACCTAAACAAACTAAAATAAACACACTTTTTAAAATAATAGCTGATCATATTAGAGCTAGCGTTAATGCTATAAGTGATGGTGTTAGCCCTTCAAATGTTGGAAGAGGATATATTATTAGACGTTTAATAAGACGTTCTTATCGTGCTGGACTCTCTTTAGGAATAAAAGAAAAATCTTTTTTATATAAATTAGTTAAAGTTGTAAAAGACTCCTTAATTTATGATATTAATGTTAAAGAAGTATCCAAAATAATAAAACAAGAAGAAGAACTATTTGCCAAAACCATTAAAGAAGGAGAAAAACTTTTAGAAAAAGAACTAGAAATTAATGGTTTCATTGATGCTAAAACAGCTTTTAAAATGTTTGATACTTATGGTTTTCCTATTGAACTAACTGAAGAAATATTAAAAGAAAAAGGTATTAAAATAGATTTAAATGAATTTTATGAGTTTTTAAAAGAACATCAAGAACGTTCAAGAGGAAATATAGAAGCTGGTATGCAAAAAGTAATTAATTCTTTATCTTTTATACCAGAGAAAGTTTCGGAATTTATTGGCTATGATTTTTTAGAAAGCACTTCAAATATTCTATATTTATTAAATGAAGAAGAAAAAATCTCTAAAACAAATAATAATGAAGATATATCTTATCTAGTTTTAGACAAAACTCCATTTTATGCAACAAGTGGTGGACAAAATCATGATTTTGGATATATGATTCAAAATAATAATAAAATTGAAGTATTAGATGTTTTTAAAGATAAATTTTGAAACCCTATTCATGTAATTAAGGGTACAATTAATAAAAAAGATCCAATTCAATGTTTTGTTGATAAGGACAAAAGATTAAATTATGCAAGAAATCATAGTTCTACGCACATTATGTTTCATGCTTTGCGTAAAACTTATAGTAATGATATAATAGAACAATTAGGTTCGAATATTCACCCTGAATATTTTACATTTGATTTTGGTTTAGATCATCGTCCAACCAAAAAAGAAATAAAAAACATTGAAAAAATAATGCGTGAATACATAGCTATGTCTTCTAAAAGAACTTATATTATCACTTCAGTAAAAAAAGCTCAAGAAATGGGAGCTTATATGACTATTGAAGAGTCAGAATATCATGATGCTAATAATGTTAGAGTAGTAGAATTTGAAAATATAACTAAAGATCTTTGTGGAGGAACTCACGTTGATAATTCTAGTGTAATTGAAGATTTTAAAATTGTATCTGTTGATTCAAAAGGAACCGGTATTTATCGTTTAAGAGTTGTTACTTCTAATAAATTGGTAAATAAATATCTTGAAGAAGAAATTTTTGAAAAACAAAAACTTTTATTATCTTTAGTTAAAAATAATAAACATTTGAATGAAAATTATGAATATAGTTTTTCAACAGAAATACCAAAGTTGAGTTTTGAAAAAGAAAAATTATTAGATGAATATGATGAAATAGAAGAAAAAATACGAGATGATTATAAAAAGTTTTTAAAACAAAAACAAAATGAAGAGGTTGATATAAATAATTATTCTTCGGAAATAATCAATAACATTGAAACTTATATTATCAACGAACATGATAATTCTTTATTAAAAAAAGCAATTATTCAAATTAGAGAAGCAAAACCTAATTCTTTAATTATTGGCTTTTCGCAAATAAAAGATAATAATTATTTTTTAATTGTAGCCTCAAAAAAATACGATGCTTTTCAATTTTTTAAACTAATAATAAAAGAATTGAATGGAAAAGGCGGCGGAAATAAAATTGTTTCTCAAGGATCAATTAATACAAAATTGAATGATAAAAATATTATTACAAAAATAAAAGGACTAATTAATGCGTAAATTAGCACTTGATTTAGGTACAAAAACTTGTGGATTTGCAATATCAGATCTAAATGAGATTATTGTTAGTGGTTTAGAGACATTAAGATTTGAAGAATGACATTTTATTGATGTAATTAAAAGAGTTGTTTATTATTTAAATGATAGTGAATATAAAAATGAAATTGATGCAATAATATTAGGATATCCTTTAAGAATGGATTTGCAAAAAAGTTCAAGAACAAAGATGGTAGAAAAATTTCAAAAACGATTACAAGAGAATTTATCTATACCAGTTTGTTTACAAGATGAAAGAGAAAGCACTATAAATGCTGAAAATATATTGTTTGAGGCAGGCTATAATGGCAAAAAAAGAAAAAGCAAAAAAGATTCATTAGCAGCTCAATTAATATTAGAAGATTATTTAAAAAGGAATAAAAATGAATAAAGACATTGAAATTAAAAAAAGTCCAAAAAAACTATATATTTTTTCTGAAGATAGAGAAATTATTTTAGAAGATAATTCTAAAGCCTACGTTTTGTTTGAAATAATAGAAAATGGAGAAAAGTTTTTAGTTCTAACTAATGGCGAAGCATTTATATTTACTAAAGAAGTAAATAATAGATTAGAAGAATTAGAAGATTCTGGAGAAATAGAAATACTTTTAGATTTATTAAGTGATTTTTTAGATGAAAATATCTTAGTGGATAAAGATGGTAATAGTATTATGGACAAATTAATTTTAGATTCTGAGGAAACAAATGAATAATAGCACTTACTATTCTTTAATTAAGGGTACTTCTAAAATATCACCTAAAACTAGATTAGGATTAATAATTTCGATTGTCTTGGTTTTATTGATAGCTATTATTGTTTTAATATTAAGTTTTTGATATAAAAAGAAAGCAATTAAAAAATATTTATCGCCCATTGAGCAAGAAGAAATAAATAAATTAAAAATAAATAATCCTAATTATGGAGTTGTGCTTAATGGAATTCAACCTTTATATAAAGATTATATAAATGATTTTTTAACTTGTTTTTTAATTAATACTATATATATAAATAAATATAAAAAAGTTTATCTTGAATCGGATAATGATTATTTAGCTATTTCAATAGCAAATTTAGTTAATGGAATAGATGTAGAATATAATGGATATTTTGATAAAAAAATTAGAGAAGATATTATTGAAAAATATCCAGAGCTAAACTTTGAAAATATAAAAACTGTATCAAAATCTCAAAATGTAAATGATTTTATGCTTTTTTTTAAAGAGGAATCAAATATAAAAAATATAATAGACAACAAATTAAATTTATTATCAGATAAAGGTATGGCAATAGTTTTAATTAAAAATTTTAAATCAATCAAAAATTATAAAAATTTGTTAAAAGAATATGATTTGAGATATGAAACACTTAAGTTTAAAAATAAAAGTGTTATACTTTTAGCCAAAGGTAATATTAAAAATAGAATAGAAAAAGGAGAATAATTTATGGATGACGAAAAAATTTATTTAACTAAAGAGAGTTTAAAAGAATATAAAGAAAGATTAGTTTATTTACAAGAAGAAGCAAGGCCTTTAGTTATTGAAGAACTAAAAGAAGCTAGAAATCAAGGTGACTTATCAGAAAATGCTGAATATGATGCAGCGCGTGATAAACAAGCCGCAATTGAAGCTGAAATTTTAAAAATACAACATATTATTGAAAATGCTTCAATTATTAAAACAGACTCTAAAAGTTCTCATATTGTACAATTAGGTTCATCAGTTAAATTATTTAAATTAAATACTAAAGAACTATTAGATGTTAAAATAGTGGGTGCTTTAAATGCCGATCCTTTTATAGGCAATATTTCAAACGTCTCACCATTAGCAAAGGCTATTTTAAATCATAAAGTAGATGATATTGTAGAAGTTGAAGGACCAAAAAAATATAAAGTTAGAATTGAAGTAATATATTAAATAAAATAATTTAAAAGTGAGCAATTAAACTTGCTTCACTTTTTTTATTAAATAAATAAATATTTATTTCAAAATAATTTCAAAACCAATTTTTGAATTAAATTTTGTTTAAAATTATTTATAGGGTAAAACTATTTTTAAATGTATTATAAAAATAATGATTACCCTTTTAAATATTTGTAGGAGAAAATTAAAAATGTTAACAAAGTTTTCTTTGTTAGAGTGTATAAAAATTTTGATAGGCTTAAATTTAAGCAAAAAAGAAAACAAAGATATTAAAATTCAATTGTATTTATATTTTGGAATACTTGTAGAAATATTTTTGTGTTTAATTCTATTTTTAGATGCTTTAACATATTATTTCATCAAGTTCAATATATTAAAAGAAATAAATATAGTATTTTTTGGAATAAAGCTCTTTTTATTAACAAGCTTTTATTTATCAGCTACTTTAATAATTAATAATTTTTTAGCAAAAAAAATTGCTAATTTGAATTCTGATTCTATAAAATATTTAAATTTTGAAGGATCTTATATTATTTATTGCTTGTTAAATAAAATAAAAATTAATAAAATCATTTCTTTAAATAAAGTCATAAATAACATTCTATTTATTTTTTATTTTTCTTTTTCATTTTTACCATTTCTAAAATTAACTGAAATAGAACTTTTTAAACAATTAAGTTGATTAGCAATATTTTTAATTTTAAAAATTTTTCTATTTGACATTATTGGAAGTATTTTTAGTTATTTTAATATATTTAAAAAAACTGATAAACTAAAAATAAATGCTGAATTAAGTAATTATATAAACCGTTTAGTTTTATATATTTTTATATTTTTCTATATATTTTTATTATTAATTATAGATTATTTTTGAATATTCTACAACGCTTCTGGTGATTGAAATTCTCTTATTTTATTGTATGCAGCTTATTGTTCTATTCCATTGTTTTATTTAATAAATTTAATAACAATTATAGTTGTATATAGAAAAGAAAAAAGCAAATTAAAATATTTATTATCTTTTATTCCTTTGTTCTTTTTTCCTTTAAAAAGTTTTAAAAGTTTTTAATTAGTATATAAATTTATAAAATAAATAACATAGGCTAATTTTGGTTAATCTAAAATCAATATGCCTTGTTTTTATATATTTTTTAAATCTAAACTTGTTTTTGTTTTTTAAAAATTAAAAGAAAATATTTGTTTTTTTTATGCAACTTTAATTTTTTTTATAATTTTAATTTTTTTTTAAAATTTAGTATATACTACTATAAGTGCACTTTTACAAACTTAAGTGTATGAGATAGTTCTTTGAAAACTGGATACGAATACCATAACGTCAATTTAATTTTAATTAAATAACAAAATAAAAAACATAATAACCAAAATCAAATTTTTAAGAGTTTGATCCTGGCTCAGGATGAACGCTGGCTGTGTGCCTAATACATGCATGTCGAGCGAGGTTTCTTTTGAAGCCTAGCGGCGAATGGGTGAGTAACACGTGCTTAATCTACCCTTTAGATTGGAATACCCAATGGAAACATTGGCTAATGCCGGATACGCATGGAACCGCATGGTTCCGTTGTGAAAGGAGCTTTATAGCTCCGCTAAAGGATGAGGGTGCGGAACATTAGTTAGTTGGTAGGGTAATGGCTTACCAAGACTATGATGTTTAGCCGTGTCGAGAGACTGAACGGCCACATTGGGACTGAGATACGGCCCAAACTCCTACGGGAGGCAGCAGTAGGGAATATTCCACAATGAGCGAAAGCTTGATGGAGCGACACAGCGTGCACGATGAAGGTCTTCGGATTGTAAAGTGCTGTTATAGGGAAAGAACACTTGGTTGAGGAAATGCTTCCAAGCTGACGGTACCCTGTCAGAAAGCGATGGCTAACTATGTGCCAGCAGCCGCGGTAATACATAGGTCGCAAGCGTTATCCGGAATTATTGGGCGTAAAGCGTTCGTAGGCTGTTTATTAAGTCTGGAGTCAAATCCCGGGGCTCAACCCCGGCTCGCTTTGGATACTGGTAAACTAGAGTTAGATAGAGGTAAGCGGAATTCCATGTGAAGCGGTGAAATGCGTAGATATATGGAAGAACACCAAAGGCGAAGGCAGCTTACTGGGTCTATACTGACGCTGAGGGACGAAAGCGTGGGGAGCAAACAGGATTAGATACCCTGGTAGTCCACGCTGTAAACGATGATCATTAGTCGGTGGAGGATTCACTGACGCAGCTAACGCATTAAATGATCCGCCTGAGTAGTATGCTCGCAAGAGTGAAACTTAAAGGAATTGACGGGGACCCGCACAAGCGGTGGAGCATGTGGTTTAATTTGAAGATACGCGGAGAACCTTACCCACTCTTGACATCCTTCGCAAAGCTATAGAGATATAGTGGAGGTTAACGAAGTGACAGATGGTGCATGGTTGTCGTCAGCTCGTGTCGTGAGATGTTTGGTCAAGTCCTGCAACGAGCGCAACCCCTATCTTTAGTTACTAACGAGTCATGTCGAGGACTCTAGAGATACTGCCTGGGTAACTGGGAGGAAGGTGGGGATGACGTCAAATCATCATGCCTCTTACGAGTGGGGCAACACACGTGCTACAATGGTCGGTACAAAGAGAAGCAATATGGCGACATGGAGCAAATCTCAAAAAGCCGATCTCAGTTCGGATTGGAGTCTGCAATTCGACTCCATGAAGTCGGAATCGCTAGTAATCGCAGATCAGCTACGCTGCGGTGAATACGTTCTCGGGTCTTGTACACACCGCCCGTCACACCATGGGAGCTGGTAATACCCAAAGTCGGTTTGCTAACCTCGGAGGCGACCGCCTAAGGTAGGACTGGTGACTGGGGTGAAGTCGTAACAAGGTATCCCTACGAGAACGTGGGGATGGATCACCTCCTTTCTACGGAGTACACAATTGTTATGGAAAAATTATTTGTATCCAGTTTTGAGAGATTTATCTCTCTGTTCTTTGAAAACTGAATATCGACATTGAAAAATTAAATTATTAATATTTCAAAGTTTAGATCAACCTATAGAATATAAACATCTATAATAAAAAGACAAACAATAGGTCATACATAAAAATAAATAAAACTATTAAACAAGATAAGAGTTTTTGGTGGATGCCTTGGGTCTGGAAGTCGAAGAAGGACGTGATTACCTGCGATAAGCCTCGGTTAGCTGGAAATGAGCTGTGATCCGGGGATTTCCGAATGGGGAAACCTAATTGAGCTAATCCTCAATTATCATATCGATGAATCCATAGTCGAATGAAGAGACACGCTGTGAATTGAAACATCTCAGTAGCAGCAGGAAGAGAAAATAAAGAATGATTCCCTCAGTAGTGGCGAGCGAACGGGGAAAAGCCCAAACCAGCATTCGTTGCTGGGGTTGTAGGACTACATTTTAGAGTTACAAATTTTACATATAGCAGAATAAGTTGGAATGCTTAAACATAGAAGGTGAAATTCCCGTAAGCGAAATATGTAAATCTCTTTGTAGTATCCTGAGTAGGGCGGGGCACGTGAAACCCTGTCTGAATCTGCCGGGACCACCCGGTAAGGCTAAATACTAACCAGACACCGATAGCGAACTAGTACCGTGAGGGAAAGGTGAAAAGAACCCCGGGAGGGGAGTGAAATAGATCCTGAAACCAATTACTTACAGTTAGTCAAAGCCCGTTAATGGGTGATGGCGTACATCTTGCAGAATGGACCGGCGAGTTATGTCAACATGCAAGGTTAAGTGGATTAAAGCGAAGCCGTAGAGAAATCGAGTCTTAATAGGGCGCTTTAGTATGTTGATATAGACCCGAAACCAGGTGATCTACCCATGAGCAGGTTGAAACTTAGGTAACACTAAGTGGAGGACCGAACCGTAGTACGCTAAAAAGTGCCCGGATGACTTGTGGGTAGGGGTGAAATTCCAATCGAACTTGGAGATAGCTGGTTCTCTCCGAAATAGCTTTAGGGCTAGCGTGTAGTGTTAAGTGATGGGGGTAGAGCACTGAATATGGAATGGCGGCGCCTAGCCGTACTGACTATAATCAAACTCCGAATACTATCATGAATTACTATGCAGTCGGTACATCGGTGATAACGTCGATGCACGCGAGGGGAACAACCCAGATCGTCAGCTAAGGTCCCAAAATTGTGTTAAGTGAGAAAGGTTGTGGAATTTCTTAAACAGCTAGGATGTTGGCTTAGAAGCAGCCATCGTTTAAAGAGTGCGTAATAGCTCACTAGTCGAGAGGTTCTGTGCCGATAATTCAACGGGACTAAAACACAATACCGAAGCTACGGGCATGAAAATGCGTTAGGAGAGCGTTGTAAGGGCATTGAAGCCAGACCGTGAGGACTGGTGGAGCGCTTACAAGTGAGAATGCCGGTATGAGTAACGATTCAGAGTGAGAATCTCTGACGCCTATTGGGGAAGGTTTCCTGGGCAAGGTTCGTCCACCCAGGGTTAGTCGGGTCCTAAGACGAGGCCGAAAGGCGTAGCCGATGGACAACAGGTTAATATTCCTGTACTTTCTATGAATGTGATGGAGTGACGGGGGAGGATAGTACTACCACTTATTGGATTGTGGGGTAAGTAGCAACTGGGTTGTGTAGGCAAATCCGCACAGCTTAACCGGGAACTATGATGCATAGTGAAAGGGCAACCAAGTAGCAAATTGGATGATTCCATACCTCTTAAAAAAGCTTCTAACTTAAGTTTATAGAAACCCGTACCGAGAACGGACACACGTCCCCAAGATGAGTATTCTAAGGCGAGCGAGAAAACCAATGTCAAGGAACTCTGCAAAATCATCCCGTAAGTTCGCAAGAAGGGATGCCCACCCTAAAAAGTGGGCCGCAGTGAATAGTAAGGGGGAACTGTTTATCAAAAACACAGCTCTATGCTAAGTCGTAAGACGATGTATATGGGGTGACTCCTGCCCAGTGCCCGAAGGTTAAGCAAAGATGTTAGTTATGCGAAGCATTGATGTGAAGCCCGGGTGAACGGCGGCCGTAACTATAACGGTCCTAAGGTAGCGAAATTCCTTGTCGGCTAAATACTGACCTGCACGAAAGGAGTAATTATCTCTTAACTGTCTCGACATTGGACTCGGTGAAATTATGGTTCCGGCGAAGACGCCGGAGACCCGCATCTAGACGAAAAGACCCCGTGGAGCTTTACTATAACTTCATATTGGAGTTTGATTTAACTTGTGTAGGATAGGTGGGAGACTATGATGCTTGGACGCTAGTTCAAGTGGAGTCATCGTTGAAATACCACCCTTGTTACGTTGAACTTCTAACTTGTTGCCATAATCTGGCAAGAGGACAGTGTGTGGTGGGTAGTTTGACTGGGGCGGTCGCCTCCTAAAGGGTAACGGAGGCGTTCAAAGTTACACTCAATACGGTCAGAAACCGTATTAAAGAGCATAAAGGTAGAAGTGTGATTGACTGTGAGACCTACAAGTCGAGCAGGTGCGAAAGCAGGACTTAGTGATCCGGCGGTTCTTCGTGGAAAGGCCGTCGCTCAACGGATAAAAGCTACCCCGGGGATAACAGGCTTATCTTTCCCAAGAGATCACATCGACGGGAAGGTTTGGCACCTCGATGTCGGCTCATCGCATCCTGGAGCTGGAGTCGGTTCCAAGGGTTGGGCTGTTCGCCCATTAAAGCGGTACGCGAGCTGGGTTCAAAACGTCGTGAGACAGTTTGGTTCCTATCTGATGTGGGCGTTGGAATATTGATGAGAGCTACTCTTAGTACGAGAGGACCGGAGTGGACGCACCGATGGTGTGCCAGTTGTTCCGCCAGGAGCATAGCTGGGTAGCCAAGTGCGGCAGGGATAACCGCTGAAAGCATCTAAGCGGGAAGCCCCCTCAAAGATGAGTATTCCCTATTAAATTCCTTATAGACTATGAGGTTGATAGGCTGGAGGTGTAAGTGCAGTAATGCATTCAGCTGACCAGTACTAATAAATTGATTGGTTTAATAGTGATTCTATAGAAGTAATCTAAATTATTTGTCGATATTCAGTTTTCAGAGAACAAAAAAATGCGATGAGCCGCAAAATGAAATCCTTAATTGGATTTTTTTATTTTTTTAAGATTACTTAAAATAAAAAAATAATTTATCAACTGTTTATCATTTATAATTAATAACTATGAAAAAAGAGCAAATTATTAAAAATAATTTAGGTTATGGTGGAGATTTATTTGTATACCAAGATAAAAGTATGTTTAATTATTCGGTAGATACAATTTTATTGGGTAATTTTTTAGCTATTAATCGCAATGTTTCTAATATTTTGGAAATTGGCGCAAATAATGGAGCTCTTTCTATTTTTATTGCTGCTCGATCAAAAAAAATAAAAATAGATGCAATTGAAATTCAATCAAAAGCAGTTGAACTAGCTAAAAAAAATATAAATTTAAATAAATTTAATAATCAAATTAATATTATAGAAGCAGATTTTAAAGAATATGCAAAAGATTACGCTTTTAAATGTGGAAATAAATTAGCTAAAAAATATTCTTCTATCGTTGCCAATCCACCTTATTATAATGAAAATTATAATCAGACTAGAACAACTGGTACAAATGAACAAAAACTAGCTACCCATGAAATAAATTTAAATTTAGAACAATTAGTATCTTTATCTTCAAAAATTATCGAACAAAAAGGTTATTTAACAATAGTTTTACCTATGGCTAGATATATTGATTTAATTTACTTATTAAGAAAATATAATTTTGAACCTAAAAGAGTACAATTGGTTTATACTAGAATTAATAGTCAACCTAAATTTTGTTTAGTTGAAGCAAGATTTAATTCAGGTTGAGGAACATATTTTGAACCAAATATATATTTACACAATGAAGATATAAATGATCATTCTTATCGTTTAGAAACTCAAAAGTTATATGTTCCTATCAAAGCTAAAGGAGAAAAATAATTATGAATAATACTAATAAAAAAACTTTTTACATTACAACTCCTATTTATTATCCTAGTGGTAATCTTCATATAGGACATTTATTAACTACAACTTTAGCTTGAGTATATCGTAATTTTAAAAAAACTCAAGGATACGATACTTTTTTTAGTACTGGCATAGATGAACATGGTCAAAAAATTCAAAAAAAGGCTGAAGAAAGTAATCTAGACCCTCAAAAATATGTGGATATGCAATCTAAAAAATTTGAAGATTTATGAAATAGATTAAATATAGATTATGACTATTATAGTCGCACCACTAATATAGATCATGAAAACACAATAATTAAAGTATTTCAAAAAATGTATGAAAAAGGTTATATTTATAAAGATAGTTATTCTGGATTGTATTCAGTAAGTGATGAAGAATTTTTTACTAAAACACAAGCTGTTTTTAAAAATAATAAATACTATCATCCAAGTTCTAACCATGAACTTCAAGAAATAGAGGAAGAAAGTTATTTTTTTGATATGAAAAAATTTCAACCTTGAATTAAAGAATTTTTTAACAAAGAAACTGATTTTTTAACTAATAAAAGTACTCATAAAGAACTATTAAATAATTTTTTAAATAAGGGATTAGAAGATTTATCAATTACTAGAGTTTCTTTTGATTGGGGTATTAAAATTCCTAAGAATGATTATAATGATCAAAAGCAACATGTTATTTATGTGTGATTAGATGCTTTGTTTAGTTATTTAACAGCTTTAGGCTATCAAACTAATGACAATTCTAACTATCTTAAATATTGAGAAAATGGAAATGAAAGAGTACATGTTTTAGCTAAAGAAATTTCACGTTTCCATTCTATTTATTGACCAATATTTTTAAAATCTTTAGATATAAATTTACCAACAAAAGAAGTAGTACATTCTTGAATAATTACTCCTGAAGGCAAAATGTCGAAATCTAAAGGAAACGTTATTGAACCTATTCCCTTAATTGAAAAATATGGGCCAGAAGAAATAAAATACTTTTTTAGTTCACAAGTTAATATAAATAATGATTTTTCTTTTAGTGAAGAACTTTTAATAAATGTTTTAAATGCCGATTTAGCTAATAATTTTGGTAATTTGGTAAATAGAACTATTAAAATGATTAATCAAAATTTTGATAATGGTACAAAATATATACATGAAAATATTCAAGAAATTGATAACAGTATTCTTTTAGAATTATCTAATATATATAATGAATATGTAAATTATTTTAATGATTTTCAAGCTGATAAAGCATTAAAAGTAGCTATTGCTTTATCTTCAAAATTAAATGAATATATAGATTTAACAAAGCCATGATTATTAAAAGAAAATTTAACTAGACTTAATGTAGTTTTAAACACTTTATTAAATGGTATTTATGTAGTAACCTTAATGTTTTCAGTTGTAATGCCTAATAAGTGTGCTACAATATCACAATTTTTAAATCAAAAAAATCTAAAAAAAGAAGATATAACTAATTTTTCTAAATTTGATAATATTAATCCTAATGCAAATAAAATTTTATTTGCAAGAATAGATAAAAAATAATTACTACTCAGATTAACAATCTGAGTTTTTATTCTCTTTTTTTGGTAAAATTAGCACATGAAATTTATAGATGAAGTTAATATTATAGCAATAGCAGGAAAAGGTGGTGACGGCATCATCAGTTTTCGTCGTGAAGCCCATGTTGATAAAGGTGGTCCAGATGGAGGTGATGGAGGTAACGGAGGTTCAATTTTTTTTCAAGGAGATCCTGGCCAAAACACTTTATTACCTTTTTATTATCAAAATAAAATAAAAGCTGAAGATGGAGAAAATGGTAAACCTAAAAATGCTTATGGTAGAGGAGGAAAAGACTCAATTATAAAAGTACCATTAGGAACAATGGTTTACAAAGACGGTCAATTAATAGCTGATATAATTTCTGAAGAAAAATATTTAATTGCTAAAGGCGGAGAAGGCGGAAAGGGAAATTTAAGATTTAAATCTTCAAGAAACACTGCACCAAGAATTTGTGAAAATGGAACCGCTGGTGAAAAATTAGAATTACACCTGACTTTAAAAGTTTTAGCTGATGTTGGGTTTTTAGGCAAACCAAGCGCAGGTAAAAGTACATTGCTTTCAATGATTTCAAATGCAAAACCTAAAATAGCAGATTATGATTTTACTACCCTCGTTCCACAATTAGGTTTAGTGAAATATTATGATAAATCATTTGTTGTAGCCGATCTTCCCGGCCTTATTGAAAAAGCTTCAGAAGGAAAGGGATTAGGTATTCAATTTTTAAAACATATAGAACGTTGTAGATTAATATGTCATATTATTGACTTTGGTTCAAAATATAAAAATCCTATTGAAGATTATGAAGTTATAAATAAGGAATTAAAATCTTACAATCTTAAATTAGAAAAATTACCACAGGTTATTATTGCTAATAAAAAAGATTTAGAATATTTTGGTGTTCATATTAAAGAATTTAGACAAAAATATCCAAAATTAAAATTAATTGAAAATTCCGCATTTATAAATTCTAACATTGAAGAAATTAAAAAAGAATTATGAAATTCATTAGAAAAATCTAAGTCTTCAATGTTAGATCGAATTAAAGATAATAATGAAGATGTTGTTGTTATTCAGTTAGCAAAAAATCCTATTGAAATAAAAAAACTTTCAAATGGTACTTATGAAATAATAGGGGATGAGGTTTGTAAAATTTATGATAAAGTACCTGTAATTTCTCAAGATAACTTGTGAAGATTTAATGCTAAATTAAAATCATTGGGTGTTTTTGAATTAATTAAAAATTCAAAAGTTAAAGATGGAGACACAATAAAAATTAAGGATTATGAATTTATATGAAATTCTGAAAATTTTTAAATTTTGTGTCAAAAAATTTTAAAAATAAAGCAAAAAAAATACTGCTTTATTTTTTTATTTTTTATTAAATTTACATTGAAGCAATATTGATATTTTTTCAATGTCAATATTAAAGACTTTTCAATATACATTTTTTTATGTGTTTCAAGCATAAAAAAAGCAAAAAATATTGAAAAATAAAGGAATATTCAATAATAAAAAATAATTATTTATTTTAAAATATTATAATTTTAAAGGATACATCTTTTGTGGGACATATTTAATGCATATAAATGTGGGTGTATCTAAAGTTCGAATTTTATTTATATTGAATTTATATGAAAGGAAATATTATGGCCGAAGAACAAATGGTTGTTACTTCAAGCACAAAGAAAAAAATTAGTTTCTTTGCAGCCATCATGGTTGTTATTGGTTCATCAATCGGTGTTGGGATTTTTCTAAGATCTAAATCAGTTCTAGAATACTCAGCAGGAAATATTGCTTTAGCTTTAGCAACATGATTGATCGCTGGTTTTGCTGTAATTACTTTAGCTCTAGCACTAGTTGAAGTAGCTTCAGGACGTAACGACAACTTAGGTATGATTGGTTGAACAAAAGCTTTTAATACATTGTATATTTATAAAGCTAATAAGTTCTTTATGACTTATCTATATCTTCCATTTACATACTTTTTCATGCCTTACTATGTAATCGTACAATTCCAAGATGGATTTCAAGGTTTTGGCATGACAACTACATTTGGAAATTCAGAATCAGCTCCATGATTCTACTTCTTAATTGGTTTAGTATTAACTCTTTGAATGTTGTTTTCAGCAGGTCTAAGTGGACGTGCAGGAAATATTCAAAACTTAATTATTACATCAGTTAAGTTTATTCCTTTAGTAGCTATTGTTATTGTAGGTTTCTATTACTTCGCTACTCAACGTTTAGGAGGATCAGATTCAGTTTGAACTCCAATTACAGTTGATAATTTATTTGACAAGAGTTCAAACTCATTCTTAAGATTAACTCCAGTATTAGGAATTTTCGGATCATTAGCAGGTATCTTCTTTGCTTTTGATGGTTTCTATGTTTCAGCTGGTATTCAATCTGAAATGAAAAACCCAGAAAAAACTCCTGCTGCTTTAGTTGTTGGTTTATTCACAATGACAGGTATTTATATACTAATTGCAGCAGCTATGTCATTGGGTGCTAAATCAGGTGGATTCTATGACTTTGGTGGTTTATTAAGCAAAAGTGGTCATGGATGAGCTTTTGGTGCTATTAACATTATGATAGCAATTGGTGTTATCGGTATCTTAAACGGTTTCTCAATGTGAGCAACACGTTTCGTTGAAGACTTAATTAAGGAAGGAGAAATTTTCGTTCCTGCTAAAGCTTATAGATACATGAAACACTCAAACACTCCAATTATTGGAACATTATTCTGTTTAATTTTATCATTACCATTTATGATTGTATTTACAGTTATAGGTGCTTATGCATATCTAGACTTCTGAGGTGTTGATGGTGCAACTCCAGCTGACACTGTATATGGATGAAACATCGGTAGATTATTATCGTTCTCAGACTTAATGGCTGACTGAATGGCAGTATTCGCATTTGCATTCATTGCATTTTCAATTATTGGTGTTCTAGAAAACAGAAAGAAACACTTCATTGCAGTTAAAGAAAATAAACACACTGTATGAGCAGGTTATGTAGCTATATTTATGGTTATGATAACAATGATTATTAAGATGTTAGATCCATTTATTTCATTGGGTATAACATTAGGTAGATATATGACTCCAGGAGCAGACTTAAATGCTCTAAAACCTGACTTAATTGCTTACTCAGCAACATCAGGATTATTCATTCTATACATGGTAATCATGTTTGCTTCTACTCCAATCGAAAGAAGAATAGCATTATCAAATAAAGTTAAATATGACAGAATTTTAAATGGTGAATACTGTGAATGTGAAGCTGATAAATACTGCCCATGTAAAATTGCAGATATTAGAGAAGCTAAAGAACTAAATGATTTAGTTCTACACTCATATGCATCAGCTCGTTTATCATAATTATTTGATAACTTTTAATAGCCAATACCAATTTTGGTATTGGTTTCTTTTTTATTATTGAAATTAAAGGTTTATTTTTAATAAAATATATAATGTTATAAACTTAAAGGAGAGCAAATGAAAAAACAATTAGAAGTTTTGCCAGAAATAACAAATGAAATGTTAAATACTAATATGAAATTAGGTTTAAATAATGAAGAAGCTAGTTTAAGACATAAAACTTTTGGAAAAAACGAATTAAATAAAACAAAAAAAGCGAATCCTTTTTTAGTTTATTTATCACAATTTAAAGACATTCTTGTAATCATTTTAATGTTCGCTTCTTTATTGTCTTATATTTTTGCTATAATAAGTGGCGTAAGAAATAATTGAAATTTTGATTCAAAATTAGTGGTTGAATTTGTAGAACCCTCTATTATAATGTTTGTTGTTTTATCAAATTCCTTAATAGGAGCCATTCAAGAAATAAAAAGTGCAAAAGCAGTTGATGCTTTAAGCAAATTAAATCCTTTGCAAGCAAAAGTTATGCGAAACGGTTCTTTAATTAATTTAAATTCTTCTGAAATTACTATAGGAGATGTTGTAATTTTAGAAGCTGGAGATGTTGTTCCTGCTGACGGATATTTATTATTTTCTTCTAATTTATCAGCTATTGAAAGCTCCTTAACAGGGGAAAGTGAACCTGCCTATAAAGATTATATGGCAAAAAGAGATTTTGATTTAGCTCTTGGTGATCGTAAATTTATGTTATATTCTTCTTCAATAATTGCAACAGGAACAGGATATTACGTTGTTAGTGCAATTGGTTCTCAAACAGAATTAGGTAAAATATCTTCTTTAGTAAGTTCACAAAAGCAATCTCTTAGTCCTTTACAAATTAAAATTAATAGATTAGGAAAAATTTTTGGATATGTTGGAATAGCCTTATTTTTAGCAAGTATATTGATGCAATTATTATTTGCAATTCCAAATACAGCCCATTTTAAAGACATGTATTTTTGAAGCACAGTAATAGTAAATGGGGTATCTTTAGCAGTTGCTGCCATTCCAGAAGGCTTGATAGCCTTTAGTTCAATAATTCTAGCTATAGGAATTCAAAAAATGGCTAAAAAGAATGCCATAGTAAAAGGATTAATGGCCGTTGAATCATTGGGTAGTTGTGGAATTATATGTTCAGATAAAACAGGAACATTAACTCAAAATAAAATGACTATAGTAAATTTATATGATTTTAAAACAAATAAAATAGACAATTTAAGTAATTTAAAAATAGATAATAGTTTTTTAAAATTAATTGAATATGGTTCATTGTGTTCCGAAGCTAATTTAGTATTTGAAGATGGAGAATATAAACCTGTTGGAGATCCAACGGAAGTTGCCTTTTTATATTCTTTAGAAAAATTTTCTAAATATAAAACTAAAGCCGATTTAATTAATGAATATCATAGAATAAGTGTTTTACCTTTTGATTCAGATCGAAAGTTAATGAGTACTATTAATAAAATTAATGATAAGTATTTAGTTATAGTAAAAGGAGCTCCAGATGTTTTAATTAATAAATCTTTTTTAGATAATAAACAAAAAGATTTAATTTTAAAAAAGAATAATGAATGAGCAAATAATGCTTATAGAGTTCTAGCAATAGCTTCTAAAGAAATTTCTAAAAAAGATTTAGATAAATTTAAAAAATTGAATTCAAATCAAAAAAATGCTTTTTTAGAAAAAGAATTGAATTTTGACGGTTTAGTTGCAATGATTGATCCTCCAAGACAAGAAGCAAAAGACGCTATATCTATTTGTAGAAGTGCTGGAATTAAACCGGTTATGATTACTGGAGATAATATAAATACAGCTATTGCAATAGCAAAAAGTTTAGATATATATCGAGACGGTGATAAAACCATAACAGGAATAGAATTAGATAAAATATCGGATGAAGATTTAGCTAATAGTATTGAGAAGTATTCAGTATATGCTCGTGTTAAACCTGAGGATAAATTAAGAATAGTAAATGCTTGACAAAAACGTAATCAAGTAGTAGCTATGACTGGAGACGGTGTAAATGACGCTCCGGCCTTAAAAAAAGCAGATATAGGCTGTGCTATGGGCATAACAGGAACTGAAGCTTCAAAACAGGCAGCTGATATGATTTTAGCAGATGATAATTTTTCAACAATTGTTAGCGCAGTTAAAAATGGACGTTCGATTTATCAAAAAATAAAAAATGTTATTCAAAACCTTTTAATTACTTCAATAGCTGAAATTATTCTTGTATTTTTTGGTTTAATTATTTTTAAATTAATATTTAATAGTTGAACAGAATTAGCTGGAAAAGAAATATATATATTATCAGCAACACAATTGCTGTGAATTAACTTATTTACTCATGGTTTTCCTGCTATAGCTTTGGGATTGCAAGATTCAAAAGAAAATTATATGAATCAAAGACCAATTTCAAAGTATGAATCTATTTTTGCTAATTATATGGGAATAAACACTTTATGGCAAGGAATTCTAATAGGAATAATGTCCATGGTAGCATATTATTTGGGTGCTTTATGAGCTAAATATAATGATCCTAATAATATTCTTGGAGCCGCTTCAACAGTAGCATTTTTAGTATTAGGAATTACTGCTACATTTAATTCAATAAATTTAATGTCTAAAAAACCTGCTATAATGTCTAACCCTATTTTTTATTGAAAAGTTTATAGTTCGGTCATATTTTCTTTAATATTTCTATTATTAGTAGCTTTTGTTAATCCTATTGCAAAAGTGTTTAAAGGCCATGAGCAATTATCTAATTCTCCTATTTTAATAGCTTATGGATTGGGTATTCCATTAATATTAATACCAATATATTTTGTTCATAAAATAATCTTATTATCAATTGAAAAAAAGAATAATAAATTTAAAAAAATTAAAGAATTTGAAATGATATTAAGCCCTAAAGAAATAAAGCAAATTAATAAAAAATAAACAAAAAAATGCATTAATCTGCATTTTTTTTGTATATCTCTATTCTATTGTTTGTTTCGAATATTTCTCCATCTATTTGAGAAAAATTATTCGGTATATTTTCTATTTTAATATTTTTTCCAAATAGTTGAGTTACACTTTTTACTTTAGTGTGTAAACCTGAATATACTAAACTAAATACACATAATAATTTTATAGTTTTAATATTTGAAATTATAGTTACACTTAAATAATCTTTTTTAATATTAGCTTTTGGTGCTATTTTCATTCCAGCTCCATAATATGGACCATTCATTACTGATATTAAACTAACTTTATTAAATATATATTCCTTGCCATCTATAGTTAATTTTATATTATCCATAGGTTTAAATTTCTTTACACAATCTAAACTAACCTTAAAAAAAGAAGCTTTTCCATCTTTATTTTTTTTATCATTTGTTGCCTTTGCTATCATGGCATCAAGACCAAAGCCAGCCCCATTTAAAAAACTTCGTTCTAAATTTCCAGATTTAATAATAGGTAATTTATGCAAATATTCATTTATTCTATAAAATTTTCTTTTAATTACTTTGTATTCTTTAGTTGCTTTTATATTTCTAATAAAATCATTACCAGTACCCGCTTTATAGGCATAAATATCTGGTAGATTTTTTATATGTCTTAATTTATCAGTAATGTGAGTTAAAGTGCCATCCCCTCCTATTATTACAATTGTGTCTTCTTTTTTGACATTATCAATTTCTTTTTTGTAATCTTGAATTTTGGTAATGTCAATTACTTTTAAATTATCTTTTTTAAAAGTATTAACTGTTTTAGAAACAATATTAAAAAGTTTTCTTGGATTTTTCCCACTTTTGGATAGTAAATTATATAAAACATATAGCATAGAATATTATTATATAAGATAAGATTAAAAAAAGACACAATTTATGCTTATTGAATATGTTAATTAATTTTTTTTTAATTAAAAAAAGCGCGTTTTAAAATATAATTTAACAAAATATGAATAAAAAAAATATAAGAAATTTTGCAATTATAGCTCATATCGATCATGGCAAGAGTACATTGGCTGATCGTATTTTAGAATTTACTAATACAGTTTCAGCTCGTGAAGCAAAACCTCAAATCTTAGATTCTATGGATTTAGAGCAAGAGCGGGGAATTACAATTAAACTAAACGCTATTCAAATTAAATATAAAGATTATATTTTTCATTTAATTGACACCCCCGGTCATGTTGATTTCACATATGAAGTTAGTAGAAGTTTAGCTGCATGTGAAGGAGCAATACTTTTAGTTGATGCAACGCAAGGCATTCAAGCTCAAACATTAGCTAATGTTTATTTGGCAATTGAACACAATTTGGAAATAGTTCCTGTTATTAATAAAGTAGATTTAATTAGTGCTGATCCAGAAAGAGTAAAAGAAGAAATAAAAAATATTATTGGAATAGATGCTTCTGATGCTATACTCATATCTGCTAAAACTGGAATAAATATAGATCAAGTTATTGAAGCAATAATTAATCGTATTCCTGCTCCTAAGGAAGCGAATAATTCTAAACCCTTAGAAGCTCTAATATTTGATAGTTATTTTGATAATTACCGAGGGGTAGTTATTTATGCTCGTCTTTTTAATGGAAAAATAAATGTTGGCGACAAAATAT
The DNA here is from genome assembly GCF_003383595.3 of Metamycoplasma phocicerebrale. Lineage (NCBI taxonomy): Bacteria > Bacillati > Mycoplasmatota > Mycoplasmoidales > Metamycoplasmataceae > Metamycoplasma > Metamycoplasma phocicerebrale. The sequence continues at coordinate 263,179 of NZ_CP033058.2, forward strand.
ATTTTATGCAAACTAAAAAATCATATACAGTTACAGAATTAGGAGTAAAAAATCCTAATGAAGAAAAAAGAGATGAACTTGTAGCTGGAGAAGTAGGATGGATAGCAGCATCTATTCGTGATGTAAAAGATGTCGCTGTCGGTGATACTATTACACAATTAGATAATCCTGTTGCCATGCCATTAGTTGGTTATAAGAAAATGAAGCCAGTTGTTTATACAGGTTTTTATCCTGTTGACACTAGAGATTATAATGCTTTAAAAGATGCTTTAGAAAAAATTAGTTTATCAGATTCTTCTATAGTTTGAGAACCAGAAACTTCAAAAGCTTTAGGATTTGGGTTTAGAATAGGTTTTTTAGGTCTTTTACATATGGATGTTTTGCAAGAAAGACTTGAAAGAGAATTTAATTTAGATATTTTAGCTACAGCTCCATCAGTAGAATTTGTTATTACGTTAACAAATGGTGATATTGAATATATTACTAATCCATCACTTTTCCCTGATCGTAGTTTAATTAAATCAATTGAAGAACCATATATTAGAGCTTCAATTATGCTAACTGAGGAATATATTGGTCCAATTATGGAATTATGCCAATCTAAAAGAGGGAAATATATTAATATTGAATATTTAGATGATAAAAGAAGACGTTTAATTTATGAACTTCCATTAAATGAAACAATTTTTGACTTTTTTGATTTAATGAAAAGTTATTCAAAGGGTTATGCTTCTTTTGATTATGAGCATATTGGGCTACGTGAAAGTGATTTAGTTAAAGTAGATATTATGCTAAATGGTGAAAAAATTGATGCACTTGCTCTAGTAGTTCATAGGGACTTTGCTTATGCAAAGAGTCGTGAATTAACAGAAAAGCTAAAACAAGTAGTTCCAAGAAAAAATTTCGAAATTCCAGTTCAAGCAGCAATTGGGGGTAAAATTATAGCAAGAGAAACAATTAAAGCATATCGTAAAGATGTTACTGCTAAGCTTTATGGTGGCGATGTTACTCGTAGACAAAAATTACTAAATAAACAAAAAGCCGGTAAGAAAAGAATGAAACAAATCGGAAGTGTAGAAGTTCCACAAGAAGCATTTTTGGCTATTTTAAAAACTGATACACAAAAAAAGGGGTAGAATGGATATCAAACCAATTATAACTGGTTCATTGGAAGCTAATTCAAATAACCAAATGGCCATTACAGCCACTGCTACAAATCACATGGCTGATCAAGATATTAAAACCAAAAATATATACAAGCCATCAAGAACATTGGATCCTGAAGGTGTAATTCCTAATGGTATATATAAAGTTTTTAAATCGGAAACTACAATCAAAACTATTAATATAATATTTTTATCTCTTGTTTTTTTAACTTCATTGATATTGATATTATTATTTGCTTTTAGTTCAAAATCTTTTATAAATTTTTTAAAAGATCCTTCTAAGGCTGTACCTTGGGGATGATATATTATACCTGTCCTTTTAGGAACCATATCAATTGTAGTATTAACTTTTGAATCAATTGAATTATCAGGGATAAAAAAATCAATTTTGCATTATAGGGAAAGAATATCAGAAGGCGAATCATTTACGCCTCCCTTTGTAGCAATATTATATGAAAAACTAATGAAAAAACAAGTTAGACGTACATGATTGGTAGTCTCTATATTATTTTATGTCGGTTTATTTACATTAATTTTTTGAGCTATTAAAGATACATCTTGAAAGGTTTTTAAATTTAAAGAGTGAATTTTAAATAGTTTTTCAAATCCAGACTTAGTAGTTTATATTCTTTGTGGTATACTAATAACGGTTGTAATTTTATTTATTGTTAATTCTATCTATCGTAAAAAGAGAATGGTAGATATTCAAAATTTCTTTGGACAAGAAGTAATGAATTACACAGATTTATCAAAACAAAGAAGCGATGCTCATAAATTTTGAGCAAAAGTATTCTTTATTAGTATTCTAGTAGTATTAGTTATACCCATTATTACATTGTTAATTGTTAAAAAAGTTGTTAAGAAAGGAAAATAAGATATGCCTGTTTATGGAATTGTTTTATTAGTAGTATTACCTTTAGTATTTGCTGCTATTGGAGCTATAGCTGCAATATTTATTACTAAAAAGAAATTTGAAAAACAATTAAGGGAAAATCCCCCTATTAATGAAAAAATGATTAGGGTTATGTTTCAACAAATGGGACGTAAAGCTTCAGAAGCTCAAATTAGACAAGTTATGCGTTCAATGAAAAATGCAAAATAAAATCAGACATTTTTTTGTAAGTCTGATTTTTTTTATTTAGCTAAAGCACCCATCGGGTCCCAAGGAGCAACCTCAATAATTTCTGAATTTTCATAAACGTCTTTTGCTTCTTTTGATAAATACTTTTTATCTATCATAATTTGATAAGTAAATTCATCAAATCATTTATCCGACATTGAAAATACTCCATCACGACCTATTTTAGTACCTCATGAGTTTTCAACTTGTCAATTAATAGGATTACCTTCTTTGTCTAAGTTTACACCAGTAAATACCATTGCATGCGTTAATAAAGATTCGCCATATTGTAATCTTTGACCTTTAGTTCATTTTGGGTTATATCCATAAACTTCTTCATATTTAAACATTTCATGGTCCATAATACCAACTATACTTTGGCTCATTTTTCCAACATCACAACCAAATCATACAGGTTCCCCTGCTTTAATAGACTCTATAGCCATTCTTTTCAATTCTTCTATAGGTAAATTTAAATGTTTGATTTTTTTACCAGCGACGTTTCCTAAATATTTAATAGTGTAGATTCTATTGTATGGTTTATCATCTGTTGGTGAATTAATAACACTAACTTTATTACTTAAATTTCAACCAACCACTTCTTTAAAAAAATGTTGTGGAGTCATTGATGGAAGTCTATGATATTTTCCTTCTTTATCTTCATATTCAAAATTTACTTCTTTTGGAGGCAAACCTAAAGATTTAACTAAAATGTTATAAATTTTGTATAAATAATCTTCTTTTTTGTCTTGTAATAATTTAATATTTTTTGATTTTAAATATTCTTGTCTTAATTCAAATGCAAAATATCTTAACATTGAAGTTAAATGTGTATCCATTGTATATGTGCTAGAAGAACTAAATGTTTCTGGCATATGGTCTTTTGGAATTATTCCATATTTATCCAATAAAGCACTAAACATATCTCATTGTCCGCCATCTTCTAATGGTGATTTTAATAAATGCGCTACAACTCTTGAATCTAAATCTTCTTCAACTGTATCAATTATTGCATCAAAAAAGTAATTTGATCTTTCTAATTTATCTCAAAATAATGTATATGATTGTGAAAACTCTGTTGTTTTTAAATCATATTTTTTCATTGTGTCGACTCTAGCGGTATTTAATGCTGCAAACATTCAACATCTTCCACTTTGTTTTTGTTCTGTTACATCACCTTTTTTGGTAGTATGTGAAAATTTAAAATTATGTCTTCTTATAGCATCTTGATTAATAGAAGCTTCTTTAATCCCTACTTTAGCAACAGCATTTTCCACTGCTTTATTTGTTGGATCAGAATTATATTTTTTATTAAATTTATTTAATAATTTTTCATTTATCATTATAAAAACCTTTCTTATTTTTTTATCTTTTAATTATACCAAAACTGTTTATATTTAAAATGATTAGTCTAAAAACTTTAGTAATTAAATTAAGATTGAAAAATATAATTATTTTTTGTAATTTAATTATTTTTTTCTTAAAAAAGTAAGCTGTTAAATTTGATATAATTTTTTTAATAATATAAAACTATATTTTATTTATTATATAGTCCTAGGAGAATAAAATGAATAATCAAAAAATTTATGTCTTTGCTTATGCAAGCATACAAGATCCCTTGTTTTATGAAAACTTATTATCTAATTGAAAAACAAAAAGACCAGCTGTTCTAAATGGTTATGCAAAATGCATAGATTCAGAAAGCAATTTATTAATAAAAAAAGATAATTCAAACAAAATTAATGGCTTTGTTTTTGAAATAACTAAAGAAGAATTGTTTATGCTTGATCGTTGAAATAAATTTCCTCATTATCAAAGACATATTGTTAATGTTATGGCTTTGGATACAAATGAAATGATTGAAAATGTTCAAATATATACAAAGTTAGAATTTGGTCAGGTTTATTTAGCCCCAGAAGATGAACCCACTCTTACAACAATATATCGTAATGAAAATGAAATGAATTCTTTTATTGAAATAGAAAAATTAAATAAAAATTTTCCTATAATCGACAACGCTATTTTATATAAAGTTAATGAAGAACAATTTAATAAAATTAAGAATTTAAAGCACCCATATTTAGTGTTAATTATTGAAGATGTTGTCAAGAAAAATTATTTATTTGAACATTATGCTATGATTCCTTTGGAATTAAAAAACGAAAAATTTGCTCTAATGATTAGTTTTGGACAAAACAAGAATTTAAATAGTAAGTTTTATTATGATGCTTGAGAAAATAAGGATTTTAATACTTCAATTAATATTTTATGAAAACCACTATATGAATTTGATGCTAGTTTTTTAGCAAAGTCTACTCCATATAAATACATTAATTTAAGATGAGATTTGACTAGAAAATTGCCTTTATTTGGAGCTTATAATGATAAATCATTTGAATATTTAGTTTTAGATTTTGATATAGACCCTCTTAAAAGACTTAATACTTTAATTGAAATAATAAAAAAACATAGTATTTAAAAAAATTACAAAATGATAGAAAAAAAAGAAATTGTTAATGTTCCAACAAAACCTGGTGTTTATTTTTGAAAAGATAAAAACGATCAAGTTATTTATGTTGGAAAAGCTAAAAACTTAAAATTAAGAATGAGCCAGTATTTTGATCCTAAAATGCTAAACTCATATAAAACCCCTAAGATGCTAAAAGAAATAGCATCTTTTGAAATTACAGTTTTAAACACAGAAAAAGAAGCCTTAATGTTTGAAAGAAATAGTATTATAAAATATCAACCTTTTTATAATGTTTTATATCCCTCTCAAAGCACATTTCCTTATTTGTGTATAAGAAAAACAAAAAATGAATTAACTATTAAAATAGTGTCTAAATATAAAAAATCAAAAGATACTATTTATTATGGTCCTTTAGTGTCTAATGTTTCATATAAACCTCTTGAAAAGTATTTAATACATTTGCTTTTATCAAAAGAGGGAATAATAATAAAAAAGCAAACAAAAGATTTTATAGAAGAAAAATTTGAGTTAGCAAAAAAAATAATGAAATTTGATAAGAATTTTAAAAAAGAATTAGATAGCAAAATTATTGAAGCTATATCTAATAGGCAATATGATTTAGCAAAAGAATATAATGAAATTTTAAAATTAATATCAAAAAAAGATGATTATCAAAATATAGAATTGAAAACAAACCAAAATTTTGATGTTTTTGGGTTTTATGAAAAAGATTCAATATTATTTATTTCAATAATGAACTATAGATCTTCTAGTTTAATAAACAAACTTGATTTTGCATGCGAAATTAAAACTTCAAAAGAATCAACAATTAATGAATTTTTAAATCAACATTATTATTCTAATAATGTCCCAGATTTTATACTAATACCTAATGAATATTTATCTTTTAATTTAGATGTTTTAAATTTAGTTAAAAAAAATATAACTAAGCAATTTCAAATTTTAATTGATATAGCTAATGAAAATGCTAAAAATGAAATAGATAAAAAAATAACTAAATTTATAAAAAAAGAAAAAGATCTACAAAAAACAATAGAGAACTTATCTTTAATTTTGAATTCTAATGCAAAAAGATTAGTTATATTTGATAATTCTTTTTTAAAAGGCACTGAAGATGTAGTTGGTCAGGCTTGTGTTTATATAAATGGAAAACTGGTTACTTCTTTAAGTAGATCTTTTAAACTGCAAAAAAATAAAAATCGAAATGCAGATGTTGAATACATACACCAAAATGCAGAAAAATTTTTATCAAATTATCATAAATTAATAGACGTAATAATAGTAGATGGTAATGCAAATCAAATTAAAGAAGTACAAAAAGTAATAAAAAAATTAAATATTAATAAAAAAATATTTGGCTTAATTAAAAATTTAAAACATAATACTGATCAATTAATAGACGAAAATGGAAAAAAGATAGAAATTTTAAATGAAGACGTATTCAATTTTTTAACTCATATACAAATTGAAGTTGATAAATATGCTAAAACATATTTTAACAAAAGGCATAGATTAAAATTATTGAACAACCCATTAAAAAATATTGATGGAATTGGAGAAAAAACTATAAATAAATTGTTGGATAAATTTGAAACTTATAACAATATAATTGAAGCTTCAATAGAAGATCTATCAAAAATAATAAGTGTAAAATTAGCTAAAAAAATAAAATCTTATTTTAGCTAAAAAGAATAAAAAAGAGGAAAGCCCTCTTTTAATTTTCAATTTTACTAATTAAATAATCTAAATTATAAAAATTGTTATATTCAATCTCAATATCCACAGGAACTCCTAATTCTAGATTTATATTTTTATCATTATTTTTAAAATAACTAGTTGATTGAGAACTTATAATAACTGAGGTTCCATCTTGCATTACTATTGGCATAATTGATGAAGTACCACCCCCTGATTTTTGACCTATAATTTTACCAATTTTTAATTCTTTTATAACTCCTGCAAAAGCATTGGCAGCACTAAAAGTATTTTTTCCAGTTAAAATAAAGTAGTTAAAGTTATCAAAAGCATCTTTATCTTCATAATTTTTATCTTTATTTGCATCAACTTTGTATTTATAAGTTATATCAGCTCTTGATAAAGTATTAAAATTATTAGTTTGAATATCTTTATTTGTTAATAAACCTAAAACTCTAATCATTGCCCCTAAATTGCCACCACCATTTTGAGAAATATCTAAAATAACATTTTTGACTTCTGGATGCTGATTAGAAATTAAATATAATTTTTGTCTGATGCTTTCAAAACTATCTTTTTCATATTTTTTTTGTTTTAGTTCTTCGTTCGTTGCACTATCAAAACTATTGAAAATTATATAAGCTGTTTTATTTTTTACAATATATCCTTTTTTAGCATGTTCTTTATTTAGATTTTCTCTATCCTCTTTTAATTTTTTTAATAAAGTTCTATATTGTTTTAATGTAGTGCTCTTATCTAAAACTTCCATAGAAATTTTTTTCATGTTATTAGTAAAAAAACCGAACATTCTCATTGATGTATGCAATTCATTTAAGTTTTTGTAAAATAAATCGCTATACCCTTGATTATACTCTTCTGGGTCTAAAGATAATAATTTGCTTTTCAAATCTGGACTTATGTATTCTTTAAATGATTTTATATTTTTAAAATCTTTTAAACCGTAAAAATAATCTAGGGTAAATAGAAGATTATTATAATTATTAATTCTGTCTATATCATTTTCTTTTTCATTATTTCAATTTCCTATTTTAAGAGATTCAATTTGTGGAACTTTATCATTTAAATCAAAAAATGTTCCAAAAATGGTACTGCCATTGTAGTATAAATTGTAATAATTTTGGCTACAAAATAAAGTATTAAAAACACTTAGAGGAATTAAAATTTTGTTGTTTTCATAAACAATATCTATATTATATTTAGCCAAATCTAAAGTTATAGTTTTTGGTATACTTTCTTTGTTGTTTATATTAAAACCTAGGTAATTTAAATGTCTTGAATAATTGGTTGAATCAGATTTTTTAACAAAAGAAAAAAAATCGTCGCTTAATAATTTAATATAATCATTCTGATAATTTATAACCATTCTTTCTCCATAAGGATTAATGTAATTAACTTCAGGATTGGTGTTATAATGCTTTTTAATTAATGATCTAGTATTAAATAAGCCATATAATTTATTAATCATTTCTTCGATAGAAACATAAGGTTGTTTTTCATTAGCTTTAAAATATAATTTAATTGAATTAGAATTTATATTGTAATGGTTATTTGCTAAGTTTTTAAATGGGGTCTCTTTTATTAAAAACGACGATTTATTATTCTTTAACATTCATAAATTTCAAGGTACATTAAAACATGATGAAGACATCAATGGTAAAGCCGATAAACTTAATAAACTAATTGCTAAAATTTTCTTTTTCATATTATTTTTTTCTCCATGTTAACCGCTATATTAAGTGCAATTAACTAATATAATTATATTATTTATTTATATAACTAATTATATAAATTTTAATACACTAATTAGTTTCGAAAAATTTTTAAAAAAACGACTTAAAAATTTTTTTGTGCTAAAATATTTATTGCGACGGTCGTGTAGCTCAGGGGATAGAGTACGTGCCTTCTAAGCATGTGGTCGCAGGTTCGAATCCTGCCACGATCGCCATTTTTTTATTCTCTTTTTTATCTTTTTTATTAAATGTACAATTTTGTTAAATTTAAAAAGCATAAAAAATAAAAATTTATGCAAAAAATTATTTTTGAAATAAATGTATTTTAAAATTAAAGTGTTAGTAATAACAAAAATTAAGGAGATAAAAAATGGCAATTTTAAAAAAATTTAATGACATTATAGTTAGAACACCAGCTAGTTCAATGGTAAACGGAATTACTTCTGCACCAGAACTAGGAAAGCCTGACTATGAATTGGCAAAAAAACAACACAAAGAATATATTAAAGCATTAGAAAATGCAGGATTAAAAGTTCGTGTAGCTGAAAAATTAGAACAATTCCCAGATTCATGCTTCGTAGAAGATGCAGCTGTTATTGTTCCTGGTCGTGAGTTAGCAATTTTAACTAATCCAGGAGCAAAAACAAGAAACGGTGAAAAAGAATTTATGTTACCTATTCTAAAAGAATATTTCCCGGATGACAAAATTAAAAAAATTGTTTCGCCTGGTACCTTAGATGGGGGAGATGTTATGATGGTAGGAGATACATATTATGTTGGCATGTCAGATCGTACAAATCGTGAAGGAATTAGACAATTTCACAATATTTTAGCAAGTATTGGAAAAAAATGCGTACCAGTTCCTATGACAGAAATGTTGCATTTAAAAACTGGTGTTAATTATCTAGAACACAACAACCTATTAATTTCAGGTGAATTTTTAGAATATCCAACATTTAAAGACTTTAACCAAGTTGTTGTTACTCCTGATGAAGGTTATGCAGCAAACTGTATTTGAGTAAATGACACAGTTATAGTTCCTGAAGGTTATCCAAAACTATTAGCAAAAGTAAAAGCTCTTAAAAAATCAGACGGTAAACCTTATACAGTTGTTGTTTGTGATACATCGGAATACAAAAAATTAGATGGTGGTTTAAGTTGTCTATCTCTAAGATTCTAAAATAAAACTGAATAAAACAAAAAAGTTTGGTTGTTATTTTAAACAAACTTTTTTGTTATTATTTTTTTTAAAAAAAATTAAACAATTTTTAGTTTAATAGTATAATAATTAAGCAATTGCGAGTGTAGTTTAATGGTAGAACTTCAGCCTTCCAAGCTGAATACGTGGGTTCGATTCCCATCACTTGCACCATTTGCGGATGTAGTTCAATGGTAGAACATCAGGTTGCCAATCTGAATACGAGGGTCCGATTCCCTTCATCCGCACCATTTGTTTAAATACATCAAAAAATAAACCTAATTAATTTTGGGTTTATTTTTAATTTATTTTTTTAGTACTATAATTTTATAAATTAAATTAATAACATGAAGGAGTAATAATGAATAATTTTGATTATAAAGCTTCTAAGGAAAGAGTTTATAAAATTCTTGATACGCCGTTAAAAGTAAACCAAGTAGATAATATACCAAATAATCCTCAATTTACAGATAATAATAGTTATAGAGGTTGAGTATCTTCAATTTTTATCGATATAGTAGATTCAACAAATTTATTTAAAAAAAACGACCCGAACGTATCGGTAGAATAATGAAAGCTTTTTGCAAAGAAATAGTATCTATTTTAAAATCTAATAAAGATTATAAAGAAATAGGAATAAGAGGGGATTGTGTTTATGCTATATATAGTGTAAATCTTAAGAAAGAAAATGTTTTTGATAAAATAATTCATAATGCCTTAGTAATAAATACTTTTCATAAAATGTTTAAAAAAATATTAGAGAAAAAACAACAACCAACATTTGAAATAGGAATTGGTATAGGATGTTCAGAAACCACAATAGTAAAAGCTGGAACAAAAAGTAAAAAAAGAGGTATCAATAGTAAAGTATGAATAGGAAATTCTGTAGTAAATGCTTCTAAATTATCTTCAATAGGAAATAGGAAACTAGATTTTAAGGTTAAAACTATAGTAATAGACCAGGAATTTTTTAATAGAATTAAAGATTTAAAATTAAATGATTGAATAAAAATTAGTCAAAAAGATGAAAAAGATTCTTGTTATAAAAATATTTTTAAACAACTAGATGAAAAAGAAATTAAAAAAATATTAAATGATGATACTAAGGTGTATCATAGTGATGAAACAATTAAAGATTTTGAAAATTGAATAAACGAAAGTATTAATAAAAATGAAAAATAGTTTAAATAATCAAAAGCAGATAGAAAATAGTAAAGAAATTCTAAATGGAATACAAAAGCAAATATCTTCTATAGATACAAAAGCTAGCTTTTATCTACTTGCTATAAGTATCTTTTTTAGTTTTTTTTCTTCATTATATGGTGTATTTCATGAAAAATGATTTTTAGATAAAAATTTTATTTTTATAATTTCTTTTAAAGTTTTATTTATTCTTCTTACAATTTCTTCAATTTTAATAATAATTTTCTTTATATTGGTTATATGACCAAGAACTAAAAAAATTAAAAAGCTTTATCCAAACTATTATATGGATGTTTTTAAATTAGATAAAAAGAATTTAAAAAAGTCTATAAAAAAATATAATGAAAACGACGATATGATTGTAGATCAAATAAAAATTAATTCTAGAATATGTAGAACAAAACATAATTTTTTAAAAATAGCATTTTATTCATTTATTCCCTTTGGATTAATTTTATTCTCGTTAACTATTATGATATTATTTGGTTAAATTTTTATTTTTATAGTAATAAACAATATATTAATAAAATTTTTTATATTTTTATATTGCATGGTTTATTTATTATTATAATTAATAAAAAAATAAAAGGAGATTTATATGTCAAAAGTTTTAGTTTTATATTCTTCACCGATACAAAGTGAAAAATCGATTTCAACTTTATTAACTAAAAAGTTTGTCGAATTATATAAAAAAAATAATGAAAATGATCAAATAAAAGAATTAGATCTTAATGAATTAGAAATGGCAAGACTTTCTCAAACATCGAAAAATATGCCTAAAACATATTCAGAGGAATTATCAAATAAATATATTAATTTATTAAAAGAAACTGACAAGTTAATTATATCTTGTCCAATGATTAATTTTAATGTCCCAGTAGTACTAAAAAATTTTTTAGATCGTATAGCTGTAGCAAATAAGACATTTTCTTATAAATATTCTGCTAAAGGCGGATCTATTGGTTTATTAGATAATCTAACAGTAAAAATAATTGCCACTCAAGGAGCACCTGAAGGATGATATCAATGAGCAGGTCACACTTCTTTTTTAGAAGGAATATGAAATTTCTTTGGAGCTAAATTAAGTCCGACTATTTTAGTAGCAGGAACTAAAGTAAAACCTTATTTTGAAATGCAACCACAAGAAATTGTTGAAGACAATATAAAATTATTAGAAAAACATGCAAAAAATTTTTAATTATTTGATTATTGAAATTGGGTTTACAATATCCAATTTTTTAATTTTTATTATGACTAAAAATAAGTTAAACGCTACTATAACTTAGTAATGATTATTATTTAATATAATAATTTTTTTTATGCTATAATTGTGAATGCAATATTAATTGCCTCTAGCAAGTGGGAGAATTTTAATAAATAAATTCATTTGCACCACAATTATCGAAAGGATTTTAAAATGGCAAAAGAAATAGCAAAAAAAGCTAAATTACAATTTATGGCCGGACAAGCAAAACCAGGTCCAGCCTTAGCTGGTGTTGGAATTAATATGCCTGAATTTACAAAAGCATTTAATGACCAAACAAGAGAAAGAGGGGCTGAACCAGTTCCTGTTCTTATAACAGTATATAAAGACAAATCATTTGATTTTAAATTATTTACTTCACCTACATCATTTAAATTAGTTCAAGCAGCTAAAGTTAAAAAAGGTAGTGGAGTACCAAACAAAGAAAAAATTGGCTCAATAACAATTGATCAATTAAAAGAAATTGCAGAATATAAAATGCCAGATATGAATGCAAATACAATTGAATCAGCAATGCGTCAAGTTGCTGGTACAGCTAAAAATATGGGCATTGCAGTTGAAGGTTATGAAGAATGATTAAAAGGTGGTGCTAACTAATGGCTAAAAGAATTACAAAAAATGCTAAAGTTTTAAAAACATTAGTTAACAAAAAAGATGTTTATTCATTAGAAGATGCTATTAATTTAGCAAAAAAAGCATCTTTCGCTAAATTTGATGAATCATTAGACATAGCAATTAGATTAAATTTAGACACTAGAAAATCAGATCAACAATTACGTGGAGCTGTTGTTTTACCAAATGGTACAGGAAAAACAGTTAAAGTGCTAGTTGCGACAGATGATGTTACAGCTCAAAAAGCTGCTTTGGAAGCTGGCGCTGATTTAGTATACTCATCTGCTGAATTACCAGAAATTTTAAATCAAGACAAATATGACTTTGATGTTATAGTTGCTGATCCTAAAATGATGTTAGTTTTAGGTAAATATGGTAAAAAACTTGGACCTAAAGGTTTAATGCCTAACCCTAAAACTGGAACAGTTACAACGAACCCAGCTAAAGCTGTTGAAGAATTAAAAAAAGGTAAGGCAAATTACCGTGCTGACAAAGGTGGAATCATTCATGCTTCAGTTGGTAAAAAATCAATGGACACAGAAGCATTAGTTCAAAATGCAGAAACTTTAATTCAAACAATTAAGAGATTAAAACCACAAACAGTTAAAGGGACATATGTTTTAAACATAGTTGTTTCAACATCAATGGGTGCGTCTGTTAAAGTTAAACTTGATTAATAAAAATATTTTAAAAATCCGGAGTACCGGATTTTTTATTATTATTTAATATTATTAAAGGCTTTTAGACCTGGATAAATACCTTTTTGTTTTAATTCATCTTCAATTTTAATTAAACGATTATATTTGGCGATCCTATCTGTTCTTGACATAGAACCTGTTTTAATTTCTCCGGTACTAAAAGCTACTGCTAAATCAGCTATAAAAGTATCTTCTGTTTCTCCTGATCTATGAGATATAACAGGAACTAAATTTGCTTCTTGAGACATTCTAATTGCTTTTATAGTTTCAGTTAAAGAACCTATTTGATTAATTTTAATTAAAGAAGCATTTATGGCTTTTTTATCAATCGCCATTTGAATATATTTAGGATTTGTAACAATTAAATCATCCCCAACTAATTGAATTTTATTTCCATATTCTTTATTCATTTTTATAAAGCCTTCTCAATCATCTTCATGATGAGAGTCTTCAATAGAAATGATAGGATATTTATTAATTAATTTTCCATAGTATTTAACTAATTCATCACTACTAAATTCATATTTATTTTTAGCATATTTTGAAAAACCCTCACGATTTTCATCAATAGCTTTCTTAAATTTTTTAAAAACATATTTCTTAGTTTTTTCATTATATATTTCCGAACTAGCTGCATCCAAGCAAATAGCAATAGAATTTTCTCCGCTTGTAGCAGGATTAAACCCTGCTTCTTTAATTGCTTTAACTAAAAAATCTAGAGCCTCTTCATGGGTATGAAGATTAGGAGCAAATCCGCCCTCATCACCAACTTGAGTGCCATGCCCTGCTTTTTTTAATAATTTTGCTAATGTATGAAAAACTTTATTAGCCATTTGAAGAGCTTCTTTAAAAGTTTTTGCTCCTATTGGCATAATCATAAATTCTTGAAAATCAATTGTATTAGAAGCATGTTCACCACCGTTAATAACATTTAACATTGGTACAGGTAAATAAAATTTAGATGTATTAAGTTTTTTTAACGAAGCTAAGTATTCATATAAAGGCTTTTTGGCTTCCATAGCCGCAGCCTTAGCTACAGCTAGCGAAACAGCTAATATTGCATTTGCTCCAAATCTAGATTTAGTTTCTGTTCCGTCTACTTCTATCATTAATTGGTCAATTAGTTCTTGATTTTTAACATCTTTGCCAATTAATAAGTTAGCTATTTCATTATTTATATGGTTACAGGCATTTTGAACACCTTTACCCCCAAATCAATTATTTTCATATTTAGTTCCCTTATCTCTTAATTCAAGAGATTCTTTAGAACCTGTTGAAGCACCTGAAGGAACTAATGCTTCAGCAAAAGCTTTTTTAGTGCTTAATTCAACTTTAACAGTAGGATTTCCTCTACTATCTAGCACTTCATAAGCATATATTTTTTTAATTTTTGACATATAACTTATCTCCTCAATTTAATACCATGTTTTATTTTAGGTATTGTAATAGATATATATATAAAATTATAAATTATTAATGTATTTTATTGATCTTAAAATAGTGTAAAATTCTAATTATGAACAATTTATTAGAAAAAGAATTTAATTCATTCATAGATAACATAATGGAAATTCGCTTAGAAGATCCCCTAAAAGCAATTTATCTATTGGACGAAGGTCAAAAACAATTTCCAATTAGCGCAATGCAAAAGGAAATAGAAGCAATAAGAAACTCAATTACATTTCAATTAAAGAAAAACAATTTAATAACTAAAACATCATTAGATACCTTAAGTTTAATTAACTCATTAAAAAACAAAAAAATGGATTACATTTTTATGTTGAATTATAATGAACTAAAAAAACGAGATATATCAAAATATCTTTCAGAATTTCAACATTTTTTTGAAGGAAAAGGTTTTGATAATTCTGGTTTTCAAACCCTTATATATGATTTATTACAAACTAAAAATGTAGATTATGATTACAAAGTTAAAAATGAAATTATAAATCCTAAAAAAGATGGCTCATTTTTAAAAAATCCATCAATTGCAAAATTAGAAAAAGAAATATTAGAATCGTTTAATAAAGATATAGCCAAAAGTAAAATAGCGCGTCAAGTTTTTAGCGCTTATTTATTTCAAAATTGAATAGATATATTGAAAAATAAAACTATAGAAGACCATAAAATTATTGAAAATGTAACAGCAGTTCTATTCAATGAAAAAGAAGAAAAAGATTTAAATGAATCTGAAAAAATCTTATATGCATTATTTAAATAAATAATGTTATAATATTTACATAATTTTTTATTCAAGGAGACACAATGTCAAGAAAATTAAACAATGATAAAACAGAATTAATAATCGATTATACTTTAGAAGGTGAAGAATGAGCTAAGGCAATAGCTAAAGCAAAGCAAAAAATGGTGCAAGAAATTACTGTTCCAGGTTTTAGAAAAGGTAAAGCTCCTCTACGTGAAGCTGAAAAACATATCGATTACTCTAAATTAATTAATAAAGCAGTTAGAAATAACTTAGAAAATGTATATAAAGAACATATTTTAACACAAGTTAAAGATGAAGATAATTTAAGTGATTATTCTCCTTCTTTAGATTTTAAAGAAATATCTTTAGAAAAAGCAACATATGAATTTACTTTTCCTTTATTTCCTTCTGTTAAATTAGGCGATTATAAAAAATTAGAAATTAAATTGCCAAAATTAGAAATAACAAATGAAGATTTAAAAAATACAGAAAAAGAAATTTTGGAAAAATATGTTGTTATGCTAGATTCAGAAGGGCCAATTAAACTTAATGATGAAGTAGTATTTGATTTTGAAGGCTTTATTAATGGAGAAAAATTTGAAGGTGGAGAAGCAAATGACTTTAATTTAAAAATTGGATCAAAACAATTTATCCCAGGCTTTGAAGAAAAAATGATAGGGTTAAAGAAAAATGAATCTAAAGATTTAAATTTAAAATTTCCAGAAAGCTATCATGTAAAAGATTTAGCAGGAAAAGATGTTGTATTTAAAGTTACTATTCATTCAATTAAAACACCAGATTATCCAAAAGTTAATGAACAATTTTTAAAAGAGGTTCAAATCAATTCTTTAGTTAAAGACAAAGCTAGTTATGATGAATTTTTAGCACATAATGCTTTGAAAAATAAGTATTCAGTATTAGTAAAAGAATTTATGGATAAAGCAATTGAAAAATTGATGAAGAATTCAGAAATTAAAATGTCAAAAATTATAGTAAAAGAAGAAGCTGAAAAATATTACAAAAACTTTTTACAAAGTTTAAGCCAACAAGGTATTACTGAAAAAGATTATTTGGAATTTACTGGAACTACAAAAGATCAAATAGTTGATAATTATTCAACAGAAGCAACTAAAAACTTATCACAATCATTTTTATTAGGAAAAATAGTTGATGTTGAAAAAATAAAAGTAAGTGAAGAACAATATAACAAAGAATTAGAAAAACTTTCAAGTATTTATTCAATAGGATTAGAACAAATAAAATCATTCTTTACTTTACAAAGATATGAACAACAAAAATTATCAGAATTAATATATCAAAAATTAGCTGAATTAAATGATTCAGAACATTTATCTACTTATAGAGATGCTATTAAGAAAATAGAAGATTATGAAGAAAAAGGCACAAGATCAATAGTATCAATAAATAAAGAAAAACATCAAGAAAAAAAATAAATTAGCTTTTTGCTAATTTTTTTATGCTATTTTTATTTTCTTTAACTAATTTTTTATCTATAATTTGTTTTTGAATTTTGAGTATAGCTATTGAAAAACCTCAAAAAATTGTATATATTATAAAACTACCTAATATAGTAAAAAATGGATATACCAAAGTCGGAATTCAAGGTTTTAATTTTTTAAAAACAGGTATGTTTGAAATTAAAGGAGACCCATAACGGTGCGACATATTAAATAAATTAGGTTCAAAATCAGTTTTATTATTTATATCTAATTGGTAAATTATTTCGTTACCAATTATTATTAGTATAAAAATAATAATAAACAATATATACCCACTTAAAATATTTTTTCAATTATATTTAATTGCTTGGCTCAAAACTGTTCAAATACCCAAAACTAATAGTATTCCATGATAAATCATTGTGTGGTTTGATATAAAAACATTTTTAGTAAAAACATCACCAGGATAAAACATAACAAAACACCCTGATCATAAATTCATAATACTTAAATAGGAAAGAAAAGTATTGCTTATTATTTTATGTTTTGATGGTATAGCTAAATAAATAGGAATTAAATATAAAGGCATAGAACATAAAACCATTGGAAAGGCTCAAGTGTTGTTTTTATATTCACCAAAATTACTACCAGTTGCATAAATTTGCTTTAATAATTCTATAAAAAACAAAGGAATATACAATACTAAAAACACTAGTTTAGTTTGCAACGAATTAGGTTTTTTAATTATAGATACAAGGAAAATTGAAATTTTTAAAAAAATAATTAAATATGTTAAATGAAATCAACCATAAAAATTGGGTTCTTCAAAATTAAAAGAAGAAAAAAATGAATACAACTTATTATTATCATTATTTATATTTCAAAAAACACTCATTTTATTTCCTTTATTATTAAATTTTTAATATTATAACTAATAATAATCTTTTTTGTTTAATCGATAATCAAAAAAGCTGACAAATGCCAGCTTTGCATAACATTAAAGTATTTTTTATAAAACAATCATTATAATTGAGCAAATAATAATAGCTAAAATAATTGAGGTACTTGTAATTAAAAGTTTATTTATTTTAAGCTTCTTTATTGAATTTCTTTTTATAATAATAAAAATTATTGAAGATAAAATAAGCAAGCTTGATAATCCTAATAATACATAACCTACTTTATTTATTATTTTATTATTTTTCTTATTGTTAATTTTAATTTTATCATTAGCTATTTTATAAGCTTTTTCAAATTGTGGTTTATACTTCGCGTCACTAAGTGGCTTATTATCAACTAGTAAAGATAATGTTTCAAAATTTGTCATTATATTTTTAATTTCATTAACATAATAATCATATCAATTAAAAATGTCAAATGTTCTAGGTTTTGTAGAAGCAATTAATCTTGATATTTGCATATTTATTAAATTATAATAACTATTAATTGTTGATAAACTATAATTGCTTTTGTTAAATTTCTCAGTTATGATTTTTTCATTAATTTTAATAATAGCTTTAAATCTTAATAAAACATCTTTCAATGAATTCGATAGATAGTAAAAATAATCATTGCTATTTATAGATGAAGAAAATAAACTTGTCAATAATAAATATTTAGATTCATGTATTCCACTATTAACTATATAATTAGAATTATTTTTTAAATAATTTGTTGTTGTAGCGGAAATTATATCATTAGATTTTTTAATATATTTTTCACTATTTGTTAAGGTAACTCCAGCATTTATTAAATTATATAATGCGTCTCTTAGAACATCATTTCGCAATAACTCATAATTAATTTTTTCATCTACACCTAAAGCATCGATAAGTTTAAAATACATTTTTTGATTTTCATTAATTATTTTTTCATAAACATAATTTAAAGCTTTTTGTTCTGGGCTTGTATTAATAATTAATTCTGCCTTATAAGGTCTAAATTTTTTAGTTACTTGGTCTAAAATTTTGACATTAGCCAATACTTTTTGACCGTTTTTTTCTAAACTATCAACAATATATTTATATCTTGTGTTTATTGGATTATTAAAGAAAAAAACTAAGGATTTATTTTTTTCATCAGCCGAATTAAAATAACTAATTAATTCATCTGCATTTTTTGTAGTAAGTAAACTTGAAATATTTGGAATTAGATTTGGTAAAGCTTGAATTTGTTCTTCTGAATCAAATTTTTTCTTTGGCTTGTCTCCAGGAACCAAATCAGGTTTTGCAAGTGGATCATCATCTTTGTTTTGTTGTTTTTCATCTAATACAAAATTTTTGTTTTGTTCTAAATCAAAATTTACAAACTTTTTATGAAAATTTTTGATTATATATTCTTCCCAACTTTTGTAGCCTTCTGGAACACTAAAACTCATTCCATTAATTACATTTTCCTTATCTTGTCAACTACCAAAACTAATTTTTATGTCCTTCCCAATTTTTGGAATATCGTCAGCATTAAAAAGCATTTTTGGCAATTCTTTATTCAATGATTTTAAATAATCATTTGTTAATTTTTCTAATCTCTTTTTTTCTATAGAGTTAATTTCTTCATTTTTCTTTTTTATTTTGCCATTAGGTTTTATTTGTTCTTCATAATTTGTTTCAACATTTAAGCCAACCTTTATATTTTCATAAGTTTTATTTTCATATGATATTTCTGAAATATTATATTTTTTATTTTTAGCCAAAACAAATGGAAAAACAATGCTGAAACCAAAAGCAGTTGATGGATTTTTTAAAATTTCAGTTTTATTTTTTTTCAAAAATTGTATTATATTTTGTGTATAAATTAATTTCTCTAAATTACTCTTAAAATCTTTTTCTAAATCTTTAATCAATTTATTTTTTTCATTCTCAAAATAATTAATTGTAAAATCAACTATTGGTTCTAGTCCGCTTTTTATACTATCTTTAGTTATTTTTTCAAAATCATCAAAATCTTTTGCAACATCAGGTTGCTTTTTATTTTCAAAATTCTTATTTAAAGATCCAGAAATTACAACTGTAGGTATTAACGCTACTGATGGTATAGCGCTTAAAATTAAAAGACTATTTTTTATCTTCATAATTTCTATCTCCTATTAGTTGTAAATTTTGTTTTAAAGTTTCGATATATAATTTTTGATTTAAAGAATTTTTTTCTATATACTGATCCAAAGACAACCCTATTTTTTGCAATGAATTATAATAATTTATTTTATTAACTAAATCTTTTATTTCTTCTTTATTATTAATTCTTTTTGTGGCTTTTTTATAAATGTTCTCTTTATTGAAAGTATTAATTGTTACAACATTGTCTGAAACTATTAAATTTGTATTTATTAAAAATAAATAAAATTCTTTATTTTCATCTAAATCTTTTATTTTGATTATTGTATTATCATAAGCCATAATAGAATTAGAATTAATTAAAAGTCAATCATCTTCTTCATCAATATTAATGTATAATTCTCCATTTCGAATTATTATTTTTTTATCATTTAAAAAGTTTATTGTTATTTTAAATGAAGTGTTTTTATTATCCATTATTTAACACCTCCATTTTTTTGATTAGATCTAGTCAACAATACAATTTCTTCTATTTCTTTTTCTCTTTTGATTCTAATAGTTTTCTTTTTAATTGATTGAATTTCTTCTTCTATTTCATTAATAATTTTGTTTGTTGTGACTAAATCGTTTTTACCATTATAAAATGAAGATTCTATTATTAATGAATATATAGCATTTTCTAAAAATATATTTATTTCATTATCAATAAAGTCATCTATTTTAGGATATATTTTGTAATTAGTTATATCAAATGAATAAGAATTTATTTCTTCATGATTTACTAGTTTATTTACATCAAAACGATCAATAGGTAGGATTGTGAAATAACCATTGTAATTTCTGTTTGTATTTAAAACAAAGTTAACTTCAGCATAATTATTTTCAATGCTAAGAATTCTTATAAATTGACTTAAAATTAAAGGAATGTTTTTTGTTTGTTTTTCTTCTTCGGTTATTGATTTAATAATGTTTAAATTATTTTGATTGCAAAATTCATTTGCTCTTTGTCCTATAGCTATAAAATCATCATGTTTTTTATTAATAACATTTAAAAGATTTTTTTCATATCTACTATAAGAATCTGTTGAGTATTTTTGATTTTCAGTTAAATAAATTCATAAAGTTGATCTCTTTTTCAAAAATTTATTTATTTTTTCTATCATTTTATTTTTAAACACTTTGTTATGAATAAGTTTATTTTTTATAGCATATTTTTGAGATACTGAATTTATTAAATTTATATTAATCAAAGCATTAGAAATATTAAATTTTAGTTTTTTAGTCAATTTCATTATGTTAATAAGAAGAATATTTTTAGTACTATTGACTTTCGTTAATATATTCTTCAAATTGTGTAGTTTTTCTTCTCATTTTTTTAAATGCATATTTATCACCTTATTACATTTTTTTTGCTAAAATAAATTTCTAGTTTTTGTCTTAGTCTTATTGCTATCCCGCTCATAATTTCAACTACAAAACCATTAGATAATAAATTTTTAATTTCTAAATTTAATATTTCCAAAGTTTTTTTATTTAATGTTGCATTTTTAGATCTTAAATCAATAGATTCAAAATTTGTAGTTATTGCATTTTCAAGAGTTGGTACTAAAAAATAATCATTTAACTTTTTTGATAATTTATATTTGATAATAAAGTTATCATATATAACATCAAATCTATTAATTAAGGCATCTTCTATTTTTTTAATTAATTCATCAGTATAAGAATTCTGCAAACCATTAAAAGATTTTAAATTAACTGTAGAAATCAATTTATAAAATGAAATAAATTTATTGTTATCTTGTAGGGTTTCATAAATATTGTTCATTTTTTCAATTTCTTTTAGTGATTCAATTAAATTCTTTCTTTCATTATTATTTTTTTTCATTATTTAGCCTCGCTTAATTCTTTTTTATTCTTTGTTAGTCTAAATAAAGTAATGCCTAATTGCATCAAACTAATTGTATTAAAGCCAATCGACAATGCTAAAGTTGTAATTATAAATATTAAGTTTAATGATAAAGGAGAATCAATATTATAAAAAGCTTCATTGTTATGTGAAATTAACAAAGCATTTAGACCATTAAGTATTAAAGTTATTGTTATAAATAGTGTTATTATTTGAATAAATATAGTTGCATAAACATTTTCTGAATTGTTTTGCAATCTATATAAAAGAATCATTGTAATAGAATTTAAAGCTGCTATTAATAATAAAATATTATTAACTAAAGTGCTTTTGCTAATTAAAGTAATTATAGCTATTGTTATTCAAACAATGGATAAGCAGAAGCCTAAAATAATATTTTTAGATAATGTACTTTTCATTTTCATTTTTTTAACAAAAGAAAACAACATGTAGAATACAAAAATTCCTATAATTGGTATTAAACCCAATAAGTATAAAAAGTTATTTGAACTATATAATTTTCCTATTACATTGCTTGAGTTTTTGTAAAATAAAACTCTTATAAACCAAACAATAGTACTAAAACCAAAAATAGATCATAATACTAATTTTTCTTTTATTGATTTAAAATTATATTTTTTAGAACTTATATCAGCTATTTTTTCTATATTAGTTCCAAAAAAACATAAAAGAATAAAAGCAAAAAACAAAATTACAAAAAATAAATTTTTTATATCATTTTTCGAAAACATATCAACAAATCAATTGTGAATAATATTGTTGTTTAAAAAATCAAATTTATCACCTTTTATGCTAAATATTCATATTGTTAAAGTAATAAAAAATGCTAATACGAATGAGCTTCTAGAAATTATAGAAATAATTGTTAATTTGTTATTGCTATATACTATTGGATTAGTTTTCTTTTTTATTTTATATGAATAAATTGAATAAGCGATATCTAAAAATAATAATGGCAAACAAATTAATGATAAATAATAGTAATCTAGTGTGTCTAATTTAAAAAAAGTAAATAGAAGAATAAAGGCCAAACAAGAAAATAATAAATAAGTAATAAACCAAGGAATATATTTTTTTGTATAAACTTTATTATCAATAACATTTGAATAGTTTTTTGAAATAGAATAAATAAAAATACTTGCCAAAAAAAATAACCTAAATAGAACAATATAATTAAGTCTTTCTGTAGTTAAATTAGAAAAAACTAAAAAATACTGTAAATCTTTATTTATAAAAAGTTTATTAGCTAATAAAGTTCTTGATGAAAAAAACAATAATAATATCGAACTTATAGCAAAAAAACTTAATAATATAGATTTAAAAATTATAGTTAAGGAATTTCTTTTTTTATTGTTTGCTAAAGTTTCGAAATCATCATATATTTTTTTTTGCTCTATTTTTGCATTTTCCATTTTCAACTCCATAATAATATATATTAATTATTTTATTCTAATAATATTAAATAATGGGTATATTTTACACTTATTAATAAATTTAATAAAAAAATAACTCCTTTTATTAAAGGAATTATATTTTTACTATCATTTTTTAGCAAATTTTAAAAAATCTTTTGCTATTTCTGGTTTTATTTTTGCAATTGTTGTACATATAGCACCAATACCAGTATGTATTGCTATATCAACAGGCATTGCAAAAGAATAAACTGGAATTTCATTATTTATAATGATTTTAAATTTATTAACTAATTCGTCTAACATTTCACTTTCTGCATGAATTATTAAAAAATATTTGTCTTTCGTTTCTTCTTTGTTATTTTGTCACATCTCATTAACAACTTTTTCTAATGATTTAACAAAAATTCTGCCAATACCATCTTTTTCAAGAACCCCATTATCAAACTTAATAATAGGAACAATTTTTAATAACTTTGCTATAGCAGCAGCAGTTTTTGACAACCTTCCGCCTTTTACTAATGCATCATTAAATTGAGGAATTAAAATTAATCTTTCATTATTTTCATTAAAAATTTTAGTTGCATCTTCAAAACTCATTCCATTTTTAATATCATCTTCAAAAATAAGTAAATCTCTCAATATTAAAAATGATAATTTTTTAGATTGAACTACATATACTTTATCATTATCTTTAAATTGATTAGTTACAAAAGAAGTTTGAGAAGATAAAAATTGTGAAATACAATAAATTACAACTTTATCATATTTATCTATATATTCTGAAACTATTTTTTCATTTTCACCTAAAGATGAAGCAGAAGTTTTAGCATCAATTTTTTTATTTTCTTTTCACATTTTTGCATAATGTGAAATTTGTATATTGCGACCTATTTGATATGTATTTTTGTCTATTTCCGCTTGTAATGGAATAAAGCCTCACCCAAGTTCTTTCGCTTGATCTTCATTAAGACCACATGATGAGTCAACTATAATTTTTATTTTCATTTGTTTTCTCCTGGTTTTATTAAATTTTTGATAATCATATTATATAGACTAAGATTATATTATATTTATATTTTTAAAAATTGTAGAAACTTTTAAACTAAACACACGAACAATAATTAACTTATATAATATAATTTATTAGAAATAAAATTCAATAATTAAGGAGAAAAAATGAGCTTAAGCTTTTTAGAAGAATTAAGAGAAAGAAAAATTTTAAATAATATTTCAAGTGAAGAAAAATTTTTAAAAATTAAAAAGGGGGCTGGTGTATATATTGGATTTGATCCAACTGCTCAAAGTTTGCACTTGGGTAATTATTTACAAATTTCAACTTTATTAAGATTTAAAAAAGCAGGTTATAAACCTTACGCTATTTTAGGCGGAACAACTGGGATGATAGGAGATCCAAGTTTTCGCAGCACTGAAAGAAACTTTTTAGATAAAGAAACATTAAATAAAAACAAAAAGGCAATAAAAGCTCAATTAGAAAAATTTGGACTAGAAGTAATTGATAATTATGATTTTTATAAAAATATGACATTAATTGAATTTTTAACTGATGTTGGAAAAATGATTAATGTCAACTATTTGCTTGAAAAAGAAAGCATAGCTACTAGATTAAATAATGGGTTAAGTTTTACTGAATTTAGTTATCAGTTGATTCAAGGTTGGGATTTTAAAAATATGTTTGAAAAGCATAATGTTAAAATTCAGGCAGGTGGTTCTGATCAATGAGGCAATATTACAACTGGTCTTGAATTTATTAGAAAAATTCATGGAGAAAATGCCGATGCAGTAGCTATTACTATTAATTTATTGACCGATGAAAATGGAGTGAAATTTGGAAAATCCACCGGTGGCGGATCTTTATGACTAAATAAAGAAATGACTAGTCCTTATGCAATGTATCAATTCCTTTTAAATCAAGCTGACGAGAAGGTCGATGAATATTTAAAAACTTTAACTTTTCTAAGCTTAGATGAGATTGATAAAATTATGGAAGAACATAATAAAGCTAAGTTTAAAAGAATAGCTCAAAAAACTTTAGCATTTGAGGTTTTAAAAAATGTCCATTCTTTAGAATTGGCCCAACAAGCTAAAAAAATAAGTGAAGTTCTATTTTCTAAAGACTCTTCTTCTCTTACATTAAATGACATTGAAATGGTAAAGTATTCAATACCATTAATTGATGTTAAGGAAAATATTAAATTTATTGATTTAATTAAAAATAATAATGTAACTTCTTCAAATAGAGAAACAAGAGAATTTCTTTCTAAAAAGTCATTTTTATTAGATAATAAAGTTATAGAATCTGAAGAAGAAATAATTAAATTTTCAACTTTTGAAGGCAAATATGCATTGCTAAGAAAAGGAAAAAAAGATTTCTATATTTTAGAAAATAAAAAAAATTCTTAAAATAAGGAGCATTATGAATTTTCCTAAAATTGTAATAAATGAAACTAAGTTTAAAAACAATGTTAAAAAAGCTATAGAAATTTGCAGGAAAAAAAATATTGAAGTTTTAGCAGTAACTAAAGGTTTTTGCGGTAATCGTAGAATGGCTGAATTATATTATGAAGCAGGAATTAAATATTTTGGAGATTCTAGATTAGAAAATTTTGAAATATATAAAGATATACCAGGGCATAAACAATTGCTTAGAATACCTATGATTTCTGAAATTCCTAAAATGTTAAAATTATGCGATTCTTCTTTAAATGGCGATATTGAAGTAATAAAAAAAATTAGTGATTATGTTTTAGAAAAAAAATTAAAAGTTCATGAAATTGTTTTGATGGTTGATTTAGGAGATAGAAGAGAAGGTTGCCTTCCTGAACAAACATTATATATAGCAAGACAAATTCAAGAATTAAAAGGTGTTAAACTTATTGGTTTGGGTTGTAATTTTGGTTGTTATGGAGCAAGAATACCTTCTGATGAATCTATGGCGCAATTTGTTTTGTTACAACATCAAATAGAAAAAGAATTAAATATTAAATTAACTCACATTTCCGGAGGAAATTCTTTAAGCTTGCATATGGTTTGAGAAAATAGAATGCCCAAGGAAGTTAATTTCTTGCGTATGGGTTTTGCTATGATTTTTGGAACTGAAGATATGTATAGAAAAACTATAGAAGGTATGCATAGAGATGCCTTTAGATGTGAAGCTGAAGTAATAGAAGTTGATTATAAATCTTCCTTACCAGTAGGAGCTTGTGGTGTAGATGCTTTTGGCCATATTCCACATTTTGATGATATAGGAGACATTAAAAGAATTCTTTTGGCTATAGGAAAATTAGATACTATGTTTGATGCAATGATACCATATGATAAGGATTTAGTAATATTAGGAGGTTCTTCTGATCATATGATTATTAATGCCCAAAATAGCAAAAATACTTATAAAGCCGGAGATATTATAAAATTTAATTTAGATTGAGGAAGTTTATTGTATTTGTTTAATTCTAAATATGTAAAAAAAGAATTTGAAAAATAAATTCCTAGATTATTAAGTTAAAACTTTGTTATAATTAGCAAATGAATAAAATTGATAAAATAAATAAAAAACATTATAAAGAAGAAGCAATACAATATGAAAAAACCAATCTTAAAGGTTTATGAAAATCTGAAATAGAAATATTTAAAAAATATTTAAAACCTAATCAGACTATTTTGGAAATAGGAACAGGAACTGGAAGAGTATCAACAAATTTATTTAATATATTTCCTAAATTGAATATATTGGCTGTTGATTATTCCCAAGATATGCTTGATAGGTTTCCTAAAGATATGGATATAAAACATGAATTATTGGATATTACAGAATATAAGAATACTTTAAATAATAAATTTGATGTTATTTTATTTATGTTTAACGGGTTTGAAAATATAATTGAGGAAAGCGCAGTCATTAAAGCTCTAAAAAATATAAATAGTTACTTAAAAAAAGACGGAATATTTATTTTTACAATACATGAAATTTTTTCTAATTTAGAGTTCCAAGAATTTTGGAATGAAAGATTATTCAAAAATAATAATTGAGAAAATAAAACTTTAGAAATACAAGAAAAAAATAAAAACAGTATATTTCATCATTTTTATACTAACGATGATATTGTTAAAAAATTAAAAGAAGCGAATTTTCAAATTTTAGAAAAGAAAAATAGAAACGAGTTTGAAGAATTTCAATGAGTTAAAGATTATTCTAAAAGTTGTGACTTTTATGTTGTCAAAAAAGTTAAATAAAAAATGCAATCTCGTTTGCATTTTTTTATTCTAAATTGAAAACTATTTTCTTTTAATTTCTTTCAATCTAGTGCTTTTACCTTTCAAGCCTCTCATGTAGTAAAGTTTAGCTCTTCTAACTTTATTTTTTCTTTTAACTTCAATATTTGAAATTAAAGGTGAGTTAACTTTAAATACACGTTCAACACCAACACCATATGAATCTTTTCTAACTGTAATTGATTTATTAATACCTTCGCCATAAGAAGCGATAACCAATCCTTCAAAAACTTGAATTCTTTCTTTATCGCCTTCTTTAATTCTAACGTGAACTCTAACATTATAACCTTCTCTAACTTCTGGAAGATCTGTTCTAATTTGATCTTTTTCTACAAATTCTAATAATTTAGTTCTCATTTTTTTTCCTTTCAATTATATCTTTTCGATTTTTTAAGGTTTTTAAATAAGCATTTTCCTCACGTCATTTTTTTATTAAAGCATGATTACCTGATAATAATACTTCAGGGACTTTTAATCCTTTGTAAATAGCTGGTTTTGTATATTGTGGATAATCTAATAAACCATCATTTTCAAAACTTTCATTCTCGTGACTTGCTTTTCTTAGCACTCCTGGAACTAATCTAGCTACCGCTTCTGAAATAACCATAGCGGGTATTTCTCCTCCGGTAAGAATATAATCGCCAATTGAAATTTCTTCGTCCACGAAATTTAAAACGCGTTCATCAAAACCTTCATAATGACCACAAACAAGCGTAATTTCATTATATTTAGATAATTCATGAGCTTTGTTTTGATCAAATTTTTGGCCTTGCGGACTTACAAGAATTTTATGACTATTAGGTACTGTTTCTAATGCTAAATCAATAGGTTCTACTTGTAAAAGCATTCCATCACCGCCACCATAAACTGTATCATCAACTTTGTTTCTTTTTTCTTTTGAAAATTTTCTAAAGTCAATTATATTTAATTCAATGTGACCGAGCTTAATTGCCTTTGCTATCATGCTTTGGTTTTTAAATGCCTCAAAATAAGCCGGAAATAATGTGAGTATGTTTATTTTCATAATTATTTATTTTTGTTTGCTACATAGTTTTTGTAGAAATCATTTCTTTTTAGTAGAGTTCTAACTGTATCGGTTGGTCTGGCACCATTGTTTAGGTATTTTGTTGTTAGTTCTTCATTTAGTACTAGTTGTTTTGTATGAGGGTCATAGTGTCCTAATTCATCGATAAATTTTCCATCACGTGGAGCTCTCGCATCAGAAGCGACAACTTTGTAAACAGCATGGAATTTTTTACCAGTTCTTTTTAGTCTTAATTTAACCATGATTTTCCTTTCTATAAATTCTAAGTGTATGTTGTTTTCTTTATATTTTTAAAGAATGATATTATTTTACCACAAAAAATAAGTGTTAAGCAAAAATACTTGACACTTTTTTAATTGCATTTTTTTTAAATTGTTGTTTTAAAATTTTTGTTAAAAATTATTCATGGTAAAATATATTAATATGACAAAAGAATTATTAAAAGAAAAATTAAATTTCTCTTATTCTCCTTATTCTAAAGTGAAGGTCGCAGCTTTAGCCATTGATGATAAGGGAAATGAATATTATGGTGTTAATTGTGAAAATGCAGCTTTTCCCAGTGGTTTATGTGCAGAAAGATCTGCGCTATTTGGCTCATTAGCTTATGGTGCAAAAGTGGGTAGTTTTAAAGAAATTCACATTATTAGTAATTTAAATAAAATTTTATATCCTTGTGGCGCATGTAGACAAGTGATGTCACAATTTTTGAAATCTAATGGAAAGATAATATTGTATTCAACAGATTTAAAGGAAGAAAAAGTTTTTTATATTCAAGATATTTTGCCAAATGGAGTAAAAGAAGAAGATATAACTATTAAATAGAAAGGTAATTTTTTAATTTATGGACAATACAAAACAACATATTTGTGATCTAAAACATATTGAATTACATGGTTCGAATTTTGGCGAAGAAATTAATTATTATTTAAATAAATATTCTATGTCTCAAAAAGAATTATCACAAAGATTAGGAATAAGTACACAATATGTGTACATAATAATTAACAGTAAAGAAAATGTAAATTTAAGCTTATCTATTATTGAAGGCTTGGAAAATGTATTTAACCTTGAATTAGGAACTTTATCAGAAGTATATTCTATTTATGCAAATGAAGAAAAATCTAATGACAAAAATATTGAAAAATTATTAAGCCAATATGGCGAAGAGTTTTTAATTCAAAACCCTAATTTGCCTTTGGCAAGTAATTTAAAATTATTAAAAGAAATGCCAATAAGTAAAAAATTAATGACTATGAATAGATTTTATGGAGTTTCAGATTTAAAATATTACCAAGATTATTTAAAAGAAAATGCCATTGCAGATGAAGAAGTTTATCAAAATCCAAACAGCAAGGTTTGAATAAGATTTTGTGAATTATCTATACCAGAATCAATTAACAATAAAAATTTAGGTGTTTTTAGAAAAACGAGTTTTAACTTAGTTTTTAGAAAAACCATTAAAACTATATGTCAAGATAATCTTAATTTTGAAGAAAAAATAAAAGAATTAAAAGATTATTTATTAACTAAAGGAATGATATTAATAACAATGCCTTTTATTGAAAATAGTAATATTGAAAGTATTGCCTTTCAAAAAGGAGCTAGAAGGCTTATTTTTGTTTCAGATATATTTGAATGTGAAGCTTTTATTTTCAGATCTATTCTTCATGAAATTACTCATTGTTTTTTTATAAAATCAAATGAAAATCAAATTGATGAAATATATTCTAAGGCATATCGAGAATTTAAATCAAAAACAAAAATAAAATATAAGGGTTTAGATGATGCTATTATAGCTCATGAGAATTGTTCTATTATTAAACATATCGAATATAAGGGAGAAGTTTGTGATATTACGAGGCAAGTACTTAAAAAATATCCTAAAGTATCTTTTAAAAATAAATAAAAAAATAAGATATACTAAATCAATTATTTTTGAGTTGTATATCTTATTTTTTAGTCATCTAATGGAACAAATCCGTCTTTTTCTGAAGACATTTTTCCTTTATATATTTTGTCTGGACACAAAATACTAAATCTTATTCCTGGCAATCTCCTGCCTTCATAAGAAGAAACTATTTCCATTTCTAAAATATGACCATTTAAAAAAGGAAAAACACTTTCATCAGGTGCAGAATATTTGAAATATTTTTTAAATCTTCCATCTTTAACAGCATTTTCAAATTTTATTTTTTTATCAATATTATTTTCTATTTGCTTATCTTCAGGATAATAATCTAACCTAATGTTTTTAATTATTTGTATAAGTTCATCATTTGATAATTTTTTAGCTTCTTTTGTCTTTGTAAAAGAAATAGCATCAACAACTAATTTTATTTGAGAACTATTTAGTAGTTTAGTATTTGGATTTGGAGCTGGATCAATTCATCCATCACCATCACCATCATCTAAAGAATTGTTACATGAAACAGCCACCATAGGTAAGATTGGCAGACTAGATAAAGATAAAATGCTCAATACTAATTTATTTTTTTTCATATATATATTTTAATACATTTTTATATTTAAAAATATAAATAAAAAAGCGAAATTAATTTAAATCCAATTTAACTTCGCTTGCTTTTTCTATTTGATCATTTCTATCTATACATAGTATTTGATATTTAATTACTATTTTATTATTATCATTATAGCCTAATTTAAAATTGTATTTATGTGCTGAGCCAAAACCTGTTAATGGGTGATATTTAAAAATAAAATATTTTTTAAATTCAATATTGTAATTAATTATTTGTTCTGCTATTTCTTGTTTGTTTTCACGCATGCGCACAAATTTATCCCATTTTTCTAGCAATTTGTTTTCTTGCATTAATTTTTTGCCTTCAGCAGTTAATTTGAATTCGAAGGCATCAATTATAGTTTGAATTTGCCCATCGGTTAATAAAGGAACGTCTTTTTCTTGAAAGTCTTTTTCACTAATATCACAAGAACTAGAAATTACTGGAAGACTTATTATTGGTATGATTCCTATTAACCATAAAAATTTTTTTGTTTTTTTCATTTTATTTTCTCCTTTTTTATTTACCTCTTATTAGAATATCTTGAAAATAATTCAAATCGTTAGGACTTAGCGGTTTAACAATATGTTTTTGATATACAATTTTTGAAAAGTTGTTAATATTTATTTGATTATTAAAATTTAAAGTATAACTTAGCAAATTATTAAGTTCATTTATTAAAGATAATTGACTTTCTAAATTTAATTTATTAATATAATTCTCAATTTTCAATAAATTATCACTAAGTTGAATATTATTATTATCAATATTTTTAGATTCTATAAATTTTTGATAATTAATTAATTCAACATAAACATTTTTATCTTGTATATTTAAATCTTTTATTGTTTTAGAAAGATTTATAATATTGTTGTTTTTGTTAGTTAAAATTGATAGTAAATATTCGCTAGAAGTGCCTTCAAAAATATTGAATTTATTATGTTTATAAATTGATTTGTTTTTATTAAAGAATTCATTATATTTTTCATAATCATCTATTAGAGTTATATCAACTACCAATTTCGGATTTATGCTATTTAAAATTTTTTTAGATCAATTTATTCTGCTTAAAACAAATTGATTTTTATTATTTATTAAGACTGGTATATTAATATAGATAGACTTATTTGAAGGTTTTTTGATATAAAAATCTTCAATAATTAAATTTAATTCATTTTTTATTTTTTCAAACCATGCAGATTCTATTTTTTTGCTTATTTTAATAATATAAGGATTTGAAAGTTTTTGTTTGTTTTGAAATTGAAAAGTATTATTTATTATTTGAGAATTAAAATCTAAAATAATAGGATTAGAAATATTCACAAAAGCATCTTTTAAATCTGCATAATTTAAACCATTTGTGGAAGCTGTTAATAAAAGGTTTTGTGGTGCTTGAGATAATCATATATCTTTATTATCTTCAATTAATGCATATTGATTAATTATATTGTTAAATAAGCTTTGAAATGCTAAATTTTTAGCTGTTAAACTGTAATGCAAATTATTGTCTAAACCATAATAAATTTTTAAAAAATTATTATTCATATAAGGTGTATTTATGTTTGGATTATGATTAATGATTATTGAATTATTTAATCTATATCTATTAAAATTTTTTTGATAAGAAAAATTATATTTCTTGTAATTCTTTAAAATATAATTCTTGTCATCTAAAGATAATTGTTCATAATTTATTTTTGAAACAATGTTTTGTTTGAAAGCATTAGTAATTTGAGAAGAAAAAGTATTTTCTGATATTTTTAATGGATTATATTCAATTTTTATTTGCCTTAAGGATTTTTTTATTGGTTTTATATAAAATTTGTTTTTTTCTAAAATAACTTCATTCGAATTTGATGAATAAATATAATAAAATCCAGCAAAATAACGATTTTTATAGTTTTTTCCATATTCAAAAAATCATTTAATATTTAAAAAAGGATTACCATATTTTTTTTCAATTATTTCAAAAGGAATTGCATCAAAATAGTTTTGTATAATAAATAAATTTTCAAAAATATTGTTTAAGTCAATAAAACTATTATCATTAGTTTCTATTGTTAAACTATTTGTATCTAAACTTAATAATTTTTCTACATTAATTTTATTGTTTCTTAAAAATGTATATAAATCAAAACCATTAAAAGCTTCATTTTTATTATTAGTTTCTCCTAATGCTATGTTGTGTTTTTTAGCATAATTTTTTCTAAAATCTTTGTTTTTTAATAATGAAGCAAATAACCCCAATTTAAAAGATTTAATATTAATAAAACTATTTTTTTGTTTAATGCCTTGATAATTTAATCATACATTAGGCATTTCGTGAACAAAAATTTCAAACGACTTCGCTTCCTTTAAAGATTTTTTAAAATTATTGTTATTTATAGATTTTTGATCAGAAGAAGGTATATTTAAGAAAGCGCTATTAAAGCCGTTGCCTTTATCTTTTTTAGGCTTAAAAATACCCGCTTCTTCGTTATTATTTTCTGGGTTGTATTCAACAATATCTATCATATCATTATCAAATTCATAAGAATTTAATTTAGAAACAACCTTTACTTTTTTAGCTCATTCAAAATTGTAAGAAATGGAAGAAGGAATTAGCACAATATTATCCCTAAAATCAATTAATGGTTGTTGAGAACTTTTGATTCTAAAAAGTTTTGCTGAAGTGGCTAAATTAATTTTTCTAATATTTTCACTTAGAAAATTATTATTTAAATATGCAAAATCTCCATAATCATTTGCATAGTTATTTTTTTCAACATATGAGTATTTATTACTATTAAAATTATTCTTTATGCAAGAAATTGTACATAAAGGCATTAAAACCATTGAAGAACTTAATAGTAATAATTTTTTCATCTTATCCCCTCAAAATTTTATTAAACATGTGTGTGAAAGCTTAGTAGTATTATTGTTATTACTATAGCTGCACTAAATGTTATAAAAGTAGAATATAAAGTTTTTGTATTCTTATTTCTAATATGAATAAATTCTGGTATTAATTCAAATACAGAAGTAAAAACAATAATTGCCCCCCCCATTGTTAATATTCCAGATTGAATTCATTTTAAAGTTCCTCCTAAAAATGTTCCGAAAAAAGCGCCCATAAATATAAAAGGAATAATTAAAATAAAAGTTAAAAAGTTATACATAACAGCTTTGCGTTTTTTTTCTCCATATTGAATTTGTCTAAAGTAGACTATACTAATTTCAAATAAAATATGCAATGTAAAAGTGATTAATAACATTAAAGAACTAGAAAAAGTATTTTTAGATACGATTATTTTAAAAATTGTATATCCAATAAAAAAACCATCTATAACTCTATGACTTAATAATAAAAGAATTGCTAATCATGCGGCCTTGGGATTATCTATATCTTTAAAAGAAATTAAGTGATCTGAGTGATTATGTTCTTCATGTTCTGTATGAGGATCTATTTTAGCTTTTTTTATAAATAAGTATCTTCCGCCTATTACTAAACTAAATCCAATTAAAGCGCTTATACCCATAATGCCTACCACTGTTAAAGTTCTAATTATTTCTGAACTTTGAACAAAAGTTCCACCGTGCGTATAGCTTTTGGCTATGTCGTACCCTTCTCTTAAAAAGCCAAAAGCTCCAAGCATTAAAAACATTCCTGTTGAAAAAGCATAAATGTAAATTAAAAAGTTTTTATTATTTCTTATTTTTTCTGTTTTTATTAGAGATAATAAACCCATTAGTAATAAAGGTAAAGCTACTAATATTGGTATATATACTAATAAATTTAGAAATAATAAGAGATAAAGATTTGCACTTGCTAAACCGGGCAATTCTCTAGTTATTATCATTTTTCTCCTTAAATTAATATAATTGAGAGTTATATAAATATATTTATATTCTTTTTACCTAACTACAATATTATACAATAATTTTATAACTATAATAATAAAAAAAATGATAAAATTTATATGTTATGATAAAGAAAAACAAAATATTAAGAATAATTGGAGTCATAAGCCCCATTGCTTTTTCATTAATTCCGATTAGTTGTATTTATAATAAAAAATTTAAAAAAGATGTTTATTTAGATATTAATAAAATATCTAGAGTATTTCTTAATAGATTATCTTTAAATCAAATTGCTTCTATTGAAAAAGATGAAAAAATATTTTATTATTTTGATGAAAATGGTAAACATAAATTTGAAGATGTAAAAATTGAAAATAATAAAATGTTTTTGAAAAAAAATAATACATGAATAGAATATAAACCTGATTATCCAATAAGAAACAATTGAAAGCAAAAAATTTCAAAAAATAACAATATAACTATTTTTGATTCTGAAGAAAATAGTGATATTAATAGTTTTTTAGTTGAATATGATTTTGACATAATAGATTCTGCCGGAACTTTTAATGATGAATGATTTAGTAATTTATCAATTTTAAAGGGAAAGGATTTTAATCGTCGCAATGGCGACCCTTATTTTGAAGATATGCAAACTATAATTTTTCGTTTAAATCAAGATATCGAATTAAATTATTCAACAATGAATAGAAAATATTTAATTAATTCTAAAAAAGAAAAAACTTTATACTCAAGTTGAATTCAGCCTCAATATATTCAAGCTGCAGCTTTTTTAGGGAACGAACATAAAAATCAAAGAGAGCTTTTTAGCAACATTTTAAAGTTATATTTAAATAAGTTTAATGTTAATGTTGGCAGTTTAGAAATAGATTGAAATGATACAAGTATAGTTGAGTCATATTCGGAAAATGGAGACTATATAAAATTTAAAATAAAAAGTATAAGGGACTGAAATGGTAATGAATTAATGTCTCAAGAAAACAAACAAAAACATTATTATTTGAATGGTTTTAGAACATATAAAACAAATGGTAAATTTGGTGTTGGGAATAAAGGTTTAAAAGAAAATCTGCCCTTGTTTACAGACTATATTGAAAATCCACTTTTGAAGATGGATGGAAAGCAATATTTAACAATAATTGATAACATTAACCACTTTATAAAATCATCTACTTCTCCCGAATATTGGAATGTTAAGGGACTAATGTATTTATTTAATACTTTTAAAGATGAAATTTTTCAAATTGATATTCCTGAATATAAAAAAAATGAAGATTTAGAATATAAAATAATTGATTTCCAATTTAGTGATTATTTTGATACAAATCAAATTTTTAAAGCTATTGTTAGAGTAATAAAAAAAGATCAAACTTATAAAGATTATATTTGGCTAAGTTCTAACTTCGATGATCACGGTCATAGGTTTAAGGGTTTAATATTTAATAATGTTAATGAGCAGAATTTGAGCCCTAATGATATTTATTCGTTTAAACCGGATAATAAAGGGATAATTAAAGGAATTTCTCTTGATGATTTTGTTAATTCAAACCAAAATAGTGCTTTTATGCAATCATTAAATAGAGCTTCAGACAAGATGAATAATTTATTTAATTATTGAAATAATGATAGTAGACAACATTTTGAACCATCACTTTTAAATACTAATTCTTATCAAATTCAAGTATTTAATTCTTATTTAAATAATTATTTATTAGCTTATGCTTTAGAAAACGAATCCAAAAAAACTTTAAGTGGAGTCAAAAGAATTGATATTGAATTAAAGCCAGAAAAAAATAAAGTTGGAAGATTGTATTTTGAATTAAAATTTATGAGTTTCAGTGATGATAAAGATAGGAATTTTAAATCTAAAAATGAAAAAGAAATAGCAAGAGCAGAGCTTTATTGAAACTATTTTAAAGGTTATAATAAACAAGATGATATAAACACTTTTACTCTTAAAAAATATGAAAGGTTTTAATATGAATTGAAAAAATAAAATGTTTTTAAAATATGCAAGCACTTTAAGCATTGTTTTGGTACCATTTTTTAGCATTTCTTGTATTAAATACCCAAACGATAAAGAAAATATTAATTTAGATGGATCTATTGATAATAAAGATGAAACAAAAGATTTTATTTTTAATCATGAAATTCCAAAAAAAATAAAAGAAATATATGGAAATTCCATAAGTGAACTTTTTTTAGAAGTTAAGGAAAAATATCGTAATTACCGAACAAAATATTTTAATATTAATAGAAAATTAAAATCATTGTCTAAAAAAGTTGAAGCCTTAATTCCTGAACAAGGAATACCAGAAAATTCTGCCGAAATTGAAAAATTTTATAATAAATGATTATTGGAGGATGGAAAAGATAGATGCAAATTAGCTAAATTATTTAATAAATATCAATTAATTTTTCAAGATGTTGATGCAGTTTTAAGTGATGTTAATTTGGTTTTTGATAATCAACAATTTTTAAAATTTATTAAAGTTTTGGATCAAAGAGAAAGCGGAATTGATATAAAGCAAGGTGAAATTCAAAATGCAATTATTTCATCATGAAAATTTTTAAAAAATCACTTATATAATAAAGCCAAAATTTCTAAAGAAGAAGATTTAGAAAAAATTAATATAGAATCAGATAAAAATTCTCATTCTCATTCTCACGCTATAATAAATTTAATGTTTGAAATGGGTCTTTGGCATTTATTATTAAAAAAGAATGTTTTAGATATTAATCAATTAAACGAGTTTAAAAAAGATTATGCAACATTTAAGAAAAATGTTGTTGATAACATAGGACAAAGAAACTATGAATCAGATTATAAATTTTTAATTGATTTATTTGAAAATGAAATGGAATTAGAAGACAATAATAATCTTATGAATAAAATTTTTCAAACAAAAGCAGAAAAAATTATGAATCAGCTTAAAGCATTATTAAATGAACAAATAAAAAAAGAAGGTTTGGAAAATGATATTTTTTTAGGTTGAAATGATTAAAAAAGTGTTAATTTATTTAAATTAATTAACATAGATTAAAACTAAGAAATCTTTTTTGCATAAAAAAACTAATTAAAGAAATAAAAATACCTTGATTTATAGCAAATTTGTATATTTTTTATATAAAAAAATCCAAAAATGGGTTTTTATCTATAAAATAAAATGCTAATATCTATGTTTAAGTAGGTAGAGAATTATAATTCTATTATAAAAAACAAGGAAAAGAGGTTGTATGAGTTCAACAACAAAAAAGAAAAAATTAGCCATTATTTTAGGCTCCACTTTTAGTGCTCTAGCTGTTTCGGCTGGTGTTGCTGCTATTATAGCAACAAAATATGGAAAAAGAAAAAGTGGAACAGACAAAGATCAAAAAATACAAAACCCAGAAACCAATATTTCTGATAATGAACATTCAAAAGCAAGTACTTGAGATGCAACAGTTGATAAAGATTACAAAGAATTGCGTAAATATATTGAAAAACTAATTAAAGCATTAAATATAGGTTCAAGCAATATTAAAAAATCTTTATCGATTGAAGATTTGAAAGAACAAATTGAAAAATTAGAAAAACACGTTGGCTTTGGAATTGATACTATTGATATTATTAACAAAAGCTTACAAAAACTTCAATCTAATAAAGATAAGCATGACACTTTAAGTCAAGATAAAAAAGCTTTAGAGTCCGCTCTTGAAAAAGCAAAGGATGCTTTGGATCAAGGAAAAGCAAAATTAGCTGAAAAATTAAAAGAAGTGGAAAAAGTTAAAAACGAAGCCAAAAAGTTAATTGAAAAAATTAATAGTGAAGTTGAAAAATCTAAAGGAGCTTTAATTAAAGCGGAATTTGAAGAATTTATAAATTCATTAAATCTTCTTATTGGTACAGGGAATATTATTAAAGAAAAATTAGATTTATTTAATGAAACTAATTTATCAAATCAACTAAAAGAAGCGCTTGATAAAGCACAAGAAGCGGTAAAAGAATTAAAAAATAAATTAAATTCTCAAACTTTAGAACAAGAAAAAGAAAATTTAAAGAAATTTGCTAATAAATTTAAAGAAGATGCAAAAAAAGCAATCGAAGAATCAAAAAATGCTTCATCAATAGAAGAACTCAAATTAGCAATTGACAATATTAATTCTCTTATCAAAATTGGAGAGGAAGCTTCTAAAAAAGCTAATGAATTAAATTTAAATGATATTAAGCAATCAATTGATGAAACTTTAAAAGAACTTAAAGATCAAACAAAAGATCTTGATACTAAATTGAAACAAAAGCAAGAAGAAGAAGAAAAATTAAGACAAGAAACAACCGCCGCTATTGAAGCTTTAAACAAAGCAATAGAAGAAGCTAAGAAAGCAAAATCAATTAATGAAATGAATTTAGCAATAGCTCATTTAGAAGAAGCTATTACAAAAGCAAATGAACTTAAAGAAAAATTAATTAAAGCTAAATTAGATGAATTAAAAACTGAATTAGAATCTGCAATCAATAGAGCTGCAGACATTTTAAAACAAACTCAAGAAAAATTAAAAATAGAAAAAGAAAGAATTCAAGCAATTAAAAATAGTTTAATTGAAAACACCAATAAATTAAACCAAGAAACCTTGAATACAAAAACTAAAACAGATATTACTTCGTTAACTGAAGCATTGCAAAAGCTTAATGCAATTATTTCACAATCAAATGATTTAGATAACCAACTAAAAAATGATATTTCTAAAGATGCTTTCAAAGCAGAATATGATACATTTAAAGAGGCTTTGGAAAAAGCAAAACAAGAATCAATCGATT
This sequence comes from Metamycoplasma phocicerebrale, assembly GCF_003383595.3. Classification (NCBI taxonomy): domain Bacteria; kingdom Bacillati; phylum Mycoplasmatota; order Mycoplasmoidales; family Metamycoplasmataceae; genus Metamycoplasma; species Metamycoplasma phocicerebrale. The sequence continues at coordinate 302,951 of NZ_CP033058.2, forward strand.
CCCAAACGAGATTAAATGAATTAAAAAACGCTAAAGATGAATTAGATAAAAAAGTAAAAGCAGCTATTCAAAAAGCAGATGCTGCCATTTCTGAGGCAAATGCAAATAAAGAAAGTGAAGATTTAGTAATTTTAAGCTCAACATTAGAAAAACTTTCAAAAGCTAAAACTGAACTTGAAAATGTTAAGACATTAGCGCAAAATGTAAATGATACAGAAAATATTAATAAGTTAGATCAAAAATTACAAGAAGTAAATAATGCAACAACACTAATTAATAACCAAAAACAAAAAATTGAATTGGAAAATGAACAACTGGAACAAGAAAAACAAAAAATTAAAAAACAAATAGAGGATTTGCAAGAAAAAATTGATTCTACTACTAATGTACTAAATTCAAATGATAAAAATTTGATTGTAAATGCCAAAAATGCTTTAGAAACTGAAATGAACAAGGCCAAAACTTTATATGAAAAAAATAAAGATAAAGCCAAATTAACAGAAGATAATCAAAATTTAAAAAATAAAATTGATGCCGCAGAAGATGCATTTAATAAAGCCAAAGAAGCAATCCAAAACATTGAAAATAAAGAATTAGAAATAACTACCGAAGCAAATGAAGCTAAAAAATCACTAAAAGAAGCTACTGAAGCTGCTAACGAGGCTTTAAAAAATAATGATTTAGATGCCCTAAAAGAATCGCAAAATAAATTAAAAGATGCAATTCAAAAAGCAGAAGAAGCAAAAAATAAAGCTACTGATAATAACATGTCTACTTTAGCTGAAGAATTAAAACAAAAAATAGATGAAGCTAAAGTTTTAGAGCAACAAGTTAAAGACAAAATTGCTGAAGAAGAAGCTAAAAATATAGAAGTTAATAAACAAAAGATAAATGACGAAATTAGTAATCTTGAAGCCGCTATAAATGAAGTTAATGAAGCTTTAAAAGAAGAAAATAAACACAATTTAGAAAAAGCGACTCAAGCCTTAGATAATATTAAATTGGCTTTAGAAAAAGCTAATGAAACAAAAGATAATTTAGCATCTAATCAAGCTAAATATCAAACAGAATTTGATAATTTAAAAAATAAAATAAATGATGCCAACGATAAGAAAGCATCTATTTCAACTCGTAAGGATGAAATTGTTCAAGAAAGAAAAGACGCTGATTCTCAATTTGATAACACCAAGAATTCTTTTGATACAAATTCTAATGAATTTGAAACAAACAAGAATGATTTATCTAAAGTAACTCAAGTTATACCAAAACTTGAAAAAGATTTAGAAAATATAAATAAATTGATTGAAAAAGCAACTGAAATTCAATATGATGAATTAAAAAGTAAGGCACAAAATTTAAAAACTCAAATTGAACAAAAATTAACAGAAGCAAGAAATAAAAAATCCGCTTTAGAAAGTGCTGCCGAACAAGAAAGACTAAGAATTGAAGAGTTGAAAAGAAAATTGCAAGCTTCAAAACAATCATTAGAAGCAGCTATTCAAAACCTTAATAATGCTCAAGGCTTAGACGAACAACAACAAAAATTAGATGAATTAATTCAAAAAATTCAAGAAGCAAATCCTAATACTAATATAGCGGATATAGATAAAACTCAAAACGTTAAAACAGAATATGAAGCATTTAAACAAAAATATGATGAAGCTACAATTTTAAAACAAACTAAAGAAACAGAAATTGCAAATTCTAAGAAAAATATAGAAGACAAAGTCAAAGCTTTAGAATTAGAAACCGAAACTGCATTAAATGAAGCTGATAGTGCTATTTCAAATAAAAATAAAAACGACTTACAATCATCATTATCAAAACTTAACGATTTAAAAACTAAATTAGAAGCTTTAGTTTCTGAAATTGAACCTAAGGGTTATAAAACTCAAACAGATAAGGCTAAAGAGTTATTAAAAAATGTTTCTGATAAAAATAATGAAGTAGATAATGAATTAAATGCTGAAACTAATAGAATTGAGCAAGTTAAAACTGAATTAGAAGAAGCAAAAGATAAATTGCATGCCGCCAAAGAAGCTGCTACAAATAATTCAAATAATATAGACAAATTAAAAGAAGCTCTTACTAAATTAGAAGCTCAACACGGCTTATCTCAAGCTAAATTTACTGAACATAATATAACTAAAAATCAATCAATTCCAGAACTTAAACAAGCATTAGATGCCTTAGAAGCTGAATTAAATGGCTATAATGATTTCAAAAAAAACTTAGAAGATATTCAAAAAAATAATGAAAAAGAAGTTAAAGAAGCGCTAGATAAAGAATTAGAAAAAGCCAAAGATGCTCTTGAAAAAGCTAATAATGCCGGAACCGATAAAACTAAATTAGAAGAAGCGAAAGAAGCTCTTGAAAAAGCCAAAGAAGCTTTAGAACAAGCTAAAAATAAAGCAAATGAAAAAGGCGATTCAAAATCCAAAGAAACAGCAGAAAATAAATTAACTGAAATTACAAATAAATTAACTGAAATTACAAATAAATTAGATGGGAAAATTGCTAAAGAAATAGAAGATGCTACTCTAGCATTACAAAATTTAGTTTCAGAAGTGAATAATTTATCTGGCGTTGATGAATTAACTACAAAACTTCCATTATTAGAAACAGAAATTACTAATGCTACATCAACATATAACAAATATAATAAAAATGAATATAAAGATAAAGTTTCTGTTCCTGAAAAACTAAATGCTCTAGATACTGCTATTAAAGCAGCACAACAAACTAAGACAACAAAAACTAAAGAAAGAGATAATAAAAAAGAAGCTACCAAAAATATCTATAATGAAGCTAATAACAAAAAACAAGGTGCTTTTACATTAGCTCAAAATGCAGGAGAAGATTCAACTAAATTACAATCTGCTTTAGATGCTCTAAAAGAGGCGTTGCAAGAAGCAGAGGCTGCTAAAAATTTAGCAACTGTTAATAAATATAATAAATATGTCGAAGATTCTCAAACTTTAATTAATGAAATAAATACAAAGATTGAAAAAATTAAAGAAGACTTAGAAAAAGCAAAAGGTGAAGATGCTAGAGTAGAAGCTCTTAAAACTGAATTAAATAGAATAATTGAAAAATTGAAGGCGGCTAAAGATGCAGCAACTAATGCTCAAGGCAACATTGATGATTTAGATTTAAAATTGCCTATTTTAAATCAAAAAAATGCAGCCGCAATTGCAAAACATAATCTAGAAAATATTGAAAAAAATACTAAACACAATAGTTTAAAATCTACTTTAGAAGAATTAAAAACTTTAACAGATCAAGCAACAGAAACTCATAGAACATTAAATGAGGAAAATGAAAGAAATAAAAAAGAAATTGTTGATGCCTTAAAGGTTCAACAAGATGCTTTTGCTTCACTTAATTTAGAAATTATAGAAGCTTTAAACTCTAAAGAAATTTCTAAATTGCAAAGCGTTATTACAAAATTGGAAAAAATCCAAACCGATACCACAGCGGTAAAAACTAACGCTTCAAATAAACACTATTCTTCTAAAGTTACCGAAGCAGAAGCTTTATTAAATAATATAAAAACAGAATTAACAAGACTTAATAAAACTTTAAAAGATGCTCAAAAATCAGAAGAAGAAAGAATTACTGGTGTTATTAAGGCTTTAGAAGATGCATATAATGATTTAAAACCTAAAAAAGATGCTCTTGATACTAAAGATAAATATAATTCTATAAATTCAAACATTGGTACTGTAGAAACAGCAATTGATAATGCTAAAAATGTATATGATGAAAATAATAATACAAAAAATCAAGGTATACCTAGAATTAAAGAACAATTAGATAAATTAAATAGTCTTTTAAATGATTCAAAAAACTCTATTCAAAATGCTAAAAATAAGGCAAAAGACATAAAAGAAGAATATGATGCATTATATATTAAATTCAAGAAAGAAGAATATAAGACCGCTAAAGATCTTGAAAAAGATAGTGGAAATAATGTTCAAAAAATAAATGATGCTATTACTGCTTTGGAAACAGCTCAAAATAAAGTAGAACAAATCAAGACTGATGCAAACGCAAAAGAATATCATGAAATAGATTCGGAAATAACAACCGATATAGCTGATATCAAATTATTAATTAAAAATTTAAAAGCTAAATTACAAACTGAAGAAAAAAGAATTGAAGAAGTTATTAAAGCTTTAAAAGCAGCACATGATGCTTTAAAACCTAAAAAAGATAACTTAGATGCACAAACTAAATACGATTCAATAAAATCTAATATATCAACACTAGAAGCTGAAATAGAAAAAGCAAAAAAAGTTTATGATGAATATAATAAGCCTACAAATCAAGCTATTGCTAATATTAAAAATGAACTAGACAACTTAAAGAGCCTTCTTGATCAATCACAAACTTCTATTGATAAAGCAAAATTAAAAGCAAAAGTTATAAAAGATAAATATGACGGAAAATATAATACTTTAAATTCTGTCGATTATAAAACTGCTAAGAAAAAAGCTGAAAATTGTGGAACTGAAATTCCTAAAATAAAAGAAGCTATTGAATTATTAGAAAAAGTTAAACCTAAATTTGAAACTATTAAAACAGAAGCAAATGCCGAAGGATACCACGAAAAAAATTCTTTAATAGAAAATAACATTTCAGATATCGAAATTTTATTAGAAAACTTAAGAACAAAACTACAAACAGAAACCGAAAAAGAACAAAGGCGTATAGCTGAATTAAAAACAAAATTGCAAAATGCTATTAGAGACCTAAATTCTAAAAAACAAAGCGCAGAAAACGCTAAAGAAAAAATCGATTCTTTGGAAGCTTCTTTAGAATCTTTAGGTTTAGAAATTACAAATGCACAAAAAATTCATGATGAAGCAGCAAATGATCCTAAAAATAGTAATATTAGCGAAATTCAAACATTAATTGGTAATTTAAGTACAGCTTTAAATGAAGCTAGCACAAAGAAAGAAGAATTAACAACTAAATTAAATAATGATAAAAAAGCAATAGATGACGCTATATCACAACAAGAAAATTCTTACAATGAAAAAGTAGATGAAATCAACGAAGCTCTGAACAATAAAATTAAAGCTAAATTAGAACGAGCTGATCATGATTTAAACATTATGATCGAAGCTCTAAAACATGCAAAAACACAAGCTGAAGACAAAGAATATTCACAAGCAAAACAAAAAGCAGAAGAATTAATTGAAAACTATGACAAAAAATTAAAAGAAATTCAAAAAGCTTTAAATGAAAAATTAGAAAAAATTAATGAAGCTAAAGAAAAAATTAAAGAACAAATTAAAAAATTAAATGATAAATACGACAACGCAAAATTACAATTAAATAAAATAGACCCATTAAAGGCTAAAATTGACTTATTAAATTCAGAATTAAATAACGCAAATAATTTACACAATAATATTTCGGCTGATGCAGCAATTAAAAATGAACCAGAAATTGAAACTGCATTGCAAGAATTACAAGATAAAATTAGCGATATACAAAATAAAGTCAATCATGAGTTGAATATAAAGTTAGAAGAAAATAAGCAAGAATACCAAACTGAATACAACAAAGCCAAAGAGGCTTTTGACAATGCTAAATCACAATATGAAACTGATAAAAATTCAAAAGATAAAACTAAATATGAGTCTTTATTAACATTATTTGAAAGTATTTTAGAAGATGCTCAAAAAGCTTTACAAAAAGCTACAGATTTCGATTATGCTGAAGGTAAAACAAACTCTCATTCTTTAATTGATGAAACAAATGAATTAAAATCGGATATTGAAAATAGATTACATTTTGAAGAATATCGAGAAAAATATTTAAATATGTTACAAAATGAATATATTTTGACATTTATTTATCGAAAAGAAGGAAATCAATTTAGAGAAGAAATTAAAAATTTAAATGTCCAAACCAATACAGAGCAAGACTTTAAGGATATAATTGAAAGAGCAAAACAAGAAGCTAATAGTAATTTAGTTATTATAAATAAAATATTAGAACGTTTAAACTATATTTATACGCAAGCTCAAGTTGATAATATGCATTGAAATGGCACAAATTTAGATAGTTTTAAAATTAAATTAGATGAAACTTTAAAGCATGTATGAACAACTGATAAGAACACTCAAAATACAGCACATTCAATATATATGGGCACAATTAACGATACTACTACAGTTCCAGGAAAACAAGGAGAAAAAGATGTTTTATTAAAAGTTGCAGAAATAGTAGAAAATAAACATAAATTGGCCAAAGGTTGAAAAACCTATTTAGAAAAAGCAAAATTCTTTATTGATAAAAGAGAACAGATTAAAAGTTGAAACATTGAAACATTGAATATTCCTGCTGAATATGTTTCATTAGTAGGTTTATATTCTCCACTTCATGGCTACTTTTCAATTGATATAGACTATAGCGAAGTATCTAATCAATTGCACAATGTTACAGAAACAACAAGTTCTAATTATTCAAAATTCTTTAACTCTGATGGAACTTTAAAAGTTGATGATTCTGAAATAAATAAATTAACATCGCAATTAGATCAAATACTAGTCGATAAACCATTTTATAAATTAGAAACAAAAAGTGAATATGAAAATTATCTAAAACCTTATGCAGATAAACAAAAAGAAGTTCTTAGAGAAATAAATAAAATATCTCAAAAAGAATTAAAAAAATTAAGCATAGAAATAAAAGACCAAAGTAAATATGAACAAAAATTAATTAACCCATTAAAAAATAAATTTAACCAAATGACTAATCCAACAAAATTTAATGAAATTTATAAAGAAATAGTTGAAAACAATGTAATAGGCTTAATTATTCAAAATTTAACAAACACAACAAACATTTCTTTATCTGTTCCTAATAATTTTAAAAATATGCTTCCATCAGAATTTGGCAAAAATCATATTCATGAAACTAAATTGGACGGTTCCTTATCTCCAAACCATAGTTTTACAATAATTGATCACTCACCAAATGATAAAACAGGCATTATTAAAATTCAAGTTGAACTTAAATATAGCGACAATATTTATGGATTAGAGTCTAAAAAAATATTAGAAAAAGAAATAACGGGATTTAATAAACAAAGTCATAGAAATTTAGAATATCGTCCTATTTTCAATTTTAAAAATTCTCCATTTATAAAGAAAACTGATTTAGATAATTTTATTGAAGGAGACACTTCTTTTGAAGTTATTAAAAAACTTTTTAGCCCCTTCTCAAATAAAGGTTTTATAATTGAGTCTAATTTAGAGTTGCTTAAAAAATTTGAAATATACAACGTGAGTTTTGACGGAACCTGTGTAAAATTTACTTATGGAATAAGAACAATTATAGGTAAAAACAAAATGGGTTATATTTATGAAGCATCTAAAGAATATCCTTTATCAATAAACTATTTAGATTGACAAGAAATTATAAAATATAATAATGATTTTTGAGTAATGTATATGACATATTCGAAAGTCGAAGATTATGGAAATTATAGAAAAAATTTATTAAAAACAATAGAAGATATGATAACTGCAACTGAATTAAGATCGACACAAATTAATTACACTCAAAAATGACTAAAAATTATAAGCAAGACTTTGAATAATGAATTTGAAACAAAATTTAAAGCTTTTTTTGAATGATATTACGTTGATGTCAATCACGAACAATTTGAGAATGTTAGACATTCAGTCACAATAGATCAATTAGGACAATTATGTTGAAAAACAGGGTTGTTTAATAAAATGTTTTCATATGAAATATGAGGCAAGTGGCTGCGTGAAGAAAAAAACTATAAAGGAAGAATTTTTCGAACCGAAGATATTGAAAATTAAATGAGATAATAAACTTGATAAAATAAATTTTAAAAAATAACAAGTTTGCTCTGTATTAAAACAAATAATTAAAATTTTATAATTAATCAAACACAAATTGTGTTTGGTTTTTAATTTTTTAAATAATTGGTAATATTGTTTTAAGTTTTTTTTGTTAAGTAATTTAAATACTTAATAAAATAAAAAACGGTAAAATTTATTAATGTTTAAACAAGGTTTTTTTTACACTCTTAAAACAATATATAAATTGCAAAACAAAAAGCTGTTTAATATTTTTTACATAACATAATAATTGTGAAAAAATAAATCATTTTTTAGTGGTTTTGGCTATGCTATCAAAATTGTTTTTTAAATTTATAAGTTAATTTTTAAAATAAGGTATTTTCTTACACATTATTGTAATTTTTGTTTGTATTACTTTATATCAGTACAATGCAAACTTTTTAATAAATTAATATTTTTTTACAAGTTTCTACTTATTTTTAGAGTTTTTTTGGTTATAAACTTGTTTTTGGGGATTTTTTTGATACAATTATAAGGTAATAAATAAGAAAGGACCACATGAATTCATCCAAAAAAAGAAGTATAGTTTTAATTTCATTAGGTATTATGGGAATAACAGTAGCTGGTGCTACTACAGCAGTTTTATTAGCAAAAAAAGAAAATAAAACTTTAAGTCCAAAACAAAAACTAGAAAATGATATTAAAAACTTAAATGAGCTTATTAAAGAAGCTAAACAAAAGGCAAACGAAGCATTAAAAACAAATGATAAACAAAAACTTTCAGAAGCCAAAACAAAATTAGAAGAAGTAAACAAATTAGCTAAAGAAATTACAGAAAAAGCTAAAGTATTAAATGAAAAAGAAATAGAAAATAAATTAAAAGAGGATTCAAAATCAATAGATGAAAAAGAAGTTGAAATTGATGATAAATTAAAAACCATAGTAAAACAACAAATTCTAGATGTAAAGAATAATATTAATACTCTTATTCAACAAGCTAACGACGCATTATCAGAAACTCCTCTAGATATAATTAAATTAGCAAAAATAGAAAAAGGTTTATCACAAGAAATTTTAAAAGCAAAAGATATTCAAAAAGAAGCAACTAACTTAAAATTGGACAGTGAAGCTAATGAATTAACAGCCCCAATTTCTAATGGTGAAATTAAACTTGCTGAATTAAGAACCAAAATTCAAGAATTAGAAAAAATTGAAGAAGAAAGAATTAAACTTCAAAAATCTAAATTAAAAGAAGCTATTGAAGAATTAAATGAAGCAATTAAAGGAGCTAATGGCAAAATAAATAAAGTTGATTCTTTAACTTTAAAATTAAGCGACTTAGAATATAAAATAGCATCAAATGAATTAATACATAATGAAGCTAAAAATGAAGTTAAAAATGACGGAATTGTAGAAATTCAAAATTTAATTACAGAACTTAAAGAAAAGTTGGAACTAGCCAAGACAACAAACACAAGTTTAAAAGCAAATTTAGATGCAAGTAAGCAAGAAGTTGAAAATGCAGTGTTAGTAGCTAAAAATGAAACAATAGTTCCTCTTTCTAAAGCTGACACAGCTTTAGCGGGTAATGATAAGACAAAATTAAGAGAAGCTAGAACATTATTAGAAAATTCAAAAGCAAAATTAGAAAGTTCTTCTCAATTAGCATTAGATAAAGATTATGCTAATCAAAAAACTACAGCCGATAACCAACTAAAAATAGTAAATGATAAAATTAAGGCTATTGATGATAAATTAAATGCCGAATTCAATACCTTAAAGGGAGAATTAACAGATTTAAATAGCACATTAATTACCTCTATAAATAAAGCTAAAGAAGACATTGATTATGTTCAAAAGCCTGTTGATTTAACAAAATTACAACAAGATATAAATGATAGTGAAGCAAAATTAAATTCTATTGATAGCATTACAAAAACTAAAGTGCAAGCAGAATTTGATACATTAAAAAATACAGTAGAATTAGCTAAAACTACATTGCAAGAAGAAACTCAAAAAATGGAAAATAAAAAACAAGAAATTGATTCTTCTATTCAAGATATTCAATCTAAAATCGATAAAGCAACCGATGACTTAAACATTGCCGGCTCAGACCAAGCAAAAATTGAAAAAGTTTTAGAAGATTCTAAGACAATTCAAACTTTTATTAATTCTCTTAAAGCAGAAGGCACTAAATATAAATATAAAGAAACCGAAATTAATCAATTACAAAGTAATTTAGATGTTATTTTAAATAACTCAAATACTAAATTGAAAGCTTCTATTTTAGATCAATTAAATAATTATGAACTTGTATTAAATGTACAAGACTCTTTACCTTCAAACATTGCAAAGCAAAATAACAATTTTAAAATTGTTGACAAAAATGATCCAACTCAAATTTTAGATAACAGTTTATTTAATTTTGAAATTATAAATACTTTTGCAAATGACAAAACACCAAAATTATATGTTGAATATAAAGTATCTTCAATTAAATATCCAGATTTAGATTTGGGTAACAAAAAAGTAATTATTGAAAAAAGTGGAAATAATTTAGTGGCTTATCAACCATGAACATTTGATTCGATTTCTTTAAAAGAATTAAATGGTCAAACTCTTCAAAATGTTTATGATGATTTAAACAATAACAAAGATGATGCTTACAATACTTTAAATAAATACTTTACTTTAAATAACCAAAATAAAGCTTTAGATAGTGATGAAGTTGTTAAATTATCAAACTTAGTTATTGATACAGCTAACAACACAATTTCATTTAAAGTTTCTGTTTTAAAACCTAATTTGGCAAATGCCACAGATTATGTACAAACAACAGAAAATTTAGAAACACAAAAAGCAGAAACTATAACCGCTGATTATTCTGCAAAGATAAAGGAATTGAAACAAGCTGAGCTAGATAATCCAAACAATTTTAAAGATACAACAATGGATGTTGATGCATCAACTAAAAATTCTTTAGCTTCAGAAGTTGGTGAAAACTTAGATTCTATTGATATAACAACTTCTTTGGGCACCGAATATAATATTGAATTTGTTCATTATTCGCCAAATGATCAAACCGGTGAATTAACTTTAAAATATAAAATTATTCATCCTTCATTAAATATAAAATCTAATATTATTCGTGAAACAAAAATTAGTGGATTTAAAAAACTATCACACCCTACACATTTAGGTTTTAAAGAAAACTTATCTGTTAATGATTTATATCACTTTTTTTATGCAGAAAGTGATTTTGCTACAAGACAAAGACATTTTAATTGAGCACCTTACAATATATATGGAAAAGATAAAGTTTGAGCAATATCAAGAAGAATTGAAGCTTTAGCTGTTGAAACAACAAACAAAGCAGATAATTTAATTTATAAATACTTACAAGCATTAACCGCTACAAATGAAGTGGTAGAATGAGATAATTATATGTTAGAAAATGCTTTTGAAATCAATAATTCAATTCAAACCAGTGAAACTAATTTTGAAATTAAAATACCTAATTTTAAAACTAAAATTATCATTAGTAGGCAAGAAGATGGTACATTAATTTATGATGAAAAAACAAGCACTATCCAAACAAATGAAGCAATTACTTATCAACAAATTTATGATGTATACAAAGTTTTGAATAGTGTTGGTATAATGAGAATTGTTTTACATGCTATTAAGGATTTTGGCGTATATGACCAATTTGGGGTTATACAAACAGAAGCTCCTTATAAAATTTTCTATAAAAAAGAAATGACTTATGAACAATTTAAAAACAAGGTTATAGGTGAAATGAAAACCCAATTTGTTAGTCTATATTCTGCAAAAGATCCTAGTACAAAAAACCATGGAGGAAATAGAGCTAGATTATTCTTAGTAGGAGATAGCCAAAATGCAGTTCATAGAGAGCGTTTATTCATGGACATAGTACTTCAAAGCAACAATGGAAACCTAAGTTTTTAACAAAATGTTTTATAAAAAAATAGCAAACGAATTTGCTATTTTTTATTATTGTTTTTTTCTAAAAGGAGGTTTTAAATGACTTACTGTTTTTAAAAATGGTTATCACCAGAAAGGAACGATAAAAGATTGTAAAGAGATATAAATAAATAAATAGAGTTAAATATTTGAGATCTAACATCAAATAACAGTAAGCTGTTTTATATATGAAAATTTTATAGATAGAAACTTTAAAATAAATGATAATTGTTTTTTGTGGTTTAAAAACCACTTAATTATTATATATCAAATAAAAAAATGGTAGTGTTATTAAAAATTTAATATTATTTATAAACCAAAGCTACTTTATTCTTTTTATACTTAACTCTTTTGCTTGTTTTTTATTTTTTATTGTTTAACAAACTTTTAATTTATTTAGTAGCAATTCAAGAATTTTATTATGTAATATGTAATTACTAGATAAATAGGAATAAAATCTAAATATTAAGAGCATGGATTTAGCCATGCTACGTTTTTTTGTAATATCTTTAAAAACTGTATATTTTCATATCTTTTTTTTGTTTTATTTTTGTCTTCTTAACATTACTAGCGTTTCCACATGATAAGTTTGAGGAAACATATCATATGGTATAACTTCTTTAATAAGATAATCATATTTAGATAATTCTCTTAAGTCTCTAACAAGAGTTTTGGGATCACAACTTAAATATATTATTGTTTTAATATTTGACTTATTAATAGATTCTAATGTATTTAAATTTAATCCACTTCTTGGTGGATCAAAAATAATAATATCTATTTTTTCTTTATTTTTTACTATTCAATCATTAGCATCTTCTTTTATTACTTCAATATTTTTTATATTATTTTTGTTTAAATTTTCAATAGCTTTATTAATCGAATTTTGGTTAGTTTCTATTGAATAAATTTTTTTCGCTTTGCTTGAGATGTATGTTCCGATTGTAGCCACACCCGCAAAAGCATCACAAATAATTAAGTTCTGTAATGGTATTCAATCTAATATTTGGTTATATATTAAATTAGTTATTCCTTCATTTATTTGATAAAAACTATCATTTTGAACACTAAAAATATATTTTTCCATTTCATAATCAATACCTTTGTGGTCTAATATATTTAATCATTTTTTATTTTGAAATATACTAAATTTAAAAACTGGTTTTTGTTTATTTAATTCTTCCAATTTATCTATTTGTTTTCTGTTAAATTTATTTTCCGTATCAATAATTATTTCGATTGTTGCAAGAGAGGTTTTTGGTGCTCTCAAAACTATTTGCTTTGGTTTTAAATTAAATATGGCTTTGTTCAGTTGTTTGTTATATTCAGTTGTAGGCGAATGCAAAACATTCTTATAAAATTCTCTAATCGCATATACACCTAAATAAATATCAAATTGTTCAACTAACTCATGACTATATTTTTTATAAAAACCTAAAATGGGTTTATTTTTTTGGTAATCAACGTGAATTGAAATCTTGTTGCGGTACCCTTGTTTACAATTCGAAGATATTATGGGTGAAACGTTTGCGAATTTCAAATTTCTTTCAAACAAACTTTTTATTAAAAATTGTTTAAATTTTAATTGGTTTTCATAATCTAAACTCATTAACGGAGCAGAACCTGTTATATATAATTTTTCCTCATTCTTGTTTAAAATTAAACGCAAGGGTGATAATTTCCTATATTTAACAACTTCGGCAAAGCAACATTTTTTAGAATAATAAGTAATTTTAATATCCGCTTCTTCATTAGGTAATAAATTATATATAAAAATCGGAATTGAAAAATCTCTATTCACGCATAGAGCTTGATATGACAAGCCACAATAAAAAGGTTCAACTTCTGTTTTTACTTTCTTTATTATTAAATCTTTTTCTAAAATTATTTTTTTATTCGTCATTTATTTTACCTATTTTCCTAAACAAAATTTACTAAACATATTATCTAGAAGTGTTTCATTGTCATACTCTTTATTTAAAATTTCTCTTAACAATGATCAACTTTTATTGATATCTAATATGACTACCTCAGGTCCAAAACCTTGTTTTAAGCCATTTAAAGCGTCATATAAGCAGTTATTAGCATGCTTTAGTAATCCTAGCCTTCTTGTATTGTAAATTAGTTCTGGATCGCTATAATCTAGGTTTAAATAATTTTTAATTAAAGCATTTTTTAATTCTCATATATTTTTATTAATTGCTGATATTTGAACAAAATTTTTTGAAACTTTTTTCGTTAGTAAATCGCTTTTATTAATTACAGGTATGTAAATTTTGTTTTTTGATAGTTCTTTTATAGTTTTATCTTCTTCATTTTCTTTTAATTCAGGTGTAAATAAATGTATTATAATTTTGGCTTCATTTATTGTTTCAATTGATCTCTGAATGCCTATATATTCAACTTTATTATTAGTTTTTCTTATCCCGGCAGTATCAATTATTTTAAATGGAATACCATTTATTTCATAATCTCCCTCAACAATATCTCTAGTTGTTCCAGCTATATCAGTAACGATAGCCTTTTCTTTGCCTAGTAAAACATTCAATAGAGATGATTTACCTACATTTGGCTTACCGACAATTGCTACTTTTATACCATTATAAACATCTACAGCATTTTCGGACTTTTTAATTATTTGCTCAATATTATTTTTTAAATTTGTTATCAATTTTATTAATTTATTAGAATTCATTTGTTCAATATCATTATAATCAGAATAATCAATATTAATTTCTATAATTGAAATAATATTTAAAAGTTGTTGCTCTAATTTTTCAATTATTAAATCATCTTTATTATCAAATTGTTTGATAGCTATTTCTGTTTGAATATTTGTTTTAGCATGTATTAAAGAATTAATAGCTTCAGCTTTATCTAAGGAAATTTTTCCATTTAAAAAGGCTCTTTTTGAAAATTCTCCTCTTTCAGCTAATCTAGCTCCATTTGCAATAATTAAATTTAAAATTTTATTTGTTACTATAATTCCACCATGAGCATTAATTTCAACTGTGTCTTGACCAATATAATTTTTTGAGCCTATAAAAAAATTAACTAATACTTCATCAATTATTTTATTATTAGAAGGATCTACAATATAACCATATGTTATTGTTTTGTCTTTGCCTATTTTACCTTTATATATTTTTTTAATTATTTCTATTGCTTCTGGCCCAGAAAGTCTAATAATAGAAATAGCTTGATTTATATTTCCGGAAGATATTGCTGCAATAGTATCATTTATATAGTTTTTGTTCAACATAATAGTTATTATATTATATATAATAAATAAGTTTTTAATAAATTTAATAAACATAAAAGTAAAAATAATCTTAGGGGTTTATAGGTTTATTTAAATTAAATATAATAATAAGGAATGTTGTTAAGTTAATAACTTTAAATTCAACTAAGATTAAGGAATTTTTTTCAAAAAAATAGTGTTAATAACAACCGGTTTAATGCAAAACTATTGACAATACTGTAAAACAAATAAAAAAATTTTAAAAATTAACCTAGTTTAAAAGTGTTTTTTGTAGATTGTTTTATAATAGTTAATTAATTATTTTTTTAATATATATAATTAAAATGAATAGTAAATAGAGGTATAAATGTTAAAAAAAGAAAGCAAAAAGATAAAGAAGAATAAATCTATTAAAAAAAAGAAGAACGGTTTTGTAGATTTTAAAAATTTTGAGGACTATCACAAAGAATGTGAAGTAGAACAAACTCGCGAAATCGAAATATGAAAAAACCAAGACTTAATTGATTTTCAAGAGATTAAATTAAAGAAAGATAAAAAGAAAAATGATTAAAATAGGATTAATAGCCGAATTTAACCCATTTCATAATGGGCATATTTATTTGATAAAAAAAATAAAAGAAATTTATCCTAAATCAAAATTAATAGTGGCTTTATCTTCCAATTATACACAAAGAGGAGAAATTGCTTGTCAAACATTTTCTCAAAGAAAAAAAATAGCCAAACAATATGGTGTTGATAAAGTTTTGAAATTAAGTTTTGAAACTTCTACTCAAGCTGCTCATATTTTTGCTAAAGGGTCGATTGATGTTTTGAATAAATATGGCATAAATGTTTTAGTTTTTGGTGCATCTGACACCGAAAACATAAATAAATATATAAACGCAGCTAAAGCATTGAAAGAAAATTACGATTTTTATAATAAAAAAGCTAAAGAAATAATGAAAACAGGAAGATCTTTTATATTTTCTTGTTATGAGGCTTTAAAACATATTATAAAAGAAGAAGAAATACCTCAAGATGTTTTAGGTTTTGAATATACAAAATATATTGTGAATAATAATTTAAATATAAAACTTAATTGCATAAAAAGAACGGTTTCTCATAGTTCGGATGAAATAGAATCTATCTATGCATCAGGAACCCAACTAAGAAAAATGATAAAAGAAAGGAAAGATATTTCTAAGTATTCGCCAATAAAACTAAAAAAAGTTAAAAGAATAGAAAATACTTATAAAAAGTTTCAAAAAATAGTAACTAAAAAAACAACCAAAGACCTCTCTAATATACAACTTGTGTCCGAAGGAATGGAAAACTTATTTAAAAAAAATATAAGTGCTAAAAATTATGATGAGTTTATTAGCGCTTGTACTTCGAAAAGATATACAAATTCTAGAATTAAAAGAGTCTATTTATATGTTTTGAAGCAAAAAAAGAAAAAATAAAAAAGCAAAATTTTGCTTTTTTATTATCAAATTTTTACCCTTTTTTCTGGGCTTAAATACATTTTATCGCCTTTTTTTATTTTAAATGTATTGTAAAAATCATCAGAATTTTGTACTTGAACATTTGCTCTTAGAATAACCGGAGCATGAACATCCACATCTAATAAAAGTTTTTGAAATTCTGGTCTATACTTAGCTCTTCAATTTGTAGCATATGATATATAAAACTTTTTAGCATTAAAATCGTCTTCACTTTTTGCTGCTTCTAGTGCACAAGAAACCCCTCCGGCATCAGCAATATTCTCCGATACAGTTAGCTTACCATTACATTTGCCAACCTCTGTTTCTCTACCATCGAATAAATCTATCATTTTTTGTGCTCTTAAATCAAATTCTTTTTTATCTTCTTCTGTTCATCAATTAATCATATTTCCGACTTCATCAAAGTTAGATCCATTATTGTCAAATGCATGAGATATTTCGTGAGCAATTACTGCTCCAATACCCCCATAATTTGAGGAAGAAGATTGCTTATCACTATAAAAAGGAGCTTGTAAAATACCGGCTGGAAAAACAATTATATTGCTTGTAGGATTGTAATATGCATTTATAATGGCAGGTGTCATACTTCAAAGGTCTTTATTTTTTTTCTTGCCATATTCTTCAAATTTACTTTTGTTTTTAATAGCATTAAAGTTCAAAACATTCATTATAAAATCATCATAACCGTTATATTTTGTTACTTTTAAATCGTTATAGAAATTATCTATAATATCAGGATACCCAACATAAACACCAATTTTAGATAATTTGAAAATTGCTTTTTCTTTTGTTTTTTGCGATAATCAATTATTTTCACTTAATCTTTTTTCATAAATAGATATCATTTTTTGAATCATGTGTTCAACATTTTTCTTGTTTGCTTTGCCAAAATAAGTTTCTCCGTAATATTTTCCGAACGCCATTTTATAATAACCGTCAGCGCTCAATTTCATTGCTAAGCGGGTTTTGCTCAAAGGTTTTAATTGTCCCTTTAATTTTCTACTAAATTCACCCGCTATTACAGCACTATCATAATCTAAAAATTCAGCTAAAGAAAGAAGGGTATCAATATATAAGAAAGCTTGATAATTTTCAAAATTTTCTTTAGTTATTAATTTTGAATAACTTTCAATCAAATCATCAGAAACAGCTATTACTCTATCTACATTTTTATGTAAAAGGTCTCCTATAATTTTTGACATTTTAAAATTTGTTACTTTTTCATCAAATTCTGATACCTGTTTTGGGTTATAAATTTTTGAAATAATCGCCCAATCTTCGGCAGATAAAATATATTTAGCTGCTTCGGTATCTCATTTTAAAGCCTTTTCTATTAAATTACTTATTCATTGTTCATTTTTATTTACTTTTTTTAATAATTTTGTTACCATTTCTTTTCATAAGTTATACAAAGAAATCTTTTTTTGTTCGTCTAAATAATATTTTTTTTCTGGCAAAATAACATTTGGACAAGAAATATATAATTCTTGTTTTTCATAATTTTTAAAATCTGTTTCAACAAAAAAAGGCATTGGAGCTGATAAATTATGCAAAGTTAAATATGAATAATTATCTTGAATGTCACTCCAACTTTTAAAACTAGTTATTCTATCTAAAATTGATAAAACAGGTTTGATACCATGTTTTTTACGATCATTTCAATTATTAGCCATTGTATAAAACTTTACCAATTCTATTAGAATTGGGTTATTTTGAATTTCATTGCTTTCTTTAGACCACTTGTTTAATAATTTAATTTTTAATTTATTTAGTTTTTCATCAAGTCGTTCAAAAGAACCGGTGCCAGATTTATCATCTGGAATTTTGTGTTTAGATAATCATTCGCCATTAACGGCTTCGAAAAAGTTATCTTTAATTAATTTTTTATTCATATTATTTCTCCTTAAATTGATTGTTTTGTGTAATAAAGTTCTAAGTCGTCTGTTTGTAAAACCTTCCTATAATTTTTTATATCTAAACCCTCAAAAAATATAAGAATATTGTATTGTCTTGCTTTTCTATATATCATACTTATATATAAAAGAACTTCTGGGTTATTTAATTTGTCCACAAAACTTTTATCCACTCATATTATCTTTATTCAACTGTTAATTAGTGAAATTAAATCATTATTAATTTTGCTAATTTTAAGACCAACTCCAACATTTGCATTGTTTTTTTGAATAATTTCTATTTTCTTTTTTGCTCTGAATATACTCTTTTCTGAGTTGGCTGATATTATTGGTTGAAAAGATTTAAAGTTTAGTAAACAATTTTCAATTTTTTTATTTTCTATTAAGTTAAAAATGAAATCATTAATAAATAATAATTTTCCATTTAATTGAAATTCATCTGGATTATTAAACACATTTAAATAAAGATTTTTATACAAATCTAAACTAGAAAGTTCAAAATCGGATTTAATGTTAAGAACATCAAATTTTAAATCTGTTCGCATTAAATTAATTTTAAACTTTTTGTCTTCAAAATTAAAAATATTAATCTTTTTCAAGTCAACAGAATAACTATTATTAATTTCGCTTAATACATATTCATATTTTTCTTTAAAAGTTAAAAAAGAAATGTCTTCATAAATTTTATCAGTTAGAAAACAATTATCTGTTAAAATAAAATTATTAGCTTTTATGTAATCAAAAAGCGTTTGGTAAGTATTAACTTCTCTTTTTATTAATAAGGTGTGTTTGAAACAAAAACTTTTAATAAATAAGTGTTTATATAATAATGATCACTTAGCAAAATTTTTTATATATTGTGAAGCTCTTTTTTCCATTATTTTTGAAAAAGGTACTACAAAAAACAATTTATTTCAATCTAAAAACACTTTAATATTATACATCTTTTTTTTAACACAGTTCAATTTAAAAAGCGATACAAAATTATTAACATTACCAATTTCTTTTATATTTAATATAAAGCAATATGCTAAATATTCGCTGCTTCTATCTAGCAAATAATCAGTGTTTATGTTTATTGATTCAAATACTCTATCTTCTCTAGCGTCGTTTTCAATTCAATTTAAAGTAAAATAAACTAAATTATTTTCAAATGAATTTATTGTAATGTTCACTTTTGTATTTACAAACGATTTTTTATTGTGAGCAATAATAGTATTTATTCCCACAAGTTCTTTGTTTTTAATTGCACTAATAAACATAGCTTTAGATTTATTATCAAGAAGGCTTAAAAAGTCATCTAATTTTCTTCATTTATTATGAGCAAAATTTACTTTTTTAATAAAAGAAGGTTGAGTTCATACTTCTTTTATATGAATATTAATTCTTATACGTTCTTTTTCGGTGTCAACTAAAAAATTAGAAAAACCGTTTTTGTTAGATGTTTTTATTCTAGCTCTATATGCAAAATAACCTATTAAGCTTACTGCCGAAATTACTGATAATAAAAGAAAAATAACCCAAACAATTCTTATACTACTTTCCGTCATTTTTAGTCTCCCATTTCTTTATAGAATGATGTGATCTTTCAAACTGTTTTGTAGTTTTTAAATTTGGAAATTTAATTGTTATTATCGTTCCAACCATATCAATAATTGTACCCTTACCAAAAGTTTGGTGCATAATTTCATCACCGACAATTAAATCGCTATTATTATTTTGGTTTTCTTCTGCATAAGAAAAGTCGTTAGCTAAATTAATGCTTGAACTTTGTTCTTGAATGCTGGCCTCTTTCAAAAATCTGCTGCTTTTTGTATAGCCACTTTTATTTATAGCAAATGATAAAAATAATTTTGTTTTAGCTCTTGTTATTGCAACATAAACTAATCTTCTTTCTTCTTCTAACCCTTCAACATTTTCTTCTTTTGTATTTGAATTATTTAAAAAAGTAAAATCTTTATTAGGGGCTATTGAAATAGCTCTTCTAAGAGGAAATATTCCTTCAGCCAAACCACAAATAAAAACATAATCAAATTCTAATCCCTTAGCATTGTGGACGGTCATTAATGAAACAAAACTTGTTGCGTCATCTTCTACATCTCTATCTGTTATTAATGTAATTTCTTGTAAATACTCATCTATTGTTCCATGGGTGTGTATTTTTTCTCAGTTTTCTATTGCGCTTATTAAACTTAAAAAGTTTTCTTTCTTAGCCTCATATTCTTCTTCGGAACTTTTGAATATTTCAAAATATCCTATTGTGTTCATCATAAACTCTTTTAATGTACTACTTATAGGATTTGTTTTCAAAGCAACTCTAGCCCATCTTATAGCATTGATTAATTTGGCAAGTTTTTCTATAGTAATATTAGAAACTTTAAGTTCGCTTCTAATATCGTCAAAATTTCTTTCAATTGCATCATATAAATCTGTTTTTTTAGATCTGGCAAAATCAATTAATCTGTCAATTGTTATATCCCCTATTTTTCTGGTTGGTTTGTTAATAATTCTTAATAGCATCAATTCACTACCATCATGTATTACTCTTAAATAAGCTAAAGCGTCTTTAATTTCTTCTCTTTGGTAGAACTTAATAGAACCGAATATTTTATATATAGTGTTTTCTTTAATTAATGCTTCTTCAATAGCTCTTGAATAGCTATTAGTACGATATAAAATAGCAATATTTTTTAATTGAACTCTGGATCTCTTTAGTTCTGATATTTTTTGCGCTATTCACCTTGCTTCAGCTTCCTCATTGTGCCCACAATAAAATTCAACATCTTCTCCGTCTTCATTATGAGTGTATAAATCTTTTTCTAGCCTAATTTTATTTTTAGAAATTAATTTGTTGGCATGATTAAGAATTTTTTTGGTGGAACGATAATTTTCTTCTAGTTTAACTGTTACTGTGTTTGGAAAATCATTGTGAAAATTAATGATTATATTAATGTCTGCATTACGCCAACTATAAATAGTTTGATCTGGGTCTCCAACAATGGTTAGTTTATCAGTAGAGCAAAGCTTTTGTAAAATCTTGTATTGAATAATACTTGTGTCTTGAAACTCATCAACAAGTAAATAATCAAAACGGCGACCTCATTTTTTTGCAATGTTGCTATATTCCGGATCATAAAATAATTTATATACAAAAACTAAAAGATCATCAAAGTCTAAGGCTTTAGATCTTTGGAGTCTTTCTTGATAGTGTTTATAAATGTTGTCTTTGGTTTCTATTATTCTTCTTTCCAATGGAGAAAGAGAGTTATCTATTTTTTCATCAATAACATTTAAAAAATCAAATAAAGAATTTTTTTTATTTTGTATATAACTTAACATTGAACTATAACTATATTCAAGATGTGAAATCTGCAATTCAGTATACACAGATTTTAAAATAGCTTTTTGATCTATTTCATCAATAATTTGAAAATCGTTATTATATCCTAGTAAGTGAATTTCATATCTTAAAATTCTTGCGCAAATAGCATGAAAAGTGCTAATTAAAGGCAATTTATCTGGATTGTCTAACATTGTGCTAACTCTTTGTTTCATTTCATTAGCAGCTTTGTTTGAAAAAGTTAAAGCTAAAATTTTTGAAGGGTTAACATTTAACTTTTCAATTAAGTATGCAATTTTATAGGTTAAAACTCTAGTTTTTCCCGAACCCGCTCCTGCTATTATTCTTAAAGGACCATCGTTATATTCGACAGCCTTTCTTTGTTGTTCATTTAAATTATCTAAATTAAGCATTTTAACCCCTTATTTCTATATTTTTATATAAATATATAAATTACCTTATATAATTATACCTTATTAAATTTTTATAATTCTTTGGAAGTATAAAAAAGACACACAAAACAGGTCTTTTATAAAATACTTATATTAGGTAATTCTCGTTTTTTTGGATATATTTTTTTATTAATATTTTCTTCTTCAATAATTTCTTCAAATTTATTAATTCAAACTGTTCTTGTTTGTGAAAATTTATCATTTCAACTAACTCTAGTTGCCCCGGCACCAGTAATTATCATAAATAAGTCCAAACCTAAGGCTATTGTTGCCAAAGTTACTGGTAATGCGAATACAACTTTTTCAACATTATTTAAATTTTTACCTCTTGTTGCTTTTAAAAAAGCATCAGTAGACATCAACATAAATGCAATAAATACAAAAATTCATAAAAAAGAAAATAACCTTTGTCGATCAAAAATAGCTTTCGAAAGTTTTATATTTTTATTTGTCAAAATTACCTTTATTTTACAAATGAGCATACCAATAGTCTTGCCTTTGGTAAGTATTGGAAAAACTATATAAGTTAAAACTAAAAACAAAATTAAACTTAGTAATCAAAAACGATAAATTAACTCTTTATAAAGAAGTTGATTAGTATAAAAATCTGCTTTTTTATAATTAAAAACTATAAAAGAAGTTGCTAGTGCAAAAACAACAAACAAAATTAAATCAATTATAGTTGCTAAAAGTCTAATTCAAAAATTAGCTTTTTTATTAATAGTTACTATCATAAAAACTTTTTAAATATTAACTCTCACTTTGATTTAAAACCATTAGTTAATTTTTTTAAATCTTCAATTTTGTATTTAATAAAATATTTATTGTTTTTAATTTGTTTTTCTCATTCTGACTTAAAAGTTTCAATTTCTTTCAATAAAGAATTTTTGATATTTAGTAATGATTTAGATTCTAATGAATCTTTTTTAGTTTTAAAAATACCAATAAAACCACAAACGTAATAACAATAATTCATAAATTTAGCGAATTCCAAGGCTTGTTTTGTTTCCCCATCAATATCATTAAAACTACTAAAAATTGAATTTCAGCAACGCGTTAAAGACTTAGGATTAAAAGCCAAAAAACTATAATTTCAATTTTCTATTCAGGTATCGTTAAAATATGCAAATGTTTCAGAATTTAAAAGTGCTCTATAAACAAAATTAGGTGAATATTCTAAATTAGAGTCCTTAATTCTAGGCGAATCAAAAATTTTATAAGCAACTTTAGTTTTAATAAAATAATTAAAAACAAAAGGTGTAACAAGAAGAAAGGGTTCCTTATTTTCTTTTAAATTTACAACTCCTAAAGAAGGTAATAATTCGGACCTTGTGCTAAAGTTAGATATTCCTCTTACAGAACCTGGCATTTCTACAAAATCTGGTTTTATATTTAACTTGTCTAAAAAGGTATCTATTCTTTTAACAAATTCACTTTTAATATTGCAATATGAATAATAAATAAATACATATGGAGTGTCAACTAAATCAAGCGCTTGTTTTATAACTAAATCAATGTGTTGGTGCGAAGTATTAAAAATAACCTTTAAACGTTCTTTTAATTTCATTTGTAATTCATCAATTTCAAAGAAATATTCATCTTTAGGTCTGTCAACCGTTAATATAACATTAAAGTTTTGGCTTTTTTGTTTGTATATGTTGCTAAGAATATTAGATAAAGGTATTACTGGATTATATATTGGGATAATTATAGTTAAATTTGTTTTCATAAAGTCCTACATTTTAATTTGGCCAGCAACACGAGGAAATGGAATTGCATCTCTAATATTTGAAATGCCTGTAACATACATAACCAATCTTTCAAAACCTATTCCAAAACCACTTGAAGGTGCATATCCAAAACGTCTTAAATCTAAATATCATTGAAGTGGTTCAGTAGGTATTTTTAAATCCTTCATTCTTTTCACTAATTTGTCATAACTTGCTTCCCTTTGGCTTCCGCCTATTAGTTCCCCAATTCCTGGCACCAATAAATCAAAGGCTCTAACTGTTTTGTTATCTTCATTTTGATACATATAAAAAGCTTTAATATCTTTTGGATAATTAATTACAGCAACAGGTCCTTTTACTATTTTTTCGGCTAAAAATTTTTCATGTTCTGAAGCCAAATCCATACCAAAGAAAATATTTTTTTCTTCAAAATTATCTTTATATTTTTTTAATTGTTCTATTACATCTTTGTAATCTAATACTGTCAATTTATTGTGTAAAAACTTTTCTAAAGTATCTAAAAGATTGGGGTTTTGTGAATTCAAATATTTCATTTCATCAGGGTAATTATTAATTGTGTTTTTAATTACAGTTTTTAATAAATCATCTGCTAAAGTTATTACATCTTTTAAATCATAAAAAGCTATTTCAGGTTCTATCATTCAAAACTCCGCCAAATGTCTAGAAGTATGAGAATTTTCCGCTCTAAAAGTTGGTCCGAATGTATAAACTTTTTTAAAACCTGCTGCATAAGATTCAGCATGTAATTGTCCAGTTACCCCTAAAAATGCTTTTTGTTTGAAAAAGAAGTCTTTAGATTCATCGTCAACTAATAAAGTTTCTCCTGCCCCTTCTCCATCATTAGAAGTAATAATTGGCGAAGCCATATTTAAAAATCCATTTTCTTGAAAATATTTATGAATTTCAAAAGTTAAAGAGTTTCTTATTATCATAACAGATCTAAATAAATTAGTTCTATGTCTTAAATGAGGAATTTCTCTTAAAAAATCTAAAGTAGTTTCTTTTTTTTGAATTGGAAAATCTAAATCAACATTATTCAAAACTTCTAAAGAACAAGCCAACAATTCAAAAGGTTGTTTGGCTTCTGGAGTTAAATGTAGGTTTCCTTTTATAATAATAGATGAACCTAAAGAAATATTTTCTATATTTCAATTTTGAATGTTTTCACCCTTAATAACTACTTGTAAATTTGAAACTGTACTACCATCATTAATAGTTAAAAATCTTACTTTATCATTACCTCTATTAGATATAACTCAACCTTCTATTTGGTAATCTAGATTTTCTTTTATTTCTTCTTTGTTTGTTATCAGTTGTTTAAGTGTCATAAAGCGCTCCTTGTTAATAAAAATTTAATGTTTTCGCTTAATTTAAATATATCTAATAATTATACTTTAAATAACTATAGAAATAATTAATAAGTTGTAATTTTAAGGCTTAAAAATAAAGCTATAAGTAAAAAAAATAATAAACAAAAAAAGTGCTATTTAAGCACTTTAATAATTCTAAGAACGTGTTCTTTCATAATAATAAGCTGCTATTTTTGTTCTTAAATTATTATCAATTATAGGGTATGTAAATAGTTGGTATGTTGAACTTGCAGCAGGTTGTGAATAGATAGATTTTGCTATTTCGTCATTTCCAAAATATCATTTTTCAATAAATTTATAAGTTAATTTATCTGCAGGAGTGTATGATATGTAATCAAAGTTTGCCAATTCAGCAAAATGGTAATTTGTAAATGTATCATTAAAAGCATCTTCAAATAATGCATATCCTTCATCAGAGTTATTTCTTACAATTTCTAACCAAGTTCAATAATCTCCAATGGTATCATTTGATAAAAATTTATTTATTTGATTTTTTCAATTAAAAAAATCATTTCAATTTACTAATTTGAATTTATCGTTTTTATTTAATGCTTCTATTACACCTTGCCTTTCATTATCAAAAATAGATTTTAAAACTTTTTTGGTGTTGCTAATTACTTCGGCATTTAAGTTTTCTTTTAAAACTTCAAAAAAATCTTTTTCTAAGTCATGCAACCCATCTTGAATGCTTTTGTTATTTAGGAAGTGCGAATTGTTAAAATATACATGTTCTTTTAAAGAAGTTAAGAAATTATCAGTATCTTCATCGCTCAATTTGTGCGAAATTATTCAGCAATCTACTAAAACATAATTAAATTTAGGTCTAATAAAACGAATAGTTCCTTCTTCGACACTTGAGTAATTATCTTCAGAATAATAAGCATCAAGAGCATCACCATTATATATAACTCCAGAATCAGATCTTGAACTTTTAGGTTCAATAACATGATTCAATAATTCTAAACCGTCTCCACTTAAAAAGTTGTGCGAAGTATCTTTTATAGAGGCACCTGAAACCTTTTCAACAAAATGTATAAATGAGTCTATTGCAATTTTGTAATTGTCTTCTGTAAACTCAAATAATTTGCCATTATCAGTAGTAAACACTTTTTTTCATTCATCGGGCTTTTCATACATATAATTAATAGCCCCAATCATTAAATTATCAACATAAGCATTTGTTCAAGCAACTCTTTCATATTTATTTTCTTTTAATACTGAAAAAATTTGCATTCAATCAAGTTCTAAACTTTTGTTTTCTAAATCT
Organism: Metamycoplasma phocicerebrale; assembly: GCF_003383595.3. NCBI lineage: Bacteria > Bacillati > Mycoplasmatota > Mycoplasmoidales > Metamycoplasmataceae > Metamycoplasma > Metamycoplasma phocicerebrale. The sequence goes on from NZ_CP033058.2 coordinate 329,624, forward strand.
TGAATTTCGGGAGAATCTACTTTTAAATGTGGTCTAGAAGTCTTGTTTATATTGTATGCTATACCCTTATCTTGTGCAAAGTAAGGAATTATATAATCATAAAAGTGGTCTCATTCAGTTTGGTTATTTTTGTCTATAGATCTTCATCTTTTTAAATTTTTATTAATTTCAAAACCACGCTTTTTTCTTTCCTCTTCACTCATTTTTTCTAACTTATTGTAAATTAAAAAGTCAAAACTTTCTAAGTGATCTTGAACATTTTGTGTGTATAATTTTTTTCTTTTAGTTCAATCTTTGTTTTCTTCCCCTAACACTTTACTAAAATCAATTTTTCTAATTTTTTTATCCAAAATAAGTTGTGCAGCCTGGAAATCACTTCCTACTCCAGCTATAGCTTTATCTTGAGTTAATGCTTGGGTAAATTCACTTATTTCTTTGAACTCTTTGTAATTGTAATTTTTTTCTAATTTATTTATAATAGAAGGAGCCAAATAAGATTCATAATTATAAATACTAGGTCTATAATGATTAGTAAATTTAAATATTATTGCAAGACCAAACATGATTGCTATAAAGCTTAAACCAATTCATATTAAAACAAGTTTTAAAACTCTTTTATTCAATTTATAAAGCCTCCTTATAGAAATCTCTTTGAGATTGTTTTTTTGATAATTGAATTGCTTTTTTAGCTCTTGAATTTTGGGAAGTTTTAAGTACTATATAAATAGTATTTCCAAGTATAACAAATAATAAAGATATTGCTCCTATAGCTAGTGATCAGGCTTGAAATTGACCTGCATATAATTGAGTTCCTAAAGTTTCGGTATTAGAAACAATTCTAGTTATTATAAAATCATCAAAAGATAAAGTCATTGTCATAACAAAAGTAAACCCAATAGATCCCAACATATAAACAAAATATGTTTTAAATCAAGTTTGGAATTTTGAATAACCCAAATCTTGACTTGCTTCAAATATATTTTTAGAAAATTTATCGCTTTTTGGAAGCATTATTAAAATTCCATAAGGCAAGCACATTACTGTGTGTCCAATAATAGATCTAAAAAAGCCTTCACTAGTTGCCTTTAAAGTTCCAAAAAATATAAAATTCAATACTATAGCTAAAGTTAAACCGGTTATAACATCGGGGTTAATCATTGGTACATTAGAAGTGGCTTGTACATATGATCTAGCGGATTTATTTTTATGTCTTCATAAAGAAAAAACCGTCAATAAAGATATTGATATAACTAGAATAGATGTAATCATTCCTAATAAAAAAGAATTGACAAATGCTAAACCATGGGATTTAGAAAATAATTCGGTATAAGCTTCATAAGAAAATTTATTTCAAGTGGTTACCGAAAAAATACCCTTATCAGAAGGAGCATTAAAACTATAAACAACTCCAAAAAGAATTGGAATATATAAAAAGGCAAGAATTAAAAATACATATGAATATTTTAAGAAGTTTTTAATTTTACTCATAAGAACCCCCTTGTCTTTTTTTAGCAATTAAATATGGAATACCATATAAAACAGCATAAATTGATAATAATACCACTAAAGTAATAATAACTAAAGTTGATGAGTTTGCCAAGTCATAAGGATTTGCAGTGTTTGCAAATTGGTTTATTAAATTACCAATTAATTGTTTTTGTGAACCATTTGGTAATAATTTGTCAGAAATAATAATAGAAGTGGCTGACATCATTAGGACAATACCAAAACCACTCAAAATAGCTTTAGAACAATAAGGAATAATAACTGTAAATATAGTTTTAAACTTAGAATATCCTAAATCTTCTGAAGCTTCTAAAATGTTATTGGGCATATCTTTTAAAACTTGGTATAAAGGTAATACCATAAAAGGCAAATATAAATAAACCATACCAAAAACCATAAAGAAATTATTATTCAACATATCTTCATCAAATATTGCAGAAAACAACCCTCTAATTGCTAAAGCTTTAGATATAGTAAATATAGCGAGCGGGCTTAAAATTAAAGTTAATCCTAAAATTTTAATTGTTTTAGATTTAGACCTAGATACTATATAAGCATAAGGCAAACCGATAATTAATGAAAATAAAGCTGCAAATATTCCTGTTGCTAAAGATCTAAGAATAATGATTCATGTCGAAGGCTTAAAAGCTACTTCTCAGTTTTCAGCAGTTGTTTGGTTTTGCAAAGGTTTTAAAGCGTAAATGCAAACAAAAACCATGGGCAATATAATAAACAATATTGAAAAAAGAATATAAGGAATTAATAAAGAAATTTGTAATTTAGACATAGGAGCAAAAAATTTTGGTTTTTTAATTCTATGTTTATTTTTTAAAATTTCTCTAATTTTCATTAGATTGCTCCAATTCCTTTTGTAAAGCTTCCATTTTTTTATCTTTTTTCATTAAATGAATTGAATCTATATCTCAATCTAAATAAACTTCTTTGCCAACATTGTGTTTTGAAGAAGTCTCTACATGGATAATTTTATCTTTTACATTTATATCATAATTGTAATAACTTCCACCATAAGTTGATTTTACAATAGTTCCTGATAGTTTTGCTTTTGACTTAATTCTAGTTATTACAATGTCCTCTGGTCTAATCAAAGCGTCAACTGATTCGTTTGGTTTAAATTCAGTGTGAATGGTATCAAATGTTTTAGATAAAAATTTTACTTTATTGTCTTTAATAAATGTGGCATCAAAAAAGTTAGAGTCTCCTATAAAATTAGCTACTCATTTGTTTATAGGATAGTCATATAATTCTTTTGGAGTTGTAAATTGTTCAACTTTTCCATCTCTTATAACAGCTATTCTATCGCTAAGTTGTAAGGCTTCGTTTCTATCATGTGTAACAAATATAAAAGTTAAACCTAATTGTTGTTGAATATCTCTTAATAAAGATTGCATTTTTTCTCTAATTTTGGCATCTAACGCACTTAATGGTTCATCTAGTAACAAAATTTCTGGCTCAATAACTAAAGACCTAGCTAAAGCGACCCTTTGTTTCATTCCACCTGAAAGAAAGTTTACATTTTTCTTTTCATTGCCACTCAAGCCAACTAAGCCCATTATTTTTTTAACTTCTGCATCCATTTCATCATTATTAATTCTTCTAGTTAAATAACGTTTTTCATAAGCCTCAGTTTTCAAATCTACATAATTTTCTCAATATGAATATGTAAAATCCATATCATCTATTCATTTTTGATACTTATTTTTCTTCTTTTGTGATAGTTGAGAATTTGTGTTTAATTCTTTTTCATATAATTCAAATTCTTTGTCTAAATTTTTCATTTTTTGAATTGCATATTTTTCTCATTTTTTCTTTTGAGTGTTTAATTTAGATTCAAAAGATTTTGGAATATTGGTTTTTGGAATCCTACGTAATCTCAAGCCATATTTAATATTATTTTCAACATTTAAATGAGGAAATAAAGCATAATCTTGAAAAATTGTTGATACATCTCTTTTGTGTGGAGACAAATCTTTTATATCTTTTCCATGCAACTTTACCTCACCTCTAGTTACTCATTCAAACCCTCCAATAATACGAAGTATTGTAGTTTTACCTGAACCAGAAGGACCCAACAAAGTTATAAATTCCCCTTTTTTAATGCTTAAATTAACATTATCTAAAACAGTTTTATCTTCAAATTCTTTTACAACATCTACTAATTCTATTATTGGAGAATTATCATTTTGCATTTTTTTATTTTCCATTTATAACTCCTATTAAGATTTTGTTTTTTCATAATATCAATCTATCAATTTAGTTCTAAGTTCTAAATCTAAAGGTTGATAAGGTCTAAATATAGTATTTTTTGCTGTGTTTAAATCAAAAATTGATATTGCTTTTTCATCTGGTTGTTTATTTTTGTCTAAAAAATATCATTTTCTAATAAATTCTTTAATAGTTTTATAACTAGGTGTGTAATTAATTGTATTAAAGTTCATAATGTTAGTTAAATTTTCAATTTGAAAGGCTTTTTTAAAACAACCGTAATTTTCTTTAAAAAAAGAATCATTAATTTCACTTAAATTTTTATATTCCTTTGTGTTGTTTGCTAGGTTATCCTTAAACAAATTTGTATCATATTCTAATTTCTTATTACTATCATTTTTTATTAATAGATTATAAACATTTTCAATATATAATTTTTCTATTGCTTCTAATGTTAGTTTTACATCTGAAAAAATTGTTTTATTTAATTTGTCCAATAATAAATCTGAATCGAAATCTCTAGTATCCTTCGAGATAATTCAAGCATCTATATTTTTATAAGAATATTTTGGTCTTACAAAAGAAATATTATTTTTTTCATTTAATTGAATAAAATTATCTCTTCCGTAGTAAGCATCTAAAGCATCACCATTATACATAATTGCTATATCCGCCTTTCCCGATTTAGGTTCAATAATGCTTGATACTAATTCTTGCCCATCCGTTACTAACTTGTTCACATTAGAATTTTTAATCGTTGCTCCTGTAGATTTTTCAACAAATGTACTAAAAGAATTAATTAAATTTTTATAATTTTTTTTGTTTACTAATTTTCATTTAAAATGTTCTAAATCTGGTCCCGGAATTTCAGATTCTTTTTGATGAAATTGTCCTATCATTAAGTTATCTTGAAATCAATTTGTTCAGTACACCTTTGGTTTTTTATATTTTGAAACCAACATACTAATAGTTTTCTCTCATGACAAACCATCTTTAATGTCATTAAAATTCACATTTTCTTTAATATTATTTCTTGTAGATTTGTATATTTCACTATCTTCCGTGTTATAAACAACCATCTTGTCTAATGTAAAATATGGAATTAAAAATTGATAAAATTTATCGATACCTGTTTTTCCATCGATTTCAAAACCGACCGGAACATCTTTTTCATAATATATGTAAGGCAAAATGTCTTTATTTTCATCTAATTTAGCCTTTATATTGTTAGGGTTTTTTTCTTTTATTTTTTGTATAATTCACCAATCAAAATAGTCGAATTGTTCTTTGGTATCCCTAGAATATAAATTCATTATTTTTTCTTCATTAAGATCTTTTAAATCAAAGGCTTTTTCAAAATTAATTTTTTTTATCTTGTTTTCTAAAATTAATTCAGCTATTTGATAATCGGAACTCACTCCGGCTACAGCTTTTTTATTTTTAATAGCTTTAGTAAATTCGTCTAAATTTGTAAACACATGATATGAGTAATCTTTTTTAATTTTATTTATTATTTTTTTATCTAAATATGATTCATAATTATAAACACTTACTTTGAAAGGGCTTAATAATTTAATTATTCCAACAATTAAAATAGTCACAAAAAGTATAGAAGTAAATATTGAAATTAAAAGAATTTTTAAATGGTGTGTTAATCTTTTAGTTTTCATTAGTATCCTGCCTTTTTAATTTTTTGTTCATTATCAACTCAGTCTTGGTCGACTTTTACTCTTAAAAAAAGATTTACATTTTTACCAAAAACATGTGACATTTTTTTTCTAGCATTCATTGATATAGTTTTAATTTTAGAGCCATTTTTACCCACAACAATACCCTTTTGAGAATTACTTTTTACAAACAAAGTTGCTTGTATTATTATAGGACTAAAATTATCATTTTCATCTTCTTTAAATTCATCAACCGAAATAGCTATAGAATGAGGAACTTCATCATATAAATTTTTAATAGCTATTTCTCTTATTATTTCTTTTGCCATAAATCTTAAACTAGTATCAGATAATTGGTCTTCTTCATAAGGAGCTTCTGCTTCATAAGCATAGTTTTTAATTTCTTTTATTAAATTGAAATAAGTTTGTTTATATTTAATTCCAACACCAAGCACAATATTAAATCCTAATTCCTTAAGTGTCTTGGCTTTCTTATCTAGAACTTCTTGATTATCTACTAAGTCTACTTTTGTTATTATTGCTATTTTATTTTTTATGTTAAATTCATTAATTTTATTAATTATAAATTTATCTCCTGCGCCTATTTCTTCGTTAGCAGGACTTAAAAATAAAACAAGGTCTGCCGTTTCTATTGTAGAATAACTTTTTTCATTAAGTTTTTTAGATAATAAATATTCAGCTTTATGAATTCCGGGGGTATCGATAAAAATTATTTGCGATTCTTCGTCATTATATATAGCTTTTATATTATCTCTTGTGGTTTGAGCTAAATTAGAAACTATTGATAGTTCAAAATCTAAAACATTATTAACTAATGTGCTTTTACCGACATTAGGTCTTCCGATTAGACCTACATAACAAATTTTTTTCATATAGCCACCTATTGTCTTTTAATGTTTAAAGAATTCATAATATTGTCAACGTGAGAATTCATTATTTTTGCTTCTTCTTCAGTAATATGGTCAAAACCAAACAAATGAGCTATCCCATGAGCAAATATATAGCAAAATTCTCTTCTTAAACTATGATTAAACTCCTTGGCTTGCTTTTTTATTTTTCAAGGTGAAATAATAATTTGTCCTAATTGAATTTCATCGAGAAATTTTAATTCCTCAGATGCTTCCAACGGAAAACTTAGTATATCAGTTGTATAGTTTTTATTTCTATACATATTATTCAATTTTTTCATTTTATATTTGTTGACAAAAAGAAGGTCAACACAAAGATCTTTTTCGCTATTAAATTCCAACTTAGCTGCTTCTAAAATATTTAAAAAATCTGATCTAAATTGAAACAAAGAAAAACTATTGTTTTTAATGGTTAATTTGTTCATAAAACTAATTATAAATTAAAGTTAAAAAATCCTAAAAAATTATTAAATATTTTTTATGCAAAATTTATCTGAATTTTTATACAAAAACCTATTTGAATGGCTGGTTTCTAATACTAACGCTTTTGTTTGAAAATTTAATATTATTTTTTTAAATTTTTTAAATATCTTTTTAGATAAATATTCAAAACTTTCATCAAGAATAACTAATTTGTATTTTCTAATTAATAAAGGTAATAATTTTATTATCTGTTTTTGGCCTAAAGAAAGTTTATTTTCATTGTATTTAAGATTTGAACAAAGTTCTAAATTTAAGCTTTTTATTAAATTTAGAAAAATATTGTTTTTTAACATTTCACTCACAACTTTACTATTTATGTTAACAAACAAATATGTATATAAATCAATATTTGGAAAATTAAAATTATTATCAACATAAAAAACATTGTTTTCAATTCATAGAGAATCAATATCTTTTAAATTAATTTCGTTATAAAAAACGCAATTTTTCTTATCTTTAAAAAAACCGGCAAAAACTTTTAATAGACTAGATTTTCCAACCCCATTATTACCTAAAATTTTAGTATTGTGTTTAATATTTAAATTTAAACTATTAAAAACTCACTTATTCCCATGTTTAATTGATAAATTTTTTACAGAAATGTTTTGAATAGTTTCTATTTTATAATTTAAAGATTTCAAAAAATTTTGTGGAATGTTTAAAATAAATAAAATTCTTTCTAAATATATACTAAAAATAGATTTATTTGTTAAATAATTTTGGATTATCATAATTGGTGAATTGAGTAAACTCTGTATACTAATAATAAAAAACAAATTAGATAAGTGATTTGGGGAACTATTTATAAAGATAAAAAAAATAGTAATTTGAGATATGAGAAATAAAATAGAATTTAATAAGCTTTTAAAATTTATTCAATTTTGTAATTTGTTTTCGCAAAAGGCACTTAAAGATAAGTGTTGATTAAAATTATGTTTTTGTACATTGTTTCAAATATAAGAATTGTATAAATCATAATAGTAAGAAATAAAAGAAATATCATTAATTTCCTTAATGTTATTTTCAATAATTGTTTTATTTAGGTTTTTTATTCTTGTATCAATAAAGATAGCTAAAATTATCTTAATAATATATAGCGCTAATAAAAACAGAATTATTTTAATTTTGATAAAAAAGAATAAAGAGAAAGACAAAGCAAAAGACACTAATAAGTTGGAAAATAAATAAAATTTGTTAGCTAAAAACTCAGAAACAAAATCTATTAAATGATATCTGATTAAAATTTCATTTTTGTTTATCTTATCCAATTGTTTTTGGTCGGCATTTTTTAACTTATTTATAAACATCTGTTTTAAATACTTGGCTAATTTCAGCTTAATTTTTTTTATACAAAAACTATTTAAAAATTTTAATAAATTTAGTACAAGGGACGACCAACCAAACAATATCAAATATTGTAAAGAAAAACCCCTTATGTGAAGTTCTATGTATTGAAATAAAGATTTGTTAATGAATGATAAATAATAACCCATTATTGGCATAATACAACCAAGCACAACATTTAAAATTCATAAACTGCTTTTTGCTGAAATAATAATTTTATTTTTTTGAAAAAAACAAGAATCAATATGCTTAGCGGGATCTTTTTTGGCTAGTAATACTATACCTATAAAAAGTTCTTTAAAACTATTTAAGTGTATTTTTCTTTTTCCATTGATAGAATCATTAATAGTTATATATTCCTTTGCTATGTTTTCAATACATATGTAATGCAAAAAATCATCTATTTTTATTAGAGTAACTATAGGAAAATTAAAATTAAAATTTAAAAAATCGTTTCAAGTAGTTTTATAACTCTCTATGCTAATTCTAAGTTCTTGTGACACCTTAGAAAAAGACGAAATAGAAATTCCATCTTTTTCATATTCAGCTAAATATTTAATTTGATTAATGTTAATTCATTTCTTATAAAAAAAATTATATAAGCCTTGAATTACATATATCCCGCAATCTTTAATGTCTTTTTGTTTTCTTATCTTCATAAAAAAATTTTCTATTTATTTGTGCAAAATATGTTGAAAGAAAGAAAAATTTAAGAAAAAATTGTTAATTCTAATAAGATATGCAATAAAAAATAAATTTTGTATAAAATTTCTATTATGCAAAATAATAAATATAAAAAAGCACTATTAGCATTAAGTGCAATATCAACTAGTATAGCAATTGCTGCCCCTTCCATGGTGGCTGCTTCTTGTAGTCATGATTTACCCGACATTAATATATCATTAGATTCTAATTATACTTTTTTAAATAAAGATGGGGAAAGAGTTATTAAGGGTAGCGCCAAAACTTTTTATGAAACCAATTCAAAATTTATTTTTAATCCAGTTGCTTCAACAGACAAGACTTATCGCTTATTTAAATCAAATTTGGAAATTAATAATACTCATGATCCGAACCACATTTACGAGATTAAACCACTTTTTCATTTTTTAAATTTTAAAAATTTAACTGGTCCATATGACTATAGATTATTTTCTTTTAGATATGATGATTTAGTCGCTAACATTCCTGGGGTAGCTAGCAAAAGTAAATACACAAAATACCAATATAATTCAAAAGCAGTATTCATTGTTTTATATTGAGTTCAAAAAACAACAGAAGCTGCTTTAAATTTTGATGCTGATATTATAGCGCCTTCAAAAGCAATTTTTACAGAAACATCTTCATATCCAATTGAAGAGGCTCCATGACCTTTTTTAAGAGATATATCTCCAAAATTAAAAGGTTTTTGAAAGGATGCTTCAGAACCACTAGTGTTATTATTTGAGGAGGAATAGTTTAATGAAAACCATAAGAACAAGATATGCACCAAGCCCAACCGGTTATTTACATATTGGGGGAGCTAGAACTGCATTATTTAATTATTTATTTGCAAAGCATTACAATGGAAGTTTTATATTTAGATTAGAAGATACAGATGTAGCTAGAAATGTAGAAGGAGGAGAAGCTAGCCAATTAAATAACTTAGCATGATTAGGTATAGTTCCAGACGAAAGCCCATTAAACCCTAATAAAAAATATGGAGTATATCGCCAATCTGAGAAATTATCTGTTTATCAAGACTTTGCAAACAAGTTAGTTGATAAGGGTTTAGCATATAGAGCTTATGACAGCTCACAAGAATTGGATTTACAACGTAAAGAACAAGAAGAAGCTAAGATAGCTTCATTTAGATATAACCCCGAATGATTAAAAATATCTGAGGAAGAAAGAAATAGAAGAGATGCTGCTCACGAATATTCAATTAGATTAAAATTAAAAAAGAATTGAATATATGAATGAGAAGACCTGGTTAGAGGAAAAATAGAAGTAAATAGCAATGATATTGGTGATTTTGTTATTATGAAAAGCGACGGATATCCAACATATAATTTTGCTGTTGTAATAGATGATCATCAAATGGATATAACGCATGTTTTAAGAGGGGAAGAACATATAACCAATACACCAAAACAATTAGCAATTTATAAAGCTTTAAATTGAGTTCCTCCAGTTTTCGGACATTTAACAATTATTACCAATATGGAAGGTAAAAAATTATCTAAAAGAGATAAAACTTTAAAACAATTTATTGAAGATTATCGTAATGAAGGATATGAACCAAATGCTATATTTAACTTTTTAGCATTATTAGGTTGGACTTCTGGCGATAATAGTGAAATAATGACACATCAAGAATTAATAGAAAAATTTAATCCAGAAAGACTATCAAAATCACCTTCAAAATTTGATATTGTAAAAATGGAATGATTCTCTAAACAATATATGAAATTAAAAGATAATAAAGACATTATTTCTCAAATTAATTCTCCCTTTGATTTAGAGTGAAACAATTTATTTGTTGAAACTTATAAACAGTCGTCACCTACAATAGATCAAATTCGTAAAGATTTATTAATTTATACGAATCCTAAGAAAAAAAACGATTTAGTTATTGAAAATAAAAAAGTAGTTCAAGTTTTTTTTAATTACTTAAAAAAATCAAATTTTGATATAGATAGCATTCAAGATTGTATAAATAAAACAAAAGAAGAACTAAAGCTAAAGGGCAAGGAATTGTTTATGCCCATAAGAATAGCAACTACTTATGAAGAACATGGTCCCGAATTAGCTAAGGCAATTTATTTATTTGGCAAAGAAATAGTGTTTGAAAGACTATTAAAGTGCAACTAAAATATAAATTAGAATCAGAAATAGATGGCGAAAAAAATACAATTATTGAAACGAAATATGTTGATTACATAGAAAGCACTGATGGCAAGTTTATTAATATAGAATTTGTTGATGATAAACTTATGAAATGTGTTTTGAAAGCTTCATTAGATGAAATTAGGGTTTCATATTCAAATCAAAATTTAAATATGATAAAAAATACTTATATTCGTAATCAATTTAAATTATCAGAAAAAGAAGTATTTGAATTAGAAGTTTATTTAATAAATGTTCATATTGATTCGCAAATAATTACTTTTACTTATGATTTTTTGCAAAATAAAAACATAATTGTTAGAAATACAGCTTCTTTTATAATTAAAGAATCCAAATAAGCTTGGCAATCGGCCAAGCTTTTATTTTTCAAAACGGTAAAATTAATGTATCATTTTAATTATGTTTAAGTGAGAATATTTGTGAATAAATTTAATACTATTAATATTAGGTTATTTTATTGGTTCTATTAGTATAAGTATAATAATTTCAAAATTAAAAAATAGAGACATTAGAAAAGAAGGCTCAAAAAATGCGGGCGCTACAAATGCATTAAGAGTATTTGGTTTTAAATTTGCATCTTTAGTTTTTATTTTTGATTTGTGTAAGTCCTTTATTCCGACTATGATTACTTTTATTGTTAAATATTTTACAAATAATTTATATATTATTCCTTTTTTTACTGGTTTGGGTGCTTTTATAGGGCATATTTTTCCTACTTATTTTAAGTTTAAAGGTGGAAAAGGAGTTGCAGCATTTTTTGGGTTAATATTAGCTTTTGATTTAACAACATTTTTATGATTAGCCTTATTTTATATATTATTAGTGCTAGCTATTAGATATATTTCTATCTGTTCAGTAATAACAGCAATAACATTTGCATTTATTTCTTTTATTCCCTTATATTATTCGACTTGGGCGCTTTCATTTATTAATCACAATGTTCCTCTATGGTCTCATAGTTATATTTTAATATTTGCGTCTATTATAATTCTTTTAAAGCATATTCCAAACTATATTAGATTGTCAAATCATGAAGAAAAGAAAATTATTTTATGTAAATATTAAGCGAATTTTTCAATGTAAACTAAAAATAATAATTTTATTAATTTTGTAACATTTCTTTAAGTTTTCTTATTAATATTTTATAAATATTAATAAATGATATACTTATATATAAGTGAAAACAATAAAGAAAAAATATTTATAAAATAAAAAAGGAGAAAAATGATTTTAAAATATGAAGAATTTTGTGATTTAATTATTCATTTTATAGACGAGGGTCAAGATTTTTATTTAAATTTATTAAAAAAGATGATAGATAATCCTTCTAGATTTTTAGGTCATTTTAGATTAACAACATTAAACGAAAAAATTATACAAAATGTTTCTCAAAGTAAAGAAATTAAATTTGGTGCCTTTATTGAATCTATTGTTTCTAAATATATAGAAAAAATTGGAGGAAAGATTTTAAAACAACATCTTGGCAAGAACGAAAAACAAGAAGATTTTTGAGTAGATAATCTTTTCTTGTTTAATGATGAACTCTTCTTGCTTGAAATGAAAATAAGAGATGACCATGATAGTTCGAAAAAAAGAGGTCAATACTCTAACTTTAGAGGAAAGGTTGAATTAGCTAAAAAAAATTATAATAATTTAAAAATAAATGCAATAATGTGGTTTGTTGATCCTTTATTAATAAAAAATAAAAAATATTATTTATCAAAAATGACTGAAGAAAAAAACGAAAATTGCTCTTTTTATTTGTTTTATGGGAAAGAAATTTTTGTTGAAATATTTAATAATGAAGAACCATGAAATGAACTAGTTTCCTACATTGAAAAATACAAAAATGACACGCGAGTAAAAAATTTAAAAATATTTGACATTAATAATAACGAAGAAATATATAATGCAATGATAAAGTTACCCAATAAATACTGAAATAAATTGATATCAAATGATCAAAAATATATAATTCTTCGAAAATCTTTATTTAAGGATGATAATTTATTGAAAAAAGTACAAAAATTAAGAACATAAATAAAAATGGAGAAAAAAATGAATATTAAAAATACAATAATAAAAGGAGACGCAATTGAAGAACTCTCAAAAATTCCAAACGAAACTTTTGATTTTTGTTTTTCTGATCCCCCATATTTTTTACAAATAGATAATAATAAAAAACTTTATAGAGTTGAGGGTTCTAAGTATAATGGTTGCGATGATGATTGAGATAAATTTTCTTCAATGGAAGAATATAAACAATGAACCCGATTATGGCTTTCGGAAGTAAAAAGAGTTTTAAAACCCAATGGGACAATTTGTGTAATTTCTGGAATGCAATCTATTTACGAAATTGGGAATATTTTAAAGGAATTAGGATTTTGAATAATAAATGATATTATTTGACAAAAAACAAATCCTACTCCAAATTTTGGCGGTACTAGACTTAATAATAGCCATGAAACAATAATATGAGCCGCAAAATCTAAGAAATCTAAATTTACTTTCAACTACAAAACAGGGAAGTTTTTAAATGGTGGTAAGCAAATGGGGTCAATTTGGAAAATACCGATTTGTTCTGGGAATGAGAGATTAAAAGATGAAAATAATCTTAAGGTCCATAGCACTCAAAAACCTAAAAAACTTATGGATAGAATTATTAGTTTGTTTACCAAACAAGAAGATTGAATATTAGACCCCTTTGGAGGAACAATGACTACAGGCGTGGTTGCAAAGGAAGCTGGCAGAAATTATACTTTAATTGAAAGGGAACCTAGATATATAAAATATGGCCAAAAAAGATTAGACAAAGCCAGAGTTAATATTAACGATATTCAGAAAGGTATTCTTGATATAAAACCAGGAAAAGTTAAAATGGAAGACCTTATAAAAGAGGGGTACTTAGAATTAAATGAATTTTTTATACACAAAAATGGAGAACAAGCTAGATTAGTAAATATTAAAGGGCAATTAGAATATAATGGTAATATTGATTCCATGCACGAAATTGCTTCTGTTATGATGAACAAAAAAAATAGAGTGAATGCCTATGACTATTTATTTGTTAATAGAAATGGAAATAATGTGTCTATTTCGGATATAAGAGAAAAATATAGATCAGACCATAATTTGCCATTAAAAATTAATTTTTAAAAAAATTATAATATTTAAAATGAAAAATTCAAGTGCAGCTTTATATTAAAACACAATATTGCGGCCTTGAATTTTTTTAAAATAAAAAAATTATTTTATGTAAGCAACCCTAAATTGGTTATAATTTTAGCAATTAAACACATAAAGTGCTAATTTAGTGCTAAAATTATTCTATTAATACGGAGGGCAAATGGATAATAATGAACAAAAAACCCCAGTTTTAAAAGATAGGCATTTGAATATTTTTAAAATGATTGTTGAAGTGTTTTTTGAAACAGGCGAACCGGTTGGCTCTAAAAAATTGGTAGAGTCTAAACAATTAAAACTTTCTTCAGCAACAATTAGAAACATAATGGCTGAATTAGAAGAAATAGGTTTTTTAGAAAAGCCACATACATCTGGAGGAAGAATTCCTTCAACCAAAGGTTTAGAATTTTATACTTTGAATATAGCTTATGATCCACAAAAATTTTGAAATCAAAAATTAGAAGATTTGTTAGCTAAAAGAAGATTAAATATTGATACAACTTTAGACGAGGCTGCAAATCTTATAGGAAAAATGGCTCATTTTACAGTTGTTGCTTCTTCTAATAATCAAGGTGAAAGATTAAGAAGTATTCAATTAATACCTTTAAATGAAATATCAGCTGTAATTGTTATAGTTACAAGTAGCGGTAATGTTCAAAATAAAATTTTTAATTTTGAAAAAAATATAGAATTGAATGATTTAAGAATAGCTATAAGATTATTAAAAGAAAGATTAATTGATACTCCTTTGGTAGAATTAGCTACAAAAACACAAGCCCTTATCCCTTTATTTAAGGAAAAAATAGTTAATTATGAAATAATTCTTCAAAAGTTTATTAAAACAATTTTTACATTTGAAGAAAAAATAGAAAACAAAACTTATAACAAAAATGCAATAATACTTTCAAAAAATATTTCTAGAGCAGAAATAGTAAAGGTTTTAGACCTTATTGAACATCAATCAGTTTGAGAAACTATTGAAAACAATATTGATGAAGATAATAACATAAAACTAGATTATTCAAGGCCTAATTTAAATATAATTAGTAAAAAAATAAATTTTGACAATGATAAAAATATAAAAGAAATAACAATAGTAGGCCCTAAAAATATCGATATTGAAGAAGGGTTAGAAGCTATTACAGTATTGGAGAAACTAGTTAAGAAAGGATGTAAATAATGTGAGTATTTAAAAAACATGATTTAGTAAATTTGTTACTAAAAATAAGAAAGAAATCAAAAAATAATTCAGAAGAAGTTCAACAAAAATACTCTTATATATGAGATTATGATGAACCAGAAGAAATAATTTTAAAAATAATAAAAGAAGGCAAACAAGCAGGTGAAAAAGAATTGTATTATTCTTCTAAAAAAGAAAAATACATACTTGAATTATTATCAGTAGAACAACTAGATAAAAATGCTCAAAGACTTATACAAGATGTAGAAAATTTAAAAGTTAACACAAAAGAATTGTTAGAAATTTCAAAAAAAGATAAAAATATAATTAATTCCTTGCGCTCAGAAATTGACAATTTAAATTTAAAATTAATTGAAGATGCAAATAAATATAAAACAGAAGTTATTAATATTCAATCAAAAGCACAAGAAATGGTTAATGCCCACAAAAAGAAAACTTCTGAACATCAAGAAAATCAAATAAGTGAAATTAAAAAATATGCTTTGCAATCTTTTGTTGAAGATTTATTGCAACCACTTAATAATTTTGAATTAGCTATAAAAGCGGCAAAAAAAGGGGATAACCCAATTTTAAATAATTTTATAGTAGGTTTTGAAATGCTATATAATCAAATTTATAACAAGTTTATAGATATTGGTTTATCAAAAATAGAACCAAAAGTAGGAGATATATTTGATGCTGATATACACCAAATTTATGATTTGGTAGCTTCAGATATGCCGAAGGATACAATTCTTGAAGTTAAAAATACAGGTTATAGATTACATGATAGGGTTATTAAGCCAGCATTAGTAATAGTTTCAAAATAATCTTATTTTTTTCCTAAAATTTATATTTTTTTATAAAATAATCAATATTATTCTTAATATAGAAAAGAGATACAATGAAATTACCATTTATACCAATTAAAAAACAAATTATTTTACCATATAATCAAGACGAAATTAGAGTTGGAAAACCTAATTCGATTTTAGCTATGGAAAAATCAATTAAATCAACATCACACAAAAGAAAAATAGTTATTGCTTTTATTAAGGAAGAATTTCAAAACAATACTAATATTGACAATGTTAATCAATTAGAAGAATATGGAATAATCGCAAAAATAACAAAAAATGTTCCCAATTCAGAAGGCATTTACAAATTATCTTTAGAAACTTTAGAACCTATTAAAATAAATAAATTGGAATCTGAAAAACCAAAAGACGACAACGTTGAAGAAAAACCTTATATTTATTTAGATTATGATGTTATAGAAAATAACAAAAAAATTGATTTAAAAGTTTTGAATCCTTATATTTTTACTTTAACTCAAAAATTATTAGACTTGAAAAATAGTATAGGATCATATCCTTCAATCGTGTCAAAAAGTTTAGGATCAAAAGAAGATATAGTTTATTTTCAAAACGAATGACAAAAACTTGTAGATACATTAAATATTTTGGATTCGTATAAAGAATTTGATATTAATTTTTGAAACATACTAGCAAAAATTAAATTATCATTTTCTCGTCAAGAACATTTAAGTTTATTTCCTTTTACTGCCGAACAACTTATTAAAGGTGTAATTGAAAAAATTTCTTTAAAAGTGGCTTCTAATCAAGTTGATTTTGAATTAACTAAAAAATTAAATGAAGAAATGGAAAGTTCTCAAAGAGACTTTTTATTAAGAGAAAAAATGAAGCAACTAAGAAGCATGTTAAATGATGAAAAAGCCGATAATGTAGATAATCTAGAAAAAGATCCCGAACAAAGTAAAAGATATCCAAAATATGTTTTGGATGCATTAAGAGCAGAACAATCTAGATTGGCTAGCATGATGGCTTCTAGTCCCGAGGCCAACGTTTCAAAAACTTATATTGATTTAATACTAACTTTACCTTGAAGAAAAGTAAGTAAAGAATTAATTGATATTAATAGGGTTAGAGAGATCTTGGATAAACATCATTTTGGCCTTGAAAAACCTAAAGAAAGAATTTTAGAATTTATTTCTGTTTTAACTCACACCAAAACTAAAAATGTTGATCAAGAATATACTCCTATCAAAGGTGATAACGATAATTTTATTGATAATAAATTATTTGTTAATAAGACGGGCGATACATTTAATAACCCAGTTAATAATATTCCAATATTAACCTTAATAGGCCCTCCAGGCACTGGTAAAACTACTTTGGCCAAATCTATTGCAGAAGCCTTACAAAGAAAATTTATAAAAGTTTCTTTAGGTGGAGTTAAAGATGAAAGCGAAATTAGAGGGCATAGACGAACATACGTTGGAGCAATGCCGGGCAAAATAATTTCTGCAATAAAAAAAGCGGGAGTATCAAATCCTGTAATTTTGCTTGATGAAATTGATAAAATGTCTTCTGATTTTAGAGGAGATCCTACAAGCGCTATGCTTGAGGTTTTAGACCCTGAACAAAATGCAAATTTTCAAGATCATTATTTGGATTTAGAATATGATTTATCAAAAGTGCTATTTATAGCTACAGCAAATAGTTATGATTCAATTCCTGCGCCTTTAATTGATCGTGTTGAATTATTAGAATTATCAACCTATACAACAAAAGAAAAATTAGAAATTGCAAAAAGTCATTTAATGCCCAAAGTTTTAGATCAAAATGCTTTAACAAAAAAACAAATACAAATTTCTGATGATGTAATAGAATTTATTATTAGATCTTATACAAGAGAAAGTGGTGTTCGTGAACTAAAACGTATTTTAGATAATATAGCGCGTAAAATTGTTGTTAAAATTTTAGATAAAGAAATAAAAGATGAATTTGTTGTAACAAAAGATATTTCAATCGAATTTTTAGGCCCAATTAAATTTGAAGATGATGAAAATGAAAATAAAGATCAAATTGGTGTAGTTAATGGGTTGGCTTATACAAGTTTTGGTGGCTCTACATTAGCAATTGAAGTAACTCAATTTCCAGGAAAAGACGGCTTAAAACTAACAGGACAATTAAAAGACGTTATGAAAGAATCTGCTCAAATAGCTTTAGCATATGTTAGAGCAAATGCTAAAAAATTTGGTATAGATTTTAATTTTGAAAACAATTCAATTCATATTCACGTCCCTGCTGGAGCAATACCTAAAGATGGTCCATCTGCCGGAGTAACATTTACTACCTCTATTATTAGTGCCCTTTCTAAAAAACCAGTTCCTGCTAACGTAGGTATGACAGGAGAAATTACTTTAAGAGGAAAAGTATTACCAATAGGTGGATTAAAAGAAAAATCTCTTGCTGCCGCTCAATTTGGAATAAAGAAAATATTTATTCCATTCGATAATAAGAAAAATTTAATAGATGTTCCTGAAGAAGTCAAAAAAGAAGTAACATTTATTCCTGTTAAATATTATGAAGAAATATTTAAAGAATTATTTAGTAATTAAAAAAACAAAATACAGCGAAAAAAGCTGTATTGCTGAATTGAAAATTCAAGTGCAACACTTTATTGATAAAATATTAGTGTGAGGTTGCTTGAATTTTTTTCTACTTAAAAAAATAAAAAAAGGCCTCACAAAAAACACCTAAGGAGACCTAATATGAATTATAAAGCATTTAAAAAATATTTTCACATTTCTTATGAAGAAAGATTTTTTATCAAAAAATTAATGGATAATGGCTATTCAATACGAAAAATTGCTAGACGATTACGCAGAAGTCCTTCAACCGTTTCTAGAGAAATAAAAAGAAATCTTGATTTAACTGGAAATTATGATTCTTGTGCAGCAAATATAAAATCGTTTAAAAGACATTCTCATAAATATATGTTTAGATTTAATGTTAATTTTAGCTATAAAGAATTTACTAACATTTTTATTCAAAAATATGACAAAAAGTTTTTTGGTATAAAATCAACATATCACTATATTAAAACTAATTTTAAAATTAAATTACCATCACTAAGAACTGTTTTTAATTGGATAAAAAGCAATCAATGAACAATTAAAAAACATAATAGATTAAGGAGTTTTTATAAAAAGGGCGGCAAACGAACAGCTTCAGTTGTAAGCAGATTAGTTACAAGCGCTAGCTATGTTTTTCCGATTTGAACTAGACCTAAATCTGTAGATTTAAGACAAGAATATGGTCATTGAGAAGCTGATCTAGTAATTGGCAAGCGCAGCACTGGTTTCAGAAATATTTTAACTTTAACAGAACGAAAAACAAGAATAGGCTTTGCAACATTTGTTTTAAGTAAATCAGGTTATGAAATTAATACTCAACTACGCAAGCTAATAAAAGAAAATAGTTTAATTGTTAAAAGTATAACAATTGACAATGGTATAGAATTTGAAAAAATAGGAATATTAGCCAAATGATTAAAAATAAAAATTTATCGAGCTGAACCTTATGCATCATTTCAACGTGGTTCAAATGAAAATTGAAATGGTTTAATTAGAAGGGAATATAAAAAAGGTTTTAACTTTAATACAATCAACATTGAAACGTTACAAAATATTTCAAATAAAATAAATGAAATGCCAAGAGAAATACTTGGTTGAAAATCTTCAAAAGAACTATTTTTAAAAGAAAATTACATCTAAGCTAATAATTAACAAATAAATAAATTAGAATTTATTTCTACCGAATAAACGGTGTTTTTTGTTTATTTAAATTGTTTAAAAAATACATAAAAACAAAAAAAACATATATTTTTACAAACTTTAAAATTTTAAATATATAATAAAAACATCAAGCACAATTATGTGTTGCACTTGATATTTCATTTAAGGAATACAGCGAAAAAAGCTGTATTTTTTTGTTTTATCTTTTTATAAAAATTATTTCTTTATTTAAGGTTAGCTAAATGTTTTAAAGTTCTTATATATTGATTAACAAATGAAGATTCATTATCATATCAGGCATATACTTTATATAGTTTTTTGCCATCTACTTCCAAAACTTGTGTTAAAAGAGAATCGAAAATTGAGCCTGCATTAGAACCAATAACATCACTTGAAACAATAGGTTCATCTGTGTAAAATAACGATTCTGAAGCACTTTTTTTCATTACTTTATTAATTTCTTCCACAGTAGTATCTTTTTCCAATTCTAATGTTACATCAATGATAGAACCTGTTATTGTTGGTACTCTTAAAGCAATACCATTCATTTTTCCTTTTAAACTAGGAATAACCTTTCCAATTGATTTAGCTGCTCCTGTTGTAGTTGGAATCATATTTGATGCTGCTGCTCTTGCTCTTCTTAAATCATTGTGTGGAGCATCTTGAAGTCTTTGGTCTGCTGTATATGAGTGTATTGTAGTCATAAAACCTTTTACAATCCCAAAATTATTTTGTAAAACATTTAGAACAGGTGCTAAACAGTTGGTTGTACATGAGGCGCCCGATACAATAACGTCGTTTTTGTCAAGAGTATTTTCATTAACTGAATATACAATTGTTTTCACTTCAGGGCTTTTTGAAGGGGCTGTAATTAAAACTTTTTTAGCTCCTGCTTTTATATGTAGTCCTGCTAATTCTGTTGTTAAAAATCTACCAGTGCCTTCAATTACTATATCTACATTTAGTTTTTTTCATGGTAATTGTGAAGGATCTTTTTCACTAAAAATAGGAAATTCTTTATTGTCAATAATAATAGATTTTTCTGTATTTTTTATTTCATTTTTAAATGTTCCATGAGCTGTATCATATTTTAATAAATGTGCCAATGTTTTAGCATCAGTTAAATCATTAATCCCTACAACTTCTAAATTTTTGTCATTTCATATTTCTCTAAAAATTAAACGACCAATTCTGCCGAAACCATTTATAGCTATTTTTGTTTTCATATTTTCTCCATTTTTTTAAATTAATATTTTTATTAATTTTTAGTTTAAATATACAAATAAATTATAACATTAAAAACAATTTTATTAGACTTAGTTAAAGCAAGATAAATAAAAAAAGAGAAGCAGTATTATAGCAACTCTTTTTTATAAATTATAAACCTAATTCTTCGTCTGTAGGAATATCTAAATTTGATCCAACATATAAGAATATTTCGGGGCTTTGTTTAATGTATTTACCTTCTAAAATTCTAATAACACTTTCAACTGTTTCTTCTAAAGGAACATAAGTTCCTGGCGCTTTTGTAAATTGTTCAGTCATAAAGAAATTTTGTGTAAAGAAATTTTCTAATTGTAATGCTTTTTTAACCACTATTTTACTATCGGCATCCAATTCATCGAAACCTAAAATTAAAATAACATCTTCTAAATTTTTATATTCATTTAAAACTTTTTTAGCTTCTATTATTGCATTAAAGTGTCTTTTACCTATAATTTTTTCATCAACTGAGTTTGATGAACTAGCTAAAGGATCAAAGGCAGGAAATAAGTTTTTGGCTGTTTGTGCACGAGATAAAACTAAATTACCATCCAAGTGATTAAAGATTGCTACAGCTGAAGGGTCACTTAAATCATCCATTGGTAAAAATATTGTCTGAAATGAAGTAATTGAACCTTTTTCGTTTTTAAATAGACGGTCTTCAACAGTTGCAACATCACTTTCTAATGTTGATTGGTATCCACCAATTGATGGTCTTTTACCCAAAGAAGCACTAACCTCATTTTCTGCTTGTACAAAACGATACATGTTATCAACAAATAATAAAACGTCTTCTTTCTCTACATCTCTTAAATATTCAGCTGCTGTTACCCCAATAGGAACTATTGACATTCTAGCCCCAGGAGATTCATTCATTTTAGAAATATACATAACTGAGTTTTTCATTAAATCTGAATCTTTTAATTCATTAAATAATTCGATAGCTTCACGAGAACGCTCTCCGGAACCTATAAAAATGTTAGAAGTTTTTTCATCTTTACGGTTAACATTAAATATTAATTCTTTCATTAATACAGTTTTACCAACACCGGCCCCACCAAAAATACCTAATTTATAACCTTTTATAATAGGCATGAAAAAGTCAATTGCCTTAATACCTGTTTCAACAATTTCTAGTTCATTATCTAAGAATTTAGTGTTGTTGATAGTTGAGTTCATTTCAACTTTTTTAATTGAAGACCCTCTTACTGGTAATTGTGGTTCTCCTCAAAAGTTATAAATATTATTTTTTGAATTGTGTCCTACAGGAACCATAAAACTTTGGTTTGTACTTTTTACTTCATCATTTATATTTATATCTTTATCTGTGTATATCACTATAGCTCTAATTGTTGTATTATTGATAATTCTCTTAACCAATAAAAAACTTTTTTCATTGTGTAATGTTAATAATTGGTCGATTTTTGGCAAATCACCTTTTTTAAATTCTATTTCAACAATATCTGATCAAAATTTTGTAATTGTTCCAGTCATTATTTATCTCCTAAAATATGTGCTAATTCTTCTAAATATGAGTCTTCAAAATTTACATATTTATGATCTAATTTAATTACTCATCCTAATTTCATATAATCTGAATATTGTTGTAAAGCATAAGCAAAGTATCCACGCATTATATTATCATCATAATCTGCTGTTTCTTTAATGGTTTCAAAGGCTTTTTTAGCTTCTTCATTAGTGTCGATTAGAGCATTTAAAAACTCTAAGGCTTTTTGTTCATCTTTAATTCCATTAAGTATACTTCAAGAAATTAATTTAGACATTAATAATAGAAAGCGTTGTGAATAAAGAGAAAAACCTCTTTGTAAAAACATTTTGTCAATCATTTTTCCTTTATATAACAATTGAGTTGTTTCTTCATTAAAATCATAATCTAGCATTGCTAGTTTTAAATGGTGTTTAAATTTGTGATATGTTTTTCCAATATCAGTAGCAACTCTTGCCATTGTTCTACCTTGAACCATAGAACCAGTTCTTGACACAGATAAATTGATATCAATTGCAGGTAGTTTTCCAGCTGAGAATAATTCTGTACTTGTAACAATTTGTCCATCAGTAATTGATATTATATTTGATGAAATTAAACTAGTTATATCTCCATCAATTGTTTGTACAATTGGTAAAGCAGTAATAGTTTTTCTATGTTCAAAAGAACCGGCTCTTTCTAATAAAGATGAATGAGCAAAAAACATATTACCTGGCATAGCTTCTTTACCTACAGGTTTGTTTGTTAGTAGAGCTATTTCTCTAAAAATATTAGCATGTTTTGTTAAGTCATCAAACACAATTAAAACATCATCTTCATTTGAAATGTTTTCTGCGTGTGCCATACCAATGTAAGGAGCTAAATATTGTTCATAAACGTTAGTACCAGGTGCATATAAAATAATTGTATTTTTTAAGGCATCATGTTCTTCTAGCATTTTATATACTCTAGATATAGATTCTCTTTTTTGCCCAATAGCAACATAAACTGATTTAATACCATTCTTACTTGCATTTATTATTGTATTTAAAGCTATATGTGTTTTTCCTGTTTGTCTATCACCAATAATTAATTCACGTTGTCCCTTACCAATAGGTATTAGTAAGTCCACAATAGTGATTCCAGTATATAGTTGTTCATTTAATGTTTTTACAGACATTAAATTCGTAGCTAATTTAAAAATTGAAGTTGATGGTAAACTATCTGATATTTTTACCTTTGTTTTTTCAGGTAAAATAATGTCTCCAAAAATATTAATTATTTTTCCAAAATGTTCTGGGCTTGTATATATATCAGTTTTTTTATCAACTAAAACCACTTCATCACCAATTTTAGAATCTTTTGAGTTAGATAATAGAAAACCAGAATCTTTTGTAGCGCTAATTAATATAAATTTAATTAATGGATTTTTTGCTAAAGTATACATTTGTTTTTGTTCATATTCAAAATTACCTTCAACCTTAACAATATAATCAAATATTGAAACCACTTTTGGGTTAGAAGATTTCGATTTTCTAGTTTTTCTTGTGCTAGTAGTTTTTTTAGATTTTACTTCCATTTTCTCTAATAGTTTATCAACATCTTGAACTTTGCTTTTAGCTTTAACTGTTTTTTTGGCTGTAGTTTTTTTAGGTGCTTTAGCTGCTTTAATTGTTTTTGTAGTTTTTTTAGCAGCTGTTTCTTTTTTAGTACCTTTTTTAGAACTATCAGCATATTTTCTTGTTGTAGTTGTAGTTACAACTTCTTCTGAAATTATTTTCTTTTCTTTAGGCATATTAAATTCCTTTCATTCCTAGTGCTAGTATTGTTATACCAGATGCTAATATAGCAAGAGATATAATTAAAATTAATAAATAAACAATAATAACTTTTCTCTTCTTATTAGTTTTAAATTTAAGAAGCATTGATAACAATGAAATAATTGTGTTTATTGCTCCAATAGTTAATAAAACAGAACCTCAAATAACTTTTAATTTATTTTGGGCAAAGAATTGATTTTCTATTTTTTTTTGAGCTAATTTATATGCTTCAGTAAATTTCTTTTGTTCTTCTTTGTTTGAAGAATCTGCCACTTTGATTGTTGCTAAATCTCTGAGTATGTTAAATTCACTTTTTATTTCTTTAACAAGTTTTAAATAATCACTATATCATTTTTCAACAAATAATGGATTTCTTTGTGTTGATTCAGCTTTTAATTTTAAAAGATCTCTTCTAATTTTTTCATATAGATTTTCAAGCACTCTAGGTTTTAAAGAATTAACTTTAAAATTGTTTTCAATAACTGTTTTATTCTTATGAATAGATTCCTCAAATTGTTTAAAAACTTGTTCGTATGCTTTAGTGATTGAGTGTCAATAGTTGTAATTTTCAACTATTGTTTTGTCTCCAACTTTATAATTTAAATGAATTATTGTATTTGCTAAGGTTATTAAAAATAACTCTTTAATACTTGTTCTAGCTTCTTTAATAATAGAAGCATCCAAGTTTTTGTCATTAGATAAATTATTAGCAAAGTTTTTAGTGTCTTTTTCTCAAAGTTCTTTAAATCCCTTGCCAAAGTCAGGAGTATTTATTAATTTACCAGCAATTTCAACCATTGTAAACAACGTTTGTTGTAAATTATCATTTCCTAAATCGTCATAATCTATTTTTTCATTTAGACCTAAAGATTCTAAAAATCTTTTAAAATTTATTTTTACTTCATCAATTTGATTTTCAAGAATCATTCTTTCTTTTTTAAATTGTAAAGAAGGATTTAAATTGATAACAGCATTATATATTCTATTTTTATCAGTTTTTACACTGTCTGATAATCTTACTTTTGCTTTCAAAACCCCAGCTTCATTTTTAAGTTCTTCGACTTCATATAAATAACGAGTATTTATAGGGTTTTGAAATAAAAATAATTCATTAGCTTTTTGTATGTTTTCAGTTGATTTTAAACTAATAAATTTGTTAATTAAATCGTCTATATTAGTACTTAAATTTTCTGATCTAATTAATGGTTCTAGATTTGGCAGTGCATCTATATCATCTTTTTCTATAGGTTTTGGTTTATCTCCAGGAACTAGTGGAACTTTTTCAGGTTTTTCAGGTTTTTCATCTTCTTCTTGAATAAAATCAGTTCCTTGGCTATGCTTTATATCAAATTCATTAAATCTTGGTTTAATTGAATTTATAATAGCATCTTTTCATGATGTAAAACCATCAGGAGGAGTAATAGTTAAATATGGTTTTCATTGCCCGTCTTCAAATTTAAATTTTAATACAATTTTAAAATTAGGTGTGTCGGCTTGTTGATATACCATATTATTAAAATTGGCAACTAAATCATCAGTATATTTTTTTAAAGCAGTTTTAAACTCGACTTCAGTTAAAGTATTATTGATTTCTTTAATAACCTCAATTTTTCCATCTGGTTTAATTTTTTCTTCATAACTAGCTATTTCAGATTGACCAATTTTAACTCCATCATAAACTCTACCATTGTATGTAATTTTAACTACTAATAATTTTCTATCTTTAGATAATACAAAAGGTAAAACAGTATTAATGCCATAATTTTGTGGATTGTCAATTATATCTGCTTTGTTATTTTTATAAAAATCAACAATTTGAGTTAAATACATTCTTTTTGGTAATGCAGAAACATCTTCTGATTCTTTTTCTGATACTTCTTTTAATTTTGCTTCTAAATATATAATTGCATTTTCTATAGCTTTTTCTATAGCTTTTTTAGTTTCTGTTTTAGCAATTGCTAAATAGGTGTCAAATTTAGGATCAACTTCCTTTGGTTTTCCACTAATAAGTACAATTGATGGGCCAGCCACAAATGTAGAAATTGTTGAAAGTGATAATAATAATTTTAATCTTTTTGCCATTATCTTCACTCCCTTTCGCCTTTTATTAAATTCAATAATAAAATCATTTTTTGAATGTATTGTTGATCTTTTAATTTATTTAATCAAACAAATTGGTTAAAATCTAATCCAAAGTTTTGTCTAGCATCAAAATATTCAATTTCTTTTGTTACTTCTTTTAATAATGAATTATCTTTAACATTCTTTTTAGCTAGTGTATAACGGTTAAATTTAGAAAAACTATTTATCTCTATTTTGTTATTGTCAACAAAAATACTTGCATTATTTAAAAACATAAATCAAGTTTCATTATTCACCAAGTCTACAATTTTAATAATTGTGTTTGGATAACTAGCTATTGATTGGTTTTCAATTAATTCTCAAGCATCTTCATTATTTATATTTATATAAATTAACCCTCTTTTTAAAAGATATGGTTTTTCACCTAAAAAATTAATTTCTATATCATAACTTTCTTGATCATTATATTTGTTCATCTTCATCTCCTGTCTCTTCAAAATCAGAAGTCATTTTTCTTGTCAACATAACAATCTCTTCTATTTCATTTTCTTGTTTAATTAATTTTAGTTTTTTCTTTAATTTAGTAATAGTTTCATCTAATTTATTTATTGATTTGTTAGTAATAACCAAACCGGTCTTAGCTTTATAGAATGAAGATTCAATAATTAATGAATGGATTGAGTTTTCCAAAAATATATTTATTTGGGCATCAATAAATTCTTCAATGTTGGGATAAATTTTAAATTTAGTAAGATCGACAACATTTTTAGATTCATCTATATTAGCTAATTTTGTTAAGTTAAATTGTTGAATTGGTAAAACTTGAAAAGGTTCATTATAGCTTTTATTAGTGTTAATTACGAAATAAACCTTTGTATAATTAGATTCAACATATAATGCTTTAATTACTCTAACCAATTTTGATGGAAAATTTATGTCTAAATCATTATTACTAAATTGAAACAAAACATTAAACTTATTTTTTTTACAGAAGTTTGCTGCTTGTTCACCAATAGTAATAAAATCTACTTTTTCTTTCTTGGTCATTTCAAGCATTTTTTCTTCATATCTTGAATATGAATCTGTAGAATACTTTTGTTCTTCTGTTAAATAGATTCATATTTGATGACCTCTTGTAATCTTTTTCTTCTTTTTAGTGTGTTCTTCACCATCTAAAAATTTTAGTTCAGAGCCAATAACAGAATCATTAAGATCATATTTTTGATTTAATGAAACTATTAATTTCTTGTTAAGCACAGCATCATTAATATAAAAACGCAACTTTTTTGTCATTTTCATAATCGAAATTAATAATACACTTCTATCATTATTTACTTTCATTCTAATATTATTAAGGTTCGATAATTTTTTTTCTAGTGTTTTTAAATACATCGATGCCTCCTTTATTTAGCATTTTCTATTTCAATTACTATTTCTTCACTAAATAAAAGCTTTAATTGATTTGTATTTGGTGAAATATATAATAAGAAATTTGGAATAATTTCTACATAATTGCCTGCATTTAAAGCTTTTGAAATTTCTTCGTTAAAGTCTTGCAAAAATTGATTATATATTTCACTTTTTGAGGAATCTTTTAAATTAATAGCTTCCGTGTTGGAAGATTCGACATTTGAAATCATTGGAACTAATATGTTTTGGCTAAACTTTGGGTTAATGTTGAATGTTACAACAAAGTCTTCAAATACCATATCATGTCTTTTTTTCAATGCTTCATTTAGTAGATCTAAAAATTTTAAATATAATTCACTTTTAAAACCTAAATTGTTTTTAAATAAAGCCGAAGCAACTAATTGATTATAGGTTGTTAAATTTTCTTTTTTTTGTGAGTCCTTATAATCGGTATATACATCAAATAATTCTGGACTTATTTTTTTATTTTTCTTCATTTGGACTTACACTCCCTTCTATTTCTATAAGAATTTCTTCTTTTTTTCTTTTATTTTTGAAAAAAGTAATTTTGTTGGCTACAAAAATTAATCACACAATTGTTCAAATTAAGAAAATGATTCAAATTGTTGATACTATTAACATAAAGAATTGTGTTAATTCTAGATTTGAATTTATAATTTGAAAAATTTGGTTGTTATTAGCTAATAATATGTGGTTTAAGTTAAATACAATAATTGCAATAGTTATTGAAATTATTCCAAATTTTAAAAATATTGAAAGAGCTATATTATAATTAATGGTTTTTATAAAATAAGAACCTAAAATAACTAAAGACGATACAGAAACAAAGAATAAGTTAATCAAATTAACAAAATCATTGTTTTTGCTTAAAACTGTAATTAACAATAATGAAGCTCATAAAGTTGCTTGTGCAAAAGATAAGCTAATCGTATTTATAATGTGGCTATTAGATTTTAATCTATTTAAATATTGGAATAGTATATATGCAACCACTACACAAACAGCAAATAAAATTTCAAATAAGAAATAATAGTTGTTTAATGTATAACCTAAAACAGACGTATTGTCTCATTGTATAGTTAAAACTCTTATGGTTCAAACAATAATACTTGCAAATATTATTATTGAAAACATAATAGAATTTTTAAAATAATCTTGTTTATTTTGTTTAAATGCTAAAAATGAAATAGCATTTGAGTTTGACCCTATAATTAAAGATAATACTAATAAGGTAAACGCAAATATAATAAATACAGCACCAGATTTTTCTCCGTTAGCTAATTGTTTTCAATATTCATAAAAAGTATTGTTTACAAATAAATTTTCTTTTATAGATGTTTTAGAATTAGCTCCTCACACTCATAAAAGTAAAGCAATAATAACTACTGCTGATAATAAGAATTGCGAAACTAATCCAACAATTAAAGAAATTTTGTTATTGTGTGAATTAGGATCTGTTTTTGTTTTTAATTTGTAATTCAAAATTGAATATGTTAAGTTAAGAACAAATAAAGGTATTAAAAAGAAATACAAATACGCAATATTTGTTGGTTTGTTGTCAAAGAAAGTAAACAACATAATAAATGCTGTTACTGAAAAAACTAGATATGAAGTAAATCAAGGTCAATATTTTTTAATTGCTTCTTTTTGAAAATAAATGTTTACATAATTTTTTCAAATTGTGTAAATGAATATAAACATTAAGATAATAAAACGCAATAATATTAACGTGTTTCTTTGTTGGTTTTGAGGAGTTTCAAAATTTAAAAAATCCAAAACAGTTCAACTTGTAAACATTTGACTAGCAAAAAAAGTTTTTTTTATAAAAATTAAAGTAAAAATTAAACCTAAAGCTAGTATTGATAAAAGAACATATTTATAAATCCTAACAGTAAGGTTGTTTTTACGTCCTAAGAAAAAAGGATTGTAGTCATTATAAATTCTTGTTTTACTTATATCAACTGTTTGTTTCATATTCCCCCCTTCCTTTCTATAATTTATTTTTTTTAAATATAAGATAATTTTATTTTGAAATATACATAATATCTTATTTTTAGATTTTTTGTCCTTAATTTAATCACAAAAGGCCCTTTTTTGTCAAAAAAAATGTACAAAAATACACTTTTCTTTTAAAAATATTCAGTTTTTTATATTTTTCTTCTAAAAATTAAAAGAAATTAAAAAAAATATTATAAAAATAAAAATTTTAAAAATAAATAAAAAAAAGCAAAAAATTAAAAGCTTTTTTGTTATTAATTAAATTATTATTTATTGTAAATAAATTTTACACTTAAAGGACTTTCTTTTTTAGTAAAATCTACTGCTGAAACTTGTATAATGTGTTGACCACTTTCTTTTATATTATGAAGATCAAATTGATTTAAAGATACACTTTTATAAAAATTATTATTAATATAAATATTATATTTTTCTATTTCATAATCATCTTTTGGTTTTTCTCAATATAAAAATCTTTTATTTTGAGATTGAAATATTTGGTTAATTGTGCTAGGTGTTTCTTTGTCTACTTTTTGATAATCAAATTCATAATATCTTACATAATCTATGTCAAATGAGGCAGGGAAAATTGAGTCATCTATTCCTTTTTTCCTCCTCAATCGCCTCCTATTGCTAAATTAATTATCAAATAAAATTCTTTATCGAATGGGAATACTTTAAAATACTCTTGTTCAACGTCTTTTGTTTTGTTTGCAAGATATTTGGTTTCAAATATTTTTTTATTATTAGTATATCATTCTAATTTATCTGGATACCAAATAAAATCATAAATTACAAAATCATCATAAGAATTAATTTTATAATTTGATCCTATCATAGTTTTATTTTTGTGGTTATATTTTTCGGTATGAATAGTTTGAAAAATTTTAGAATTTTCATATCCCACATACTCCATAATATCTATTTCACCACTTTTTGGTCACTTTCCATATTTATTTTCCGCAGGCATCATTCATAATGCGGGTCAAGTTCCTCTACCTTTCGGGTTTCTTGCTTTGATTTGAAAACGTCCATATTTAAAACGTTTTTTATTTTTTGTAATTAATTTGCCAGAAGTATATTGTTTGCCATCATAATTTTCTTTTTTAGCTAATATAGATAAAACTGAATTAGAAATACTTATATTTTTATTTGTATAGTATTGTGCTTCATTGTTGTAATTATTTTTTCTTATTTGTTGCTCTCATTTATTTTCATTAAATATATTACTATCAAATTCATCTGCTCAGGTGCAAACTCAATTATTATCCAAATAAGGAACTTTAGTGTCTTTTGTGGCTTCAATATAATGTTTTTTTGAATTATTATTTTTTGTTTCTTTGCAACTAAAAACAACAAAAGAGCAACTTATAGTCAAAAAGGACATACCTCAAAACAAACCGGGAATTTTTTTATTTTTTGATTTCATATTTTCATTTTACATTATTTATTAATTAATTAAAAATTTTTATTTTATTTAAAGTTTTTAAATTTGTAATAAAAAAATATGAAAAATAAAACAAGGAAATAATAATTATGTATAATAATTGAGCCATAAATTTTTTAACATTTTTAAAATGTAAAAACAGCCAAGAAACAAGTTTTTTGGTCTGTTTTTTTTATATTGTTTTTCTGTATATGTATAATAAGCACATAAAAAAAATAATCAATAAAAATTAAAAAATAAGGAAGAAGAAAAATATGAAATTATCTAACAAAAAAAGATTGTTAATACCATCTATTTTATCAGCTATAGTAGCACCAGTTTCTATTGGCTTAGTAGCTGCTAAATGTCAATCAAATTTTGATGTTGTTAAAACTACAGGATATGCTGATTCAATGCAAAAATTAGCAAATAAATCTATTACTGTAGCAGGAGCATGATCTGATGCTAGATTTTATGCTGGAGAAAAAGCTAAAGATTTAATTGCTGTTGGAGCAACAGAATTTATTTCAAATGACGGAGTTCAGGCAAGACAAGACTTGAAAAAAGGCGATATTGAAGCTATGCAACAATTATTAATTAAAGCTGTTAATGAAGCAGCTGCACAAAAGAAATCAAATAAAGAAGGCAATTTAACCTATATTGATTCTCAAGGCAAAATACAAAGTATTTTTAAAATTTACAATCATGACGGTTATACACCTGTAGGTTATGATTCAGAAATTACATATAATATTAAAGGTGATAAGAAAAAAGCTTATAAAAATACTCCAACAGGAGAAAGCGAATATATTAAATATGATTCAGCTACAAAAACCTTTACAAAAGTTGGAACTAAAAAAATAAAAATACAATTTATTCCTTCTTCAGATGCTTCTTTAGTTTAAAAAGCAACTGAAAAGCTTTCAAAATATTTTAAAGAAGAATTAAAATTAGACAATATTGATATAGCTGTATCAAGCAATTATAATGCAGCAGCTTCATTCTTGAAATCAGGTTCTATTGATATTGCATTCTTACCTATTGATACATGAGCAACACAATCTGGCGATTCAAGCTTTATTTTACAAGCAGGTAGAGATGTTCAAATTATTGACCCTTATGTATCTCTAGACAACACTTCACAACCAAAATTTTCAGATGAAAAAATGTTGGTAGAAGCTTTCAATAATTACAAAACATTTAACAAGGATTCTTTATATATTAACAAAGATAAAACAAAAAACCCAGACAAAACTTCAGAAGGCTATACACAAGATTTAAAAAATCACATTGATGAATTAGCAAAAACTGGAGCGGATTTACCAAAAGTTGGTTTTTATCGTGCATACATTTTTGTAAATAAAGATTCAAAAATTTATGAAATTGTTTCAAAAGCTCTTAAGGAACAAGGCTCAAATTGAACATTAAATTGAAAAGATGTAAAAGAAGAAGTTATTTACGGTTATACATCAACTACTTCAGCCTCTTCATTTACATACCCTGAACAATGATTTAAAAAACACTTTAAAGGCTTTACAAGTTTTCTTAAATAATTTTAAAAATACACATAAATATTTTTATATGTCTCAAAACAAGAAGAAACAAAAAAATCAGACTATGGATATCAATAAAGACTGAGATATAGTTTGAGAAAACGCTTCTAAAGTATACCCTAACGGAACAAAAGGATTGACTGATGTCAATCTTTCTATTAAACAAGGAGAATTTGTTGCTGTTATAGGTTTATCGGGAGCAGGGAAAACAACATTAATTAAGACAGTAAATAAAATAAGTGCAATAACTTCAGGGACACTAAAGGTGGGGCCCTTTATTGTTAATGATTTAGAGGGTAATAAATTAAGAGAATTTAGAACAAAAATTGGAATTATTTTTCAAAACTATAATTTAGTCGAAAATATTTCAGTTATTCAAAATGTTCTTTCGGCAAGATTGCCTCAAATGAATAAATTTAGGGCTTTTTTTGGAATTTATAGTAAAAAAGATGTTGAATTAGCTTATCAATGTTTAGCGAAAGTAAACATCTTGGAAAATGCCTACGATATGGCAAAAGATTTAAGTGGCGGTCAAATGCAACGTGTTGCTTTAGCAAGAACATTAGCTCAAAAACCTAAAATTATTTTAGCAGACGAACCCGTTGGGGCATTAGACCCTATTATGGCAAAAAGTGTAATGGATGGTTTTTTAATTGCTAATAAATCAGAAAAAATTACCATAGTAGCCAATTTACACCATGTTGATCTAGCATTGCAATATGCAGATAGAATTATTGGTGTTAAGAAAGGTAAAATCATTTTTAATGATAGTTGAGATAAAGTTAATCTTGAAAAATTAAAAGAAATTTATGGTGAAAAATTAGAACAATTTGATAAAGAACAGTTTGAGGAAAATAGAAGAAAAAGAGAAATTGTTCAAAGTGAAATAATTAAAAAAATCAATAAAATGGAACATATAAATGAAAAACCAATCACAACAACTAAAAGAATCCCTTCAAAAACCAAAATTAGAAAAAAATCTTAAAAGTAAATTATTTGGTGAACGATTTTTAAATTATTTTAATCCTAAATTTATTGATATTGATAATCAAAAAGTAACTAAAAAATTTCCATGAGATAAATTAATTGGAACAATCTTAATTTTTTCTATAATTCTTGGAATTATTATATTAATAAAACCAGATTTTCAAAATTGAAATAAATTTTGGGTTTCAGTAGGTCATTTTTTTGATACAAACAAAACAATACAAATAGGTTCTTCTTTCTTTACACCATATGAAACTTTTATACGTAGTTTGCAATTGTTGTGAACAACAATTTCTTATTCAATATTAGGTACAATACTGGGAATAATTATTTCAGTGCCACTTGCATTATTAAGTTCTAAAAATTTTATTAAAAATAAATGAATATATTTTCCTTTTAGAGCAATAATGTCTGTAATTAGAGCAGTACCACCAATTATTTTTGCTTTTATATTCTTTTTCTTATTTTCTAAAAGTATAGCAGCAACATTATCAATAGCAATTTTTGTTAGTTCAATAATGACAAAATGATTGTATGAAGATTTAGATACATATGATACAAGTTCATACCAGGGGGCACAAGCAATTGGTAACACAAAATTAACAGCATTTAAAACAGCTATTTTTCCTTATTTGATTAAACGTATTGTATCTTATGGTTTTTATTCATTTGAAATGGTTGTTAGGTTTGCGGCTATTTTATCTATTGTTGGTATTTCAACAATAGGTCAATTGTTGGCTGATCAATATGCTACAGATGATAAGTTTTCACATATGTCTATAGCTCTGTGAACTTTGATAACTTTAATGATATTAATCGAAGGATTAAATTTTCTAATAAAAAAATATATTTTAGAATATTCACAAAAACATCCAATCATTGACGAAAAATTACCTTATAAAAAACAACTTGAACAATTAAAAGAACAAAAATCCAAAATTTATATATTTAAAATAGTTATTATTGTTTTTATATGCGCAATGATAATAGCTTCTTTGACACAAATAGAATGAACAATTGGGAATTCAACGAAAATATACCAATTTAAAGAAGGAATCAAAAAACTATTTAACCCAGATTGAAGTCTATTTCGAGGAACTTGATCTGGATCTAATACAAATGTATTTCCTTTAGGATTGGAAGCATTGTTGGTTGCTATCGCTTCTTCTATAATTGGTTTAATATTTGCTTTTTTTATAGGCCTTCTAGCTTCTAAAAATATAACTAAATATTTCTCATATATATTTAAGTTAGTAATTATAGTTTTACGTGCAATACCAGCCTTTACATTTGCATTGTTATTTATGATTCTTTCTAAAGATTCAAAGTTATTTGCAGCAGTTTTAGCTTTAGGGATACATTCAATCGGAATGCTTGGCAAACTTATAATGGAATCAATTGAAAAAATTCCTAACAAAGTTTTTCAATCGTTAGATTCTTTAGGCGCTACATGATTTCAAAAAGTAAAGTTTATAGTTGTAAAATCAATACTACCTCAAGCATTATCAAATTTTTTATATAGAGTTGAAATTAACTTTAAAAGTACAGTAGTTATTGGTGCAATAGGAGCAAGTAATTTTGGATTTCAAATTACTACTTATTCTGTTGATTATAACAATTGAGACAAACTGTCTTCATATGTTATTTTTACAATAGTAATATTATTAATCATTGAACAAATTTCAAATATTGTTCGTTCAAAATTAATGACAGGTTATTTCTTTAGTCAAGATGTTTGATTTAAAAAAATAATGAAAAAAAGAATGTTTATTAAGGCATTGGCTATTAGTTATTTATTAAATAAAAAATTTTCACATGAATCACGTAATGCTAAATATTTATTGGCAGTTCACAAGTATAATAATTTAGCCCTTTATAAATACTATAATGAAAATAAAATATTACCTAATAAAGAAACATGAGAAATGCTTATAAAAAATAAAGTAACTTATAAACAAACTTTAAAAACTTTGATTATATTGATTAAACAAAAAATAACTGAAATATACAAGAACATGTATAAAATTACAAAAAATAATCAAAAAAATGAACGAAATGCTATTAAAAAGCATAAGGTTGCGCAAAAATCTGCACAAATTGCTGTAGATAATTATTTTGAAGAGAAAGGAAATCTTTCAATAAATGAGCTTAACAAAGAATTTTCATCTATTTTGAGAGCATATTAATAATTCTAAAAATATAACATTGTGTACTCATGTTGAACCTGACGGAGATACGTTAGGATGTGCAATAGCTTTAAAACATTTAATTTTATTAAATTCTAAAAATATAGCTGTAAAAATTTCTGGAGGAGATTACCCTAGAAATTTAGAATTTTTAATAGATGAGCCAATTGATTTAGTAGATCAAAGCTATTTTGATAATTCTTTAAAAGTAGTTGTTGATACATCAACGAAAAGAAGAATATTTGATAAAAGAGTAGTCACAGAAGAATCATTAAAAATAGACCATCACCCTCATGAGGGTAAATGATTGTTTGAAATTGGTGGTGACCACTGGCCTGCAACCGGACAGCTAATAACAAACATGGTAAGAGAATTAAATTTAAAAATTAATAACCAAGTTCTTGAAGGTTTGGCTGTAGCAATTATTACAGACACAGAATTTTTTAAAGAACGTAATGTAAATGCAGAAACATTTTTAGATATGCAGTTTCTTTTAGAAAAAGGTTTAAATTACAATGCCTTGCTCAAAAAAATGCAATTAAATAACAAAGAAAATAATATTATTTACAAAGCAATTAAGCAAATTCAAATTAAAAATAATGTTTCTTATATTATTGTTGATGAAATTGTTTCTAATGATATTGTTCGACCACTTGTGGCAAGATTTGTTGAATTAAGTAATACTGAAGTTTCTTTAGCTTATTTAAAACGGAAAGAAGGAGATTATCGTTGCGAGATACGTTCAAAAACAACATATGATGTTTCTAGAGTTGCTAATAATTTTGGTGGCGGCGGGCACTTAAATTCTTCCGGTTTTGTTCAAAAAGACTCTGAAAGTATAAATCAAGTAATAGATTTTATAAATTCATTAAAATAAAAAAATATCAAGCTTAATAGGATAAAACTTAAAAAAGCTTGGTATTTTTTTACGCTCTAAGTTTTATTAATATTTGATAAAAAAAAGACCACAATGGGTCTTTTCTAATTAATTTAGATCTTCAATAATTTTAATAGTTTTTGCTACACCATGTCTTTTGTACGAACCTGTTACTCAGCTAGCAACATTCTTAATATTTTTCAAAGAATTCTTCATAGCTATAAAAGCACCAACATAAGGTATAACAGATGTATCATTTCCAGAATCTCCAAAATGTACGGTTTCCCTTGGATTAATATCTATTAATCTAGATACATAATCAATGGCTTTACCCTTAGTCGCATTAATGTTGTTTATTTCTATTGCATATCCTTTAGATACAATATGCAAGGAAAGATTATTAAATTTATTTTCCAACTCTTCAACTAATTTTTTTATTTTTTTCTTAGTAGTACCAAAAGTAATGATTTTAGTTGAATTTGTTATTTGCGGGACGTCTTCATATGTTTTTTGAATCATATGTTTTACTCATGGCCTAAATAATTTTAATTTTGCTGCTGTTCCATATATTGTGTCACCACTATTAAAAATAAAAAATAATTTTTTTTCTTTCAATATGTTTATTATTGACATAACAGTATCTTTTTTTATTTCATGTTTAATTAAAACATCGCCATTTTGATTAACAATTAAACCTCCGTTTTGACATATAACATATGGAGAATTGGTTTTTTTAGCTAAATTTAAAACAAAATCCGAAGGAAAACGGCCAGTTGCAAAAATAAAAGGTTTTCCTTCATCATTCATTTTGGTTACTATTTCTAAATTTTCTTTACTTATTTTTTCTGCTTTGTTTGGTAAATCTAGAAGCGTTCCATCGAGGTCACTAAAATAGGCTTTAGGTTTAAAATCTATCATAATTATTTATTAAAGTTCTTTAGTATTTCTTCTACTGGTAAATAACCTTTTGATAGATTAACAATTTTTCCATCTAAATAATAGAATAAAGCAGGAATACTTGAAACCCCCATTTCACGAGCTAAATCTATGTTTTGATCAACATCTAAATCAAAAACATTAATTTCATCATGTTCAGAAGCAAGCCTTTCTAATTCTGGTCCTATCATTTGGCAAGGTGGACATCACACAGCTCTAAAGGCTACTATTGCTTTTCCTTCTAAATGTTGATTATTTAATTCTTTACTTGATAATTTTTTGTACATAATTATCTCCTTTCTTATATTTAATATGCCTTAGCAAAAATTAC
The DNA here is from genome assembly GCF_003383595.3 of Metamycoplasma phocicerebrale. Lineage (NCBI taxonomy): Bacteria > Bacillati > Mycoplasmatota > Mycoplasmoidales > Metamycoplasmataceae > Metamycoplasma > Metamycoplasma phocicerebrale. The sequence continues at coordinate 368,007 of NZ_CP033058.2, forward strand.
AACTCTATTTGTTTTTTTATTAGTATAAAAACAGTTTTTAGAATGCATTTTATATTCTAAATTAAATGGTATACAACGGCTAGAAGCCCCTGTTTCCTCTTTAATTTTATCTTCGTCTTCACCGTTCCCGTCAAACTTAGTTATAACTCAATGTCCTTTAGAAATATGTTCTTTAAAAGACTCATAATTTTCAACTTCAAAAATATTATTAATTAATCTTTGCTTTGCTTGATTTAATAAATTGTTTTGAATGTCTTCTAATATTTGTTGAACTTTTATAACTATTTCTTCCAAAGCTACATAAGTTTTTTCTAATGTATCTCTTCTTACAATTAACACCTTATTTTGTTCTAGATCTCTTGGGCCAATTTCTATTCTTAAAGGAGTTCCATGAATTTCAGAATTAGCTGCCTTAAAGCCTGCGCCTTTATTTGAAGCATCAATTTTAGCATCAATATTGTTTTTAGACAATAAATCTAAAATTTTTAATGCTTCTTCATGAACTCTTTTTTCTTTAGAAGCAAAAAGTTCAATAATGTCTACCTGGCAAGGCGCGATTTTTGGTGGAATAATAATTCCCCTATCATCACCATGTGTCATTATTAGCGCTCCTAATAATCTTGTTGATACTCCTCAAGATGTACCATAAGCATTTTCTAATTTATTGTCTTTGTTTTTAAAAGTAATATCAAATGCTTTTGTAAAATTTTGCCCTAAGTAATGACTAGTACCAGCTTGTAAAGCTTTTCCATCCTTCATCATAGCTTCAATTGTAAAAGTGTAATCAGCTCCAGCAAATTTTTCATGGTCTGTTTTTTGGCCTTTTATTACAGGTATAGCAAGAAAGCTTTCAACAAAATCACTATAAACATCTAACAAATTTTGAGTTAATTCTTTAGCTTCGTTTGAAGTTGCATGTATTGTGTGTCCTTCTTGTCACAAAAATTCTCTAGTTCTTAAAAACGGATTAGTAGTTTTTTCTCATCTTAAAACATTTACTCATTGGTTATAAATAAGTGGCAAATCATTATAAGATTCAATCTCATTTTTAAAAAATTCTCCAAACAAAACTTCACTTGTAGGTCTAATATAAAACTTTTCATTAAGTTTCTTTCCGCCCACTTCAGTAACTGTTGCTAATTCAGGATTAAAACCTTCTACATGTTTTTTTTCTTTGTTTAAAAGAGATTCTGGTATTAAAAGAGGTAAATTTACATTTTGAACACCCAGTTTTTTAAATTTAACGTCTAAATTTTTTCTTATGTTATCTCAAATCCCAAATGATAATGGTTTAAAAATTATAGAGCCCTTTGAAGAACCATATGCCATTAAATCACCATTTTGTATAACATCTGTATATCATTTAGCGAAGTTTTCTTCTTGTGTTGTAATTTTTTCTAATTTTTTCATATTTAATAATTTTAACTATTTTTTGTTATTTTATTTAAAAATAAAAAAACAAGGGCGGCTTGTTAAATTAAATCGTCAAATATGTCTTCACCAGTTTTAATGGTTGGAACTCCAAAATTTCTTGCTACTATATTACCTGCAGTGCCTAGACCCCTTAAAGTACCTAGTACTCTAGGTTTAGTAAATAATTTAGAAAAGATTGTTAATGGTAGAGCTTCTCTTGTATGTTCAGGACCATATGTTGGATCATTTCCATGATCTGAAGTCATAATTAATAAATCATCTTTTTTCATAGCATTAATTAGTTTTGATAGTTTAATATCTAGTCTAGAAATATTTTCACTATATCCTACAGGGTCTTCTCTATGCCCATAATGACTATCAAATTGAACTAAATTTATAAAAATAAATTGTTTTTCCGAATTTGAAGAAGCAATATCAATTGCAATATCCATATTTTCGTCATCTGAGGCAGGACCAAAAATTTTGTCTATTCCAACGTTAACAAAAATATCGTTAATTTTACCAACAGCAATAACTTCCACTCCTGCTTTTTGTAAATCTTCTAAAATAATATGACCAGTTGGTTTATTAGCAAAATCATGTCTATTAAATGTTCTTATAAATTCACCATTATCATAAACAAAAGGTCTTGTTATAACTCTAGCCACATTTCATTCTGGTTTTGAAGAACATATTTCACGTGCTCTTTTAGCATATTCATTTAATTTTTCTACTCCTAGCGTTTTTTCATCGCCAATAATTTGCAAAGTGGAATCAGGAGAAGTGTAAATTATTATATCCCCGTTTTCCATATGTTGATGACCAAGCTCTTCTAAAATTACAGTTCCGGAAGCACTTTTGTTACCAATAATTTTTCTTCCATCAAATGCTTTTGACAATTCTTGAATTAAATCATCTGGAAATCCTTTTTCTGTAAATTGAGGGTTTGGTGTTTCGGTATATATACCCATCATTTCTCAATGCCCTGTTAATGTGTCTTTCCCATTTGACATTTCATGTATTTTAGCCATATACGCTAATGGATGTTTATTTCTTGCAACATGCCCAGAAATTTTAGCAATTTCTGTTATACCTAAAGATTTTCATGTTGGAATTTCTAAAGGTAAAGCTTCAGAAGCGTGCAAAAGTGAGTTAGCTCCTTTGTCACCAAATTCTTCTTGTCTTGGTTCAGGGCCTATTCCTAAACCGTCTGTGACTATAAAAAATATACGTTTAAATTTCATATTATCCCCTCTTTTCTATTTAAACTCATTAGTTTGCTCAGTTAATTGAATGTCCATGCTTTTAAATGTTTCTTTATCAGAAGCACTTGACAAAGCAGTTCTATGAACATATAAACCAGATAATTTATTAATTTGTTCAAAAGCTAATTTTGCATTTTTAGAAGATTTAGCACTTATTGCTAAAGCAAAAAGAGTTTCTTTTAAATCAAGAGCAAGATTATTATAATGTAATTCATTTTTTAAATTTTGCGCCAAAGCAATAGCTTTCGGATCTAAAACATCTATATCTTTATCAATTTTTGCAAAATATTTTAGTGTATTTAATATCATCGCACTATTTGAGTTTAATAGCGTTGATTCCTTGCCTATTATTATTGTTTTTGAATTAATTTCAATAGCTGAGCATATAATATTTTTTTCTTGACTGTACTCATTAGCAACTCTAATAGATTTTACAAGGCTACTATTAATTTTATTCTCTTTAATAATCTTATACAATCTTTTTACATAAATTTTAGGATTTTTGTCTTGTTGATAGTTAATAATTGTTTGATAATAACGTCTAATTATTTCTTTTTTGGCAGCTAATTTTACTATTTCATCATCAAAAATACAAAAACCGGCCATATTTACACCCATATCTGTTGGAGACTTATAAGGCGAAGTTTTATATATTTTATTAAACAAACTATTTAAAATCGGAAAAGCTTCCAAATCTCTATTGTAACTAACGGCTTCAATGCCATAACTTTTTTTATGAAATGAATCAATTGCATTGTAATCATTTAAATCGATAGTAGCTGCTTCGTAAGCCAAATTTACAGGGTGATTTATTTTTAAATTTCAAATAGGAAAAGTTTCAAATTTTGCATATCCTGATTTTATATTGTGTTTATTGTCAAAATATAATTGCGAAAAAATAGTGCTTAATTTGCCAGAGCCTGGTCCGGGCGCGGTAACAATAATTAATTTTTTTTCTGTTTTAGCATATTCATTTTTTCCAAAACCATTTTCGGAAATAATATTATCTATATCTTGAGGATAATTTTTAATTTTATATTGCTTGTAAACTTTTATATTTTGTTTTTCTATTTTATGAATAAAGCTTTTAACTTCCTTATTGTTTTCATATTGGCTAACAATAACACTATTAACATTTAATTCGTATTTTTTAAATTTTTTTATTATTCTAAAAACATCTTCTTCATAAGTTAAATTAATGTCTGATCTAATTTTTTTATTTTTTATATCTTGGCTAGAAATTACAATCATAACTTCTGCTTGATCTTTTAATTTTAATAGCATTCTTAACTTTGAATCATGTTTAAAACCTGGCAATACTCTTGTAGCATGAAAATCATTAAATAGCTTTCCACCAAATTCTAAATATAATTTATTACCAAAAGCATTAATTCTTTTTGCAATTTCTTTTGATTGTAGGTTAATATATTTTTCATTATCAAAACCTATTTTCATTAGATCCCCCTATTGATTTTAATTAAAGATTTAAATTAATTATTATTATAGTTTAAAAAACAAAAGTTCAATTAATCTAAATATCAAAAATAACTAATTTTTAAATGAAAATTTTAAAAAAGTACATAATTTGTACAAAAAAATCTCAAAAAACTTAATAAAAATTTAAAAAAAGCACAGTTTTATTTTTTTATTGTTTTTTATTATAAAATAAAAACAAATATTTATGATTAAAGAAGAGATTATTTTTGAAACTAAAGACATTTTTAAAAAATTTTCTAATAACCCTGTTATTAAAAATGTGTCATTAAAACTGCATACTTATTCTTTCCATGCATTTATTGGACCAAACGGTTCAGGGAAATCAACATTTATGAAAATATGTGCAGGCGAAGACAAGGATTATGAAGGTCAAGTATTTTTTAAAAATACATTAATTAACAACATAAAAAGTAAGAAATCATTTTTATTTTTTAATAATGATTTAAGTTTTCCTATATCATGAAACGCTTTTGAATATGTTAAAAATTTTTCATATTTTTATAATCAAGAATTTCCTTCTTCAGATAAAATCATAACTTTATTTAAACAATATAAGCTTTTTCATAACCTAAAAACAAAACCTAATTCTTTTTCTTCGGGAGAAAAAAAGAAATTAATAGTTTTATTAATTGAATTAATTAAACCTGAATTAGTTTTTTTAGATGAGCCAGATTCTGGTTTGGACCCAGAAGTAAGAGAATTTGTATATGCTAGACTTCAAAAAATATCTAAACAAGGGAGCTCCATATTTGTTTCTAGTCATATTACTTCAGAAATAAAAAATTATATTGATTATGTAACTTTTTTAAGGGACGGCGAAATTAAAAAAAGCTCTAAAATTTGCAAACCTAGCGATTTTGACCAAATATATGAAAAAATAAGAAAGGATTATCAAGATGAAAACTCTTTTTAAAAATCACTTTATTTATTTTGTTAAAAACAAACCTATTATTTTTTTATTATTAATCTTTGGATTGATGAGTTTTTCTGTTGTTCCATTTTTTATAATTGATAATTTAAAAAATAATTTTAATTGAATAATTTATTTCATTTTATTTGTTTTATCATTATTTTCTATTTTTATTATGATTTATTACTTTTTTATTTCAACAAAAAAGAACCAATATGATACTTTTCTAAGTTCCATGTATTCAAGTGGTTTAAAGATTCTGATTTCGAAATATTTATTTTTATTAACAATTTTTTCTATTTTTAGTTTTTTAATTTCTATAGTCCCAACATCATTTATGTTTATTAATTATAAAAATAATATGTTTGGCTTTATATATTTTATATTGTTAATGCTATCAACATTTTTTATGATGAATATTTTATTCTGACTGTTTATGTTCTTTATGTCTTTTAAAAAAAACATAATTTACAAAAATATAGCATTATCTTTAACAGCAATTGTTGTTTTATCGACTCCAATATTAATAAAAAGTTTTGTATCAAAATCTAATTATCAAAACAAATTTAAAAACGTATATAAAATTGTTGAAAAAACGAAAAACAATAGTTTTAATGTGCAATATGTACCAGGAGACAATTATATAAAGACTCAAGAAGACACTAAATTTTATATAGATTTAGTGGATTCTTTTTATTTTTTACCAATATATATAGCTAATTTATTTGAAAATAAAAATTTAAATATAAATTTTAGAATTAGTTCAAATTTAGAAAACGATGAAAGATTTGCTTTGTATCGTACAGAAAATAAATTGATTCAAAAAAAATGAAATAAAGATAGTAATTTTTATATTTATGGAATAAATGATGAACCTCTGATTTCTTATTCAAATGATCAACTTAATAAACTAATTAATGACAATCTATATTCAAAAATCGAAAATAAAAATAATATAAAAATAGTATCAAAAATAATAGAAAAACTTTACTGGGAAAGATCTAAAATTCCAATAGAACAACAAAGAATAATTGAATTAATTTCGGGAGTAAAAAATAAGAAAATCCAATATTTGCGCCGAGACTGAAAGGCTTTAAAATATAATAATTCTCAACTAATTAATGTTATAAAACAAAATTTCGGATTAAATTTTTTAGAACTTTTAAATAATTTCTATGACACATATGAATTTAATTCAATTAGTAATGTAGATGCTAAAAACGGACAATTTTATTTTAAAAAATCTATAGAAATTAATGATACTTATAATTTGGAAAACAAAATTAGTGAAATTGATGAAAAATATATAAAAAATAATTTTCTTCAAATAACAGATGAAAAAGTGTTTTTTAATTTGAATTCTTCAAAAGTATTCTCTATTAGTCTTTTAGAATTTAGAAAAGTTTTTTCTAATATTACTAGTCAAGATAAATGAATTAGTTTTATAGACGAAAACAAATTTCAACTATTTAAAATTCAGAATATTTTGGACAAGATTTATTTGTTTAGCGATGAAAATAATTCAGTATTGAAATATACATTTCAACCTAATGCATCAATAGGCGAATATTATAACAATGTTATTCAATATAAAAGTATTTTAGGCAAAAATACAAATATAATAAATGTGTTTTTAATTATAATAATAACTTTATTTTTAATACCAACATCTATTATTTGATCTAAAAAAGGAAGGGTATAATGACAAAAAAGCAAAAAAATAAAATTATTTCAATAAGTATTGCAACTTTATTACCAGTTACTATTTTACCTATTGCAATTTCAATGGCTTATGTTTTAAACAAGCCTAAAAATGTTGGTTTTTATTACAAAGATCAGTTTTTTGAAAGCCAAGCAGATTTTGAACAAAAAATTAAAGAAGATATTTTTATTAGAAAAGAAGAATCTCTAGATAAAAAAATTTATTATTTAAAAACATTAAATAAACAATTTAATGATAAATCAGATTTGACTAAATTTTTATATAGTAAAATAAAATCTCATAATGTTATTGTGTCAAGTGAGCACAATAAATTTGACGATAATTCAATATTTCCTTTAACTTCGAAGGAATTAGCTTATATGCAATTTGTTGATAATGGTAATTCAAAATCAGATGAGAATATAACTGTGTATCAAGGCAAGGGCGATGCTGCATATGCTACAGAAGAAGAAGCTAAGTTATCATATATTAATAAGGCCCAAATATATAAATTTGGGGGTAAATATTATTCAAATAAAGATAGAATTACAAACGATATAATATTAGATTTAAATACTTTGAACAAATTTACAAATGAAAATGAAAAAATAGATTATTTATTGAATAAATACAATATTAAGTTAGATTATAGAAAAAATATAGTTGATAACAATGATGATTATCCAAGATATAAGGCGCCAAATGGCATTGTATCTAATGCAAAATTAAATGTTAATAATTCCTTTAATAATGAGGCCACAAAAGAATTTATAAAAAATAATCATAAAAAGTATATTAAATTTAAAGATGATAGTGGGCAATGACAAATTACAACTTTTGATGAGTTTATTAAATATAGTTTAACAAATAGAAGCTTTATCAATTCTTCTGCTATTAAAATTACATCAAACCAAAATAACCGAAAATATTTGGTAGATGTTGGCAAACAAGAAGATTGTAATTTTTATGGTGATTATATTTTAGAAACTCAAGATAGTTCTATTGAAAATATTATTAATCGTGAAAACTGAAGTGAAAAAGGACAAAATTTAAATTTAGTTAAATTTGAACACTCTCAATTAAAAAGTATTATTAATAAATTTGTTTCACAAATATTGTTAGCTTCCAATCATCATGAGTTAGAAAAAGAATATATAAATAAGAAAACAAATGATGAACAACATGATAAAAAATTATTAAAAGAACTTCAAGACATTTATTTAAAGAATTTATCAGTATTCAAATTGCTAAAATTTAAGGAAAAATCTGAAATTTTAAAAATTGCCTTAAAAGAAGTTTTAATTAATTCAAATGAAACTTTATGACAAAGATTTGAAAAAATTATTGATTTAAATAATAATGGCAAAAGAGGAACATTTTTTAATCAATTAAACATTATTTATTTTTCTGGTTTAGCTTTTATGGCGGAAGCAAAAGCACCTAATAGTACAATAAAATTATTTAAAGAATATTTTAAGTTGGTTTTTAATGATTTAAATTCTTCTCTTGAAGATATTTTAGGGGAATTATATTTAGATAAAAACGGACATAAAATTAATTTATGAGAAGGACTAAAACTTAATGACCATAATCTAGATATAAATGTTAATGACAATTATTTTATATCATATTTATCAGATTCTAATGCAGTTGTTAATGCAATTGCTACTATTAATTCTGCTTTTGTAAATGCAACTTCTTCTGGTGGTTTGTTAGAATTTTCAGATAAAGTTTTTTTAAAACCAAATAGTATTAATTTAGATAAATATAAAAAACTTTATGATCATTATTCTTTAAAAAATAAAGATACGTTATTTTACTTTGATTTTGATGGCCAATTAAAGAAAAATCTTGAATTAGAAAATTCTAAAAAAGCAAAAGATGTAAAAAAAGGAGATAGAATTTATCAAAACATAGTTATTAATGCAACAAAAGGCGCTTTGCAAACATTCAAAGATAAAGGGTTGGATATTTTAGAAAATGCTTTGGTTAACTCATCTGTTTCTAATTTAAAAGAAGATAAAGATGCCTTGTTTGGTTATTATAAGCAATCTTTAATTAATTATTATTCTATTAATGAAAAAGAGATAACTTCTCTAGGAATTAGTATTTCAGAAATAGAAAACACAAGTTTTAATAAAAACGGAATTAAAAAGTTTAAAAATTTATCTTCAAATAGCAAATTTAAAAACTATTTTAATAATAAATTTAATTTTAAAGCTGTAGCAGCACATAAGTATGGAATACAAGATTTATTAAGAGATAAAAAAATTAATGAAATTAAGAGTAGAGTTTCAAATGTAGTCAAATCGGTTGGTGGGCTTTCAGAAATGGGAATGGGAATAATGCAGATGGTTGTGGCATGTTCAAATTCAGATATTAATAAGGTTGCGAATATTGTTGAAGCTACACAAAAAATAGTTGGAGGAATACTAGGCGCTATTGGAGCAGCCTTTCCTATGGTTGCTGTTGTGTCTTCTGCTATAGATATGCTCTTTAGCATAGCATTGCAATTTATTGGAAAGAAAAATAAAAGCGATTATATTTATACCGATACTGGTATTGAAGGCAAACATTATATTTGGGATGGTGGAATAACTACAACAAGATTTTGAGGTTTTAGTCAAACCAAAGACAAAACAATTTATGATGCGAATATATTGAGTCCAGTAGAATGTTTTCCAAGTTTAAATAGAAATTATTATTACTACGATGGAAAAGAGTATGCTTCAAACATGTTATCTAAATTAAATCATGATATTGTTGTTAATTCAATTATTTCTAACGATGAAGATTTTATGAAATCAAATAATTTTAAAATAGTTTATTCTTTTGAAGACACACCCGATGAATCAGAAGACAACTATTTTGATAGTGAACAACAATTAGAACATCAAATGATTTTTAATAAAAAATTGCAAAACTATGTTTTGCCTGTTAGACATATAAATATTTTTAATAAATCATTAATAATAACAAAAGCTACGCAACTTATAGAAGCTCTAAAAGAGGGTATTATAAAAAATCTAAACCCTAGTTTGTTAATTCAAGTTCCTAAAAAGAAATCTGAAATTACAAATCATTCTATAAAAGATTCTCAACCCGATGATGAATTAAAAAATTTAATATCAGAAATTAATAGGATAAATGATAATAACGACTTACTAGAAAACACAAATTTTATTATATTTGATACAAATCTTGAAAATAATAAAGGAAACAAAATATTTTATAATAGTTTAGAATTTAATAATAAAGTTAATAAAATTTTTATGAGCAGAATAACTGTTAACTTCAAATTAGCATCTCGAGAAGAATTTTTAATAAATAAAAAATATAGCGATTTAAAAGTTTTAGAACAAAGAAAAATATTTAGTATTATTGACAATAAAAAAAGATTATTTTACTTTTCAAATTTAAAAAATGCTATTGAGTATTTAGTTAAAGATGAATTTTTAGCAATTGAAGAAAGAAAATATAAAGGACCTAAAAAAACGCTTATTATATATGACAACCAAGAGTTTGATAGCATATCTAAAGTTTATGAATATTGTAAAAAATTTATAAAAAGCATTGAAGAATATGAAAAATCATTAGAAACAAAAGACAAAGGAGAAAAATAATGAAAAAACTATTATTAGGATTATCTTCTGGATTATCTATATTATTACCAACAGCCGTATTATCTTTTAATCATTATTCTGCAAATAATTCTCAAAAAAACATTAATTTAAAAAGCAATAGTGAAGAACATGATAATACTAAATATACAATAGAAATTGATGGCAAACAACTTATATTTAATTCAAAATCAGAAATTCAAGATTATTTAACAAATAAGATAAAAATAAATCGCTTTGTTGGCAAGAAAGAATATAGTAATTTTGATTGGCAAATAAATATGGACTCTAACTTACTTAATGAAGTAGATTATTCTAAAATAAAACCATTATATAAAGATGCGAACGGTAATTCAGTTACTAGTCAAAAATTGGCAATAGATTCATATTTGCCAGATTATGCTTTTGTTGAAAAATATTTCGATCATGCAGGAAGGGAGTTTGATAACCCCGAAGATGCAAAAAATAGCATTTCTAATAATATTGATAAAGATATAGTTGAAAATTTATTTTATGAATTAGAAGACAAACAGGGAATTAAAAGATACTACAACCCTTTAGTTAGTTCTGATATAAAGAAATTTATTAGAGATTTTACTAATGATAAACTTAAAATTTCTGAAGAAAAGCAAGAGGTTGAAGCATATGAAATCAATTATTTAAAAAATAAAATTCCAAAAAGTTATATTCTTTATTCAACCCTAAACGATGGAAAATTTTTTTCAGAATTGTTTACAAGAATGTTTACTAATTTTGTGAGTGATAATGATATAAAAAACAACTTTTTTGTAAAAATAAATTTTATTAATGCTTTTTCATTAAATAATAAAGTTTTTGCAAGACCTTATTTTAAATATTGGTCTTCTAGTGAGGATTATATAAATAATAGAAAAACTTATAAATGACAAACTTCAAATGATGGAAAAGAATTATATAAATATGTTGATTATAATTGATTTAATAAATATTTTTCTAATGCTGCCTTAAATTTAAATTTTCCATCAAGAAATAAATATTGATTAGTAAATAATTGAATTAAACAAAAATTTAAAGGTCAATTTACAAATGAAGAATATTATGGGCCAGGTTGATTAACGAAAGTAAAAGAGAGACGAAATGTGTATTATTTTAGTAAAAGAGCCCATATTAAGTATAGAGAATTTTTGCTTAGTTTAAAATCTAGTCAAAAATTTTTAGATTTTGATAATTTAGAAATGAAAACCGACACTTTTATAGTTGATAATGAAAACAAAACTTATAATGGTGTTAACTTGCAAGAAAATTTAGGTCTTGATAAAACCATAGCTATTTTAGATTTTGCAGAATGTAATTCTTTTGGTCTTCAAATATCTTCTTATTTTGATAAAGAGAGAATGTTAGAAAAAATAAAATACAAAAAAAATAATTTAGACTTTTTTCAATTTATGAAAGATGCTATAAACACTTTCAATTTAAATATTAATACAAAAAATAGTATAATAAATTCTTTAAGTTTAATAAAAAATAATAATAAAATAATTTGAAACTTTTTAATAAATAAATTCAAAGAAATAATAAACAAATTTCAGAACAATATTTTTAGCGAAGCAAAAAATATTAAAGTAAATTTAGAACTAACAAGAAATTCGGTGCGTAATAGTCATTTTAAGAAAGAAAGTTCTAATTTGACTGCAAATTTACTTTCAATATCAAAAAATATTATTGATAAAATTGCAGAAAATAAAAAAAATATTATATTATTAAACAAGCAACCCATTATATTTAATAACAATAAACAAAAACACAATGTTTCAAATTATAAAAATAGTGTTTTTAATGATTTTTTAGTAACTATAAACTTAGGAGAATATGTTGAAAAAGAGCAATTTTTAAGTTTATTACAAAAGCAAAAAAATAAATTTTCAAAATATAAGTATTTTGATAAATCATCAAATTATTTTTATTTAAATAATATTGGACCAAAAACATTTTTAAATTTTATTCAACAAGAAAAAATTAATAATGAAAATTATATTAGATTAAACAATTCTTATAACGAAGAAAAGACCTTTAGAAGTGAACAAGACAGACTAAAATATATTGATTTATTAAAAAGTTATGGACTAAGACCAGAAAGTAGATATGTAATTTCCGGTCTTCAAGAAAAACTACAAGCTCATGGTATTGAATTGCCATTAAATGAAATAAATTTTAATGACAAAAAAACTATAAAAGAAAATTATAGAGCCATTTTGCAAAAATTAATATTGCCTTCTACAGAAAAAATATATTACTTAGAAAATGGTAAATATTATATATTAAATTCTAATTTCTTTAATTTATGAAATATAGAATTAGATAATAAAAAATACTATTTTGAAGATAGTGATAAAATAGCAGCATTTATTGAATCGTATATAAATAAAAAAGCCAAACCATACAATTTAGGAGATAAAAATGAAAACTAAAAATAAAACAATTTATTTAACCACTATATTACCTGTAGCAACCCTACCATTATTATCAATAAGCTGCAAGGAAACAGAAGAACAAAGAATAAAAAGAGAAATAATTGAAAAACTAGTTCGTGAAGAAAAATTAACACTTGAATATAAGAAAAGATATATTGATCAAAATAGATATGTGTTTGATGATTTTGAGCCATTTAAGATAAAAAAAGAGTATTTTAATGAACCTGAAAATATTAATAAACCAGGTTTATCAGTAAAAAAAGGTTATTCTTTCAAAAGTATTGATTCAAACGCAAATAAACAATTTATTTTTGATGATTTTGATAAATGATATAAAGAATTTGAATTTAAATTTAATGTATTTAAAAAGATTATTAATAAATATAACAAGAAAAATTTGAAAATATATACAAATAAGAATAATCTCAAATTTTCAAATATTAAACTTTATTATGTTAAAGAAACAGAAATTGATTTTGAAAAAGTTTTAGGCAGGGGAGTTGAAAACGCAATTGATGATTATTTAATTGTAAAACTATTAGCAAAATTGTTCAAAATACCGAATTTAAAATTAAATTGTTCTTTTTTGGATTATAAATACTTTACAAGTCAATGGTTAAAAGAGTTTGATAATTTTGAATTTAAAAATTACTATTCAAGTATTAATTTGCAAGGTTTTTGAGATGATAAAAATGATAGAATATATGAAGATATGAAAAAACTATTTGCTATTCCAAAACCTTTTTTTAAAGGAAATTTGATTGATACCAATTCCTATAACGACGATTTATCTAAATTAACTTTTAAATCCTATTTTCGTTCAAATTATACATTTTGAAATTCTCTTTTTATTGCATGAGATGGGAATGACGAAAACTTAAGACAAGAAAATTTAAAAAAATATGGTAATGATATGGAACCAGAATTTTTATCTTATTTAATTAACATTCAAGGTGCAAAACATGTATATTTAGATCAATGATCTGAAGAAGAATTTTATTTAAGAGTTCCTAAAAAAATCAATTTGGATGATTATAAAGAATAAGAGATGTTTTTCTCTTATTTTTTTATACAAAAAGAATTTTGTATTAATGCTAAATAAAATTGCAATTTAAAACTATTTTTTATTTAAATAAGTTAGTTTGTTTGAACTACAAGGAAATAAGCCTTGTTTTGTTGTAAAATTTTTATATAAAAAATAAGTTGAAAGTTTTAAAATAAAATTTAATAAATGAAATAGAAAGTTGATTATATATAAATAAAAAAGCTAAACCATACAATTTAGGAGATAAAAATGAAAAATAAAAATAAAAAAAGAATATTTTAATGAACCTAATAATATAAATAAAAAAGGTTTATCAGTAAAAAATGTATATTCTTTTAAAAGTGTGGTTTCAGATAAAAAAAAGCTATTTTTGTAGATTTTGATAAATGGTTTGAAGAATTCGAATTTAAATTCAACATTTTTAAAAAAGTTATTGATAAATATAGTAAAACAAATTCAAGAACATATACGAATAAAAACAATTCTGAGTTTTCAAATATTAAACTTTATTATGTTAAAGAAACAGAAATTGATTTTGAAAAAGTTTTAGGCAGAGGAGTTGAAAACGCAATTGATGATTATTTAATTGTAAAATTACTAGCAAAATTGTTCAAAATACCGAATTTAAAATTAAATTGTTCTTTTTTGGATTATAGATATTTTTTTGATGAATGACAAAAAGAGTTTGCTAATTTTGAATTTAAAAATTATTATTCAAATATTACTTTGCAAGGATTTTGAGATAATAAAGACGATAGAATACGCGAAGATATAAAAAAATATGCGCTATTCCTAAACCTTTTTTCAAAGGAAATTTAGACGATAGTAACGCATATAATGATGGCTCAACTAAGTTTTCATTTATTTCTTATTATCGTTCTGATTATATATTTTGAAATTCTATATTTAAAGCTTGAAATGGGAGAGATGGAGAATTAAAACAAGAGAATTTAAAAAAATATGGAAATGATATGGAGCCGGAATTTATAAGTTATTTAATTAACATCCAAGGTGATAAAAAATTACAATCTGGTAAATGATCTGAAGAAGAATTTTATTTAAGAGTTCCTAAAAAAATCAATTTGGACGATTATAAAGAATAAGAGATGTTTTCCTCTTATTTTTTTATAGAAAAAGAATTTTGTATTAATGCTAAATAAAATTGCAATTTAAAATTATTTTTTGTTTAAATAAGTTAGTTCGTTTAAACTGCAAGGAATAAGTCTTGTTTTGTTGTAAAATTTTTATATAAAAAATAAGTTGAAAGGCTTAAAATGAAATTTAATGAACAAAGAACAAAAATAGTTGCCACTATAGGCCCGTCAAGTGATAACTATAAAACAATGAGAGCTTTAATAGAAGCTGGAGTGACAACTATAAGGGCAAATTTTTCTCATGGCACTTTAGAAGACCATAAGCATAAATTTGATTTAGCAAGAAAAATTTCCGCTGAAATAGATAGGCCAATATCATTAATGTTAGATACTAAAGGTCCGGAAATTAGAGTCGGAAAAATACAAAATGATATTTGTAGCATTCCTGCTAATCACAATCTTTTAATTAAAACTGATAAAAACTCTTATGAAAATTTACAAGGCGATGAAAACACTATAAGTGTTTCATATCGCATGGATTTAGACGTAGCTGAAGGGGATAAAGTTTTATTAGACGATGGTAAATTAGTAACTATAGTAAGGGAAATAAGGCCAGCTGAAGTAATTGTTGAAACAATTAATTCTCACAAATTAAAAACAAATAAAAGAGTCAATATACCAGGTGTAGACTTTTCATTACCTTTTTTAAGTGAAAAAGATATTGAAGATATTAAATGAGGTGCTAAATATAAAGTTGATTATATAGCGGCTTCTTTTGTTAACAATGCCAAACAAGTAAAACAAATTAGAGAAATTCTAGATGAAAATAATGGCCAAAATATTCAAATTATTTCAAAAATAGAATCACAAATGGCAATTAATAATATTGATGAAATAATTAGAGCTTCAGATGGAATAATGGTAGCTCGTGGTGATTTAGGTTTAGAAATTCCATATTACGATGTTCCATATTGACAAAAGAAAATTATTCGGGCAGCAAGAGTGCAAGGCAAAGAAGTTATAGTTGCAACTCAAATGCTAGATTCAATGGAAAACAATCCATTACCAACTCGAGCAGAGGTAACAGATGTTTATTATGCAGTGGAATTGGGCGCTGATGCAACAATGCTTTCTGGCGAATCGGCAAGTGGAAAATATCCAATAGAAGCAGTAAAAACAATGTCTCAAATAGCTAAGAGAGCAGAAAAAGAATATTTTACTGAATTATTTTATGAAAGGCAAATTCAAAAAGTTGCTAATGATCAAAATTCAAGAATGCTTATTGCTTATGAAGTAGCCTCAATTTTGCAACAAGGTGAATACAAATATGCTATTGTTTTAAGTCATAGTGGAAAACTTTTGAAAGAGGTA
Source organism: Metamycoplasma phocicerebrale (assembly GCF_003383595.3). Lineage (NCBI taxonomy): Bacteria > Bacillati > Mycoplasmatota > Mycoplasmoidales > Metamycoplasmataceae > Metamycoplasma > Metamycoplasma phocicerebrale. Next base: position 384,374 of record NZ_CP033058.2, read on the forward strand.
GCAAAATATAGACCAAATGCTTATATAATTGGTGTAGTTAGTGATGATAAATTAGTTTGAAGTTATGGAATTACTGCTGGAATATTTTGTGAAAAACATTCCGAAGCAGTTAGAGCATTGATTAAATATAATCATGATGCGGGGCGTCAAGTTTTAGGATCTTATGGAGCTAAAAAAGGTGATAAATTTATAGTTGTTGACAGTATGAATATTACTTTTCATGAATATTAAATATTAGAAAATAAAATATTTGAAAGGAAAAAAATAAAATGAATAAAAAAATTAAATTATTTAGAATAGTTATTCCGATGATTCCAATGGTTGCAGTTACTGCATTATCGGCTAGTTGTCAAGAAAGAAGGAGAGTCGATAAAATTGTTAGTTCAGCAGAAAACGCAATAAATAAAATAAGAAATTCTAAATCGGAGCAAGAATTAAATTTAGCAAGTAAAGAATTCGAAGAATCTATTAAACAAGCAAAAGAATTAAAAACAAAATTAGAAAAATCACAATCTAAAGATGAGATATTAAAATTAGACACTATAATAAAAAAATCTGAAAATATAAATTCTTTGTTCGAAACAATAAAAAAATTATTAGATATTGAAAAAGACAAAACAGAAATATATGATTCTTTAAAAACTGAAAATACAGAAAAAATAAAAGATTTATCAACTAAAATATCTCAAAATTATCCAGATATTTTGCAATATTGTGAAAATAACCAAAATAATGAATTTATAAAAAAAGAAATAGAAAAATTAAAATGAATAGTGGAAAGTAATGAGTGAATATTAAATTCTATAGGTAGGTTTAGATCTTTAGAAAAACACAAAGACATATATGATTTTGATAAACAATTTGAACAAATAGAACCAGAAATAAAATCAATATTAAAAGGCGAAAAAATGTTTACTGATATAAACATTGCTGAAAAAGAACTTTCAAAATGAATAATTCAATTAAAAACTCTTGCTATTTTTTTTAAAAAATGAAGTTTTGCAGACTCAACTATTCCACCAAAAATAGAAAAAATAAATACTTATATAGAAGAGTTGTCGAAAAAATGAAAAGAAAGCTTAAAAAATATTTATGATGGCATTATAGATGATTCAACTTTTAATAAAGAAATATTAAAATTAAAAGATCAAATTAGCCAATCGCAACAAACAATTTTAAGAAATGATTTTAATTTTTATGAAATAGAATTAATACAAAATGGCGTTCTAATTGAAACTATTAATTTTAAACTTGTATATTTAAAAGAAAATTTACCTAAATCTTTAACTAATTATGATCAAAGTATAAAAGAAATTGATGATAATGTAACTTTAACTAAGGCAATAACTTTAAATATATCAAAACAAAAAGAATATTTACATTCCTTAAATGAAAAAGTGGATAACTATAATAAAAACTTTTTTAACAATTTTTTAAAAGAAATATCATTGTGAGATGATCAACAATACTTACTAAGTTTAAGTAAAACAACAAATATGTTTGTAGATAAACAATCAAAAACATGAGATTTTTATAAAAATACTTTTGATTATTTATTTGCAGTTCAAAATATTAACATTTTTTATTTACAGAGAGAGGATTTACAATTATATTATTTAACAGATTTTTCTTATATTGATTTTTATAAAGAATTTGCTATTCAAACTTTTGATTATATGATATACGGAAAAGATTGAAAAACCAAAGAAGCATTAGATCAAAATATACAAGAAAACTATAATAGTATTTTTAAATTATTAACAAAAATTAAAGAGTTTTATAAATTTGGTTTGGCTGCAAACTTGTCAGAAGTTAAAAATTTAAATATTGAATGACAAAAAGTAAAAATTAAATTTAATCTTATTAAAAATTATTTTAAAGATGATTTTTATTACAAAATAAAAGAAATATCAACAGAAGAAATGAAAGAATTATCTTTAAAATTTGAAGATAATACAAATTCGTTTAAAGAAATAGAAATGATATTTCACAATGAACCATTATTTGATAAATTATTTAGATACGCCGAGTTTATAAGTTTATTAAACAAAAGAAAAATAGAATTAGATAGTATCATTGAACTTTGCTCTAAAACAGAAAATAAAATTGCCCCAATAAAAGAATTTTTGATTTTATCTAAAAATTCTAGCCTTGATCTTCTAAAAACATTAAATGATGATTTTAATAATTATTCTAAATCTGGTGAAGAATATAGTAATTACATAAAAACAAAAATAGAAGCTTTAAATAAATCTATAAATGCAGCAAAAGAACTAGAAAACCATTTTTAATATTTTTACAAATTAAAATTTAATACAACAAAAAAATATCAAGCACAATTATTGTTGGCTTGATATTTATTTAATTATTTCTTTTTGCATATATGGAATCAAAACTTTAGGAACACTAATTGAGCCGTCTGGATTTTGATAATTTTCTAGAATAGCGGCTACTACTCTATCAATCGCTAAACCAGAACCATTGATTGTATAAGCATACTTTGTTTTATTATCATTAGTTCTATATCTTATTTTCGCTCTAATAGCTTGAAAATCTTTATATATAGAAATTGAACTGGTTTCACGATATCTTTGTTCAGAAGGAATTCATAATTCTAGATCAATAGTTTTGGCAGATCCAAAACCCATATCTCCTGTTGATAATAGCAATTCTCTATATGGAATTTCAAGTAATTCTAAAATATTTTTAGCATCATTAACGGTCTTTTGTCATTCTATTAATCCGTCTTCTTCTTTTGTAAATTTTACCAATTCGACTTTGTGAAATTCGTGTTGTCTAATTAATCCTTTAGTATCTTTTCCACCACTACCTGCTTCTGATCTAAAGCATTTAGTATAAGCAACATATTTAATAGGTTTATCAAGATTTAATATTTCATCATAATGAAAGTTTGTAACAGGAACTTCTGCTGTTGGAATTAATCATAAATCTTCATTTTCTACTTTAAATAAATCTTCCGCAAATTTTGGTAATTGTCCAGTACCATAAAGCATAGCTGAATTTACTAAATGCATAGGCATAATTTCTTTATATCCATTAGCAATATGTGTATCAAGCATAAAGTTCTCTAATGCTCTTACTAGTCTTGCACCATCATTTTTATATAAAGCAAATCTTGTTTTAGCTAATTTAACAGCTCTTACAAAGTCCACTATTTCTAATTCATTAGCTATTTCATAATGCGGCTTGACTCCTTTAACTAATCCACGTCCTAATTTTGGATGTTCAGAAATGCAAATATTATCATTTTCATCTTTGCCAATAGGAACATCATCATAAGGAATGTTAGGAATTTGTAATCTTAAATCATCTACCAAAGTTATAATTTCATTAGTTTCTTTTTCAAGTTTGTCAATCTTTGATTTAATTGTGTTGACTTCTTCCATTTCGTTATTAACGTCTTTTTTATTACGTTTTTTAATACCTATTTCTTCGCTTAATTTGTTTCTTTTTGCTTGCAAAATTTCAAGGTTATGAATTAGTTCATTTCTTTTATCACCTAATTCATATATTCTAGTTAGCGCAGAATGGTCAAAATTTCTTGATGAAAGTTTTTTAATTACTTCTTGTTTATTTTTTAAAATGTATTTTAAATCTAGCATAAGTGCTCCCTTTTGTTAATCGAATATAATTTTATACTTTTTTTTATAAAAAGTAACTCTTTGTTTATTAACAAAAGTTTTAAAAATTATTTAATCAAATTTTTCAACTTAATTTAAGAAGTTTTTAAAAAATAAAAAAATGGCGATCGCAGTAGGAGTTGAACCTACGACCCTCAACTTAGGAGGTTGATGCTCTATCCACTGAGCTATGCGACCACAAACTTGTTAAAATTATAAACCTCAAACAATCAATTCTTTTAATAATGTTAGTAAATTAGTGTTTGTGTTACAATTTAAAAGATATGGAAAATGAATCATCGAAAATAACTGGCAAATTTACCAAAATATTATGACAATCTAAAGATAGCAAAACTATAATTGCTGCTTTTTTTGTTATAAAAAACGATGATTTAAGACCTGTTCAAGTAAATAAATATGGTTCAATATCAATAACTTTAAGAGACAATCTTTTTAAAGGTTTGAGTTTAATTTTAAATGATGCAACATATGAAATTTTTGTCCTTAAAAATAATTTATCAAAATATCAAGATAGTTACAACATAGATTATAATGTAGCCATTTTGCCTGCTAAAGAAGAAAATTCAGAAAATTTTAACTATTTAGTAAAAGTTTTAAAATTGCCTATGTTTAAAAATTTATTAGATTCTAAAGCAAATTTATTAGTATCTGAACTTAAAGAAGATGTTTTTGGCAAAATAATTGACTCAAAAAATATTGTTCAAGGCGAGACTTATGGTATTAAAAACGAGGAATGAGTTTTAATAAAATCGATAATTAAAGATAATTTAAATTATTTGAAAGATGTAGCCCTGCTTTTTAAAATAAATGTAAGTTTAGTTTTTTATAAAAGAATCACTAAAAAATTTAGTAACTTAGAAGAATTTTTAAAAGAATATCAATCTAATCCTTATCAATATTATTTTGATGTTGATGAAGAATATAGAGTTAGATTGTCTGATCTAGATAAAATAGTAAATTATTTTAATAAAGATGCTAAAAAACATAAAGATTCTACTTATTTATATCAATTTGTTCAACAATATTTTTTTAATACTGGTAATACTAGAATAAAAAAAGAAAATTTTTTTCATGAAATAATAAATTCTAGTTTTGATATTAATTTAATTAAGGAAGAAAAAGAGTTTGAAAAAGCTAAAAACATGTTGTTAGAGCAAAGACTTTTAATAGAATTAGAATATGAAGATGGGATTTATTTAACTACTAGAGATTTAATATATATGGAAAAGTATATTATTAAAAGACTAAGCCATATTGAAGATTTAAAGGTATCTTTTAATATAAATTATTCTCCTTCTATGGCGTTTCATGAAATTCAAGCTGAGGCAATAAAAGCAGCACTAGATGACAAATTGGTATTAATAACAGGTAACCCTGGTACGGGAAAAACATTAATAACCAATGAAATAATAAATCATTTGCTAACTAAATATCAAAAAGAAGATATTGCAGTTTTGACGCCAACAGGAAGAGCTACAATTAATATTAATGCAAAGCAAAATACCACAAAAGCCCAAACAATACATAGTTTGTTACAATGAGACCCAGATAATAATAAGTTTTATGTAAATGAAAAAAATCCAATTTCTATAGAATGTTTAATAATAGATGAATTTTCTATGGTTCCACTTGAATTGTTTTATTCTTTAATGAGAGGAATAACTCGTAAGTCACTTAAAAAAATAATTTTAGTTGGTGATAAAGATCAATTGCCTGCGATAGGTAGTGGTTATTTAATTAATGATTTTATTCAATCAAATATATTTAAAACTATCTCTTTAACAAAAATATATAGACAATCAGAAAATTATGAAATAGTTAGTGATGCTTTAAAAATTAATGAAGGAAAAATGCCTAGTTTTAAAGGTTCTAATTCCCAACTAATAGAATGTAAAAGAGAACATTTAAAGGACGAACTATTAAAAAAAGTAAAAGAACTTTTAGAAAAAGGTTTTGATAAACAAGATATAGCAGTGTTAAGCCCAATGTATAAATATGATACAGGCATAGATGAACTTAATAATGCTTTAAATAGTTTTTATAGAAAAAAAGAACAAGCTGAAATTATAAAATATAAAGATCACTCTTTTTCTATAGGTGACAAAGTAATCAATTTAATTAATGATTCAAAAATGAAAGTCTTTAATGGAGAAATAGGCTTTATTTCTAGGTTTACATTCTCAAAAGCAGAAACTTCTAGTGAAAAAAGATTAACTCATATATCAGTTGATTTTGAGGGCGATGAAAAAACAGTAGTTTATTCAAGAGCAGAATTTCTAGAAAACACCTATCCCGCTTATTGCACAAGTGTGCATAAGTACCAGGGTAGTGAGTGTAAGGCTGTTATTGTAGTATTATTTTCAGAAGCAAAAAAATTATTAAGCAAAAAACTAATATATACAGCAATAACAAGAGCAAAACAATACAGTGTTATTATTGGCGAAAAAAACGCTTTAAGATTTGGTATAGAAAAAGATGATGATTCTAAAAGAATAACTAATATTCAATATTTGTGAGAAAGAAGGAAATAATATGAAATTAATTGTAGGTTTAGGTAATCCTGGAAAAGAATATGAAAAAACTAGACATAATGTTGGGTTTATGGTTTTGGATAAACTTTCTCAGAAATTAAAAGCTCCAATGACTATTAAAAAATTTAATGGTATATATTTTAAAGACAAGGAAATGATACTTGCTAAGCCATTAACTTATATGAATAATAGCGGTGAATTTGTTAAAGATATTGTTGATTATTACAATATAAATGTTGATGATATCCTTCTAGTTTATGATGATATAGATACTGAATTAGGCAAAATTATAATTCGTCAACAAGGTTCAGCCGGCGGCCATAATGGAGTAAAAAGTATTATTAACAACCTTGATACCAATGAAATTAAAAGAATAAAAATGGGTATTGGAAGAGACGAGAATTTAATAAATTTTGTTTTAGGTAAATTTAGTTTTGAAGATTCTAAAATTATAGAAAAAGCAATAGATGAGGTAGTAGAAGCAATTATTCAATATATAAACAATGACATTCGTTATGTAATGAATAAGTATTCTAATAAAAAATATGGAGAACAATAATATTCTAAAATTAAAACAACAACTTTATAAAGAATTTGAAAAATATAAAATCAATTTGAATTCAAAATTTATTATTGGAGTAAGTGGAGGCCCAGATTCAATGTGGCTTTTAAGCTTACTTAAAGATTTAGATATTTATGTTGCAACTGTTAACTATAATAAAAGAGAGGATGCTTGAAAAGATCAAAAAATTGTAGAAGACTATTGTAAATTAAATAAAATAAATTATGAAGTTTTAGTTCTAAAACACGAAGAAAACCAAAAAGGTAATTTTCAAGAAATAGCTCGTATTGAAAGATATGATTTTTATAAAAAATTATATGATAAATATGGTGTTGATTATTTAATTTTAGCCCATCATAAAGATGATAGTTTAGAAACTTTTTTGTTTCAAAAACAATCTAATAGACAACCTAGACAATATGGCATTTTAATAAATTCTCAAGTAAGTGGAATGAATATTTTTAGACCAATGATTAATTTGTGATATAAAAGCGAAATTAAAGATTTTTGTGATAAAAACAAAATTGAATATGCTATAGATTCTACAAACGACCAACCAATTTATACTAGAAACAAAATAAGAATTCAATTGAAAAAAAATACAATTGAAGAAAAAAATATTTTATTTAATTCAATGATAAATATTAATAATAAATTAAAAGAAAAATTTTTAGTAATTGATAAAGAATATTTCAAATTTGCTAAAAATAATTTTAATTATAAAAAAATTAATTTAACCCATAAGTATATAAATGAAATTTTATTTTTATTTATACATAAAAATACAAAAAACATAACTTTGAGCCATAATAAAATAGAACTTCTAAAAAAATTTATAAATTCAGAAAAAAACTATAAAATGTTTAAACTGTCTGATCATGCCTTTGTTTATAAAGAAGACAGTTTATTAAAAATTAAAGAAAACTAATTTTTTATTTATAATTTATTATTATTAAATTATCGATTAGTATAAGTTAATAAATACATATTATTAAGAAAGGACCATATTATGGATAAAAACGATAGACCAAAACAACCAAAAGAAAAAAGAAGACTTGGTCTTTTAGGTATTGTTGGTATTTTTATTGGTATTGTTGCACTTATTGTTTTAATAATGATAGCAATTGATCAAATTAGAGCTGCTTCTATACAGTATCAAGATTTGCAATTTTTAGAAAAAGTAATTAAAGAAACTACAAAAAGTACAACAGATTCATTATATATTTCACAATGAATAGAAAATACTTATGGTGACACAATTTCAATTACAATTAATGGAACTCAGGCTGAATTGCAAGGTTTAATTGGAAATATAAATTATCCTTACACAACTTATTCCTTTACAGTTAATGTCAGTGGATTAATTGAAAGAGAATTACCTAAAGCAATAATTGGATGAGCAGGCGGAGCAATAGATTATCTTACAGTTCTTAAGAATGCTGCAACACATACAGGAGGCCAAGGTATAATAAGTGCAACTCCTATTCCAAAAGCAGGAATTTATGATAAATATATAAGTCCAGCTATTAGCTTTGTTTTCTTTGGAGTTTTAATTATTGCTCTTCTTATGAGCTTAAGAATGTATTCAAAGAGAGGATTGGGAGGAGAATTAACTGGTTTTGGTGGAAAATCTTTAGCTCAAAGAGTTTATACAGATAAAAGATTTTCAGATGTTGCTGGAAATGAAGAAGTTAAAGAAGAAGTTATTGAATTAGTTGATTATTTAAAAAATCCTAAAAAATATGACGCTGCAGGAGCTAGAATACCTAAAGGTATCTTATTGGGTGGCCCTCCAGGAACAGGTAAAACTTTATTAGCTAAAGCAACTGCTGGTGAAGCAAACGTACCATTCTTCTTTATTTCTGCTTCAAACTTTGTGGAAATGTTTGTTGGGTTAGGTGCTAAGCGTGTTAGAGACATGTTTGAAGAAGCTCGTAAAAACGCACCCGCAATAATTTTTATTGATGAATTAGATGCAGTTGGAAGATCTAGAGGAGCTGGTATTGGTGGTGGAAATGATGAAAGAGAACAAACACTTAACCAATTATTAGTTGAAATGGATGGTATTAAGGAAAATAGCGGCATTCTAATAATGGCTGCTACCAATAGATCCGATGTATTAGACCCGGCCTTATTGAGACCAGGACGTTTTGATAGAATTATTACTGTTTCTTTACCAGATATTAAAGAAAGAGAAGCAATTTTAAAATTACATTCTCGGGGCAAACAAATCGATCCAAAAATTAATTTTGCCCAAATAGCAAGAAGAACACCAGGGTTCTCAGGTGCTCAATTAGAAAATGTTATAAATGAAGCTTCATTGTTAAGTGTTAGAGAAAGATCTAAATTTATAACATTAGAACAAATTGATGAAGCAATAGATAGAGTTATGTCAGGCCCAGCTAAAAAATCTAGAACAATTTCAGAAAAAGAAAACATTGCTGTTGCTTACCATGAAGCCGGGCATGCTGTTGTAGGTATTAAATTAAAAGGTGGTAATAAGGTTCAAAAAATTACCATTATACCTCGTGGACAAGCAGGTGGTTATAATTTAATGATGCCTGAAGAAGAGAAATATAATCGTTCAAAATCTGAATTAATTGCGATTATTACTTCATTTATGGGTGGTAGAGTTGCCGAAGCTATTATTTATGGAAAAGATAATGTTTCAACTGGAGCCAGTGATGATATTTCTAGAGCAACTACCTTAGCTAGAAGAATGGTAACTGAATGAGGTTTATCTGATTTAGGTCCTATTAAATATGAAGAAGATACTTCTAATCCATTTTTAGGTAGAGACTATATGAAAAATGCTTCATTTTCAAGCAAGGTTGGTCAAGAAATTGATGAAGAAATTAGAAAAATAATTTTAACTGCCGAGAAAAAAGCACATCAAATTATTTCGGAAAATCGTGAGTTATTAGAATTAATAAAAGATGCCTTAATTATTAAAGAAACTATAGTAGCTGAAGAAATTGAATATATAGCAAAAAATATGAAATTACCAGAAGCTATTACCAAAACAAAAGAATCATTAAAAGAAGAATATTCTGAACAAGATTTTGATGTTTTATTTAATGAAGTATCTGGCAAAAAGAAAATTACTAAAGATAAATATAAAAAAGATTTAGATTCTGAATTAAAAAAACACTCTATTAAAGATTCAAACGAAGATGAGTCAAAAGATGATAAAAAAAGCGACAAAAAATAATTATATAAAATAGGGTTTAACCCTATTGCTGAATTGAAAATTCAAGTGCAACACTTTATTGATAAAATATTAGTGTGAGGTTGCTTGAATTTTTTTCTACTTAAAAAAATAAAAAAAGGCCTCACAAAAAACACCTAAGGAGACCTAATATGAATTATAAAGCATTTAAAAAATATTTTCACATTTCTTATGAAGAAAGATTTTTTATCAAAAAATTAATGGATAATGGCTATTCAATACGAAAAATTGCTAGACGATTACGCAGAAGTCCTTCAACCATTTCTAGAGAAATAAAAAGAAATCTTGATTTAACTGGAAATTATGATTCTTGTGCAGCAAATATAAAATCGTTTAAAAGACATTCTCATAAATATATGTTTAGATTTAATGTTAATTTTAGCTATAAAGAATTTACTAACATTTTTATTCAAAAATATGACAAAAAGTTTTTTGGTATAAAATCAACATATCATTATATTAAAACTAATTTTAAAATTAAATTACCATCGCTAAGAACTGTTTTTAATTGGATAAAAAGTAATCAATGAACAATTAAAAAAACATAATAGATTAAGAGGTTTTTATAAAAAGGGCGGCAAACGAACAGCTTCAGTTGTAAGCAGATTAGTTACAAGCGCTAGCTATGTTTTTCCGATTTGAACTAGACCTAAATCTATAGATTTAAGACAAGAATATGGTCATTGAGAAGCTGATCTAGTAATTGGCAAGCGCAGCACTGGTTTCAGAAATATTTTAACTTTAACAGAACGAAAAACAAGAATAGGCTTTGCAACATTTGTTTTAAGTAAATCAGGTTATGAAATTAATACTCAACTACGCAAGCTAATAAAAGAAAATAGTTTAATTGTTAAAAGTATAACAATTGACAATGGTATAGAATTTGAAAAAATAGGAATATTAGCCAAATGATTAAAAATAAAAATTTATCGAGCTGAACCTTATGCATCATTTCAACGTGGTTCAAATGAAAATTGAAATGGTTTAATTAGAAGGGAATATAAAAAAGGTTTTAACTTTAATACAATCAACATTGAAACGTTACAAAATATTTCAAATAAAATAAATGAAATGCCAAGAGAAATACTTGGTTGAAAATCTTCAAAAGAACTATTTTTAAAAGAAAATTACATCTAAGCTAATAATTAACAAATAAATAAATTAGAATTTATTTCTACCGAATAAACGGTGTTTTTTGTTTATTTAAATTGTTTAAAAAATACATAAAAACAAAAAAAACATATATTTTTACAAACTTTAAAATTTTAAATATATAATAAAAACATCAAGCACAATTATGTGTTGCACTTGATATTTCATTTAAGGAATAGGGTTTAACCCTATTTTTTTGTAAAAATTTTCTTCTTCTTCTTTTAATTATTTTTATTTAATAATTAATATATTATTATATTTTATATAATTTATATGTAAAAAAAGTTATAGTTAAATAATTTTACCAAAAGATAAAAATAGGAGAAATATGAAAAAAAGTTTAAAAATTTTATTACCTTTATCAGGATCATTAGCATTAGCAACTCCATTAGTTGCCATATCTTGTACAAATACCGAAGAAAAAAATTGTTAGCTGATATTAAATCTGCTAAAGAATGATTAAATCAAAAAGATGTAACAAATGCTTCTAAAATTGCGATAAATGAAGCTATAGCCACAGCAGAAAAAGCAAAACTATGAGCCACAACAAACGAAGACTTTAAAAAAATTAGAGAAACATTTAACAAAACCGTTGCAGATATTAAAGCAAAAAATGGAAAAACAGACACTCAAAAATCTAATGAAGATAAAATAGTTGAAGAGTTAAAAGATATTTTTGTAGCTGATAATGCCCAAAATCAACTAGCAGAAAATTCTGTTTCAATATTTAAAAAACAAATTGATTTGTGATATGACAGAACGAATAAAAGAGTTATTAAAACTGAAAGTGGTAAAAATCCAAAATGAAAAGAATTAACAGATAAGGATGTAGCATTTACTTTAAAAGAGGAAGCTAAAGCAAAAATTGGTGGAACACAATTAGTAAATCCAACTAATCCAACATGGCAAAAAGATGGGAAAACAAATCTATCAACAAAATTAGAATTTGAAACAGTTGTTAAAAAAGAAACAATAAATGGTGACAATAAAGAAATAGAATTAGAAGTTACCATCAAATTTAAAGTAGCAACATATAACAAAGATGGCGATCATACCATTTCAACCAAAGTAGGTCAATCTAAAGTTACTTTAAATGCAGTTGTTCCTAAAGACACCCCAAGTCCCGAAAATCCACCTGCAGGAAATGAAATTAAGGAAATTAATGATTGAGTCAAAACAACAGTAGATCAATATCAAATTTCATCTACAATTAATACAGAAGAATTAAAAACAGCATTAAAAGGCGATTTTAAAAATAAAAAAATTGATTTATATTATGACTATAAGAATAAGGATATTATAAGAGTTTTAACAGGAAAATTTCCAGATTGAAAAAACTTACCTAGTGCTGATAGAATTTTTAGCCCAAAAGACAAATCTATTTTTTCAAAATATCAATTAATGAATTCAACTGAAAATACTTATGAAAAAAATAATAAAACATATATAAATTCAAAAATTGATTATGAAGTTGTTGAAGAAGGAACAAAAATTAAAGTTACATTAAAATATAAAGGTGCTTTATACGATAAAACTGGCAATCATAAATTAGGAACTGAAGAAGTTTCAACTGTAGTTACAATTGAATAATTAATTAAGCAAACCTTAAGTTTGCTTTTTTTATATAAAAATTCAGGTTTAAATATCACCTGAATTTATTAATATTTTTTTAATATCTTGAATAAGTTTCTTTGAAAATATACCTCTTTTTAGTCTTCTTTGCTCTTCTAGAAAATCTAATTCATTATACAAACGATATATTAGTTTTAATGGATAATTGTAATTTGTAATAGATTGCTTAAAATCTTGTCAATCTATTACATTAAAATCCGTTTCGTTATAGCATTTGATATCCAAATCAAAATCTATATATTTAATAACTTGATTATCTATATAGAAAGGACTAGCTAGGTTTATATAAATATGATTTAATCCATTTTCATTTAATGTAATTGAAGCATTGTAAAATCTATTTTTAGCAAAGAAAAATAACATAGGTATGGAAACTACTCAATTAATATTAGTTTCTTGAACTTTAGTTTTCATTAATAAAGCTACGACAAAATCATCTAGGTTTGCAATAATTTTGCAACCTTCATACTGTCGATAAAGCGTTCCATCATACTTAAAAGCTTGAATTGAAGTAATTTGACCCATTTCAAATAATTTTCTAGGTTTTCGAAGTTCTTTTTTATATGTGGATTCTTGTTCTATTAAATCATGAAAACTTCTAATTTGTTTATCGGAATTCATGTTTCTCCATATTTTTAAATAATATATAAATTTATAAAAAATTAAATGTTAATTTAATTAATTACTAATTTAATTATAACCCAAACTAAGTATATGGTTTAAAATACTTATAAACAAAAAAAATATAATTTTCATAACAATACTATAAAATATTTAAATATGAGATTAAGACATAATAAAAATGCTATTAATATATTGGAAAAAAGTCCCTTTTTTATTCAAAATTTTCCCTTTGAAATAAATGATAATTATATTATAGAAATTGGTATGGGCAAAGGGAAAATGCTTTCTGAGTTAGCAGAAAATAATCCCCAAAAGCATTATATTGGTATTGAAAAATATTCAACTCCAGCTTTATCGGCATTAAAAAAAATAGAAAATAAAAAAATTGATAATATGCAAATAATAGTTGCAGATGCTAATGATCTTGACAAAATATTTATAGGTAAAATAAAAACTATATGATTAACTTTTTCAGATCCTTGACCTAAAAAAAGACACTTTAAGAGAAGATTGGTTTATAGAGATTTTTTAAAAAAATATCAAAGTATTTTAGCGAAAGATGGCATAGTTTATTTTAAAAGTGATAATGAAGGATTGTATAATTTTGCTTTAGAAGAATTGAAAGAATATAAGGCAAAAATTTTATATCAAACAAAAGATCTCTATGATACTAACTATCCTGTTAAAAATTATTTAACTGATTACGAGGAAAAATTTAAAAAAGAAGGTAAAAATATTTATTTTATAGCTTTTTCTTTTTAAAATAAGCATCTTATTTAAATAATTAGTTTTTTAAAATTTAACTTATTATATAGGCTTATAAAAGCCTTTTTTATATTTTTTTGGTATAATTAATATATTACTTTTTGTAATATATTATTTTGGAGGATATATGCTTTTAGATGAAGATAAAGAATTTGACCTAGAAGACGAAGAAGAAAATAAAGAAAATCAATCTAAAACAGACGATGATAGTATTTATTACCAAGTCGAAGATGAAATAGAAAGAGTATTTCGTGATGACAATCCTATAGAAGAAAAAGACGAAGACGAAGAAGAAATTCCTCAAGAAAAAGAAGGTTATATTCTTGAAAATCAGGTACTTGATAGTGAAAAAGATGGTTTAAAACCAGCAGATTTAGCTACTGTTATGAAAAGTTCTTTTCTAGAATATGCTATGAGTGTTATTGTTGCTCGTGCCTTGCCAGACGCTAGGGATGGTTTAAAACCAGTACATAGAAGAATTTTATATGGTATGAGCGAACTTGGCATGTTTTATAATGTTCAACATAAAAAATCTGCTCGTATTGTTGGGGATGTTTTAGGTAAATATCACCCACATGGTGATAGTTCTGTTTATGAAGCAATGGTTAGAATGGCACAAGATTTTTCATTACGTTATCCACTAATTGATGGTCATGGTAACTTTGGTTCTATTGATGGTGATTCAGCTGCTGCAATGCGTTATACAGAAGCTAGAATGTCTAAAATAGCGGGTTCAATGGTTGATGGAATTAAAAAGAATACTGTTGATTTTATTGATAATTATGATGGCACTGAAAAAGAACCAGTTGTTTTACCTTCAAGATTTCCTAATCTTTTAGTTTCTGGATCATATGGTATTGCAGTTGGTATGGCAACTAGCATACCACCACACAACTTAGGTGAAGTTATTGATGGAGTTTGTGCATTAGCAAAAAATCCAGATATAACAGTAAGTGAATTAATGAACTATATACAAGCACCAGATTTTCCTACTGGTGGAATTATTTTTGATAAAGAAGGATTGATTAAAGCTTATGAAACAGGAGTTGGTAGAGTTACAATTCGTTCAAAAGCAACAATTCAAGAAATGAATAATGGTAAATCTAAAATAATAATAACTGAGATACCATATGGTAAAAATAAATCTAGTTTAATTGAAAGTGTAAGCAATTTAGTTAAAGATAAAAAAATCGAAGGTATAGCTGATTTTAGAGATGAGTCTAACCGTGATGGAATTAGAGTTGTAATTGATGTTAAAAAAACTTACGTTCCAGAAGTTATATTAAATAAAATTTTTAAATTAACCGAATTTCAAACTAGATTTTCATTTAATATGGTGGCTTTGGTAAATAATGAACCACAAAGATTAAATTTAAAATCTGCTTTACAAGTTTACTTAGATCACCAAATTAATGTAGTTACAAGAAGATTGCAATTTGACTTAGAAAAAGATTTAGCACGTGCACATATTTTAGAAGGACTAAAAATTTGTGTTGAAAACATCGATAGAGTTATTGAAATTATTAAACATTCTAAAACTGATACAGAAGCCCAAACAACATTAGCAAAAGAGTTTGGTTTAACAGAAATTCAAACAAAAGCTATTGTTGACATGAGATTAGGAAGATTAACAGGCTTGGCAATTGAAAAAATGAATGAAGAATTAGAACAAGTTCATGAAAGAATTGCTGAATATAGAAGAATTTTAAATAGTAGAGAAGAACTTATTAATTTAATAATTAAAGAATTACAAGAAATTAAAGAAACTTTTGGTGATAAACGTAAATCTGAAATTAATTGAGACGAAATGTCTGATATTGATAATGAAGATTTAATACCTAAGAAAGATGTTGTAATTACAATCACATCTAAAGGTTATTTAAAGAGATTAGATATTAATGAATATAAAGAGCAATCAAGAGGCGGTATAGGTGTTTCTACTGCTAAAACCTACCAAGATGATGATATTCAAGACATTCTTGTAGCCAATACACATACCGATTTATTGATATTTACTTCAAATGCTAGAGTTTATAGAGTTAGGGGTTATGAAATTCCTGTAGGAACAAAACAATCAAAAGGTGTTCCGGTTGTCAACATAATAAGTGCAATAGGAAAAAATGAAAAAGTTATTAAAGTTTTAAGTGTTGATGATGACGATTATGATCAAGAAAAATATCTATTGACAGTAACTAAAAATGGTATTGTTAAAAAAACTAGATTGAATCAATATAAATTAATTAATAAAAATGGTAAATTTGCATTTGGTCTTAAAGAAGGCGATTCAATGGTTGATGCTTTAGTTGCAACCAACGACGAAGAAATATATATTGCTGCAAGTAATTCTAAAGTATGTAGATTTGATATTTCTGATATTACAGCACAAAGTAGACGCGCATCAGGTGTTATTGGTATTAAATTAAATAAAAAAGAAAGAGTTGTTTCTGTTTCAACTTCCCAAGAAGGTAAATATATATTTAGTCTTGGAGCTAATGGTTTTGGTAAATTATCTTTAGCTAGTGATTTTAGAAAAACAAGAAGAAATTCTCGTGGTGTAATTGCTTTGAATGAATCTAAAGCCGGAGAAATGGCATACTCAGGTTTAGTAAAAGGAAATGAAAGCTTGATTATTATTACTGATGACGGATTAACTATTAGATTTTCATTAAATCAAGTAAGTGTTACTGGTAGAAATACAAAGGGTGTAAAATTGGTTAACCTTAAAAAACGTAACGCTTCAATTGTCGGGGTTGCCAAAATTATTGATCAATCAGAAGAAAATGAAGACAGAGAATTAACAGCTAGCGAAATTGAAGAAGTAACTAGAGAATATAATATTGAAGACATACAAAAAAATAATAAAGAAGATAGTGAAGAATAATAAAATTCAAAAAATAACTAAAACTATTTTTAAATAAATTATAATTTTATTGTATTCAATTAAACACCAAAAAGTTGTTACAAGAATACAAGCATAGTTGTTTTATTAAAAAAGCCAAAACAGGCTTTTTTGTTTTTTTGTTTTTTAAAAATATGTTATAATAAAACAGAAAAAATGAGAACAAACAAAAATTTTATAAAAATTTTAAATATAGAAGAAAAGCAAAGAAGGCTACATTTTTGTTAGCCTTTTTTATTTTGGAGATTTATACATATGAGAACAAACAAAAAAATTTTATTAACTGTGGGTTTAGTTATGCCTACATTAGTATCGCCTATAATAGCTATTTCTTGTCAAAGTGAAGAAGATAAAAAAATACAAAAAGAATTTGATACTAAAATAAAAGAATTTGAAAGTCTATTTAATATAAACAAAGAATCAATTAGTTTGACTAAAAAAGACATTGGAGACTATGATGTTTTAGTTAAAAATGCTAAAAAATATTTTAAAGAATCTAAATCAATAGAAGAAAAGAAATCTTTTATAAATATTTTAGATAGTGCTATAAAAGAAATACAAAAAAAAGAAAATGATGTTAAATCATTGAGTGATTTGGAAAAACTAAATAGAGCTAATGAATTATTAGTTTTTAGCTACCCAAATATTAAAAATATAAAATTAGCAGAAGCAGATATTAATTTAATAGAAAAAAAATTAGCTAAAGAATACGAGTTTTCACTTTATAAAGCAGTTAAAAATGAAGAAACTCAGGATATTACAATAATTTATAAATTAAGAAATAAAGAAACAAAATTTGAACATAGTAAAAATCAATTTTTTGAACTTAAAGGTTGAAAAAAGACAGATGCTCAAATTCAAAAAGAACAAGAACAACTTAAACAATTAGAAGATGATTTAAATGTTTTAAAAGTAAAATTTCTAGATGAGAAAGCATATCAAAATGTTTTAGAAACAAACAAATTATTTAATTACGAACAAAAACCAAATTTTGTTGTTACAGATTATAATAATGACAATTACAAATATGAATTGTCAAACCTTATTAAAGTAAATGAAAATGAATATAAAGTTAATGTTACTTTATCTCTTAAATTAAACAAAGAATTAAAAAAATCAAAAGAAGTTTTAATCGATAAAAATGAATATGGTAAAAAAGGTTTTATTAACCCTCACTCTTTAGATGAAGCTGCACAAATATCATATTTTGAAGCACAATTAAAAGATGTAGAAATTTATCCTTATTATTCAAAAGATAAAACATTTATTGAAAGAAAAGAATACCATAAGCTTACAAATAAGTCATATTGATTATCTAAAAAAAATAATCAATTAATATATGTATTCAAAGATGTTGAACAAAAAGATGGCCAAAATAAAGTTATGGTTGAAGTAAAATTTGAAAATTGACCAGAAAGTCCAAAATTAACAAAAGAATTAAATATAAACTTAGCTAAACTTGGGATTGATGAACTTAATGAAATAAGAAAAAAAGCAGGTAAAGAACCACTAGAAGATCAAAAAGCCCCAGAGTCTACTTTACCAGACCAAAAAGAATATGAAAAAATTCAATTAGTAGATTTTGTTCCAACCCCTTCAGATGAGTATATTGCGCAAAGTGCACCCCATCATATAAGATTTTTAGCCCAAATTAAAAAAGCAAAAACATATTTGTTAAATAAAGAAGTGCAAGATTTAATTATTTCTGAAAATAGTAATTTTTTAAAAGCTCAACATTTTGTATATGATGAAGAAAAATATGAAACAAAATCAGAGTTATTTATATATCAATTTTCTAAAACATTTAGAGATACACAAAATGTGTTCATTTTATCAAATCCAATTATAGAAGATGGAAAAGTTAAATCTCTTAAATTAATTCTTGGAAGTTTAAGCGACATTGCGGCTAAGGATTATTCTAAACTTAGTTCAACAAGAATAAATTTAGTTCAAAATGAATATGGTGAAAATAAACTCAAAAGTTATGAGTTATATAAAGAAATAGAATTAAAAGGGTTTCATGTAAATCCAACATATCAAGGCGAATATACAAAAGAAAATTTTGATTTATCAAAATTGCAATATCACTCAGTATTACCAGAAGGTTTTGAATTAATTAAGCCTACAAAAGCAGAATTTAATAAGAAAAAAACAGAATGATTAGTTCCTGTATCTTATAAGAAAAACGGAATTATTTCAAATAACTTTTGAGTACATTTTAAAATTAAATAAATAAAAGCTGGGTTTTTCAGCTTTTTATTTATAAATATGTATGAGTTCTTTTTGAACTAAAAGCAATTTTTTGGCGCAGCATAACTATTGCGGGGTATATTGCAAAAATAACTACAGTATATATAGGTATTTCTATTAAACTTTTAAAAACTATTGGAATCATAAAAAAGAAATAATATTTTTGGTAAGTTCAAGTTCCGCTTCTAAATCTATTATGGTAATTTATATACGCAAAAGGACCTCAAAACCATCTCGTAATAATTAAAATTCCAAAAACTGTCAACAAAATTGAAAATAATATTTGTGCCGAAAATTTTGATTTTAAACTTCTTGTTTTTTTATAAATAATAACAAATACTAAGGCACTTAGTCATATTGAACCAATTCCTAAAGATCCTATTGCTATAATCGCTTGTAAACTAAAATTTTTATTTCTTTTTATTGAAGTTTCTCTAATGGGTATAGAATCATATTTTGTTGCTAATATGACAATAAAAATAATTGTTAATAGACTTAAAAAAATAAAACCAAAAATTCAAGTATTTTTTTCATTTTTAGTTAAACCTAAAAATAAAAATCCAGATAAAAATGCTATGAGAACTGGAATAATTGCATATTCGGGCATTCAAGTACTTATACCAAAAATAACTTGATTAATAGTATCACATAAAATTCCTAAAAAAGCGCCCTTTCATGGGCCCAAAGCTAATCCAAAAATTATAAACAAAGCATAAGTTATGCTAATATTGAAAGCTCCTACAAAAACATATCTTTCAATAACAGAAGCAATAATATATAAAGCAAGCAACAAACCAAAAAGCGATATTTCAAATATTGAAAAACGATAAGATTTAGTTTTTATATTTCTTTTCATTCTTTGAAAAAAAGTTATTATCATAATACCCCCCTTTTTTAAAAAATAATATAAAAATTATAACAAAATTATTTCTATATATTATATGCAAAAAAAGAACAGCTAAGCTGTTCTAAAAAATTATTGAAAATCTTGTTTTGTGATTATATATACACTTGTAAAAGTGAATATTAATGTAATTAATGAGTATACAATTAAATTAACTGTTCTGTTCATATATTTTTCTTTTGTTAATTTTGCTAAATGATGATTTTTAGTTTGATATAATGAATAAATTTTATTTAATATTTTGTCATCTTTTGATGTGATAATAAATTCGTCAATTTTACTATTAAAATGATGTTTTTTAGCTGATACTTTATATATTCTTGAAATGCTTTCAATAGTATAATCATCAAACAAAATACCAGAAATAGGAGATTCTAATTTGTAATATGTTGATAAAAGATTTTTAACCAATAATTTATATTTTGAATCAATTTTAAAATTTTCATCATAATTGTTTTCTAATAAATTATCAAACAAAACAGAAAATATAGCTGTATAATTCAATTCTTTGTTTTCATAAACATTTTTTAAATATGTATTTAAACTTTTTGTTTTAGATTCATAACTATCAAAAAAAGTTTTAAATATAGGTAAAAACGATTTTAATGTAAGTTTATTTTCTTCTTTTTTATTTGCTGCTTTTTTTATTGCAATTAATGATTGGCTCAAATCTGGGTCCGGTGTTGCAAGTGCTGAGGTATAGTTTTCAATTGTGGCAGCAATATATAACAGGTTTTCTTTGTTTATATTTAATTCTATAAGATTTAAAGCCACACTAGGTATTTGAGAAAATAACTCTTTTAAAAAATTATATAATAGATTGTATCCTGCGTTTCTTAAACTATCTAGATCTTTTAAAGAAGAAATAAGTTTTTCTTTAAAGGCTATATCTTTTGTTAACTCAGTATTAGCTTTAAATAAATTGTCTTCTTTGATAGGTTTGTAATAATAATTTTTTGCTTCAAAGTTTTCCCTTAAATTATCTATAAAGGAAGATGTTCCAAATGTCGCTTCGTCTTCTGCACTTTTTATAAGCACTCTGTTTTGATAATTTAAATCCAAAAATTTAGTAACATGAAAAGGGTTGGTTTCATTGGTAAAAAAACCTACTTCTGATAAATTGTTCTTAAAGTTTTTAGATTCTATTGTTTTATAATTATTTATTTCATTTCCCAAGTTTTTAAAAGATTTAAAAACTTCAGAATTCTTATCTATTTTAAATTTATCATTACCTAATTTTGATTTTTCTATTTCTTTGTTAGCATTAGAGATAATAAACTTTATATTATCTAAATATCTACTATTTAATTTTCTGTATTCTTGTTTTTGTGTAAAAGACCCAAAAACAGATGTTATCGGTATTGCAATACCGATAAAAACAGTTGAAGCTATAGATGCCGATAAAGAAGCTTTTGTTGTAATTAATAATGTTATTGAACTAAACAACATTGATAATAATAAAAGTATTCCAAACAATTTGCTAGCGTCTATTCAAACGTTATCAGTTAAAGTTTTTTTGTTAATAATACTTAATTGTTCTTTAAAATTCTTACCCAAATCAAAAGCATATATGAAAATTACGTAACTTCCAACAACTATTAATAAATGAACAATAATCATTGTTATTAAAGCAAATCATTTACTTAAAATAATTTTTGTTCTTGAAATAGGCTTTGAAATTATTGTTAAAAAACTACCATTTTCTATTTCGTCCTTACACATTGTTGCAGCCTTTAAACCCGAATATATTGTAACAAATGTTGTTAAATATGAAAGCATTACTACCGGAACAACACTTACAATACTTAAATATTTGATTTCCGCGTTTGGTGTTCCTACCTTTATTGCCAAGGAAGGCACCAGAGCTGTTAGCATTGCAACAATCAAGATTCCTATTCCTGATATTACTCAAGTAGATATTGACTTAAGATATTTCAGCATTTGATCTCTGTAAATTACTGTCATCTCTCTCTCCTTGTGATTGTTCTACTAAACTATCATAAAATGATTGCAAATCATTATGTCTTAATGATTGTAAAACTATTTTGTTTTCTAAAATTATTTGAATTATTTCGTTTTTTTGTTTTTCATTAACATCTTTAATTATAATCTCTGATTTTGAGTCGCCTTCTGATTCTAATTTTAAAATTTCTTTTAAAAGTTTTTTTGTTTTTAAATTATTGGAAGTCTTAATATATAAATTATTTTTAGACTTTGATATATTTTTTAATTCTCCACTAAATAAAACATCTCCATTATAAATAAAAGTTGCACTATCAATAATTTTTTCCAATTCGCTTAAAATATGAGAAGAAATAAAAATAGATTTTCCTTGTTTTCTAAGTTCGATTAAACTGTCAAATAATTCTTTTCTTGCGTCTGGATCTAAATTAGCTGCAGGTTCATCCAATATAAGAATTTTAGGATCTATAATTAAAGCTTGGGCTAATAATATTTTCTTTTTCATTCCACTAGAAAATTCGTTTGGGTTTCTTTTTTTATGTTGTTCTAAGCCAATGCTTTTTAATATATCCAAAGCCTTTTGTTTAGCTTCTTTTAATTTAATGCCGCTAAAAGTCGCCATTGTTATTAAATAATCAATTGTATTTAAGTGTTTTGGAAAACTTGCTTTTTCGGGAATATACCCTATTAATCTATTAGCTTTTTCACTTCCGGGTTTAAAATTTAAAATTTTTATTTGGCCTGGCAATGAACGATAAGCTCCAATTATTGATTTTATGGTTGTTGTTTTGCCTGATCCATTAGGACCGATAAAACCATGTATACTACCTTGCTTAATATTAAAACTTATGTTTTTTATAGCTTGAAATTTTTTAAATTTTTTTGAAAAATTATTAATTTCAATTACTACACCTTCATTAATTACTTCTTTGCTAGTTTGTTTCATAATTAAAATATTATACTAAAATTAAAAATTAAGAACTTTTAAAAGCTTTTTTATTATAAAAATGAATTTTTTTAGACTAATTTGCATAATTTTATTTATAAATAAAAATTTCGAATTTAGAATATAAATTCGAAAGATTATTTTAATATAAAATAAATTATTTTAAAACTAATTCTGAAATAGTTTTTACCATAGCAAACATTGGCTTTTCATCTACATCACAGGTTCCTGCTATATCAAAATGAATATATTCTATTTCATTTGTAAATTCTTTTAAAAACATTGCGGCCGAAGAAGAACCTGCATTACCTGTAAAATCGGTGTTTTTTAAATCAGCTACAAGAGAACCCTTCATATATTCTAAATATTCATCATCTAAAGGCATTCTTCATACTAATTCATGTTGAATATCGGCGGCTTCTTGTACATCTTGTCACCCTTTTTCTGTAGTTGATCAAACACCTGTATAAGTATCGCCCAAAGCCATAATCATTGCCCCAGTTAGAGTTGCCACATCGATTAATCTTGTTGCATTTAATTTTGTTGCTCCATAATATAATCCATCAGCCATTACCAAGCGTCCTTCAGCGTCTGTATTATTAACTTCCACTGTCTTACCACTCATTGATGTTCAAACTGAATCAGGCAATGAAGCATCCCCATTTACTCTATTGTCAGTTATACACATAATAGCTGAAACATTTGTGTTAGGTTTAAGTTGAGCTACTACTTTCATAACAGCAGCAACCACAGCTGAACCACTCATATCATATTTCATTCCATTCATATAACGACCTGTTTTAATGTTGTAACCACCAGAGTCAAATGTTATACCTTTTCCAATTAAAACTGTTTTATCTTTAGAGTTTTTATTACCATTATATTCAATTACAACAACTCTTGGTTCAAAAACAGAACCTCTATTAACTGATAGCAATAGTCCCATTTCTAATTTTTCAATTTCTTTTTTATTTAAAACTTTTATTGAAAGATTATTAAATTGTTTTAAATCTTTTTCTGTTATATCAGCTAATTGTTCTGAGTTTAATTCATTAGGAGGGGTTAGTCCTAGATTTCTTGCTCAATTTTGAGCATCCACTAAAATCATTGCTTTTTCAAAAGCAGACAATAAATCTTTTGAAGGTTGTTCAACATATAAAGAAAGTTGGTTTTTATTTTCTTTTTTATAAATGGTTTTTTTATTAAATAATTTAGCAGCCGAAAAATTAATACCTTTAACAAAAGCATCAACAACTTCTTCTAAAGAAAGTTTTGTATTGACAAAACTCACTAAATCAATTTGATAATTTCTAGCTGCATTAAGTCCTAAATCTCTGGCCAATTCATAAACTGAATCATAATTTACTTCTTCTTTTTCTCCCATAAATATATAAGCTATTTTTTCAGAAAAATTTTCGGTAATAACTTTTATTTTTTCAATAACATTAGCAAGTTTCTTTTCATTTTTGTAAATAGCTCTTAATAAGATTGAATCATTACGTTTTGTTTCTAATTTTTTTATTAATTCCATAATTTATCTCCTTATTTTTGTCTTTCTGCCAATTCTACTAATGTAGATACTAAAACTCCAAGACCCATACCTTTTTGATCAGCTGTTCCTGCAACATCACAGTGAATAAAGTCAACTTTATTTGTAAATTCATTTAAAAACATAGCTGCCGAGTTTGAATCAGCCTTTGCACTATTATTGTAATTATTTAAGTCTGCTACTAAAGAAGCTTTGTTTGTTTTGTGAAAGTTTTCATGCATAGGCAATCTTCAAACTTTTTCATGAGCAACTTTAGCCGCTTCACTAAATTCATTTCATCTTTCATCTTTTGTTGAAAAAATACCTGAATAAGTTTTTCCAAGTGCTCTAATCATAGCACCAGTCAAAGTAGCTACATCTACTAATAAAGTAGCATTCAATTTTGTAGCACCATAATATAAACCATCAGCTAATACTAAACGGCCTTCAGCATCTGTATCAGTAATTTCCACTGTCTTGCTGCTCATTGATTTAACAACTGATTCTGGAACAGTGCCATGTGTATCTATAGCATTATCTGTTAACATCATAACAGCAGCAACATTAGATTTAATTTCTAATTCTGCAATAGCCTTAACTGCATATGCAACAATAGCTGATCCAGACATATCAAACTTCATACCATCCATGTGGTATCCTTTTGTATTATAACCACCGGTGTCAAAAGTAATACCTTTTCCAACATAAACAAATTTTTCTTTGCTTTTTGGGTTTCCGTTGTATTCAATTATAACTACTCTTGGTTGGTAAGATGAACCAGCATTAACTGCCAATAATAATCCCATTCCCAATTTTTCAATTTCTGATTTTGTCAAAACCTTAACACTTAACCCCTTAACATCTTCAAAATCTTTTTTTATTGTTTTTGCAATTCATTCACTTGTTGCAATATTTGGAGGTGTTATTTGTAAATCGCGAGTTTTAGAAACCGCTTCAGAAATTGTTGTTAATTTTTTAACCAAATCTGAGTAATTTTTATCTTCTAAAAATAAAGATAATTTAATTTGTTTTTCCTTATCATCTTTAGTTTTTTCTTTTTGTGTAAATAATTTAGCTTCATGAAAAGCTACTCTAGAAATAAAAGCTCTAAGCACTTCTTCTATTGAAATATTTTTGTTAACAAAAGATGCTATATCTATTTGATAATCTCTTCTTTTAGCCAAAGCTATTGAATCAACAACCTTTAAAAAATGATAATAATCTTTTACTTCCTTTGATATAAAAATATATGCTTCATTTTTTTCAAAAAATTCTGTAATATAATTAGCTTCTTTAGCAATATTAGAACACATCTCTGTGTTTTCATATGCTGCTTTTAAAAGCATATCTTTATTACGAACATTGTTATATTTTATGCTCATATTATCCTTCCTTTTTTATAATAATAGTATTATTATAGTATTAAATTATTATTGATTTTGTTTTTTATAAAACAATTATAAATTTTAAAAAACCAAAAACCAAATTATTTGTTTTTGAATATAAAAAAGCATTTAAGAAACTAAATTTGATATTTCTTTATCCTTGCCTTCTTCTAATTTATTATTTTGATCAATAAAAGTTTTGTTTTTTAAAACACTAAAAATATTTATTTTATTTTTCTTTAAAATCCATATAAATAATAAATATGTAATTACCGAGTCAAATGCTATTGCTCCTGCAAACAATAAGGTGATTGAATTCAATGTTGGAATTCAAGCGCCAGTTTTATAACAAATAAACATTATTCCAAATAATACAATATTTACAATTAAGGATTGATATAACATATATTCTGTTTTGCCCAATCCATAAAAAATACTATCAATTATAGAATTGTAAGCAAATGTTACATAAAACCCAATACTTATTATTGATAAGTAATAAATTGTATTTCCGTTTTTTAATTTTAAAACACTATTAAAAAATGGTTTTCATCCTGGTATAGTTATAAATCATATTAATACCAAAAGAGTTACAATAAAAAAGTATCCAAGCGTATTTTTTCTATAGCTTTATGTCCATCTCGGCCAATATCTGCCTTAACAACTTCGCTTAATTGAAGTATAGGCAATAATAGTCAACCTCATATAAAATTATTTGTTAGTCAAAAATCTCCAGATCCACCGACAGCATTTACCATTTTTACAATCATAAACATAAAAAACAAATTTCTTACTAAAGTTTCTAAGCCAGAAATCGAACTAATTCTAAAAAAAGATTTAAATCACTTAAAATTTAATTTTTTAATTTTTCATATATTGATTTTTTCTATGTGTAATAGTATAAAACTAGTAATTAATAATATTGAAGAAACAATAATGTTAGTATAAGCTATTCCATTAACTCCTAATTTTAAAGAAACGCTTAAATTAGAAATAAAAAATATATCTAATATAATAATTAGTATAAGTTGAATTAAAAGAGGGATATAAATATTTTTATCTTTTTTTATAGTTATCAATGCTACTAATATAAATTTAAATAAAATGTTAATAATATTAGCTGTTGATTCTAACCTAATATAATTTACTGTTTCATTAATTATACTTTTATCCTGAGCCATTAAAATTGTAAGAGGTCTTGCTGCTGCTATAATAAATACAGTTAAAACAATATATATTAAAAATGTAAATAATAATCCAGTTTTTAATCTATTTTCTAATTCTTCTTTATCGTTTATAACTGCTCCTATAAAAAAGAATAACGGTAGTAAAAACGCTTCTTGCATAATTTCATAAAAAAGCGAAACTCATTGCATTTGCGAAGCAATAGAAAAACTTCATGTATTTGGGATTTGGCCAATTTAATATATTCTAATAGTATTATATATAGTTGGCAATAATCCGAAAAATAATAAAGCAAAAAACATTCTAAAACTAATGTGCTTAAAGATATTTTTAAATTTTGACATTTTGCCTTCTTCTAATTTCAATTTTTAAATTTATTTTTCACTTAAAAATAGTATAAACTATTTTGTATTTCAATCTATTTCTTTTTTATTTAATTCCCTTAATTTATTGTTTATTTTTTTAAAAACATCAGAACCTAAAAAGTTTTTATTGCAACTTAAAGGGGATGGGTGAGAAACAATATAAACAAAATGATTATTTAAATCTATTTTTTTCAAAACATTTAATGCATAGTTTCCCATAACTAAAAATATTATGTTTTTAGTTGTTTTTGTAATTTTTTTAAGAAATTCGTAAGTAAAGTTTTCTCATCCCATATTTTTATGTGCTAAAGGCAAAGATTCTTCAACTGTTAAAATATTATTTATTAATAGTACTCCTTGATTTTTTCAATAACTTAAATCATTTGTTAAAAACTGAGATTTGGGATATGAGTTTTTAATTTCTTTAAATATATTTTTTAATGAAGCAGGAGTTTTTAAATTGGTTCTACTAGTAGAAAATGCAAGACCGTTTGCAACACCTTTTGTTGGATAAGGATCTTGACCTATAATAATAATTTTTAAATTATTAAAATCAAAATTTTGATAAGCAAAAAATATTTCTTCTTTTTTAGGAAAAATATTTTCATAACCTATTTTTTCTAATTTGCTTATTAAATTTTTAAAATAGTTTTTTTCTTTTTGTTTTTCTAAAAAAATATCAAAATTAAAATTCATGTTTTACTCTTTTTTTACCTTCGTATTGATATTCAATTAAATATAATTTTCCATTAGAAAAGTTTATATTTAATGGCGTTTTAACTTTATTAATTGAAGCTCTAAAAATTTTTAATCTTTTATTGTTATAAATCAAAAAAGCTCCGGGCTGGTCATTAAAGGCTCTTATTTTGGCCAAAGTTTTTTCTTTTGTATCATTTAAAAAAAGCTCAGCATCTTCATTCTTAATTTTTGGAGCAAAAGTAACTAACTCTTCTTTTTGTTTAATAGGAGATATATCATTATTAAAAATTTTTATAATTCAGTTAGCTAAATTCTCAATAGATACTTTAGCTAACTTATCAAAAATTTCTAATGCCGTATCATTTTCTTCTATTAAAATTTTTTTTGAAAAAATTATATCTCCAGCATCCATTTTATCAATCATATAAATTAAAGAAATACCTGTTTCTTTATCATTATTTAATAATGCATGTTGTATAGGCGCTGCCCCTCTATATTTTTCTAATAAACTACCATGAACATTAATACTTGCTTTTTTGGCTAAATCTAAAATATTGTTAGGTATTAATTGCCCAAAACTGATAGTTATAAAAAAATCAAAATTTATTTGTTTTAAATCATTATATAGTTCTTTGATTTTTATTGGTTGAAATAATTTTATATTATGTTTTTTTGCTAATAAAGCTACTTCTGTATTAATTATATTTTTATTTCTATCTAACTTTCTATTTGGTTGGCTAATAATTGCACAAATTTCAAAGTTTTCGTTTTTTATTAATGACTCAAAAATTTTTTGTGAAAAATCTCCGGTTCCTGCTAATATTAATTTAATTTTTGACATAAAAAAATTATAACTTATCCTAAATAAAGTTATAAATATAAAATAAAAAACCAATACTAGATTGGTTTAATAAGGTTTTAAATAATAATAATATTTATTATTTGTGTCCTTTTTTAGTTCAAATCATTCAGCTAAAGAATCTCGATAACTATACATCTTATATGTTGTAGTTTTTCTTTGATCATTAACATATTTATCAAAAAAGTTTTTACCTTTATTATTAAATTTATCATCATTCAATAGTGAAAACACTTCTTTTTGATTTATGTCTTCTAAATCATATTTGCCATCATTATTAAGATCTATTCATAATTTAATGTCAAAAGCATTGTTTCCTATAATTTTATTAAAATTAGGCTTGTTTATATTTCTTGCTATATAAGATACATAATAAAAATTTTCTTTGAATAATTCTGGATATATTCATTTTTCTGTTCAATAATTTTTTTGTTGTCCTTCTGGTAAAGAAGACTCATATTTAGAATCTCATTCTTTTTTTGTAATTAAATTGTATTTTTGCAAAGTTATATTAGACTCAATTATTTTTTTATTATTGTCTTTTGAAACAAGTAATAGCTTCATTTTTTTGTTTTGATATTCTGTATTATTTTTTGGTAATTGAAAATATCCTCCAAAATTTAAAGAATTACCACTGTCATTATTTATATTGTAATGAGCAAAACTAATTAATTGACCTCAGCCCATTAAATCAACATAAGCCTTAAACAAACCTTTATGTCTTGTGTCTCCCACATTCTTAAAAGGTTTCTCATATTCAAAATTATCATTGTCTCATTTATTGCTTACAAATTCTTCAATTTGTTTTCTGAAAACTCAGTTTGGAGCATAAGCTCATATATCTTTTCAAGTTGTTTTATGTTTTGCTTTTGATATTGTTTTTAAAATATCATCACCTGTGGAACTAAAAATGACTTCTATATTACCAAATAAATCATTTCGTTCTTTAGCAAAATATAAAAAGTTTTCAAGGCTTTTATAATTCTTATCAACATAAAATGTTGAATTTGGGCCTAACGATAATTTAACTAATTCTCTTGGAATTAATTCTGCAAAAGAAAATAAGTATTTTAAAGACTTTGATTCAATAGGGTTAGCAAAATTAATTTCTTGGTTTTTATTATTATTAAAATAATGTTTGTTATCAAACATTTTATTATAATTTTCTTTTTCAAATTCACTAATATCCAAATTAACAAATCTAAACAAATCATTTGAACTAAAATCTTTATAAACAGGTATTTTACCTTTTATGTATTCAAAATCGGATTCTCTTCTTATATATTTTGATTTTTGTGCCAAAGGAATATCATGATAATTTAAATTAAACCTAAATTCTTTTAAAAACTTTTTATTATTAATTTGTCTTTTTTTAATTATATGTGAATTTCCACCATGTTCATGGCCATCTCCATTGTCTTCTATAAGAGTATTATCAGAAAATTCATCCGTTTCTTTTATTGATTTATTATACATATTATCTATGTGGTGAGTATATTCATGCATTATTGTTCCAAAAATAATTTCAACTCTTTTGGCTACTGGTTGATTCAATAATTTTAAATTATTATTCAAAGGTCCATCAGTAAAAATATATATTTCTCTAAGACTTGGATAATATAAACCGTTGGCAGAATTATTTTTGTTGTCTTTTGAAGGAAAACCAATTTTTATGCTTTTTAGAGCATTTATTTCTGGTCCATATAGTGCTCTTTTTTTGAACATAGTATTCAGCAGCTGAATACCTTTTTCTCCTAAATAGTAATATTTTTTATTACCATCAGTATAAACTGGCTTTTCCATTATAGTCAAATTGCCATATTTAAAAGAAGATTTAATTTCTCCACTTTTTTCAGTCTTTTTAGCATTAAAAATTAAATTATTATCTTTATCATAAAAAAATTTAAATGCTCCAGAAGAATCGTTTGATTCTTCATAATAATCGGAACCTATATTATTAATTTTTTGGTTTATAGAAGAGTTAAGGAATTTATAAGCAAAATAACCCCCAACACTAATAGCGCCAAGAGTTAAAATTATTAGAATTATTGATAAAAATATTTTTCCTGCTTTTGTTTTATTATTATTTTGCTGCATATTTATAACCCCCCACATTATTAATAATTTAATGTTATACTATTTATAATTAAAAAACAAAAAACTTATTATCTTTTAACTAAAAGAGTATAACAAAAAATGATAAATCTTTATAATATTTAATTATGTTAAGAATAATAGCAGGAAAATATCGTTCAAGATTATTAAAACAACCATCTGAAAAAACAACCCGCCCTACAACTGATAGAGCTAGAGAAGCTATTTTTTCTTCTATTCATTTTTTTATTGAAAATAAGGAGTTTTTAGATTTATTTTCAGGGTCTGGTTCTTTTTGTTTAGAAGCTCTATCGAGAGGAGCTAAAAAAGCAACAAGTGTAGAAAAAGATAAACTAGCTTATAAAATTATTTTAGAAAATATGCATAATTTAAAAGAAGATAATTTAAATGTTTTTAATATTGATGCATTAACATTTTTGAATAAAAATTTAAATAAAAAATATGATTATATATACTTAGATCCCCCTTTTATTGAAAAAGATTTATTAATAAAATGTATAGACATTATTAGTTCGAATAACATGTTAAATTTGAATGGGAAAATTATAATTGAAACTGATTGAAAAGATTTTAATTATGAAAAAAATAATTATAAATTGATCAAAAACAAGAAATATGGAAAAATTTATATTTACTTTATTGAAATTGCAAATTAGTTTATAATTAATTATTAATAATTAAATTTAAAATTAAAATTGAATTTTATTTACAATTAATATTAAAAAAAGTATAAAAATGTAATTTGCATTATTTTAAGGAGTAAGTTTTATGGAAAAGAAGTTAATAATTTTTACTGGTCCAAGCGGAGTTGGAAAAGGAACTGTTGAAAAACCTTTGTTTGATGATAAAGATTTAAAACTAAAACTTTCAGTTTCTATAACCACAAGAAAACCGAGAGAAGGGGAAATTGATGGAGTTCATTATTATTTTGTTTCTCCTGAAATGTTTCAAACTTTTATAAAAGAAGATAGGTTATTAGAATATTCAAAACATTTTGATAATTATTATGGCACCCTTCTTTCTGAAATACTACATATTTATGAATCGGGCAGAATTCCATTTTTAGAAATAGAAACCAATGGTGCAAATCAAATTATTGAAAAGTATAAAAAAGAAGGTCGTGAAGCGGAAATTTGTTCTATATTTTTAATGCCTCCTTCATTAGATGAATTGGAAAGAAGAATTGAAGGTAGAAAAACAGAAACCGAAGATTTAATTTTAAAAAGATTGCAAAAAGCTAGAGAAGAAATTCAAATGTCTTCATCATTTAACTATGTTATTACAAATAATTCTATTGAAGAAACAGTTTTAAATATTAAAAAAATAATTAAAAAAGATTTTGCTAAAATGTTAGAAGATAATAATAAAGGTGAAGAAGGAAGAAAGGCCTAAAATTTAATGAATTACATTGTTAAAACAGATAAAGGAAAATATCGTAAAGAAAATCAAGACTATGCTTCAATTTCTTTTTTAGGAAATTGAACTCTTGCTGTTTTGTGCGATGGAATGGGTGGTCATTTTGGTGGCTCAGTTTGTTCTACAAAATCTATTGAGTTTTTGTTTAAATATTTTCAACAAAATTTTGATCCTGAAGTTAATTATGATGATAAAAAATTAATTAATAAATGATTTAACAATGCATTGAGTTATATAAAAAAATCTCTTAATGAAATAGCTAAAGAAAATGAAGATTATTCTGACATGGGGACAACATTAACTGCTGCCCTGGTTTTTAATTCAAATAAGCAAACTTATATTTTTAATATTGGTGATTCTCGAACATATGCTTATAATGGCTATTTATATCAAATAACTCGAGACCAAAATTTATTACATCAATTAGTTAAACATAAAATTTTAAGTCTTGAATTAGCTAAGTTACACCCAGATGCAAATAAACTTGTTAGTTGTTTAGGACCTAATAAAATAATGAAATGTGATGGGTTTTTATTAAAAAGTAATGAAGATGTTCAATATTTATTATTAACTTCTGATGGTGTTCATGATTATATTGAAAAGCCCACACTTGAACAAATTTTACAAGATGCTAAATTAAACATTGAACAAAAAGCAAATAAAATGATTAGTGTGGCTAAGAAAAATTTATCAAAAGATAATTTAACAGTGGTAATAATGGAGTTTAACTAATGGAAAAAAAATTAAGAAAATATAGAAACGTAAATAAATATTTTGAAAACTTTGAATTGATAGGTCGGGGAGGATATGGAGAAGTATATTCTGCAACCTATGTTAAGACTGGTAAAAAGGTTGCTATTAAAATTTTAACTGTACCTGATATTACTAAAAAAGTTACTAATCAAATACGTTTCAAAAACGAGTGTAAAGTATTGAACATGATTAGATCTGATAATGTAGTTAAAATGATAGGCTATTATTCTTCTAACGATGAATCATATTATGTAATGGAATTAATTAAAGGTATTGATTTAAAAAGTTTAATAGCTAAGAACACTAAAATTCCTACCGATGAAGCTATAAGGATAGCCAAAGAGATATGTCAAGGATTAATTGATATACATTTAGTCAATGTAATACAT
Source organism: Metamycoplasma phocicerebrale (assembly GCF_003383595.3). Lineage (NCBI taxonomy): Bacteria > Bacillati > Mycoplasmatota > Mycoplasmoidales > Metamycoplasmataceae > Metamycoplasma > Metamycoplasma phocicerebrale. The sequence goes on from NZ_CP033058.2 coordinate 418,186, forward strand.
AGAGATTTAAAACCAAGCAATATTATTATTCAAAATATAACAAATACTATAAAGTTAATTGATTTTGGAATTTCAATTAGTGAAGAAAGCGTTAGAGTAACTGCCGATAATAAAGTAGTAGGTTCAATCCAATATATAGCTCCCGAATTACTAACTAGAACTGCACGAGCATCAGTAAAAAGTGATATTTATGCATTTGGAATGATTTTATATGAAATGTTGGCCGGCCATCCACCATTCCAAGCCAATGAAGAACAATCTATTTTATATTTACAAATTAACCAAAAATTACCTCCATTAGAAGGTGTCGGAGTTTCTATTCCTCAAGCCGTAGAAAACATAATAATCCGTTGCACAGCAAAAAACCCTAATTTAAGATATGATAATTGCGTCGATATTTTAAAAGACTTAAAAAAATGTTTAAGTCCTCAAGCCAGTCTAGAAAAAAAACTAAAATTAGATAAGGAATCTAAAAATACTAATTCTAAAAACAAAAAGAAATCCCTGTCCTTAAAAGTTACATTAATAATAATAATTTTATTATCGGTAGCTATAGTTGCAACAGTATTAGCTCTTGTATTTACTGGGACTATTTAATATATAATATTAATAAGGATAAAAATTATGGAAATAGGAAAAATTGTTAAATCGGTAGCCGGTTTTTATGATATTAAATCTTTTGAAGACAAAAAAACTTATAGAGTTCGTGGAAGTGGAAAACTAAGACTACTTGATATGAAACCAATTGTAGGAGACAATGTAGAATTCAAAAAAGGAGGCTTTATACACCATATTTTAGGTCGTAAGAATTTCTTTATTAGACCTAAAATTGCTAATGTTGATCAAGCAATAGTGGTAATGTCATTGGTTGAGCCCGAGTTTAGTTCTTTATTAGTTGATAAGTTTTTAATTATTATTGAAAGCAAAGGGGTTGAACCTATAATAGTTTTAACCAAAAAAGACTTAACATCAAATTCTAAAATTAATTTTTACAAAGACCAAGGATACAAAGTATTCGAAATTAATTATGAAACAAACACTGGCTTCGAAGGGCTAAAGGAATTGTTTAAACATAAGACAAGTTTTTTTGTTGGCCAAACCGGAGTTGGCAAAACAACATTAATTAATTATTTAGCTAATACAAATTTTGAAACTCAAGCCATATCTAAAGCTTTAAATAGAGGAAAACATACCACAAGAGAAGTTAGTTTAATTGATTTTAATGGCGGCGAGATAATAGATACACCAGGTTTTTCTTCAATAGAATTTGATTTAACTATTGACGAAATGCCAACTGCTTTTAATTCTTTTAGAGAAGCTGCTCATTTATGCAAATATAGAAGTTGCAAACATTATCAAGAAAGAATAGAAGATTGCGAAGTTAAAAGAAGAGTAAAAAGCGGCATAATAAAACAAGAAAGATATGATAACTATGTCAATTTTTTAAAAAGAATGCTAGGACCAATTTATTAAGGAGTTTATTATGAAAAAAATAAGTCCATCAGTGTTAGATGTACCCGAGGCAAAGTTTACTGAATATATTAATTCTCTTATAGATTGAGATGTAACAAAAATCCATTACGACATAATGGATGGTGTTTTTGTCCCTAATAAAGGAATAAGCGATGATTTAATTTCTGAAGCTATGAAAAAAACAAAAATACATGACATGGAATTTCATTTTATGGTCAAAGATGTTATTTCTTATTATGATTATTTTTCAAAAACAAATGGGTTACTAATTTTTCATTATGAAGCTATGAATGAAACACAAATACTTAATATTATAGAAAAAGCCAAAAGAGATAAAAAAAGAATAGGTATTGCAATTAATCCTGAAACTGAAGAAAAAGTATTATTTCCTTATCTTAAACATTTAGATCTAGCCTTAGTAATGAGTGTTCATCCCGGAAAAGGTGGACAAAGTTTTATTGAAAATTCTTTAAATAAAGTAGCCAATTTAAGAAGATATATTCAAGATACAAATTTAAAAACTCTAATAGAAATAGATGGAGGAATTAATCAAAGCAACATTAATTCATGTTTTGAAGCAGGAGTTGATGTTGCTGTTGTAGGTTCTTACTTAGTTAATAATTTTTCTAAAGAAACAATAAAAGAACTAATTAAGGAATAACAAATATTTATATAAATAATTATCAAAAATAAAAAAATTATGTATAATTAAAGGGCTTTTAATAGCAACAAGAAGATTCATTTCTCACCTAAGTGATTTTTTGCTGGGTCGCTACAATAAAGAACTTATATATTTATTTTGTAGTTTTTGGGAAGTGGATTAACCCACTTTTTTATTTTATTAAGGAGGAAGTTATATCACAAAATAACTCGCACTTTGCAAACAACCAAAAAGGTCCGAAATCCGAACACATTGTAAACAATGCTATACCTTACAAAAAGGTTTTTGTTTTAGGTCCAAATAATGAAAAAATAGGAGTTTTATCTAAGGCAGAAGCTTTGGATAAAGCAGCTGAATATAATATGGATTTAGTTCTTATATCGATTGAAAATAATAAACCAATAACTAGAATTTTAGATTATGGAAAATTTAAATATGATAGAAAGAAAAAACAAAAAGAAGTAAAAGAGAAACAATCTGTAACTATTAATCGTGAAATTAGATTAACCCCTCTTATTGGGGATCACGATTTAGAAACTAAAGCACGTAAAACAAGAGAATTTTTATTAGACGGTAACAGAATTAAAATATCTGTTAAATTTAGAGGTAGAGAACGCGCAAGAATTGAACTAGGAGAAGAAATTTTAAAGAAATTTTATGCACTAGTTGAGGATGTTGCAAAGATTTCAAAAGAAGCAACTTTGGTAAATGAACGTTTTTTAGATATGTATATCGAAAAAGACAAGCGTAAAGTTGAAGCTTTAAACAAACAAAATAACGAACCTTCAAATACACAAGGAGAATAACATGCCAAAAATGAAAACCAAAAGCGGTTTGAAAAAAAGAATTAAAATAACTGCAAGCGGTAAAGTAAAACGTGGAAATGCATATCGTTCACATTTAGCACAAAATAAAACAACAAAACAAAAACGTCAATCTCGTAAATCTTCTACATTATCAGCATCAGATTTCAAGAGATATAAAGAATTAATTTAATTTAATTAGAAATAGAAAGGAAATATAATGCGTACAAGAGGCGGAATCGTTACAAGAAGAAGACGTGGAAAATGATTAAAATTAGCTAAGGGTTACTGAGGACACAAGTCAATCGGTTACAAAGTAGCTAAACAAGCAGTTGTTAAGTCATGAACATATGCTTTCAGAGATAGAAAACAAGTAAAACGTGAATTTAGAAAATTATGAATAGCACGTATAAATGCTGCATCTAGAACAAACGGTATCACATATTCTAGATTAATTGAAGGTCTAAAAGCAGCAAACATAAATATTAATAGAAAAATGCTTTCTGAATTAGCTATCAACTATCCAACATCATTTGCAACAATAGTAGAATCAGCTAAAAAAGCCTTATCTTCTAAATAATTATAATAATTTAGTATCCAAAATTTGGGTACTATTTTTTTAATTTAAAAAATTAAACATAATAAAAACAAAATAAAAAATTGTGTTATTATTTTTTTAATAATTAGAAGGGAAAATATATGTCTGAAAAAGAATTAGAACCAAAAAAAGATCAGCCAGTAGAAATAAAACCTGAAGTTCTTAAAAATATGGATATTGAAAAAAAGAACCAAATAAAATCAGAAGAATATAAAGCTCTTGCTAAAGCAAGAAAAAATCTCAAATCAAAAGATAAAAAACCAAATGCTGTTTTTGATCTAAATCCATATAACGTTAATTTTTTTAATGTCTGGAAAAAATTTCCAAAAAAAATGGCTTTTGTTTTTATATCAGCGATTTTATATAATATTGCTATTGCGACATTTTTAGCTAAAGCAGCTACAGTTGCAACTGGAGTATCAGCAATTGTTCAAGCTTTAACCTTTACTGTTTCATCAACAGCACCTTATTTTGCTTACATATATTTTGCTCTTAATTTACCCTTAATTATTTTTTATTGAAAAAAGAATTCAAGACTATTTATGATATTGACAACATATTGATTATTATGACAAGTGCTATTTCAATCAATATTATTAATTGGTCCAGTCGGACATACTTTTAATAAAATATCAATTTTTTATGTAAATTGAGTTTCACCTTCTAGAGAATTAGCATATCAAAATAGCTTTAAATCATTAATACCTTGAGAAGCATATGGAAGTTATGGAACTTCTTATGGCAACTTATTTGAATGAATTAAATCAAATCCAGCAAGAAATGTGGATGGCTTCTATACTTTATCTAATCAAGCTGCTAATGAATTAGGCTATAGATTTATAAACGAATCTCAATTCTTACAATTAAAAGCATTTATGGAAATTTTTGATAAAGGTTTTTCAAATCCTACATGACCAATTATTGTTTATGCTTTAATAGGAGCAACAATGGCTGGGATAGCTGGTGGGATAGCCTGAAAAAATTCGGCTTCAACTGCTGGCGGAGATTTTATAGTATATTATATTTCACGTGTAAAACAAAAAGGAGTGGGTCATATATCAACTATTGTTGCATTGTTTTTCGGTGGATTTTCTATTATTTTAATAGCAATCGTAGAATTAATTGGATTGAGTTATAATAGACCATTTAATGCAGCAGGATTACTGTTAAGGATTTTATGCTCAATAGCTTATGTGTTTGTTTATACTTCTTTTATTGAATTAATATTTCCTAAATATAGAAAAGTTCAGATTTCTATATATACTAAAAACCCCGAAAAAATTATTCAACATTTTAAAAATATAAAATATTGGCATGGATACAATATTGCTAAATTAATAGGAGGTTATACTAACACTGAAACAATTAAAATAGAAACTTTTGCTTTATATTTAGAACAAAGTCTAATTAAGAATGAAGTTTTGCTAGTAGATCCCTCAGCCTGAATGACAGTTACTAGAGTTCATAATATAATAGGTAAATTTAATACTTCAAAAGTAGAATCTTAAAATATAAATAAAAACAAAGGAGATGCCAAAAGTGAATAGCAAAATTAAATGTCCAAAATGTGGTGAAGAATTTGAAATTACACAAGATCATTACGAGTCTATAGTTTCTCAAGTTTCTAAAAATTTTAAAAAAGAAATAATAGATGAAGAAACTAAAAAGCATGAAAAAGAAATCGAGCTTTTAGAAAAGGAAAATCAAAATAAAATAGATGCGGCAAAGCAAAGTGTTGCAAAAGAATATCAACAAAATATTTTTAGCCTTGAAGCACAACTTAAAACAATTAAAACAGAACTTGAACTTAAAAATAAAGAATTATTAAATGATCGAGAAAATTCTTTTAAACAAAAATTACAAGAAAAAGAAAATAAAATTCAACAACTTGAATTACAAAATACAAAATCATTAAATGATACAGAAAACAAATTCAACAAAGCAATTCAAGAAAAACAAGCAAAAATCCAAGAACTTGAATTAAAAATTCAAAATTATGATCAATCTAAAGAATTAGAAATCACTAAACAAAAAAATATTTCTGATCAAAAATATAGTCAACTTATGACTGAATTTAATTTTAATAAAGAAAAATCTAAACAAGAAAAAGATGATTTGCAAAAAGAAATTGATAGATTAAGAGAACACAAACTTTCTTTGTCTATAAAACTTATTGGTGAGGACTTAGAACAACATTGTTTGAATGCATACAATCAATATTTAAGACCTAATCTTAGAAATGCAACATTTGCAAAAGATAATGATGTTGTTGAAGGTACTAAAGGTGATTTTATTTTTAGAGAATTAACAGACGATGGTATAGAATTTGTTTCCATTATGTTTGAAATGAAAAATGAAGGTGAAAATAGTGTTAATAAAAAGAAAAATGAAGATTTCTTTAAAAAACTTTCAAATGATAGAAATAAGAAACATTGTGAATATGCAGTCTTAGTTTCAATGTTAGAACCTGAAAATGATACATATAATAGTGGAATTTACGATGCTTCTACAAAAGATATGCCCAATTTATATGTAATAAGACCTAACAATTTTATTGCAATAATTAATTTATTAAGAAATATAGCACTAAAATCTATTGAAGATAAAAGACAAATTATCGAATATAAACAAACCAATTTGGATTTTACAAACTTTGCTGAAAATTTAAGAATTGCCAAAGAAGGCTTTACAAAAAATGTAGACAAGGCAAAAAAACATTTTGACGATGTTGTTAGTGAAATAGATAAATCTATTAATAATTTGCAAAAGACAAAAGAAAGTCTTTTAAAAACACAATATCAGCTATCTCTTGCTAATGGAAAAGTTGATGATATTACTGTCAAAAAACTTACAAAGAATGCTCCCTCAATAGCTAAATTAATTAACGAAACGGATAAAAAATAATTTAAAATATCTAATGCCAATTTTAAAATACACATTAGATATTTTTTATTTTATATTCATATCCCTTAATTTATTAAAAATAATAAAAAACAAAAAGTAGCTTTTGCTACTCTTGACCTGTTTCCTTTAATTTGTTGATTCTTACAACGTGTCTTCCACCTTCAAAAGCTTCTTTTTCTCAAGCGTGAAAAATATTTTCAATTGTGTCGTTATCTAGTAATCTTCCGCCCATGCATAAAATATTAGCATTGTTATGTGATTTAGCTAGTTTAGCTTCTTCTTCATTTGTTACTCGAGCACATCTAATATCTTTAAATCTGTTTAAAGCAATAGAAATACCTATTCCAGATCCGCAAAAAGCAACATATTTAGTTTTATTTGATTCTGGGTCTTTTTTTAACTCTTTTGCAAAATCAATTGCAACATCTGCATAAGATATAGAAGTATTTGCGTCTTTTGAACCATATAATTGAACTTTATAGCCTTCATTTGTTAATCTTTTTGCTAGTTCAACTTTAGCATCATGACCACCATGGTCACTTGTTATTTTTATATTCATATTTTTTATTCCCTTAATATTTTTCCGTCTTCAATTCTTATAATTTGACTTGGAACCTGAGACATAGAACCAAAATTATATACATTTCTTATTTCTGGGAAAATAGCCTTAGCATTTTCTATTGTTTTGCAAACAGGAGCATTTGATAAATTACAACTTGACATATATACGGGTCCAAATTTTTTCAAATAATTTAATAGTTCAGGTTGATTAGGCATTCTAAAACCTTGATCATTTACTATTAAAGTAGTGGCTCCGGGCCAATATTTTCTAGCATATTTTTCTGCCTCTGAATTTCATTCGGGAAAGTTTCTAGCTTGTTCAATAGATGAAACAAGAATAATTAATTTTTTATTTCTGTCCCTTCCTTTAATTTCATAAATAAGATCTTCAGTTTCACTGTCAACAGGACCTCCAATTCCTAAAACAGTATCTGTTGTCGAAATAAACAATTTATTGTATCTATTAGCCATACTATTATTATACCAAGTATAAAAAGTTATATAATAATACTATGCCAGAATTACCAGAAGTTAAAGTTGTAGTTAATGCTTTAAAAGAAAAGGTGTTAAATAAGATTATTAAAGATATTATTGTTTTAAAACCTAAACTTTTTAAAGAGGATTCAATAGATGACTTTAAATTAGCTTTAAAAAATGCGACTATTAAAAATATAGAAAATAAAGGAAAACACATCATTTTTAAATTTAATAATGATACTATTTTAATTTCTCATCTTAGAATGGAAGGGAAATATAGATTTTATAATAAATCAACCGAAAACCATAAACATTTAATGATGAAGTTTATTTTTGATGATAAAAGTGAATTACATTATTTAGATAGTAGAATGTTTGGAACTTTTCATTTGAGAACAAATAAAAATTACAATTTATTATTGCCTTTATCTAAAATAGCGAACGAACCAAAAGATATTGATGTAAATAATTTATATGATAAATTGCAAAAAACAACAACAGCTATAAAGACTAAATTATTAGATCAAACTTTAGTTGCTGGATTAGGAAATATTTATGTTGATGAAGCTTTATTTGCTTCAGGAGTCAGTCCAATAAGTCCTTCTAAAAATATATCAAAAAAGAAATTATTAGAAATTTTAACTAACGCGCAAAAAATTATGGATAAAAGTTTTGAATTAGGAGGATCAACTATTCACACTTATGAAAGTTTAAATAATAAGACTGGAGAATTTCAAAATTATTTAAAAATACATAGTGATAAAATTAAAAAATGTTTAAGTTGCAAAACAGAAATAATTAAAATTAAACTAAACGGTAGAGGCACATACATATGCCCTCACTGTCAAAAGGAGTATTAATGGGATTTCAAATTGATTTACACGGCAAAGATAGCATAGAGGCAACGGCCGTTGTAGAAAATGCTTTATTTTCTTTAGAAAGTAGCGATTTATATGATTATGTTGATATTGTGGTTGGCAATGGACAGGGAATTATAAGACATGTTGCATTAGAAATTATAGAAGAACAAAACTTTTCTTATGATTTTCCTAATCCAAGACAAGCAATGATAAGAGTATATAAAAAATAGCTTGTTTTAAGCTATTTTTTTAATTCAAAAACTTTAGTAAAACTGTAAATTTTTTGCGATACATTATTTTTTAAACTAAATATTATAGTTCTTTTGTTATTTTTCATCAATTCCTTTTCTTCATCTAAAAAATCGTCTTTTAAAGAAATAGTTCATACTGTTATAAAATTAAAATTTCCAACTGATTCATCACGTTTTGGCCTAAAAATAAAATCATTCACTTTTATTTTGTCTATAGGTTTGTTTTTTGATTTGTTTCTAAGTTCAAAACTTATTAAATTGTCTCAATTTATATCATTAATTTTTTCGTTCAAAACTTTAGATACTTTTCTTTTGGGTTGGCTATCTTCTTTATTTTTGAAAATGTTAATATCTGCTTCAATATTTTTTGTAATTTTATTAAAATTTACCGAAAATAAATTCTCATTATTAAAATAATTAATATTTTTAGAAGCTAAAAAATTTTCTTCAACAATAATAGAGTTTTCGTCAATTTGGCCGTTTTCAGAATAATATAAAACAGCATTTTTTAAAATTGAATTGTCTAGTTCGATTTCATCTTCAAAAAATCTATTTTCTATTATTAATTTATCTAAAAAATTTTCAAATTCTTTTTCTGAAATTAGTGTTTCTTTATTAAAATTGCTAGTTTCAAAAGAAATCTTTATTTCTTCATCTTCATCTTTTATGATTAAAGGATTATCTTCAAAGTAAACGTTAAATTTAATTGTTTTATTTTTAAAAATAAAACTAGTTGGTAATACCTTTTTTATTTTTAAATTATATTTTTTTAAAAATTCTATTCCATCTTCTTTTTCTTTATTAATTTTAAAAATTAAATGCTCGATTTTTTCTCTGTTTAATGGTTCATTTATTTTAAAATCAGCAAAACTATAATTTTCTGGGGTTTCAAAAAAGATTTTTAAATTGCTTTTTTTAATTAAGTAATCCATGGAAACACCTGGTAAAAGATTGGCTTCAATTTTTTTATTAATTTTATCTGATATTATATTGTCATTAATTTTACCTTGTAATTTTAAATACAAATTTCCATCAAATAATTGTTCTTTGAATTTATATTCAAATTCAATAATTAAATCTTCTGGAATGTACATATTTTCATTTTTTATTTTAATTCCATATTTTCCAGGTATTTCTGGCTCTAAAAAATCTTGTGTATTTAAATTAGAAAAATCTATTTTTTCTTCTTCTTCAAAATCTATAATTTTAAATGTTGAATTTTTATCGTTTAATAAATTATTAATAAATTGTTTGTTAATGCCAATATTATTAATTTCCTTTGTTCTTATTAAAGAAAAGACTTTTTTATCAATAGTTTGTAATTTATATTTTATTTTTATTGTTTTATTTTTTTCTTCTTTAATTAAATCAATAATCTCAATAAAATATATTTTTTTGTCATATTGATTAAATTTAATATTCTCTTTTTTTATATCTTTTAAATTCATTTGTTTTAATTCATTTTCATTAACATTAATTAAAACAGATTGATTATCAATTTCTTTTTGACTTATAGTATTATCTTTATTAGTTTCTTTTCTAGAATTATTGCAACTGGTTAAAGCGAAAACTGGTATTGATAATGAACCTAAATATATTATTGATTTTCAAATAAATTTATTTTTAGCTGATTTCATAAAACTCCTAATACTTTTTTAAATAAATAACTTTTGACTTCTTAATATTATAATTATTAACATATATAATAAATAAATTATAAAAAAACATTTATTTTATTCAAAAAACAATAAGGAGAGAAATGGCAAAAAATACTTGAAGTATTGCTAAAGAAGCAATAGAATCACATGACAATATATTTATTTTTCATCATATAAGACCAGATGGCGATTGTTTAGGTTCGCAATTTGGTTTAAGAGAATTAATTAAAACAAATTATCCTAATAAAAATGTTTATGTTTTTGGGGATGCAGTAGGAAGCTTTCCATTTATGGTATGAGATTTTGATAAATTTGAAAATGTTCCTAAAGTGCATTTTAAAAATTCATTAGGAGTTGTTGTTGATGCTAATTCATCGAACCGTATTCAATATGCAGAATATATATTAAACAAAAGTTTTACACATATGCTAAGAATTGATCATCACCCCGTTGATCCAGATATAGATTATGATTATACTTGGGAGGACGCTACTTTTGCGGCAGCTGCTGAACAGGTTGCTTATATTGCAATGAAAATGAAATGAAAAATTACAAAAAAAGCAGCAGAATATACTTATTTAGGAATTAATACAGATTCTGGTAGATTTCAATATGAAAATGTAAAACAAAGAACATTTGATGTAATGTCATATTTACATAAAGATAACGATTTTAGAGTTTGAGATATTAATCTTAAATTATCAAAGAGAGACGAAAGAAAAGTGCGCTTTGCAGCATATGTACTTTTAAATTACAAATCAGAAGGCAAAGTTTTATATTTTTATGTAAATAAAAAAATTCAAAAGAAATTTAATTTATCAGAAAATGAAGCTAATGACGTAAATATTTTGGCTAACATTGGAGATTGCAGGGTTTGGGTTTTATTCATAGATCAAGCCGATGGAACAATAAGAGCAAGAGTAAGATCAAATGGAATTTGAATTAATCATATATGTGAAAAATATAAACCAGGTGGTGGACATGAAGTGGCAGCCGGCGCTACATGTCATTCCAAAGCAGATATGAAATCAATAATTAATGAATTAAAAGCTGAGGTTGCTAAATATGATAAAGATTAGTGATGATAGACTACAGATTTTTAAAAATATTGAAACTAAAATAAGGAATCATAAAAATATTGTAATTTTTCATCATATAAGACCGGATGGTGATTGTTTAGGTTCGCAATTTGGTATGAAGAATTTAATTAAGGAAAATTTTCCAGATAAAAATGTTTATGCTATAGGAGATTCTAAAGATAGCTATTCTTATTTAGATTTTAGCATGGATAAATTAGAAATAAAACCATTAGATGATTCTCTTGCGATTATAGTGGATGCAAATTTTAAAGAGCGTTTAGAATGTAGAGAATATTTAGATAATAATATATTTAGCGAAGTTATTAGAATAGATCACCACCCTAATGATGATGATTTAAATGCTTCTTTAGTTTGAGTTGATCCATTGTCTCCAGCAGCAGCACAACAAATAGCAGAAATAGCTTATGCTTTGAATTGAAAAGTGAATCCAGATGCAGCCACTTATTTATTCTTAGGAATTTATACTGATTCAGTTAGATTAACAACAAATTTAACTAATGACAAAACAATGTTTTTAGTATCTTGACTATATTCAAAAGGAGCTAAAAAAGATTTGATTTATTCTGAAATGGCTAAGAAGTCATTAGCTGATATTAAAGTTAATGCTTTCATTCAACAAAATATGCAAATAAAAAACAAAGTTGTTTCATTTTATTTCACACTTGAAGATCAGCATAAATTAGGTATTAATGATCCTTTAAAAGCAAACAGACCGTTTAGTTTAGCAAATATAGATGATAATAAAGCTTGAGTCTTTTTTACACAAGAAGCTAAAGACCAAATTAGATGTGAATTTAGGTCTTCAGGAGCTTGTGTGAGAAACGTTGCTATTAAATGAGGTGGTGGTGGACACCATAGAGCTTCAGGAGCCCAAATTCATGATGAAAGCTTAATTTCCCAAATAATAAAAGACCTTGAAAAAGAAGTTACAATTTTAGAAAATTACGATAATAAATAATTAAAATACCCAAAATTTAAGGGTATTTTTTTTATAAAATTAGTAATCTTTCATATATAATATGAAAAACAAGGACAAAAATGAAAAAAAATAAAAAAATAATTGTTACAAATCTTATATTGGGAGCATCAACTATTTTACCAATTTCATATTTATTAGTGTCATGTAATGATACAAAACAACAAAAAAATGATGATAAAAGTGAAAACAATAAAAATGATGAAAACAAAAATCAGGGCGAAAATAATAAGAAGGACGAAAATTTAAATAACCCAAATTTTGAATATAATAAAATTGATGATCAAAATATTCATTTAAAAAATGATAGTAGAGAAACATTATATTTAAAAGGCAATAAAAATGCAATTAGATATATAAATTTATTAAAACCAGATGATTTTTTAGTTTGAAAAGATAAATTAACCGAATATTCTGATGAAGATAAAAAAACTATAACTAATTTTGTAGAAAATTTGGATGGAATTAAGGAAGCTAAATCAACAAAAGCAAAAGCAAAAATAATATATGATTGAGTAGTTACAAATATTAAATATGCCACCAATACTCAACCATTCTTAAAACCAATTGATGTTTTTATAAACAAGGTAGCAATATGTCACGGTTATTCAAATCTTTACAAAGCAATGCTTAATTCAATTGGTATTCCAAGTGCAATTGTTATAGGCTTTACAAAAAAAGGAGCACATGCATGAAATTTAGTATATGATGGAAATGAATGGTTCTTTTCTGATTCAACTTGAGGAGTTGTTGATATAAATAATTTTGATAAATCTGTTGAACAATTTTCTAAAGACCATTATAGTACACAATTATTAAATGCTAGATTTAACGAAGAAAACTATGAATTTGATTTTCATTATGGATTGTCAATTAAAAATATTGATAAACCAAATAAAAAAGTAATAATACCTACTAACTTTAAAGGTTTTAATATTTCTTCTTTCGATTATGAATTTATTTTAAATAATAATTCAATAGAAGAATTAGTTGTATCTAACAATATTTGAATGATTATAGGCACTGCTAATGTAGTTAATGCTCAAGGGGATGAATTCCAAGTACGTAATGCTGAAAGCAGCATCAATTTCAAATCATTTTTAATTGATAAAAACAATGATTTCTATGAATCAAAAAATGGAGTATTATATACAAAAGGATTAAAAGAAATACTTTGTTATCCTAAAAATAAACAAGATTCAAAATTTATTTTGCCAAAAGAAACCATATGATTTGACGAAAAAGAAACATTTATAAATAATTATTTAAAAGAAATATCAGTAGATAAAGAAAACGCTAAATTTTATTCTAAAAATAATTCAATATTTAGCAAGAAAGATAACACTCTCTTATTTAAAATAAAATAATTTTTAAAATTCACAAACTAAACATAAAAAAACAGAAAATAATATAGAGTTTTTTCTGTATTTTTATTTTGTATTAAATAAAGCTTTTTCAGCTTCTTTTATTTTCTTTATTAGTTTATCATGTCCGTATTTTTTATAATATTCTAAAAATAAAGAAGTTTTAGTTTCAAAAAACACATTTTTATTTACATTTATTTTTTGGCGGTGTACATTTTTTAGGGGTTTTGAAAAATTTAACTAGCTTTTTTCTTTACAATTTTATTATACTATTTTAAAAATTATTAACACAAAAAAATTTTTTTCAAAAATAATAATACAAAAAAACACTTATTTTAAGTTCTTTTTTTATTTTCAAAATTTTTACTTAATATTAAACAATTCTACTTTTATATTTTTTTGTATATGACTATGTGGATTTAGTATTTTTTGAATTATTGTTCTAATATTTCAAATAGAATAATGCTTTTTAATTTGTGATTTAATTAAATGAGAAACATATGCTTCTGCAATATTTCCATAATATCACCCGTTCTCCTGATCTTCTAATCCAAAAATGTTTAGTTTTATATAATTTCCAAAATTATGTAAAAGTAGTGCTCTATTGTGATTCAAACACTGGTATATTTCATTTCAATTTTTAGATATGAATTTGTAAATTTCTTCATATTTATGATTTTTAATGCATTCATAAATATATTGCTGCAAATCAACTTTTATAATACTGGCTAATTGCTTTAATTGAATTTTAACTTCATATGAATTATTAAAAATAACTTTTAATTTGGAAAATAAATGAAATTTACATAAAACATATTTAGCCTTAAGCTTTTTAGCTAATGATCTAATTCATTTTGCACCATCCCCGGTGACAACTATTTTTAACTCTTTAGAGTAAAAACAATTAATTATATTTAATATTTTTGTTGCTAGTTCTTCAGTTTTAATATTATCATTTGGTTTTGAAAAAATTAATAAATGGTTTTTAGCTATAGGTTTTTTATTTTTATTTAATAAAAATAAGTTTATCATACGACACTTTAATTTTATAATATGGTTTTTTATTTTTTTTACATTAAAATAAGTATCATCTACTGAAATATAAATAAATTTTTTGTCTTTTGAAAGATTTTGAAAATTCTTAAATTTCATTTGATTCAAAGTATTATTATAATTTTTTTGAATTATATTGTAGACTGATGAATGAGCAATATTATAATTTTTAGCTATTATTCTATAGCTTAACCCACCTAAACAAAGTTTTATCAACTTGTTTTTTAATTCTAAATCAATATTTTTATTTTTATTATCCTTAAACAGACTATTAATTACATTAAAATATTCTTTCTTAGAATCATTTTCTTTATAATAACGCCTTATTTGAACAATTATTTTGCCAGACTCAAAGCAAAGTTTTCTAGTTATTCGATCCTTTACCTTTCATTTTTCTTGTTTTCTTTTTGTGGATAAATAAAAATTGTTATCTTCACTAATAATTTTATTTTTTATAATTTCTAATATTTCCATAATTAAATTTTATTTTAAAAATTAATACACTATTAAAATAAAAAAAATAAAATTAGTTAGTTATTAATTACTAATTAGTTATTAATGAGTAATTTATTAATTGGATATGAATAATTTAATAATTATTAACTAAATATGATATTATTTTAATATAAAAGAATATTTTACAAGGAGGTGCATATGAAAATTATTGCTTTTGCAAATAATAAAGGGGGAGTGTTAAAAACATCATTAACAGTTAATTACGCTAGCGTTTTAGCTAAAAAAGGATATAAAGTTTTAATAATTGATACAGATAGCCAATCAAACGTTTTAGCTAGTTTTAATAATATTGTTTTAGATCCTTCAAATTACAGCATTTATGATTTAGTTTTTAAAAATAAAAAAATTGATGATGCAATTATTAATGTTTTTGAAAATATAGACGTGATTCCTTCTTCACAAGAATGACAGGATTTTGATACAGAAGCAACCAAAAGGTTTATTTATGAAAAAAATTTTAAAAGTATAAAAAATATATTAGAAGATATTAAGAAAACTAAAAAGTATGATTACGTTTTAATAGATACTGAACCGAAAAAATCTGCTAATACTTTTAGTGTTTTGTTAGCCACTGAAGAAATAATTATTCCCTTTACATTAGAAAGTTTTGGTATTCAAGCTTTAACAGAGATGTATAAATATGTTAATAAGGCTAAAGAAGCTAATAAAAATTTAAAAATTAAGGCTTTGGTTGCAACTAAAACATTTGCAAGATCAAAAATGGAAAAAATCATTAAGGAACAATCTTCCAAATTTCCAGAACCAGGTTTATGTAATATATCAATCCCGCATTCTACCACAGGAGCTAGTTCAGTTACTTTAAAAAAATTACCAGTATATTTAACAACAAAAAATAAATTAACAAAGGCATATGAAGAATTAGTAAATTTATTAGAATTTGGAGTTTTGGAGGAAAATAATGAAAGATAAAAAAGATAATAATTTCGATTTAAATACTTTGCTAGTAAAGAAAGACATAAAAAAAGAAAAGCCTTTATCAGAACAGAATTCAGAAGAAGCAGAAATCGATATAAATAGTGAATTATTTTTTACTGAAGATGCTATAGAATCCATTTCTAGTTCAATTATTCCTAGATTTGAGAAAAAAACTTTTGGTTACTACATTGAAAAAAGAATAGATGATAGGCTTTTAGAACTAGCAAAAAAAACTAAAACAAAAAAAAGTGAAGTATTAGAAAAAATATTAAAAAAAGTGTTTGGTTTTGAAGAAGAAAAAAAGGTCTAACAACTGACCTTTTTATTTTGTTTTAGTAGTCTTTTTTCTATAGATTAATATAGAGGATACAATTATTAAAACCAAAATAATTGTTATTGATATAGTTATAGACATTGTCAATACCCAATTATTATTATTTTTTCAATCCCTAATTTCATCTTTAGTTAAATTGCCATCATAGTCATTCTTAACTAGCAAATCAAAAGAATTTTTAGTCTTTTGACCCATTGCTTTTATTTTTAGTGTAATTTTGTTAACACCTTTTTTAAATATTAATTTACGAATAAAATTTTTATCATCAATATTATCTATTGTATAATCTTCATTAAAAACAATATTATTAATTAAATTAACTTCTTTAATTTGTTTATCAATTCATAAAATAATCGCTTGCCTTATATCACTATATTTTTTTAATTTAATATTAAGCTCATTAATAATTAAAAAATTTAAATCTAAAGCTTCACTATTTGAGTTAGAATTTACAATTTCAATATTTGCAAAATTAGATATTAATGGGTGGTTAGGCAATAATTTAATTTTAGTTATTATATTTCTGTAAAACAAATTATTTAGAGCTTTTTCTAAGTCGGTTTGATTAAATATAACATTTACATCTACAAGAAGTTCATTGTTTATATCATTTAATTTGCTTTGAATATGAGATTTTAATAATTGAAAAATTTTTTTCTTTTTAATTTTATATTCTTGTTCTGATTTAAAACTTGCATCAAAATTTATATCTATAAGGTTTAAATTAATTTTGCTTAAATCTATAGGTTGTGTAATTATACTGTTTGCAAAATTAATGACTTTAAAAACTAACTGTTGATTTTGTACAGTTACTTTAATTTTAGTTAAATTTTTGATAGCCTCTTCCATATTAATAAAAATAGTTTTTAAGATATCTATTTTATTTGAAAAATTCTCAATTATTATTTCATCTTTTGAAAAAGGAATATTTATACTTTTCAAATAATTGGTTATTTGTTTTACTATTTCATTTTTTATAATTTTAATTATTTCTTCTTCTCTGTTTTCGCCCATTAAATTAATATCTTTAATTTCCAAAGCATCAAATAACTTAGAGCTAAAAAAATTGGCATTCAAAGTTATTTGGCTATTTTGAAGTTGATAATTATTTTTAAATTGTGGTTTTAGATCATATATAAATGAAATTTGATTATTAATTAATTTAAAACTAAATTCTAATTTATTTTTTGTATTTTCATTATTTGTTAATAATAAAAAATAATTGTTTTCTAATCATTTTATAAAAATTTCTCTAGAAATGCTAGTTGTTTTTTCTTGAATTAAATCTAAATTTCAATTAAGGTAGATTATTTCTTTATTTGCAGCATTTTTAAAAGATAGTGTATATTCTTGGTTATCTGCTAATAATTTAAACCTATCATCAGCTGTTTTCAAATCATAGAATATTTTAATAGTGTTTTTGTCAACGAATTCATAATGACTAACACCAACATATTCCTTACCTTTAAATTTACCATATTTCTCAATTAAATCTATTTTATTAGTTTTTAAATAATTGATGAAAAGTTCTTTATTATCAAATTTATTGTTTTCATTTGAAAAATCTAATTTTGGTAATATATTTATTTGTTCTATTTTATTTTTTGCCAAATAAGTTATGTATTCATTTCAATATTCTTTTGCTTCTTCGTATTTTATAAAGGGCAATTGTGTTTTTATTATATTGTGTTTCATTTCCAAAAAATTTGCAAAAAACTTACCAGTTGTTGTTGTCCACAAATTTTTAAAAATATTAATATCATTTATTTCTGTAAATGTTTTATTTAAAACTGATTCATTGTCTTTTATTAACACGATTTTAAAATTATTAACTGTATCTTTTGAACTTCTAGAATAGAATAAGTAGGTTCCCTCATTAGATAAATAACTATTCTCTGAAACAACATTATCTAATTTAATTGGTTCAGGTCAAAACTTATTAGCTTGATTGTTTTTTCAACCCAAAGAATCAGTTAATTTAAGCATATAATATTCTTTAGTAATACCAGATAATTGTTTTAAAGCTGCCTTTGATAAAACAATAGCCTCTGCAATAAAACCCTTATCTCTAATGGTTTCTCCCTTAGAATTAAATAGTGTATAAGCAAAAAAAGGCAATCCTGTTTTTTTAGCATAATTAATTTCAAAATTAGTTTTTTCTGAAATAATGGAATCGTTAAATTTTATATTTTGTGTATCTATTCAAATTAATTCTTTTTTAGTTCCAGTATTTTTATCTATTAAAGGATCATATTTTGGGTTTAATATTGGGTTCCCCTGTTTGTCTAATTTAATTTGACCTTCCTCGTCTTTTAAAAATTTTTCAATTAGTTTTCTTTGGTTTGAATTGTTTTTTGGGTCCCAAGCATATCATTTAAAATCTAAGGCACCTGTTTTAGATTCGATAATGTATTTTTTTGTATAAATTATTTTTGGCGTTGAATTGATATTAATGTTTTCATATTCTTCGATTGTAATTGTATACTCATTTTTTTTGTGTGAATTAGATTGGTTTTTTGGCTTGCTATTATCGGCACCCTCATCAAACTCTCTGGAATCATCATTGGCATCTATTCTTTTATCCTTTAATTCTATATCAAATTTATTGTTTAAAACATCAATTTTTTTGCCATTAACCTTAACAACATAATTGTCATTAGGAGCTTTAAAGGTAAATTTAGAAGGAGTGTGCAATATATAAGTTCCTAGATAATAATTAGAACCATTGAGTCCTATTGTTTTATCATTTTCAACTCTTTTTTCTTTATCTTCAGACATTCCTGTTGGATTTGAACTGTTATAATTATCAAAGGATAAGTATTGACCTCTTTCTGAAATTTGAAATTTAGATATTATGTTTAATGCATCATATTTGTTTGAACCAACAAAATTAATTTTCTGATTTTGAATTATTGGGTTTTTATAATAATTATTAGACATATATATATTTATGTGTCTTTTATCTTCAGTAATTTCATATTTAATTTTTCAAACTTCATTATCTAAAGAAAATTTCAATTTATCCAATCTTTTGGCTCATTCAAGAAAATAGTAATTATTAGATTTAAAAGATTCAAATTCATTTTTTGGTATTTCAAAATCATCAATTGTATTCCTTAAATAGTCGGTTGTTAAATTTATAGGTTGATTAGGAGTTATAAATTTATTTAATTCTTTATGAAAATATTTAAAAGCTTCAGCTTGAGTTTTAGACTTAACCTTAATTCGAATTTTTAAGTTTTTATTAAGCTTTAAATTTGCTAAATAATTTTTAAATTCATATTCTCTAATTCTTCCGTCTTTACCACTAGACTTTACAAGCCTGGAGCTATAATGAAGATCTCAAGTAAAAGCTGAGGGGTTATTTTTAAAATTTAACTTATATTTTCATAAATCCAAAAAAGAAATACTATTATTGCTATAATCATCTACAAATGAAAATTCAAATGGGGTCCTAATGTTTAAAAAATTTTTTATGTAATTTTCAATTTCTAAATAAAGCCATGATTCAATTTCCCTTTTTGCACTATTGTCCATTAATGAAATTATTTCTTTTGTAGTTGGAGTTATATTTTGTCGTCCTATAACCGTATTAATATCTATATTTTTATTGTAAATTTTTAACTTGTTAAATGGCACTGTAACATAATGTCGAGCAGTTAAATATTCTTCAAACTTATTAATTCAAACATTCTCACTTCTATAATGATGTGTTGATGCAAATTTCTTTTCAATATTTCTTTGACATGCACCTATACCCAAACCAATAGCAGAAGTTCCGACTACTGTTAAAATAGCTATTAAAATTTTTGTAAATTTTTTCATATTTGTTCCTATTCTTTGTTTTTTAAATCACCATCTTTAAATATAATTTTTTGTTCAAACTCATTAAAATATGCATCAAATTGAAATCTTGTTGTATTATCTAAGGATAAAATGCCCTCTCCAACAGGAGCCGTAGCAATAAATTTAGCTTCTTGTTCCGTTAAGGGGATTCTATCTATGAAAAGAGATTTATAAGTCTCGAGGTCTTTAGAATTTGATTTCAAAGTAATTGTATATTGCATATTTTCCATTATTCCAGCTGATTTGGAAGAAATGTTTATATTTTGGTTGAAATCCATAAAATTTTGTGTACCCAAAATTAACATACCTCTATATTTTCGAATTGTTTTTGCTGTATCCCAAACAAAATCTAATGCTATAGGATTTACTGGATCAATAAACTTATGAGCTTCATCAATAACTAACATAATTCAATTATTTCCAGATTTATCTGCAAAATAATTACTAGCTATTTTGTTTTGTATAAATGATAATATTAAAAATAATCCCGCTTTAGATGAAGGTGAATCGTCTTTTGTAGATAAATTATAGGTGTCAAAGACACTAAATTTTGAAGTTAAATTAATATTTGTATAGCCATTATAAAGGTCTTTATTAGGAGAGTTGTTTTCAAATTCTGATTTTAATGTAGCTAATATTAATTTTTTTGAATTTAAATATACATCTTCATCATTTTGATTTGAAAAATTATATTTCTCTAAAAAATTTATGTAATCCGACATTGTTGGGTAGTCTTCATTTTTTAAGTCAAAAAAATTAATTTTTGGATCATAAAATTTTCATTTATTGTAAAGTTCAGATAAGGACTTACTAATAAAGCGGGTTTCTAAATCATTAAAGTTACACATTAATTTCAAAAATTTTTGCACTTTTCTTATATTATTTGCCAAAATTATTTTATTTAATTTTACATTATTTATATCTTCATTTAATTGTAAATCTAATTGTAACGGATTAATTAATGTATTAATGCCTGTTCCCATTTCAAAAATATTTCCACCAAATATATTGGCTAGTTTGCTATATTCTCTTTGCGGATCAATAACTATTATTTCTGTATTAAATACTAAATAGTGCATTAAAAGTTTTTTAATTATAGTGCTTTTGCCTGAACCTGGAATACCTGTGATTAAAAGATTAGAATAAGATCTTTTTGAATTTTTTGTTTTGATATCAAATAAAAGTGGAGAGTTTGTTGTTTTATCAAAACCAAAAAGCAAAGAATTATTGTCGTTCAAATCAGAATTAATAAAACCTCAACCTCAAGCAACATTATCACTTACCATTTCAATATCATTATGCAAATTATCACTATTAATTAAGCAACTGTTAACATAGCTTTGTTTTTGTAAAAATAATAATGGGTTTAAATTAGCATTAACTTCTGAAGCGTTTAATTGATTTTCCAATTCAAGAGCAAGCAATTCCTTAAGATCATTTCCTCTATTAATAAAAATAAAATTACTATTAAATATATTAGAATTTTTTACGTTAGCTAAGTAGATTAGGTTTTCTATAGCTGCAATTTCAATTGCAGATTTGGAGGTTTTAACTTTAGATTTAGAATTATTATTTATTTTAACTAAAGAATCGGCTTTATCCAAAAGTTGGTCCTTCAAAGTTGAATCATAAGCACTCAAATTTCAAATAACAGTTGATTCGCTAGAAAAAAGTTTGTTTACTCAATTTGTTTGAATTTCAAAAGAGCTAAAATCATTTATACTTTGAAAACTAATATATTTATTATCAGCTATTAAATATTTTTTACAAAATTCAACATTTTTAGGAGCCAATTCCTTAAAATCGAAATTACTAAAGTCTTTATTTTCTAAAGAAATGTCAAATATTAAATTTAAGACTTTTATAATTTCTTTGTCTTTTAAAATTGTTGGATTAAATTTTGTTTGAGATAATCTATAAAAAATTTTATTTCTTTTTTCTTTTAAATCTTCTACTGAATTTCCATAAATAACAAAATAGTAATTTGATATTTTATTTGTTAAATTTAAAGCCTCCAAATCAAAAGAATTAGCTTCACAATATTTTTTTGCATTAACATTTGTTTTTAATAAATCTTTGTTAGCATTGGTATCTATTTTATTTAAATTAGAGCTTAGATTTATTGGCGAAGAACTTTTTATTATTGTTATTTTGTCTTCAATAGAATTTAATATTTCTATAAATTTATTTATTTCTAATTCAATATCAGTTTCAGAATTGATAAAAACATTAAAACCTTTTATTTGTATAATACTAAAATGATTAAAAATACCAAAATTGTTTTTTCTATTAGCTACAATATCATTTTCTATTAATTCTTGGTAAGGAATTAAAAAATGCGTGTCATTTTTATTTTTTTTAGAATATTTTCTTACACCAACAAAAAATTTAAAAGCCCGAAAAGCTAAAACATAAAATCGACAGTTATGTTTTTTAGAAAAAAGAAGAATTCAAAAAGTTGAGCCCAGAATGATTAAAAATAATCCTAACTTAAATTTTCAATCAAAATTATTGGTTGGAATAGCTAAAGTTAAAGACATAAATATCAAAAACAATAAAACTAAAAAGTCAATTATTGTAAAAGATTTTCAAATACTTGTTTTTTTGTCTGCTAATTTTTTATTTTGAAGCATTTTTTCCTTTCCTTTTTTGTTCTTAAAATTTTAAAATCAGTTAAAAAAGCAAAAAATTTTTACTTTTTTGCTTTAGAAGCAATAAAAATAATTGCTTGATTTACCATTTCTTCAACATTATCGGTCACTTCTAATTTTTCAAGTGACTTATTTATTTGTTTGCTAGTAAAGCCAAGCATTTTCATTGCTTCTTTAAATTCAAATAAATTACCTTGTTTTTTTGCATTCAAATTTAGTTTGTTCATTATATTCTCCTAGTTTTAAATTTAGTTTAATTTTTTTTATAATTTGAATATATGGAAATGACTAAATATTTTTTTAAATTTGCTTGATTAGCTATTATTTCTAGTGTAATTTTTATAGTGATAGGGATTATTTTAAAAAATAGAAATAAATTTAAAAAAATAAGGACATGATTTATAGTTCAAGGCTTGATTACAACAATTTCTTGGCTAACATATTTATTTATTTTGATTTTTTTCTATAAAAATGAAATAAAAATTTTGAATTCAAGAATTTTAAATTGAAATATATTAAAAAATATATTAGACAGTGTTGTTTTTAAAACAACATTATTTACAATATTGGTTGGAAATCTTGTTATACCCACCATTACTTATGTCATTAAATCGCATTTAGAAAAAGAGAAATCAAATGGTGCGCCTTCTATTTCTTTTTATGACGAAGAATAACAGTCGCATAGGTTATTAAACTGATTATCAATATAAGATTAAAAGTTAAAATTAATAGTCCTAAAATAAATAAAGTTAAATTTTTATTTTCTATTAATAATAAACTAGTAACAAAACTACAGATAACAATAAAACTAAAAATTATTCCAAACCAACTAAAGAAAAAAAATTTAAATTTGTTTTTCACTATATTTTTTTATTATTTTTCTAAAAATATATAAATTCTATTTTCTTTATCTTTTGCTAAAGTAATTATTCCGTTTTTATTTTCTAAATCAATCCAGCCATAAGAATCATCGCAATCATAAGTGTAAACTCTAACAAAATTTCTAAATCATACACACATATCAATTAAATCATACTGTCAAGAATTGCCCTTTATTACATAAAAAATATATTGTCCATCACCATTGTTATGGCTTATATAGGTATCATTGATTTTTAATGATCCAACATCACTAAAAAAAGAAAATTCCATAGCATCAACTTCTATGTTTTTAGATGTATTTTCAAATGTTGATATTAAATTAATCTTAATTTTTTTTCGACCATAATGTTATTACCTCTTTTGTATTTTGGATTAAAATTTTTTTATCTTTGCTTTATTTCTTTTCAGTTATTTGAGTTGTTAATATTTTTTTGCTATTTTTATTTATTTTTTAGATATTGCTCTTTATATTCATAAAAGTTCATTTTTTTATCACTATTTTTAGTAATGAAATCTAAATAATTTTCATACCTTTCAAAAGTTTTTTTAAATTCTTGGTTTCATTCTTTATAAAAATGTTTTCTTTTATCTATGGTAATAGTGTATTCCTCATTTAAATAGACTTGCAATGAATTTCTATTTCTTCCGCTTATTAGAGCATATTTTTTGTTTGGTTTAAACCAAATTTTAATTAAGTTTTGTTTTGGAAATTCATATTTAAAATGTTTTTTGAATGTTTCCAAATCCCCTTCTATACAACTCATTGCTATATTTAATGGATGGTAGGGCCATTCACATATACTATCCCCTCTAAAACTATATCTATATACATTTTTATTATTTAGTTTTATATTTATACTTTTTATATCGCTTCTATCCATGTTTTTTCCTTTTATTATTTCTAAACTTTTAAGATTTTTATTTTTTTGAGTTATTTTTCATCATTTGAATTGTTAATATTCTCATCGTAATTATTTAATAGCTTTAAATTGTTTTCTAAATCTGCTATTTTTTGTTTATATTCATTTTGTTGAATTTTATTTTTTAAATGAATTTGCTTTAATTCCTGCTCTCCAAATAATGCTCATTTATTATCTAAATTGCTATCAATTGATTTATTTTTTTTAAGCATTTCTTTTTGGTAATTTATTTGATAATTATTGTATTTTTTAAGTGATTCATAATCATTTAAAGCTTTTTTGTTAATGGTTCCTGTTTTTAAATCTGTAGCAGCTTTTTTATAAATATCAAGCATTCTTCTTTGTTTTAAAGGTTGATTAGATCCCACATTAGAAAATGATGATTTTATAAAATTATTTGACATTCCCAAACTTTTTGCAAGGTTTTTATTAGCTGACACTTTTGATAAGTTTGATGCCTTACCTATAAGCCCACCCAAAGTGTTAGCAAATCCTCCTTTAGAAAGCGTGGCACCCAATGTAGCGCCACCTGTTGCAACAGCAGCGCCAGCAATTGCAGCTTGCTTGCCAAAACCAACAGTTCTTTTTATAAATTGGCCAGCTTTTTTAAAAGAGAAATCAGATAGTTCAATTCCTAATAAATATGAAATTAATTTATTAGTTGATTTTACCGAATAAGCCGCTCCTATATATATTATTAAATCTGCAACAAGACCCACTGCTGTGCCTAAATTGTTGAGTTTTTCTTTTGCGGGACTTAAAATTAAAATAAAAACAACAAAAAAATGTAATGATAATAAAGATATAAAAATACTAATAGAGCTTTTGGTAAAAGAGTTTTTCCATTTTACTATTGCAATTCCATTATCATCTATTGATTTAGCAGCCACTAATGGAGAAATAATAAATAAAGTGAATTGAATTAAAGAATTTTTTACTATATCAACAAGAATAGCTCCTAAAAAGATTACACACATTCAAGCTACAACAGTATTCTTAATAAAAATCAGACCTATACTCATTGAAGAAGAAATCGATTGAGATAAATATTCAATATAAGGCATTGGCAAAAATTGGTGATTTTGAACCGAATTAATTGCTCAAGAAGCATTATTGTTTAAAGCTACATATAAACTTTCGGCTATATCAAAATTCTTATTAGTTTGCAATTCCAAAACTTTTCCAAAATATTCAAAAACAATCGAAAGAACGATGTTTATAACAAAAATTAAAAATGGTAATAGCAAGGCTCATAAAAATGCAGCCATTGATTGTCTTAAAACATTTTTAAATCTTAAATGTTCGGTATTTCCGTTTTTCCTTTTTCTAACATGATATTTAGCGAATGAAATTAAAATAAATACTATTGTAAAAGCTAAAGCATATATTAAAAATGCTAAAAAAGCAATTGGTAAATTTGATAATTTAAATGAATAATCGCCTGGTTCTGCTTTAAAAATTATTATATTAATTAATTCAAAACCAAAGAATCTTGCTGCTTTGAATAAACCTTGTAAAATAAGAAATGGAAAGCTAATAAATATGCCTCAAAAAAGGCTGAAAATTGCATAAAGTATTGGTGAAATTGCTATTTTTATAATATTGCTAAGCATATTTATTTTTCTTTATTTACTCTTAAAATATGCATTTCCAAATCCTATAAAAGCAAAAACTATAGCAGTGATAACTATTATTACTGTTAATATAAAAAGCCCACTTAATATTTTTTGTATTTTTTTGTATTTAGGATCAAGTTTATATTTTGCAATATTGTTTTCATTTTTTATTTTAATTTTGTTTCTTTTGCTAAAAAGAACAATTTCGATAGCAAATAATGAAATTAAAATTGGTATTATTGCAATACATACATAAAAAGACCAATGAAACATATTTTTCTCCTTTAATTGTTTTAATTTATTTTAAGAAAACTGCTGCAACTTTTAAAATCACAGGTATTAAAATGACAAAAAGCATAATAAAACCAAACGATAATCAAACAGAAACTATTCTAGATTTTGCTTCTTTTTTAGCAGTTTGAGTTTTTGCAGTTTTCAAAGATGCTGTTGCAGCAAAAGTCATTACTATAGCAATTATCGCAAACACCGCAACCGCATAACCTGCAATCAAAGATATAAAAGGTGTTATAGAATCTAACAAAGTGCCTAAGGCATTTTTAAGTGTATCTGTATCTGCTCCGCCAGGCATTTTTCCTCCTTGAAATTTTTGTAAAGAAAAAAGGCACTATTTTATAGTGAACCCCTAAAGTTGGACCAAACAACGGAATAACTTTAGGGGTTTTTATTATGAAATTAAAAAATGAAGAAAAAATAAAAATAATCAAACTTTCAAATGAAGGTTATAGCATTAAAGATTTATGTGAAATGTATAATGTAAGCAAAACTACAATAGCGACTATTAGATCTCTATATAAAATACATAAATATGATTTCTTAAGCAAAAACAAAAAAAAATAACTATTCTTTTAATTTTAAAATTTGAATTATTAAATTAGTTAAAACTGGTCGCTCTATTCACGATATTGCTGTGAAATTTAACATAAATTCTGGTGTTATTTATAGTTGAATAAAAAAATATTTAAATTTAGATTATAATGGTCTTAAAAG
This sequence comes from Metamycoplasma phocicerebrale, assembly GCF_003383595.3. Classification (NCBI taxonomy): domain Bacteria; kingdom Bacillati; phylum Mycoplasmatota; order Mycoplasmoidales; family Metamycoplasmataceae; genus Metamycoplasma; species Metamycoplasma phocicerebrale. The sequence continues at coordinate 445,634 of NZ_CP033058.2, forward strand.
AAAAATAGGAAGGCCATGTAAAATGAATTTAAATAAAAAACTTAAAGAAAAAGAAACAACAACAGATAAAGATAAAAAAATAAAAGAACTAGAAGAACGTAATGCTCAGCTTGAAATGGAAAATGATTTGCTAAAAAAATTGAGAGCCTTGGTTCAACAAAGGAAAGAGCAACAAAAAAAGAAAAAGTAATTGTTGTATATGAATCAAGGCTAAAATATCCTTTAAATAAAATGCTATTATTTTTTCAAATTGCTAAATCTACATATTTTTATATTTTAAAAAATATAAATGAAGAGGATTCTAACAAGAAAGAAAAAAAATTAATTCTTGACATTTTTAATAAAAATAAAGCAAGGTATGGATATAGAAGAATAACTTTAGAACTAAAAAATAGAGGCTTTATTATCAATCATAAAAAAGTAAAACGATTAATGAGTGAGCTAAATATATACGGTAAGCAACCTAAAGCTAAATATAAATCATATAAAGGCGAAATTGGCAAAATATGCAAAAATCTTTTATTAAAAAAAGTTGTTGACAAGAATAAAAATATTACTTATTTTAATAGAGATTTTCAAACTAGCAACATAAACCAAATTTGGAGTACAGATGTTTCAGAATTTCATATTGCTTCTGGAAAAGTATATTTATCACCAATTATAGATGCAAATAGTCGCGAAATTATATCTTACACAATATCAAGAAGTCCAAATTTTAAACAAACTATTGATATGTTAAAAATTGCCTTTAAAAAACACAAAAATTTAAATGGTTTAATTTTGCACTCTGATCAGGGTTGACAATATCAAATGAAAGAATATAGAGATATTCTAAAAGAAAAAAACATTCTGCAAAGCATGTCTCGAAAAGGAAATTGTTATGACAATTGTATAATTGAAATTTTTTTCGGAACAATGAAGAATGAAATGTTTTACGGTCATGAATATGAATTTAAGTCATTAGATGAATTAGAAAACGCAATGCACAAATATATAAAGTATTATAATGAAAATAGAATAATAACAAAATTAAGAGGAATGACACCTAAACAATATAGATGCCATTCGCTTAATAATTTAAAATAATTTTTTTAGTCCAACTTTTGGGGTTCACCCTACTAAGTGTTAACTTTTTTTAAATTAAGTAACAACAAAACAATAAGATTGAGGTTAAAATGTGTCAAACATTTTAATAAAAAAGAGTTTGATACAATTTATAAAATTTATAATAATTTAGGTTTAAAAGAACAATATTTTACATAAATGAAATTTTGCCAAAACAAAATTTTTAATTAAAAAAAGTGTTGTAGCAAGAATAAGAAAAATTATTAACTATTATAATTATTGGTATGGAAAAAAACTATTATATAAAAAAGGTTAAAATAAAAAACCTGGAGGCGGAATACTGATTTTTTATTCTAAAAAGCGAATGCTTAAATAGTTTAGATTACAATCAAATAACATTTAAAGAATTAAAAAGTTATATTAATTAATATAACAATTTTAGAATACAATTAAATTTAAATTGAAAAACACTATAGTAATATGCTATGATGTTAAGCAATACTTAAATTGTTAACTTTTCTTGTTCTTGTTTAAAGTTCCGTTTTTTTATTTAATAGTTCATTTATTTTTTCTTATTTTATTAGTATGATAGAATATAGATATATCTAAAGCCAGAAGAAATTCTGGCAAGAGGAAAATATGAAGAAGATTTTAGATGTTTCGCAAAGCGAATATTTTTCTCTTTTTTTAGGTAATCTTATTGTTAAAAAAGAACAAGGCAAGGTTATTATTCCAACAAATAATATTGAAACAATTATTTTTGAAAATAACAAAATGTCTATAAGCATACCGTTAATAAATAGTTTAATTGAAAAAAAAGTTAATATTATTTTTTGTGATTATAGACATTTACCAATTGCCCAAATAATTCCCTTTAATGGTTATTTTGATAATAAGGTATTCATGAATCAACTAAATTGAGATAATCATTACAAAGCTATGACTTGAAAATTAATAATAGAATTAAAAATTATCAATTCAAAAAAATTAATTGAGTATTTAACGCCAAATAATTTAGATTCTATAAGTAATTTAAATAAATATTATCAAAATGTTAAATTTATGGATTTATCAAATCGAGAAGGTCACGCTGCTAAAGTATATTTTAAATCTTTATTTGGAAAAGAATTTATAAGAGATAAAAATAATGTTGATGATTATTTAAACTTATACTTAAATTATGGTTATAGTGTTTTGATCGCTTATGTAAGCCGCTCATTAGTTTCTAAGGGATATGATAATCGAATAAGCATATTTCATAAAAGTTTTGACAATAATATACCTTTGGCTTGTGATCTAGTTGAGCCCTTAAGGTGCATTGTTGATAAGGTTGCTTATGAAATGATGCTTAAAAAAATGCAATTTATAAAAATAGATTTTAGAGATTTTAAAAAAGAATTATTTGAAAGTTTTGAAAATCATATTATTGTTAATTCAAAAAGAATGAAAATTATTGATTATATTGACTATGTAATTAAAGGTTTATTGGAGAATAAAGATATTAAGGTGCTAGAAATTGAATGGATTTCAAAATAGATATATGAAAATTATATTAATGTATGATGTTTCAATGGATGAAGACAATTTAACCTTATATAATAAGTTTAGAAATTCATTAATTAAATTAGGGTATTTTAGAATTCAATATTCTATATATGTGAAAACTATAGGGTTTCAAACATTATATCCTTATGAAAAAGAAAAATTAATGAAAATAATTCCTAAAAAATCAAATGTTAGAGTTTTGTTGGTAACAGAAAATCAATATTCCAATATGGATATTTTAATGGGTGAAAAATCTTTAAATGAATATTGTAATGAAAAAGAAAGATATATTGAATTGTAATGATAAAAATAAAAAATTTGCAATCGCTTAATATCATCGATTATGAAGGAATATTTATAATTGAAACTGAAAATATAGACAATCTTTTGCTTAGTTTTTATCAATATGAAATAAACAATAAAGAAGAAGTTTTTTGTATAAATAAATCAAATATTTCTATAAAAAATACTGTTTTAATATCACCGTTGACTAAATTAAGCGATTTATATAATTTATCAACTAAAAATATACTTACAAAATGAATTGTCAATAATGATAAACTCGATATTAATAACATTTTTATTACCAATAAAATATTAGAAGAATTAGAAAAATTAAATAATATAATAAACAGTAGTTTTTTAGATATTAATTTAGATAAAATGAAAATGTTAAAAAATTTAATAACTATAGATGAAGATGCATTTATAGATATAAAAAGTTTTGAAAAATGATTAATTAATTTTGATAGTTCAACTAAACCGCTTATTATTTTAAAAAATACAAACTTAATGTGCAGCACTTTAATAAAATATATTAATAAATTTAATTTTTTAATTATAACAAATAATATTTTTTCTATTATTGACCAACCTAATCAAATTGAATGTTGTTCTATTGAAAAAAACAATAAATTAATTACTTTTGAATCTTTTAATACTATAAAAATGTGGCTTGAGGAAGAATATAAACTTAACAATTTTTCTGATGATGATTATTTTAATATATTGAAAGAAGACAAATTTAAACAATTGATGTTAAAAAAACAACTTTTTTAATAAAAAAAACGTCAAATTATTTATTTTTTCAACAATTTGACGTTTTAGTACTATACTATTTTTAAGCAATACAAAACTTAGTTTTTCTATTTTAGGAAGATCAATATGTTTTAGTACTATACTATTTTTAAGCAATACAAAACTTTACATATTAATATCTAAATAATTTATTTGTTTTAGTACTATACTATTTTTAAGCAATACAAAACTCAAAAAGAAAATTTAAAAGAATTAATCCAGTTTTAGTACTATACTATTTTTAAGCAATACAAAACGCCGGATCGTAAAAATGTTCTAGTATAGCTAGTTTTAGTACTATACTATTTTTAAGCAATACAAAACGTTCAATCAGTCCTTTTAATGTAAATCTTTGTTTTAGTACTATACTATTTTTAAGCAATACAAAACAAATATTATTTTTCTTATCAAACCCTCTCTAGTTTTAGTACTATACTATTTTTAAGCAATACAAAACATATATTTTAAATAATCAAGGTTGTAGCTTGTTTTAGTACTATACTATTTTTAAGCAATACAAAACCCAAATTCAACTTTACAAAAATATAAAGCTAGTTTTAGTACTATACTATTTTTAAGCAATACAAAACTAATCACTATTTTCAAAACATTTAAAAGCTGTTTTAGTACTATACTATTTTTAAGCAATACAAAACCCAATATTCGTTTTAGTCAAATGATTAAAGGTTTTAGTACTATACTATTTTTAAGCAATACAAAACTAAATACCCAAAATCTAGCATTATTTTATCGTTTTAGTACTATACTATTTTTAAGCAATACAAAACAATGTAGGTATATGTGTTAAATTTGATTTAGTTTTAGTACTATACTATTTTTAAGCAATACAAAACGTGATAATAAACCTAATAATTACTTCTATGGTTTTAGTACTATACTATTTTTAAGCAATACAAAACCTTTTGTAATTTTTATAAGTTATCCTGACCGTTTTAGTACTATACTATTTTTAAGCAATACAAAACCTCTAAAAATTAAATTAATTCAAAGAATAGTGTTTTAGTACTATACTATTTTTAAGCAATACAAAACTGGTTATAGATGAACCTATTGAAGACCCTTGTTTTAGTACTATACTATTTTTAAGCAATACAAAACCGTAGTTATCTCTTGTTTTACCATATGGGTGTTTATAGTGAACCCCTAAAGTTGGACCAAACAACGGAATAACTTTAGGGGTTTTTATTATGAAATTAAAAAATGAAGAAAAAATAAAAATAATCAAACTTTCAAATGAAGGTTATAGCATTAAAGATTTATGTGAAATGTATAATGTAAGCAAAACTACAATAGCGACTATTAGATCTCTATATAAAATACATAAATATGATTTCTTAAGCAAAAACAAAAAAAAATAACTATTCTTTTAATTTTAAAATTTGAATTATTAAATTAGTTAAAACTGGTCGCTCTATTCACGATATTGCTGTGAAATTTAACATAAATTCTGGTGTTATTTATAGTTGAATAAAAAAATATTTAAATTTAGATTATAATGGTCTTAAAAGAAAAATAGGAAGGCCATGTAAAATGAATTTAAATAAAAAACTTAAAGAAAAAGAAACAACAACAGATAAAGATAAAAAAATAAAAGAACTAGAAGAACGTAATGCTCAGCTTGAAATGGAAAATGATTTGCTAAAAAAATTGAGAGCCTTGGTTCAACAAAGGAAAGAGCAACAAAAAAAGAAAAAGTAATTGTTGTATATGAATCAAGGCTAAAATATCCTTTAAATAAAATGCTATTATTTTTTCAAATTGCTAAATCTACATATTTTTATATTTTAAAAAATATAAATGAAGAGGATTCTAACAAGAAAGAAAAAAAATTAATTCTTGACATTTTTAATAAAAATAAAGCAAGGTATGGATATAGAAGAATAACTTTAGAACTAAAAAATAGAGGCTTTATTATCAATCATAAAAAAGTAAAACGATTAATGAGTGAGCTAAATATATACGGTAAGCAACCTAAAGCTAAATATAAATCATATAAAGGCGAAATTGGCAAAATATGCAAAAATCTTTTATTAAAAAAAGTTGTTGACAAGAATAAAAATATTACTTATTTTAATAGAGATTTTCAAACTAGCAACATAAACCAAATTTGGAGTACAGATGTTTCAGAATTTCATATTGCTTCTGGAAAAGTATATTTATCACCAATTATAGATGCAAATAGTCGCGAAATTATATCTTACACAATATCAAGAAGTCCAAATTTTAAACAAACTATTGATATGTTAAAAATTGCCTTTAAAAAACACAAAAATTTAAATGGTTTAATTTTGCACTCTGATCAGGGTTGACAATATCAAATGAAAGAATATAGAGATATTCTAAAAGAAAAAAACATTCTGCAAAGCATGTCTCGAAAAGGAAATTGTTATGACAATTGTATAATTGAAATTTTTTTCGGAACAATGAAGAATGAAATGTTTTACGGTCATGAATATGAATTTAAGTCATTAGATGAATTAGAAAACGCAATGCACAAATATATAAAGTATTATAATGAAAATAGAATAATAACAAAATTAAGAGGAATGACACCTAAACAATATAGATGCCATTCGCTTAATAATTTAAAATAATTTTTTTAGTCCAACTTTTGGGGTTCACCCTAGTTTTAGTACTATACTATTTTTAAGCAATACAAAACCAAATGAAGTTGTGGTGTTGTCTAAATTATGTTTTAGTACTATACTATTTTTAAGCAATACAAAACTTAATAAGTACTACACAAGACGCTTTCATAAGTTTTAGTACTATACTATTTTTAAGCAATACAAAACCTCTAAGTATTATTGGTGGTTTAAGTCAATTGTTTTAGTACTATACTATTTTTAAGCAATACAAAACAATACGGGGACAAGCTTTATGATGAAATGAGTTTTAGTACTATACTATTTTTAAGCAATACAAAACAAATATTACGTCCATATATATTTTTGTATAGTTTTAGTACTATACTATTTTTAAGCAATACAAAACGTTTCAATCCTTAATTTTAGCGTCATATTCGTTTTAGTACTATACTATTTTTAAGCAATACAAAACATGCGATTTTTAGCACGTCATTTAGGACAAAAGTTTTAGTACTATACTATTTTTAAGCAATACAAAAGAGAAGCTAAATTTATTGCTATAGCTCCAGTGTTTTAGTGCTATACTATTTTAATTTATTGAAATTATTTATCTTTCTCTTTTCTTAGAATATGTTTATCTAAAATAAATTAAAAAATAAAGTAAAATTAAATAATCAACATAAAATTAAAACAAAAATTAAAAAAAGATTAAGGAGTATATTTTAGATGAAAGATAATAAAGATTTTGTAATATTTGGAATGGATAATTCATTAGAGCTAGCAAAGCAAATAGGAAAATTTATAAAACAAGAAATACAACCAGTAGATAAAACTGTTTTTGCCGATGGGGAAAGAATTTTATCAACTAATATTACAGTTAGAAATCGTGATGTTTATATTATTTGTAATACTGGTAAACCAGTTAATGATAATTTAATGGATTTAATGATTTTTGTAGATGCCTTAAAAAGAGCAAATGCAAAAAGCATTGTTTGTGTTTTAACTTATTATGGTTATGCTAGACAAGATCGCAAAGCAAAAGGAAGACAACCTATTACAGCGAAACTAGTAGCAGATTTATTGGAAACAGCGGGGATAACAAAACTTATTACTATTGATTTGCATAATGCTTCAATTCAAGGTTTTTTCAACATTCCTGTCGATGATTTAAGAGGACAATTTATTTTTTCGAGTGAGCTTAGAAAAAGAAAAGAAAAATTTGTTATTGTTTCTCCAGACCATGGCGGAGCTGTTCGAGCAAGACAATTATCTGAGTTGTTAAATGACGATGAACAAATAGCAATTATTGATAAAAGAAGAACGGGACCCAATGTATCTGAAATTATGGGGGTTTTAGGAAATGTAAAAGATAAAAATGTCATAATTTATGATGACATTATAGATACTGGTGGAACAATAATACATGCAGCTAAAACTCTAAAAGAACAAGGAGCAAAAAAAATAATTATTGCTGCTACTCATGGTTTGTTTTCAAGGGGATTCGAAATGTTTGAAAACAACCCAATAATTAACGAAGTTATAATTACAAATTCAATAGATCATTCTCATTTATCACATTTTAAAAAATTAAAAGAATTATCAATGGCTGAATTTTTAGGTTTAGTAATTCAAGCTAATATGAATAATAATTCAATTAGTGATATATATGAAGATTATAGCAAAAGATAATTTTAAGCAAATTACTCAAGAATTTTTGGGCGATTTGACAGAAGAAGTTTTATCTAAATTATGAGATTATTACTGTTTAATAGAATTAGAAAACCAAAAATATAATTTAACAGGTTTTTATAATGAAACGTTAGTTAAAGAAGGAATTATAGAATCAATATTAATATTTAAAGAGATTAATAATAAAATTATTAATCTTCAAAATAAAAAAGTTTTAGATATTGGCTCAGGAGCAGGCTTTCCTATAATACCTTATTTAATATTTAATCCAAACTTTAATTTAGTTATTTATGAACCAATGGATAAAAGAGTGAATTTCTTAAATTTAGTTATAGAAAAATGCCAATTAAAAAATGTTGTCATAAAAAAACAAAGAGCCGAAGAATCAAAAGATTATGAAAAATTTGATTTTATTAGTGCTAGGGCTGTTTCAGAATTAAAAAATTTAGTTGAAATTTCTCATAAATTGTCAAAAATAAATGGAACTTTTTGTTTTTTAAAATCAAACAATTTTGAAAGAGAAATTGAAAATGCTAAATACATTTCAAAATTATTAAAAATTGATTTTAACATAATAGAAATTGGTAAGTTTTTTAATATAAATAATGTATTAATATATTACAAAAAAAGCATTCAAACTCCTGATGGTATACCTAGAAAATGATCAACCATTATAAAGAATAATTTAAAAAAATAATTAATATTTTTATCTATTTTCGTAGCCAAATAGATATTTTTTATACTTTTTTTGGCTTTTATAGTTATATTTTCTATAAAAACACTTATTAAATAAAAATATTTATTAGAATATATAATTATTCTTATTACTATAGTAATACCTATTTGAAAGGAAATACAAATATGAGAAGATTATTTAAAGAGGTTTTTAAATCTCTAGCAAAAAACAAAGTCACTTTAATATGTTTAACCATATTAATATTTTTAACTACTTTTTTATTTACTTTATTAAATGATGTCAAAACATCTTATTCTAGAACTATAAATTCTTACGATAAGGTTTCTAGACTACACGATTTAACGGTTGACTTAGATATTAATCCTTCCGGTATTATTCCAAGACATGGGTACAATCAAATAGATAAAGATAACTTAACTATTACAAATAAACCAATTAAATTTGAATCATCAAAAAATGGTTCTATGATTTCATATACTATTAACTTATCAAAAGACAATCAACAATATGTAAATATTGTAGATAATATAGAAAATTGAAATGCCGATTCTTCTTATTATATTTCAACAGTAGATTTAATGAGTTTATATTATGAAGAATTAAAATCAGAAATAACAAGTGTACAATTTGAAATAAACAAAAAAAATCCTGACCCTTCTAAAATTCGTGAATTTAGTTTTGCAGGTGCAAATAGAAAATTTCAAGTTTATAAAAAACTAAATGGCAAAATAGTGCCTATAACTCAAAATTATAAAATTTTATCAACTAATAACATTAAATTTAAATCAACATTTAAATTAGGAGATATTTTTTCAATATCTTATGGGCCAAAAGGGCCTTTTGGACAACAAGTAATAAAAGATTCAATCATTGAATCTTCCCCTTTATTTATAAATACTTTAACAAAAGAAGCATCTTTTTTAACCTCAGATTATGATGAATGAAAAGCTCAAAATGTATTAGCTATAATAAAATCTGAAGACGTTTTAGACCTTTTAGGTTTTGAAAAAGAAACTAAATCAAATAAGTGACACTTTAATGAAACAAAATATGCTACTAGTCCCTTAAAAATAGCCGGAGATAAAAAAACAACAGATTTTAATATTAATAATAATGACATTTTAAAATCTGAATTTCAGTTGGGTACTTTTGCTAATAAATTTAATCTTGAAACAAATTCACCTTTATATATAGATTTAGAATCTAATAAAACTTATAAACTACATAAAGATTGAATTAGAAAAACGGAACAAAATATTACATACAATTGATATCGTTTTGTTTTAAATTGAAATGAAGATTTGAATGAAGATAAATCAAATTGAAAAGGTTCTTATTTTAAATATATAAATGATTTTTTTAAAAACAAACCAGATGAATATAAAAAGAATTTATATTTTTCATATTGAGATAAAACTATAACTACAAAATATTCAATTGGAGATAAATACACTCAAACTATTGTTCAAACAAAACCATTAGAAAAGAATGATGTTATTGGAGACAATGGAAATTTTAAAACCTATTGAATGGGTGGTAATAAAAATAACAATCATATTCCCCCCAACAAAATTGGAGAGCCAAGAAAATTGTGAAACATTAAGCAAATTGAATTTAATAAAAATTCAACCGAAGAATTAACAGATGAAGAATTTCTTGATATTTCTAATGTTGAAAAATTAAATCAATATCAAGCAATTATTAGAAATGGTGCAATTAACTTTGCTAGAACATCTATTTTAAAAGATATTGAAAATAGTGTTGGAAAAGAAAATATTGGAATTAGAAAAACAGTAACTGTCGAAACTGTAAATGAAGATAACGGCAAGAAAAATGTTTTTCATTTTGTTGATATGGGAGATAGACAACGTAAGATTCTAGGAATAGAAAATAACGTTGGAAAACTATATAATGAAACATTAAATCCTGGTCTGTTGCATAAAAGTATTTCTGATGATAATGTTAATAAATTTATATTGAAACCAAAACCAAATTCAACTGATATTGAAAAAATTCCATCAGTATATACTCACGAGATAATAGATTTAATTTTTCATAACTTTACCCCTAATATAAATTATTTTAATGCTGACATTAGATTTGAAAATTATTATGATTTTCTTTCGAACACAAGAATTCCTTATTTGACCAATGGTAAGATTTTATTATTAACTATAGCAAGTACCGAGAAGAAAACATCATCTGGAAGTACTATAGTTGGTGCCATTGCTATGCCAAAACCAGGAAAATATATTTTTCTAAAAAGAAGCAGTATAGAAGGGTTTTCTTCTGAAATTGTTTGAAACAAAGTTTTAATTAATGACAAAGAATACTTATCTTTAGATGAAGTATATAACTATTGCGTTTCGCAAGATTATACAATTAGAGGAGATATAGGACCAAATGGATGAGCTATGGTTAATCCGCAATTTAAAAATTCAATTAGTTTACCAGTAAGTTTTGGTTCTATTTCAAATGATTTAACTCAAGAAATTATTCAAAAAAATACTATTAAAAAATTAGCCGAAAGAGCTAGATCGGTTTTTATAGATACAGATTTTGCTAAATTATTTGATAAAAATGATATTTATAGATTATTTAAAGCTATTAGTGATTCTATTGAAGCAAATAACTTGCACTCATTATTAGCAATTGGTAAAACAAATCAATTTATTTTAGAAAAAACCATTTTAGATGTTATTAAATATTTAGTTAAACCGATTGACCAAGGAAATAACAAGAATTTAGAGTTTACAAATGTTAATGCTAATTCATTTTTCCATAATTTCTTTAATAACATTTTAGGTTACTTTAAAAAACAATATTTAAATTCAGGTACAACTGAAGAAGAAAGAGATGCTTATTTAATTAAAGAAATTAATAAATTAAGTGGATTATTAGGATTTTCGAAAATATATATTATTCCGCAATTGAATTTAAGTTTAAGCGATTTATTATCTCTTATTAAAAACAAAGCTAAAATATTTGATATTTTATCAGAAATTATTAGTTCAATAGATTTCATTAAATTTTCTTCAACCATTGATAGTTGATATGCAAAACACCCCTACAAACCTTTTACTTCAATTAATGATACATATTGAAGCATGGCACACGAAAGAATGTTTATATCTTTATTAAGTTCTGTTAATGAAAATAAATTTAAAAATGGAATTAAAACCTTAATTAATCAAGTAGATTTTTCTAAAATATTAAATCCGGATTATACTAATAGTTATTATGCAAAATGAATTAGTGCATATCAATTTTCAGAAGAAAATTTATCAGACGAAACAAAAGTTCACGCTAAAAAATTCTTTAAAGCTTTAGATGCTAAAAAAGATGGTAGTTATTCTAATATAAATGAAGGTCTATTTAAAATAATTTCAAATATAAATATAGAAAAATTTACTGAATCACTATCAAGTTTAATTAAAGAAGTGAAATATTCTATTACTGCAAACAACAAAATATATAATGATTACAATACAGAGTATTTATCTCAAACTGATATACTTGCAGCATTTATGTCTTCGTTAAATTCTTCTTCTAAAGGAGAAATTTCTTCAGGAAAAGTTAATCAAATTCAAAATGCATTAATTTTAATGTTAAATCTATCAAACAAAACTTCAAATATTATTCAAGACTTGAATATAACTTTTCCGACCCCTGAAGAGGGTAAAATAAGTTTATTGGATTTGGCTATAATTCCTAAATTAGCATTTCCAAAAACTTTAAAAAATTCTGCTTCTAATAGTTCTATTAACTTACCTATTAATAGATATGATTTGTCTGATATTCAAAAAATTATTTTAAAAATTGAAACTTCTATTAATCAAAAAACTACAATAAAACTTACAGCTAATGAATATAAGTTTATAACTGAACAAGCTTTAATTAATGAAGTCGAACTTAATAATTTAGAAGAATTAAAATCAAAATTAATAAAATACTACAATTTCGTTCAAAAACTTCAACTTAAGAGTTTTAAAAAAGAAAATGGAATATATGATTTTAAGGTTTCAAATTTAAATAACATTAATCCCGAAACGTACGGTGATTTAGCTTATTATTCAGCTTTATTAAATGAAAATGATCCAAGCAATCAAGACAAAATTAAAGTGTTAAAAACAATTTATACATTATTAGCTGAAAATTTTGCCACTTTATTTATGAATAAGGGTCAAGATGACATAATTAATAACCATTTTATCTTGTATAGCCTTTGAATAAAATTTGCTTATTTTTTAAATAGATTAGGCGATGTCAAAGAAAAAATTATAATAGATAAATCTACAGGCAATAAAATTCTTCAAAAAGAGTACGAAAAAATACTTACCTATAGTCAAATTAAATTTGTACTTAAAGAAATATATAAATTATCTCAAGAACCAGAATTTATTAAAATTTTACAAAACTATAATAATGTAGTTAATCCAATTCCAAGTATGGGAGTATTAGGAAGTGATAGTGAATATAGAGCAACACTATTGAAAATATCTTATGCACATGCTCACACTAATTTAGCCAATCGAGAAGTTATTAAATTATTAGAAAATTCTAATGCCTTTAATACATTTTCAAATAATTTAGAATCTTCAGGAATTTCTAATTCTATTGTTAAAAAGATTCAAAAATTATTAATTAAAAACTCAAATGAAATAACATATAACTTTGGTTATATAGCATCTGCATCCCAAATGTCAACGTTTTATAATAAGTCTTTAAAAATGTTTTTAAATTCATTTATAAAATCTGAAGGAGACGGAGATATCAAAGCTCTTATTAATGATGATTACGATTTAGATGTAGCATATAAAATGGCAATTGAAAATTCGGCTTTAATTAATAAGCTTTCATTAATAAATATACCTAAAAATTTATTAAATCCTTTGACTATAATGAGTTTTCCACAAATTCTTTTATACTATACATTAAGCCCAGATCCTAATCAAGGAAACCTTGCTTACATAGTTAAAAAAATGCTAAATAATTTAAAATTATCAAATGTTAAGGATATTACATATCAAATTGAAGCATTAACTCAAGTGTTCGAAAGTTCAACTAAATTTATAGAATCTAAAAATGATAGTTCAGTTGATTTAGATATTTCAAAATTTAATCATATTTTTAATAAACTATTAAGAGATACAAATGGTAATGAATTAGAAATATTCGGTATTAATATAACTAAATCAATGAAAAAAGCTTTATTTAAGGTTATTGAACCAATACAAATTGCAAATCTAATTTCATATTCTGATACCGGTTCTTATTTAGCTAAAGTTAATTATGGATATGCTTCAAAAAATAATAAGGAAGCTTATACTGGAGATATTTCAAAATATTTATCTAACCCTTATGCAATGAAATTATTTATTTCTTCTTTAGATGATAAATATAAAATTAAAATTAATACTCAAGAATATTTAATTATTGGAATAGATTCAACTGCTGATTATTTATATCCAGTTGTTAATGAAGAAAACATTCAAGTTGATACTACCACTCAAGCCATAGTATATGTTAATTCAAAAGGTTTTGATCGTATTTATTCGGCTTATCCAACTTTTGCCTTAAAAACTTATGCTTTAGTTCAAGCTCCTAGAGATGCTAAAAACAGATTTTTACCAGGCAAATCACCACTAGAATTGCAATCTAAATTTATTAAAGAAATTGAAAAAATTAATCCAAATTCATTTAAAAAAGTTTATTTACAAGATGAATTAGATAACATTAACCCTGAAAGAAAAATTAGAATTACAACTATTAGATCGATTGTTAATTCGATTAAAAATGCAACCGTCTACTTAATTTCAGTTTTAACCGTTTTAGTTGCATTTATAGTTTACTTTATTATTAAAAGATACATTGAGGCCAGAAATAAAGTAGTAGGTATTTTAAGGGCTCAAGGTTATACAACACCAAAAATTGCTTTTGCATTTTGTGCCTTTGGTTGAATACCTGCTGCTGTAGGCGGCATTCTTGGATATATTTTAGGTTTTGCTTTGCAAAAACCGGCGATGGGAGTTCTTTCTTCTTATTGAACTCTAGAAAATAATATTATTCCATTGCATGCATTTTCTATGCTTTCTACAATTCTTGTTCCTTTATTATTTGTAAGTTTATTAATATTTATAATAACTTCTTTATTAGTTAGAAAAAAACCTATTGAATTAATGAGTGGTTTGACAGAATTAAATGTTGGAAACTTTGCTCAACGTGTTTCATCCATGTTTAGAAAATTACCAATTAAAACAAGGTTTATCGCTTCTATGGCTTTAAATAATTTTTGAAAAATGTTTTCATTATTTTTGGCTTTTTCAACAACATCGCTTATTTCAATGTTTTTCTTATCATCAAACAATATTTTTAATAAGGCTATAACAAAAACATATAAGGATAGGTTATATAGATATAAATTGGATTTAGAAAGCCCTACTACTGAAGGCGGGCCATATGTAACATATAATAAAAATGATATAAATTCGTTGTTGTATGTACCTAATGACTTAGCAGGTTCATCATCTAATGGCAGCCAATTAGATTATAATAATCCTAATTTCTTAAGACCTGGAGGCTCATTTAATACCGATATTGTTCATAGACCCTACAATCCTGTAGTGTTAACAAAATCTTCATTAGATTTATTATTAGATTTATCAGTTGAAATAAGTCCTTGGGATATAACATATGCAAATATGCCAGAAACCCAAAGAGCAAGAGTTTCTCAAATATTTAAACGTGTTTCGTTAGAAATGCAAAACACTCAATATTTAATTGATATCGCCAAAGTTAGAGCAGGCCAAAAAGATTATATGGATACTAGATATTCATCAGTTGACAATATTATTGCTGTAAGAGATCTTAAAAAATTTCAAAAAGATTTGGCTGACAAAAAACCAGAAGACATATCCAATAGAATTAGTTTCTTCTATTTTACTCACTCATCAACTTATAATATGTATGAAGAGCAACGTATTGCCGAACAATTTAAATTTGTTGAATGAGATCCTAACAATGAAGTTTACTATAAACCAAAAATAGTTTCAACTTCACGCTTTAGACAAGAGTATAGAAACTTTTTAGTAAATGCTTATAAGAATGTTCAATCATTAGATTTCTTTGTTTCATTTGGTGGAGTGTATTGAAATGACACTACAAATGAAAAATATACTTATGCTAAGGCATTACTAGATGGCAAAGAAACAAGAATATATGGTTATTACAATGATAGTAAATTTATTTCTATGCATGATGATAAAGGAAATGATTTGCAAAAAAGACTAAATAATTATGAATATAATGAAACAACAAATATTCCTTTAATTATTAATACAGTTACACAGAAAAAATATAATTTAAAAATAGGTTCAGTAATTGAAGTTGATTTATTAAATCACGTTGATAGATTTAGTTATCGAGCTCTTAATCAAAAAGCTCCAAAAACAAAATATAATTTTGAGGTTATCGGAATTTCTGAAACCTATATTAATAGTGAACTAACTACTAGAAAAGATATTTTGGATAAAATTCTTGGATATGACACCTTATCAAAAAGATTAAAAGATTCTAGAATAAAAGAATTGCAAAATGTTCTTCTTTTATACCCTGATAAAAAAGAAGAAATTCAAAAAGCTTTTGATAGAAAATATGATGCCTTTAACGGAGTTCTTTCAAATGATAAAACACCAGTTCAAACTATTGACACTTTAACAACTTATTCCTCAACAGGTTTTTGGGGAGCGGCTTCTTCATTTGAAGTTGATGGAGCGAGTGATCAAGCGGTTTGAGAATTCTTTAAGAGAATATTTATATCTAATAAGGATTTAAAATATAAATCGGTTTATGAAAATAATATTGATGCCTATAATGAAGCACATCCTGGAACTAATTTGAAATATAAAGAAGTTTTATTTAAATTATTAAATATTAATGAAATTCAATTTCAAAAGATTGTAAAAGAACCTAATGCTAATGAAGAATTTAAACAAATTGCTAGAAAAACTGTTACTGATTTTTATGGAGTTCAGTCAAATACTATATATGGTAAAAATATAATGTATGGAGCTTCATTCGATGTTAATAGTAAGGATATAGAAGCAGGATTCATTAGTGGTATTTCTAACACAGTTAATACTATTTTAGTTACTTTTATAATCATGTCATTAACAATTTCTATTATTATCTTAATTGTTATTACTAACATTATGATAGCCTCAAATAAAAGAGCAATAGCAATATTCTCTGTGCTAGGTTATACAAATAGAGAAAAAACAATTTTATTCTTTGCTAACTTTGTTCCTGCAATTATATTAGCTTGCCTATTTATGATTCCAGCAACACTTCTACTAATTTCTATATTTAATGCATTTATGATGGCAACATCACAAATAGTATTACCTTTAGTTTTAAATTATTCAACTATAATAATCTCTGCAACAATTTGTTTAGCTGTGTTTATATTAACATCTATGGCTACATGAAAGAGTTTAAATAAAGTAAAAGCAGTCGATGCCTTGAAAGGAAAATAATGTCTCAAGAAGAAATAAAAAAATCTACTAAAAAAACTAAAAAAACATCAAAATCTAAAAAAATATCTACTACAAAAGATATTAATGTTTTAAATCCAATTGAATTACAAAAACATGATAAACCTTTTGAAATAGAAGATGATGGTTTGACTGTAAAGGTATTAGATCCTAATACATTAAAAAAATATAAATTAGCTAATAATAAACCACGTAAAAAAGATGGTTTAGAAAAGGAAGTTAATACTGAAGATTATATAGTGGAAGTAGAAGATGTTAAAAAAACCTATTTATCAGGTAATGTAGCAACAGAAGTTTTAAAAGGAGTATCTTTTAAAATTAGAAGAGGAGAAATTGCTATTCTTTATGGAAAATCTGGTTCTGGTAAATCCACACTTTTAAATATAATTAGTGCTTTAGATAGACCTACCAGTGGTAAAGTTATAGTTAATAATGTAAATTTACCTTATTTAAGTGATTCAAAGCAAACATATTTTCGAAGAGATAATATATCATTTATTTTTCAAGACTATAATTTATTACAAAATTTAAATAGTTATGATAATGTGGAAACTGGTTCTTATCTACAAAAAGATAAATCTAAACATTTAAATATTAAAAAATTGTTTAAAGATTTCGATCTTGAAGAATGTATGTACAAATATGCTTCACAAATGTCTGGCGGTCAACAACAACGTGTTTCAATATTGCGGGCAATAGCTAAAAACTCTGATATTTTAGTAGCCGATGAGCCAACTGGAGCTTTAGATGAAAAAACTGGTCAAATTGTTTTAAAAATACTTCAAGAAATAAATCAAAAATATGGCACAACAATTATTATTGTTTCCCACGATCCTGATGTTGCTCTTATGGCAGATAAGGTTATTTATCTTGAATTAGGTCAAATAAAAGATATAATTTTACAAGATAGAAAATGACTAATTGAAAAAGAATCAAATAGTGCAAGGAAGGAATAATATATGGAAAATTTTGTTAGAATATTTTTTGTAGTAATAGGTTTCATGGCTTCTATTTATATATTTACAATAGGAATAATCTTATTTACAAAAAATTTAAAAAGAGTATTTCATAGAGTAGCATATTGTGCTTTATCAGGTCTATTACCTATTTCTGTTTATGAATTATCATTACTTGTTAATTCGGCTAGGGTAGGTGATTATACTTGATTATCTATATCAATAATATTATTAATATTTATTATTGCTTCAAGTGTAATTTTTATGATTGCCGGCATAATGAATGTTCAAAGAAGTAAAACAAATAAAAATAATAAATAATTTAAAAAAATATCGAGTTACGATATAGTGAACCCCTAAAGTTGGACCAAACAACGGAATAACTTTAGGGGTTTTTATTATGAAATTAAAAAATGAAGAAAAAATAAAAATAATCAAACTTTCAAATGAAGGTTATAGCATTAAAGATTTATGTGAAATGTATAATGTAAGCAAAACTACAATAGCGACTATTAGATCTCTATATAAAATACATAAATATGATTTCTTAAGCAAAAACAAAAAAAAATAACTATTCTTTTAATTTTAAAATTTGAATTATTAAATTAGTTAAAACTGGTCGCTCTATTCACGATATTGCTGTGAAATTTAACATAAATTCTGGTGTTATTTATAGTTGAATAAAAAAATATTTAAATTTAGATTATAATGGTCTTAAAAGAAAAATAGGAAGGCCATGTAAAATGAATTTAAATAAAAAACTTAAAGAAAAAGAAACAACAACAGATAAAGATAAAAAAATAAAAGAACTAGAAGAACGTAATGCTCAGCTTGAAATGGAAAATGATTTGCTAAAAAAATTGAGAGCCTTGGTTCAACAAAGGAAAGAGCAACAAAAAAAGAAAAAGTAATTGTTGTATATGAATCAAGGCTAAAATATCCTTTAAATAAAATGCTATTATTTTTTCAAATTGCTAAATCTACATATTTTTATATTTTAAAAAATATAAATGAAGAGGATTCTAACAAGAAAGAAAAAAAATTAATTCTTGACATTTTTAATAAAAATAAAGCAAGGTATGGATATAGAAGAATAACTTTAGAACTAAAAAATAGAGGCTTTATTATCAATCATAAAAAAGTAAAACGATTAATGAGTGAGCTAAATATATACGGTAAGCAACCTAAAGCTAAATATAAATCATATAAAGGCGAAATTGGCAAAATATGCAAAAATCTTTTATTAAAAAAAGTTGTTGACAAGAATAAAAATATTACTTATTTTAATAGAGATTTTCAAACTAGCAACATAAACCAAATTTGGAGTACAGATGTTTCAGAATTTCATATTGCTTCTGGAAAAGTATATTTATCACCAATTATAGATGCAAATAGTCGCGAAATTATATCTTACACAATATCAAGAAGTCCAAATTTTAAACAAACTATTGATATGTTAAAAATTGCCTTTAAAAAACACAAAAATTTAAATGGTTTAATTTTGCACTCTGATCAGGGTTGACAATATCAAATGAAAGAATATAGAGATATTCTAAAAGAAAAAAACATTCTGCAAAGCATGTCTCGAAAAGGAAATTGTTATGACAATTGTATAATTGAAATTTTTTTCGGAACAATGAAGAATGAAATGTTTTACGGTCATGAATATGAATTTAAGTCATTAGATGAATTAGAAAACGCAATGCACAAATATATAAAGTATTATAATGAAAATAGAATAATAACAAAATTAAGAGGAATGACACCTAAACAATATAGATGCCATTCGCTTAATAATTTAAAATAATTTTTTTAGTCCAACTTTTGGGGTTCACCCTACGATGCTCGATGTTTTTTATTTTAAATATTATTTTCGTCAATTATTGTTTCATACTTGTCTATGTCTATTACATTTTTATGTAAATAGTCAATTTCAATTTCTTCTATTTTTGATCAATTTCTACCATAGTGACTTTTTAAATAATAATCATATTCATATATAGCCTTAAATTTCAAATCATTTTTTTCAATATTAATTAATTTATAACTTATATTAGTAATTCATTTTTTTAATGATTTCTTATTAATTAGAGGGCTAGTTACTAAAAAACCTTCATTTTCTTCATCGTATAAAATATTATAAATATCCTTATAATTAATACCTTTTACAACAGGTTTTAAGAATTTAGCAGTTCTAATTTTACTCTTAATTTTAGATATATTTGTTAAATTCATTGTTGAAAAATGATTTACAAAAGCTTTAATTCTATTTTTATATTTTAAATATTTTTTTACTCTTTTAGTTGTGGTAGGTATAACTAAATTAATATTAACAAAAGGGCATTCTTCATATATTTTTGATACATCAAAAACAAATTTATTTTGTAAAGATAAATAATCTGAGTGTTTAACCGAATCTATAACTTTATTAGGGAATAAGTTTCTTAGTTTTTCATAAGAATCAAAGGTCATCATAACATCATAATGATCTATTTGATCTCAATAACTTAAATTATTCACCAAAGCCAATAAAGTATTAGAATCTAAACTATATCACAATGAATTCTCATTGCAAATTTCCATAAATTCTTTTAAAATATTTAACTTGTTTTCAAAAATGTTGTTCATATTAAAATATTATAATTAATATTTGTTTTAATACATTAAAAAATTAAATATTTAAAAAAAATGTTTTTTTTAATTAACAACAAAGCTAATTTTTCAACTAATTTTTAGACTTTTTTTTAATTTTAAATTTTTTATATTTTTGCCTAAATTTATACTAAATGAAAAAAAATGAAAAAGTGGTAAAATATTTGTATTCTTATTTAATATATTAAATATGAATATAATTGAATTAGAAAATATTTTAAGAAAGGCAAATAATGTCAAATAAAGTTAAAAAAACTAATACAACTGAACAAAAGACAAAAAGAAAAAGAGTTCTTTGAGGAACATTTTGAGCTACAGCTGTAACAGCGACAGTAGCTGCTGGTATAGCAATACCTTTGGTTAAAGCATCTAAGTCTTTGCCAAGCCCAACAGATACACTAGAACCAGATAGCTCAGTTTTAGAAATCGACACTCCGAATGGTAAAAAACAACTTAAATATAAAGAAATAGATAAAGCTCCTGTTTTACCAAATAAAAATAAAAATATTGCAGATTCTATTGAAAAAACAATTGCTAAATATTTATATGAACAAGAATATGAATCTTCATTATGATATCAAGCAGTTTATAATGCAAATAAAGCAAAAGCAGATGAAAAAACCTTCGCTTTAGATTCAGTAGAAAAAATAAAAGAAAAAGTTAAGAAACAAATAGATGACCTTAAAAAACAATACCAAAAACAATATGGTTTAGAAAAGAAATGAGAAGAAAAATTCTTAGAAAAACTAAATAGTAAAGAATGAGGTTCATCAAAAAATGAAAATGAAGCAATAGAACATAAAGTTAATGAAGAAATTAAAAGACAAGCTTTTAGAAGGTTTGAAACAGAAGTCAATACCGATTGAACATTTAAAGATTTAAAAGATGGTATTGTAGCCAATAAAGATGTTTATTATGAATATAAGGGTAAAAAAATAGAAATAGCTAAAAAAGGCGAAAAAATAATTTTATCTTTTGCTAAAGAAAATGAAAACTATGTTTTGCCTAAAGAAGATTCAGTTGAATCGCATACCGATTCTAAGGCTTCTATAAAAATACCAATGTTTGTAACTAAATCATTTGTTAAACAATATAAAGATGCCACAAGATTTATTAAACCTTGAATTTCAAAAAAACAAGGTATTTTATCTGAATTTTCTTTATCTGCTCATCAAGATCAAAAGGGCGCAGAAAAGCCATGAATAGTAACTAAAGAAGAAATAATAAATCTTTTAAAATTTTCTTCATATGAAAAATCTAAAACCGAAATCGAATTAAAATTAGGTATCGATGGTTTGAAACAATTTAAGGGATTTGGAACTTTAATTAAATCAGGCCCAATTACAGAGGAAGATGAAAGACAAGCCACAAATGATAAACAATTAATTAATTTTTTATCTTCAGACAAAACAAATGCAGGTAAATTTGGATCAAAAGGTTTTGTTAATTTAAAACAAACAATTTCTTCATCCGAACCAACAACATATTTAAATTTATTATCTATTTTATTAGGTGATGCTACATCAGATAAAGGAGTATTTAAATATAAAGAAGAAAATAATTTATTTGATACATTAAAAACTTCTTTAATTAATGTATTAAAAGAGTTAGAAAGTTTTAAAGATTTAGAATCAACCTATAAAGGGCAATTATTAGCAGCATTACAAGCTAATCCAGCAACAAAAAATAAAAGTGATAATTATGTAGCTGAGTATGCTAAATATAATGATTCTATTAAAAAAATTATTGATGAATTACAAGATAAAGATTTTAATAGATTATTTGGAAATGCTTTCAAAACTGCATTTACAGGTTCAAATCCAGGAAATAAAGTTAATGCAATATATAAAGTTGGAGAAAATTTTGTAACAGTTGGACCTAAGGGGATTTTAATTCAAAATCTTCATAAATTAGATAATGAAGAAGAAATTAAAAAATTGATAGTTAAAGACTTAACAATTAAATCAAAAGCAAATTATTCACCAACATTTACATCTGAATTATTTGACTTAACTAAGATATTTTCAGGTATTTTAAATTCTTCATTTCAATTAGAAGAATTGTTATCACAATCAGACTTTAAAAAATATGTTAAAGAACAAGAATATACACCAATCGATTCAAATACTAAAAAGAAATTTGATGACGCTGATATATCAGGAGCTTTAGATTATATAAGAACAATTGAACAAAGTAGCCAAACAACTTTAATTTCAAATAAATTTGGCCAAATTAGAGATTATGTTAAAAAACAATCAAATGATGGTTTAATTGAAGATTTTAAATTTGATGAATCAAATAATATTTTCAAAATAGTTCCACATACTGGAGATATAGTTAGTTACTTATTTAAAATAATTACTGATTATGTTGTAAACAAGAAATAAAGGAGTTAACAATATGAAAAAAAGATTTAAATTATTATTAACAGGCGCATTGCCTTTAAGTGTATTGCCAGTCGCTCCTCTTGTAGTTGCTTGCAATAACTCTTCATCAAAATCTAAAAAAGAAACCCCTGGTTATCAAATTGGTTTTTTAAAAGAAATTACATCAAAAAATCAAATTATTCTTTCTGTAATAAATACATATTTAGAAGTATTCTATGATAATGAAGTTAAAAGTGTTTCGAAAGATAATAAGGATAAATTACTTTATTTAATTGAAAAGAAAGATTCACAATTTCATAAAGATTTATATAACTTATTTAAATTTTATGCAAATGCAAAATTAGATTCAGATCCACAATTTTTCTGAAATTTAAGACAAAATTTTATTAAATTAAATATTGATGTTAGTTCATATGAACCAGCTGCTGCTAATTTACCAACAGAAGATAATTTTATTTTCTTAATGAAAAATTCTAAATTTTTAGCTAATAACATAAGATTAGAAATAGAAAAATTATTAATATCAAAAATTTATTTATTAAAATTTAGAGACGAATTTAAAAAACTTTCAGTTAATGATAAAGGTTTAGATAAATGACAAGTTAGTTTAGAAAAAGAAATGAAAAAAGATTCAACTTCTTCATTAAAAAAAGATACTTATGATTCTTTGGACTTTTCTGCTTCTAATTTATACTTAATTAAGTATTTAATTGAAAGTCCATTAATTGAAAAATGATCTTTTACCGATGATCAAGATATGAATTTAAGAATTGGTAAAGCAAATGTAAGTAACTTTAATGATTTTAATACTTTAGCAAGTTATAACTCTTCAGGAAAACCAAAATATGACTATAATACAGTAGCAAAACACCCAGAATATTTATTAAATACAGGCGAATCTGAAGGTTTTGATATAAAACTTTTAAAAGCTTATAAAGGTATTTTATCTAATGTTGAAACTTCAGGAGATTTATCTAATTCATTGTATGCAATGAGAAGACAAAAATCACCAGTTTTTGGTTTTATAGACCCAAAAACAAAAAGAGTTTATGATCAAGATCACTTTAAATTAAGTAAAATTCTTAAACAAGAAGATAAGTTACCAGCTTTAAAGGCTTCGGCACAATTAAAACAAAAGCAAGGCCAAGAAGATAAATTAAAATCAATAACTGCTAAGGACATAGAATTTGATGGTTTAAATAGAGATCCAAAAGATGAAAAACTATTTACAAAAACAATTACTGTTGATTCTAAACAATATACTCTTGAATTTAAAGTTAGAGATACTATTACATTTAGTGGTGAAATTTTAAGAGTACCAATGACATTATCAGTTAAAGAACTTGGAGCAAGACATTTTTATGATTTTAATTCAGAATTAGAATATAAATCAAAAGCTTTTATAGATCAAACAGAAGGCAAAAACTACAATTTAGATAAATATCCAACATTTATTGACATGATTAAAGATAATAAAATCGATGCTTCTTATGTTGTTAAAATAGCTCCTTCTTATATTAAAAAAACTATCAAGAATTTAAAAGGTGAAAATGAAGATAAAAAAGTATTTACTTTAGAACAAACACCTTGAAATTCTAATGAACAACAAGATATTTTAGCTAACACAATTGTTTTAAATAAGGGTAATACTTTATTTAGAGAAGTAAATAAATATATACTAGACCACTTAGGTTTTAAATTGGAAAACTTAAATAAAACGGTTTTAGAATTATTTAAAACAGAAGGATTGTTATAATGGAAAAAGATACATTTCAGAGAATTATAGATAGAGAAATACCTGCAACAATAATTTATGAAGATGCAGATGTTATAGCTTTTTTAGATATTGACCCAGAAGAAAAAGGTCATTTTCTAGTTTCACCAAAAGAATTTTCAGAAAACCTTTATGATATTGAAGACGAAGTTTTAATTAAGTTAATTAAAAAAGCAAGAGAATTAGCTATTGAACAAACTGAAAAGTTAAATGCTACTGGCTTTAAATTAATTATTAA
Organism: Metamycoplasma phocicerebrale; assembly: GCF_003383595.3. NCBI lineage: Bacteria > Bacillati > Mycoplasmatota > Mycoplasmoidales > Metamycoplasmataceae > Metamycoplasma > Metamycoplasma phocicerebrale. Next base: position 470,875 of record NZ_CP033058.2, read on the forward strand.
TAATAATGAAAGTGCTGGTCAAGCTATATTTAGAACTCACATTCATATTATTCCTTATTATGATTAGTAATTAAATATTAAATAATAGAAAGATTTTATATGGAAAGAAAATATACAGAACAAGAACAGATTAGAAGAAATAAAATTGAACAATTGGCTAATAAAAATATTCGTGCTTTTAATTCAACTATTAAACCAACTATTTCATCTGATGAAATTAATAATTTATATTCATCTAAATCTCGTGATGAAATTGACTCTGAAAAGAAATTTGTTATTTTTAATGGTAGAGTCATAGCTCAAAGAGGGCCATTTCTAGTATTACAAGACCGTTATGGAAACATGCAAATTTATGTGGACAAAAAAATTCTTGATGAGATATCAACAGAAGTTTTAAAACAACTTGATTTAGGTGATATTATTAGTATTGAAGGGTTAGTTTCTAAAACTCATACAGAAGCTTTAATGATTAAAGCATCTAAATTAACTTTATTAACTAAAGCTCTAAAACCATTGCCTGATAAATATCACGGTTTAGTTGATCCCGAAGAAAGACGTAGACACCGTTATGTTGATACAATAGTAAATGAAGAGTCACGTAAAACTTTTATTTTGAGAACTCAAATTATTAAAGGGGTTAGAGAATTTTTTGATAATCTTGGATATCTAGAAGTTGACACCCCTGTATTACAACCAATTCTTGGGGGAGCAGCTGCAAAACCATTTGTGACTTTTTATAATGCATTAAATAGTAATTTTTATTTAAGAATAGCAACTGAATTGCCTTTAAAAAAATGTATTGTTGGTGGTTTAGATAGAGTGTATGAAATTGGACGTATTTTTAGAAATGAGGGTGTTGACAGTACACACAACCCAGAATTTACTTCTATTGAATTCTATGAAGCATATTCAGATATGTGAGGAATGATGGAAAGAACAGAAGGTGTATTTAAACATTTAACTAAAAAACTTGGAATTGATAAAGTAAAGTTTAATGGTTATGATATTGAATTTAAATACCCTTTTGCAAAAATTAACATGGTAGATGCTGTTAGTGAAAAAATTGGTATTGATGTTAGAAAATTAAATGATCAAGAAGCTATTGAGTTAGCAAAAAAACATGGTATAAAAACTGAAAAATATTACAAATTAGGACATGTTATAAATGATCTTTTTGAGAAATATATAGAAGAAACATTAATTCAACCTACATTTGTTTATGGCCATCCAATTGAAATTAGTCCATTAGCATTTAAAGAACTAGAAGACGAAAGATTTACACAACGTGCCGAATTGTTTATTGGCACAAAAGAGTTTGCTAACATGTTTACCGAATTATCCGATCCTATTGATCAATTGGAAAGATTTGAATCTCAATTAGAAGAAAGAAATAACGGAAATGAAGAAGCAAATGAAATAGATTGAGATTTTGTTAACGCTTTAGAATATGGATTACCTCCAACAGGCGGTTGTGGAATTGGTATCGATAGATTAATTATGTTGTTAACTCAAAATGATTCAATTAGAGATATTCTTTTATTCCCTCAATTAAAAGATTTAAAATAATAATAATTTAAAAGCAGGCGATTTATTGCGTGCTTTTTAATTTGTTTAATTATTTAAATTAAACACTATTATTTATGCTAATATATATAACAAACAAGGAATTTATGAAAAATAAAACATTTACCCTAACCATTAAAGAAGAAATAATAAGAAGACCTCTTAAAAAACAAGAAAAATTAAATCTTTTAAGTGGTATTTTTGCTACTTCCAAAATAGATAATGAAAATTATTTATTAATTTTTAATAATAAGGAACTTTTTAATTTCATAATTGAATTATTAAAAGAATTTAATGTTGAATTTTATAATGAACGTAAAAATGAGTTATTAATAAAAATAAAATCTTTTAATAATCCAAAACTTAAAATGGAAAGAGATTATTTTTCTGGAATATTTTTGTCTAGTGGATCGGTATCAGATTTTAAAACATCTTTTAATCATCTTGAATTAAAATTCTATAATCATGATAAAGCAATAGAAAGCGTTGATATTTTAAATAAATATAATTTAAATTTTAAAATAATAGTCCGTCAAAATAGATATATTATATATATTAAAAAAATTGAAAATATATGCGATTTTTTAAAAGCTATAGAAGCTATAAATTCTTATTTTAAACTTGAAGAATATAAAATTGAAAGAGATTATTTTAATAATATAAACAGAATAACTAATTTCGATATTTATAATCAACAAAGAATTGCAAATGCTAATACTTTATTTTTAGAAAATTTTGATTTTATTATTAAAAATAAATTGACGTCATATTTTTCAAAAGAAGAAATTAAGTTTTTTAAATTAAAAAAGAAAAACCTAGATTCTAGTTTATCAGATTTAGTTACATTATTAACTAATGAAAATATAATTAAATCTAAGTCATCTTTAAATCATGCATTAATAAAATTAAAAAAAATAGTTGAAAAATACAAAAAAATATAAAAAAATATTATTTTATTAAAAAAAGTTTTTTTAATATATAATATTAAACATAGCAACCATAACGAAGGGGCCCACCTGATTCCATTCCGAACTCAGCAGTTAAGACCTTCAGTGCCGAAGATACCATTAGGGAAAATAGGTCGTTGCTTTTTTTTATATTCTTTTTGAAGTAAAATATTAATATGAATTTAAAAGAATATGAAACATTAGGTATTGTTTTAGATATAAAGAATACAAAAGAAAATGATGGGTTAGTTAAGGTTTTATTACCTAATAGCATTGAATATTTATATGCTAGAGGAATTCAAAAAGCAGAATCTAAAAATAGAGCCAATCTTCAAATTCTGAGTTTAGTTAATTTAGAAATAATAAATCCCAAAATATCGACGGGCATTAAAACTTTAAAGAGAGCAACAATAATAAAATCATTTCCTTTTAATGAGATTTTGCAAGATCAATACAATACTGTTAAATACTTTTTGAATAAACAATTAAGAAGCAATCAATTAAATTCTTTTATGAATTTTTATTTAGAATGTTTAGATAATATAGAAAAATACCCAAATCATACAATTGATTTATTTTTGCTAAAAATAATAGAAATAAATGGACTAAAACCTATTTTTAATAAATGTGTAGAGTGCAGTAACACTGAAAATATTATTGATTTTGAATTTTATAAAGGTGGATTTTTATGTTCAAATCATTCGAAGAATAATAAAAGCGTGGAAATACTTAGATCTTTATATTGATTAAATCAAGGATTTAATCCATTTATAAAAAACGTTAAAGATTTAGAAGCAAAAACAATTAAAATAATGTTATTAGATTATTTGAAAAACATAATTTAAAATCCTTGCCAAATTTTAGACAAGGATTTTTTTATTCTTAATTTTCAATAGAATTACTGTTTTTCATTCTTCTTTTTTTATTTACTTCTTTTTTAATTTGTTCTTTTCTAATATTTTGTTTTGTAGACTTATGCTTTATTGAAATATTTTTTCTTTTAGCATTATCTTCTTTTTTCGATTTGGTATCTTCTTTAGCATCGTCTGCCAATAATATAGTTGGTATTATAACAACATTACGTCTTTTATTTTTATAGAAAAATGGGTCTAATCTATCAATAATTAATTGTTTTAATTGAGGTATAGTTCATTCTTTTTCATTTTTTATTGTATATAAAATAGCTCCATGAACTAAGCGTTTTGCTTCCTCAATTAAGTGTAAAGAATTTTTTACAAAAAATGCGCCTCTCGAAACTATTCTAGGTTTTCCAAGAATTAATTTTTTCTCTTTGTTTATAGCTATAATTACATGAACAAAACCATTTTGGCCTAGTTCCATTCTTTCTTTCATAATTTGTGAATTAGTTTTAGATAAAACATTTCCGTCAATAAAAACTGGTCCAAAATAAACTTTTTCATCTGCTAATGAAATTTTATGATTTTCTAAATAATAAACATCTCCTAAATTAGCTACAATTACATTGCTTGGTTCTAGTCCACTTTCAATAGCAGTATAGCCATGAACAACACTCATTCTATATTCACCATGATAAGGAATAAAATATTTAGGTCTTGTTAATTCGAAAATTCTTTTATGTTCATCCTTATATGCATGCCCTGAAGTATGCAAATATCCATCGACTCCATTTTCTCTTATAATTGCTCCTAATTTATATAATCTATTAACTAGCAATTCACATTTAGATCTATTACCCGGTATTGGACTAGATGAAAATATAACTGTATCTTTTGGTTTAATAGTTACATTAGGATGTTTACCAAATGACATTTTAGCTAATCCAGCCATTTCTTCACCTTGAGATCCAGTAGTTAAAATAAGCAACTCATTGTCATTATATTTTGACATATTTTTTTTATCAATAAATACTTCATCTGGAGCATTTATATATCCCAATCTACGGCCAATATCAACATTATCAACCATTGATCTACCGAAAGCTATAACTTTTTTATTTAGTTCAGCTCCTAATTCAATTATTGCTTTTATTCTTGTTAAATTAGAAGCAAAAGCTGTAACTATAATTTTCTTTTCAGCTTCTAACATATATTTTTTAATATCTTTTAATATATCACTTTCTGATGGAGAGTGATTTGGACGCATAGCATTAGTTGAATCTGAAAATAAAACATCTAATCCTTCATCACCTATTTGTTTTAGTTTGCTAAAATCTGTTAGATTTCCGATAGGAGTGTAATCGAATCTAAAATCTCCAGTCATCATTAAATTTCCATTTGGTGTTTTTACTCTTACACCAAAAGCATCTGGTATAGAGTGTTGAGCTGTTCATCAATCCACAGAACAATCATTAAAATCTACTTTTAAATCTTTGTTAATTTCAATAAATTCAACATTTGTTTTAATTTTCATATCAGCAAATTTCAATTTTAAGTATTGAATTGCAATACGAGGTGCATAAATTCTTTTAACATCTACTTGTTGAACTAAATATGGTACTCCTCCAATATGGTCTTCATGCCCATGTGTTATAAACAACCCAGCTATTCTATCTTGATTTTCAGCTAAATAACTAAAATCAGGTATTGAACCATTAATACCTGTAACAAAGGTATCACAAAACTTAATTCCAGTATCAATAATAAAAATATGTTTATCGTACTCTATAATAAGTGTGCTCTTACCTATTTCCTGCATTCCGCCTAAACCAAAAATTTTTGTTGGTTTCATAATATTCCTCCGTTTTTGTGTATTATATAAAAAAAATAAAAGATATTAGCTTTAATTATTTTAACAAAATATATAATTATATTATTAAATATTATAAATGAATTTAGGAGAGCACATGACAGGAGAAAGAAGTTTTTCAATTGTAAACTTATTATTTAAAACAGCAGCTATTATTTTAATTGCAGTTGGAGTATATTATTTTGTAAGTTTATTTTTAAAATTTGTTAAAGATAATAATAAGTCATATGATGAAACTAATTTAGATGTATTATTACAAGATATTAAGGTGTTTTTTAATGTAAATAAAAAATATTTATTTTTAGCAGCTAGTGGTTTAATTTTAGCTTATTTAACTTATGTTTTTGATATTGTTATTTTATCAATGGCAAGTTGAAGTTCTCAAGCGGCAGGTAAAATTATTTTGTTAGTAGCTACAATTTTGCCTATTCCATTATGAGCAATATCTTGAATAGGAAATATTTTTATTATTGCTAAAAGAAAAGAAAAAACAATTGAAGTTTAAAACAATTTAAATTTTATTGTGTAAAATGATAATTAGAAATTAAGGAGTTATATAGAATGACAAAAAAAGAATTAGAACAAAAAAAACATTATGTAAAGAAGACATTTAAAGATGCTAAAAATGTAGTGTTACGTGGTAATATGTTTATGTTAGCAATTGGGCTATTATTAGGAGCTTCATTTGGTGCAGTTGTTTCATCTTTAGCAAATGATGTTATTATGGCAGCTATTGCTTCAGTATTTAGTGTTAGTGATTTATCTTCATGAAAAGTTGGGCCTATATTAATTGGTAAATTTTTAGCTGCACTATTACAATTTATTATAGTTGCAACATTTATCTTTTTAGGTCTAATCATTGTATTTGGTATTAAAAATTTAGCTGACTATAACAAAGCTAAAAAATTGCCAATTGAGCCAGAAAAAGAACCAGTTCCAACAACTGAAGAATTAATTCTAGCCGAATTACAAAAACTAAATTCAGAATTAACTAAAAAAACACAAAAGAAATAAATATATTTATAAATAAAATTCGAGTTTAACACAATTAAAATACAATTTTAATTTGAGTTACAACTTGATTTTTTTATATTCAAAATTAATATAAAATTTTCACTAAAAACAAGAATAATTATTTTTTGCTTTTTTCTTTTTATTATTTAAAATAAAAAATTAGTTTATAATTATTTTTGCTAAACACGCATCCTTAGCTCAGTAGGTAGAGCAAGGGACTCTTAATCCCTGGGTCGTGGGTTCGAGCCCCACAGGATGTACCATATAAAAAAGACAAGCTAAAAAAACTTGTCTTTTTTTATACTATTCTATTTTTACTTCTAATAGATCATCTATAACATTAACTGATATACAAGAAGCATTTTTTGTTTCATTTTTTATAATTAAATCTGCTATTTTATTTTCTATATTATTTTGAATATATCTTTTAATAACTCTTGCCCCAAAAGCTGGGTCATAAGAATTTTTGGCAATATATTCAAATACTTTTTTATCTACGAATAATTCCAAATCATGATTATCATTTAATCTTTTGTTAAGTTTCTCAAGTTCGATTTTTACTATTTTTTCTATTATGTCAATGCTCAAAGCATTAAAAGGAATTATTTCATCAATTCTATTTATAAACTCAGGTTTGAATTTCTTTAATAAAAGTTCTTTTATTTCTTCTCTAGATAATTTATGCTCCATGATTTTTTCAGAACCTATATTTGAAGTTAAAATAATTATAGAATTTCTAAAATTAATTTTTCTACCCTTAATATCAGTTAAAGTACCATTATCCATTATTTGAAGTAATATATTTAAAACATCAATATGAGCTTTTTCTATTTCATCAAAAAGAATAATAGAATAAGGATTTTGTCTTACTTTTTCAGTTAATTGTCCACCATTTTCATCATATCCAATATAACCTGGAGGCGATCCAATTAATTTTGATACAGTGTGTTTTTCCATATATTCAGACATATCTAGTCTAATCATATGATCTTCATCATCAAATAAATTAGCTGCTAAAGCTCTAGCTAATTCTGTTTTTCCTACTCCTGTAGGTCCGAGAAATAAGAATGAACCAATTGGTCTATTAGGATCATTAATATTAGCCTTAGCCTTTTTAATTGCTTCTGAGACAAGATTTATTGCTTCTGGTTGTCCTTTAACTCTTTTTTCTAAATTAGCACTTAAATTTAGAAGTTTATTTCTTTGAGTTTCTAATAATTTATTTACCGGTATTCCTGTTCATTTACTTACAATAGTAGCAACTTCTTCGGTGTCTATAGTTTCTTTAATTAATCGATTTTTTAATTTTTCTAAAGATTGTTCTACTTCTTTTTTTGATTTTTCTAATTCAGGTAATAATCCATACATTATTTTAGAAGCTTGAATGTAATTACCTTCAGATTGAAGCACGGTTAATTGTCTTTTATTTTCTTCTATGCTATCCTTAAATGAAGATAATTTTGCAATTAATTGTTTTTCTTCATCTCATTGATCTTGTAAAGTTTTACGTTTTGATTTTAATTTGTTTAAAATTTCTTCAATTTCTTTTACACGAGCAACATTCTTTTTAATATTTTTTTCTTCTGGGTCTTCAAGAGCCACTTTTTCTATTTCTAGTTTTGCTATTTCATAGTTAAGTTTTTCTATAGGTTCAGGAATATAATTCATTTCTGTTTTTATGCTTGAAGCAGCTTCATCAATTAAATCAATAGCCTTATCTGGTAAAAAACGATCAGAAATATATCTGGCTGATAGATTTGCTGCCGCTACTAAAGCTTCATCTTCTATCTTTACTTCATGAAAAGCTTCAAATCTTTCTTTAATACCTCTTAAAATGGTAATAGTATCATTAATTGAAGGTTCAGCTATATAAACTTTTTGCATTCTTCTTTCTAAAGCTGAGTCTTTTTCAATATATTTTCTATATTCATCCAAAGTTGTTGCACCTATTAAATGTAGTTGTCCTCTAGCCATCATTGGTTTTAGCATATTAGCTGCATCCATATTACCTTCTCCAGATGCCCCTGCTCCAACTAACATATGAATTTCATCTATAAATAAAATAATTTCTCCATTTGAATTTTCAATTCTTTTTAATATAGCTTGAATTCTTTCTTCAAATTGACCTCTATAACTAGTTCCTGCAATTATTGAAGACAAATCTAATTCGTAAAGTTTTTTAGATTTTAAATTTTGAGGAACTTGGTTTTCAACTATTTTTCTAGCTAAACCTTCAACAATAGCAGTTTTACCTACCCCTGGTTCTCCAACTAGTACTGGATTATTTTTAGTTTTTCTAGATAGAATTCTAACTAAAGACCTAATTTCTTCATCTCTGTTAATAACAGGTTCTAACTTTCCTTGGCTTGCAAGTTCTGTTAAATCTCTTCCATACTTAATTAATGGATCTTTATTGTCTTCTGCTGGTGTTCATGATGCGTCCATATTTACCTCCTAACGTTAATATTATAGCACTTTTTAGCACTTGCTATAAAAGAGTGCTAAAAAAATTAAAAATTTTGGCTGTGGAAAATTAAATATTAATTAATTAATATTATGGTAAATTATAAAGTTAAAAAGTAATATAATATTTTTAGGTTATTTTATAACCGCTTGAGCATGGAAAACATAAATGGAAAAAAATTTTGAATAACTTATGCCACATTAAATGCAGCTTTACTTATCGTATTTGCTTCATTATCACCTTTTGATTATTCACTTATATTAGGATATTTTGTGGGCATAGTTAGTTTTTTATTATTTTTAGGTTCATTATTTATGATTCTAAAAACAATGAATAATATTAAAGAACAAAAAAATGTTAAGAATTATAAGTTTATTAGCATTTTAATTTTTGCTGTTTTATTAATTTTAAATGCTTTACTTTTTGGTTTTTTTATATGATTAAATACTCATTACCATACAAAATTCAAATTAAATAAACCAATAGCATTTTTTCCATTTAATGTAATAACAATGACTGCACCATATTTATTATTGTCAATATATTTAATAATATGAGTGTTAAGTGCATTAATTAAATCTAAAATTAAAAAAAGAAAGGAGAATTATGGACAAATTACTAAAAATTAATTGATTTGGTTCATCAGAAATAAATTCAAATCAAATTTTTTCTATGATAGCTTTAGTTTTTATAGTTTTAATTCTTTCGGTATTAATTTATGTTGCCGTAAAAAGACAAAAAGCAAATAAAGCACCTAATGCTGCAATTTTACTTGTTGAAACCGCTGTAATTGGTGGAGATAACTTTTTTAGTGAAACTCATGAATCGAAATTTGATAAAGCAAATCCATATTTAATTTCTTTATTTGTTTTTATTTTCTTTGGAAATATATTATCTTTAATTGGATTTGCTCCAATAGGAACCAGTTTGTCAGCAATTTTAGCCGCAACAGTTGTAACATGATTAGGAACAGCAGGGGTAGGTATAGCTTATAATAAGATTAAATATGTTATTAAGCTTTTAAATCCATTGGAATTTGCCTCAAATTATTCGCCAATTATTTCTATGACTTTCCGGGTTTATGGAAATATTATTGGAGGAGTTGTGTTATTTTTCTTAACATCAATATTTTTAAACAACATATGAGCAAAAATAATTGGTGTTGAAATAACTTCTGCAGCATCAACATTTAATCCATTTGGAGTTTTAGTTTTACCAGCATTTAATTTATATTTTGATTTATTTGGTGGAGCTATTCAAGGTTTTGTTTTTGTTGTATTAACTATTTCTTATTGATCTCAAGCAGCGGAAGTTAATATTAAAGAAAAACATAAGAAGAAAATTAGAGATTGAAAAAAGAAAATAATTGAAAATAAACATAATTCTCAAGATATTAATGCTTAGTCAATAGAAAAAGAACAAGAAAAAAATATACAAAAAATTTAAAATAAAAATTATATATAGGAGAAATCATGATTGATAAGTTAGATAAATTAAATGAAATAGTTCAAAAATTCGATCCTTCTAAAGCAGGAACTAATACTGGAGTTAATTATCCTTTTGCTTATGGGTTAACAATGTTGGGAGCTGGTTTAGCTATTTGTGGAGCCGGTGTAGTTTCACTTGGACAAGGTATTGCAGTTGCAAAAGCTTGTGAAGCGATAGGAAGAAACCCAGAAGCATTGTCAAAAGTCCGTACATTATTAATTTTAGGTTTGGCTATTGTTGAAACTGCTTCAATTTATTGTTTAGTTATTTCATTGCTACTAATATTTGTTTAGCTAGTGTTTTAGATATTTATGAATAATATAGTTTCAAAAATGTCTTCAGGAAACGGAACAATTTCTGAAGAGTTACAAAACACTTTCTCAGGATTATCATTTAATTGACCTTTATTTGTTTTTTCTTTAATTGTTTTAATGTTGATTACTGTTATTATCACTTTTTTGGTATATAAGCCAATTAAAAGAATGGTAAAACAACGTCAAGATTTAATTCAAGGAAACATTGATGCTTCAATTAAAGCAAAAGATGATGCTTTGAAAGCACAAGAAGAACATTATAAAAAAATTATTGAGGCAACAAATCAAGCTGCAACCATAATAAATAACGCTAAAGTCGAAAGTGAAAGAATTGTAAATAGTGGTTCGGCTATGGCTAAGAAAAAAGCCGAAATGATGTTAAGTCAAACAGAAGTTTTAATAAACAAAAAAAGGGCCGAATTTAGCAAGGAACAAAAGAAAATTATTATGGAAAATGCAGTCGAATTAGCAAAGAAAATAATTGGCCGTGAAATAAAAGAAGCAGATAATATTAAAATGATAAAAGAAGTGATGGGTAACTAGTCTATGACGGATCTTAATCAAATTGTAAATAATTGATCTTTTGCATTATTTGATCTTGCTAGATGTTCTAATGAAATAATTAAAATAACGAATGAGAGTGCAAAAATATTAAAAGTACTAAAGGAAAATAAAGAGTATTTAAAAATGCTGAATTCTTTTGATATAGATGAAGAAAAAAAATATGTTTTAATTGATGAAGCATTTAATTCTTATCACCCTTATATTTTAAATACAATTAAATTAGCTACAAAAAGGCATCTTGCTAAATATTTAGATTTAATTTTTCATAGATTTATAGAATTATCAAATGAAAAAATGAATATAAAATATGGGATAGTTTTTACACCTAAAAAAATATCAAAAGAAGATTTAAATAAATTAGAAAAAAAGATGTCTATTGATTTAGGTTCTAAAGTAAAACTTACCAATGAAATAGATACCAATTTAATTGGCGGAATAAGAATTAAAGTAGATGAATTTTTAATAGATAATTCCGTTTTAGGGAAATTAGAAAAAATAAAAAAATTAGTATAAGAAAGGAGAAAAAATGGCATTAAAACCAAGTGATTTATCAGCAATAATTAAAAATCAAATTAAAGATTTTAATGAAACTGTAAGTTATGAAGAAGTTGGCCGTGTTATAACTGTCGGAGATGGCATAGCAATGGTTAGTGGTTTAAACAGTGTTGAATATGGCGAATTAGTTATATTTGATTGTGGAATTGTTGGTATGGCTTTAAACCTTGAAGAAGAATTGGTTGGTATTGTTGTTATGGGAGACGATAGAAATATAGTAGAAAACTCTCATGTTAAACGTACTCATGATGTTATATCTATTAAAGTCGGTGATAATTTATTAGGTAGAGTTGTAGATGCCTTAGCAAATCCAATAGATGGTAAGGGCAAAATTGATAGCGAAATTAATCGTCCTATTTTTAAGATAGCTCCAGGCGTTATGACTCGTAAAGAAGTTTCAGAACCACTACATACTGGGATACTAGCAATAGATTCATTGATTCCTATAGGTAAGGGACAACGTGAATTAATAATTGGTGATAGACAAACAGGTAAAACTGCTATAACTATAGATGCAATTTTAAATCAAAAAGGTAAAGATGTTTATTGTATATATGTTGCAATAGGCCAAAAGAATTCAACTATAAGTCAAATTGTTGATCAACTTGAAAAACATGATGCACTTAAATATACAACTGTTGTTGCAGCATCTGCCTCTGAAAGTGCTCCATTACAATATATAGCTCCTTATACAGGAGTTACAATAGCAGAAGAATGAATGGCAAGAGGGAAAAATGTTTTAATAGTTTATGATGATTTGTCTAAGCATGCTGTAGCTTATCGTACATTGTCTTTATTGTTAAGAAGACCTCCTGGACGTGAAGCTTATCCCGGAGATGTTTTTTACTTACACTCACAATTATTAGAAAGATCTGCTCGTTTAAATGAAAATTATGGAGGCGGTTCAATTACTGCTTTACCAATCATTGAAACTCAAGCAGAAGATATTTCAGCTTATATTCCAACAAATGTTATTTCCATTACAGATGGTCAAATATTTACCAAAGAATCATTATTTAATTCTGGACAAAGACCTGCAATTGATATAGGTTATTCTGTTAGCCGGGTTGGATCAGCCGCTCAAACAAAACTAACTAAAAAAATAGTTTCTAGTTTAAAACTAGAATTAGCACAATATAACGAAATGCAAGCTTTTGCTCAATTTGGGTCTGATTTGGATCAAAACACTAGAACTATATTAGAACATGGTTCAAAAGTTTATGAATTACTAAAACAATCACAATACTCTCCATATTCTCCATCAGAACAAATAATATTATTATTCTGTGCTAAATATCGTTTGATAAATGTTATACCAAAAAATAAAATAATTAAATATCGTCAAGATATTTTAACTTACTTTTCAACTAATACAAATGCTGCAAAAGTATTTAGAAAATTAAATGAAGCTGCTGATTGAACTAATGAATTAATAGAAGCTATATATAAACAAATAATGTTGTTTAATGATTTGTTTATAAAAACAATTCCATTATACAATGAAGAGTTATATCAACCGGTGCCTGAATTACCATGGAAAGCTTACAAAAAATAAAACAAAGAATTAGTTCAATTAATTCAACAAAAAAAATAACTAAGGCAATGGAATTAGTTGCCACAGCTAAATTTTCTAAAATAAAAAATAAAGTAGATAGTGTTAGGTCATATTACAAAAATATAGAATCAATATTTTTAAGTTTAATTAAAAATACACACCAAGATATTGATAAATTATTAAACAAACATGCTTGAAAATTTGCTTCAAAAAGAAATTTATATATTGTTTTTGGTAGCGATTTAGGACTTTGCGGTTCTTTTAATTCTGAAATGTACAAAAAAATATGTGAAACTGTTAGTGGAGACGATATATTAATTGTAGTAGGATCTAAATTATTGAGTTTAATTGACAAAAATAAAAAATATCATATTATTCAAACCTTAACTCAAATTGGTGATAACCCAACTTTTGAGGTTGCTCAAGTGGTTGCAAATAAAATATATGATGTTTTAGAAATATCACTTTTAGAATCAGTTAATTTAATTTACACATATTATGAAAATCCATTAAAAGCCGATCCTATTGTAAAAGAAATTTTTCCTATTTCAAAAAAAACGATTGAAAAATATGAAAATGAAAATAAATCAGAATATAAGGAAGATATTATTTTTGAACCAAACCCAGAAACAATTTTGCAAAACTCATTTAGAATATTTTTTGAAGCATCTATATTTAATGCTCTAACAAATGCAAAACTAGCTGAAACAAGCCAAAGAAGAACTGCTATGGAGCAAGCTAGTGATAATGCCGAAGATTTAATTAATGAGCTTAAAATAAAATATAATAGTTCTCGTCAATCAAAAATTACTCAAGAACTTACTGAAATTGTTAATGGAGCAGGTTCTTAGAAAGGAGCAAATATATGCCAAGACAAAAAAAACAAGAAGAAGAAAAAAATTATGGTGTTATAACGCAAATTTTAGGAGCGGTTATTGATGTCAGATTTGATGAAGGCAAGGCTCCAAAAATGTTGAATGCTTTAATGGTTATTGATGAAAAAAATCCTGAAAATCAACAACTTTTGGAAGTAGCTCAACATATAGGTAATGATACAGTTAGAACAATAGCAATGAGTTTAACAATTGGATTAAAAAGAGGAATGAAAGTTTTAGACCTTAAAAGCCCTATCACAGCCCCAGTTGGAAAAGAAATATTATCTAGAATGTTTAACGTTTTAGGTGAGCCTATAGACTTACAAGGTGGTAAATTTGAAAATCGTTTGCCAATTCATAGACCTGCACCAAGTTTTGAAGAACAAAAAGCAACTTTAGAAATATTTGAAACTGGTATAAAGGTTATAGATCTTTTAATACCCTATATTAAAGGTGGAAAAATAGGTTTATTTGGTGGAGCCGGTGTTGGTAAAACCGTTTTAATTCAAGAATTAATTAATAATATTGCAAAACAACATGGAGGATTATCTGTCTTTGCTGGAGTTGGTGAAAGAACAAGGGAAGGCAATGATTTGTATCATGAAATGAAGGCTAGTGGAGTTTTGGATAAAACCGCTTTAGTTTTCGGACAAATGAATGAACCTCCTGGAGCAAGAATGAGAGCTCCATTTACTGCGCTAACAATGGCTGAATATTTTAGAGATTCAATGGGTCAAGATGTTTTATTATTTATTGATAACATTTTTAGATTTACACAAGCAGGATCAGAAGTTTCGGCTTTATTAGGTAGAATGCCTTCAGCTGTTGGTTATCAACCCACACTAGCAGTTGAAATGGGTCAATTACAAGAAAGAATAACTTCAACTAATAAAGGTTCTATTACTTCAGTTCAAGCTGTTTATGTTCCTGCTGATGACTTAACTGATCCTGCTCCCGCAACAACTTTTACTCACCTTGATGCCAAAACAGTTCTAGATCGTGATATTGCAGCTTTAGGTATTTATCCTGCTATAGATCCGCTAGGTTCAAATTCAAGAATGATGGACCCCAACATTATAGGGTTAGAACATTATAATACAGCTAGAGAAGTCCAAAATATATTACAAAGATTTAAGGAATTACAAGATATTATAGCAATTTTAGGTATGCATGAATTATCAGAAGAAGATAAGAAAGTTGTAGCAAGAGCTAGAAGAATAAGAAGTTTTTTATCTCAACCATTTTTTGTTGCAGAAAAATTTAGTGGTATCCCAGGAAGATATATAGAATTGCAAGATACTCTTCATTCTTTTAAAGAAATTTTAAGTGGAAAATATGATGAATTACCAGAAGAGGCATTTTTATATGTGGGAACAATTGAAGATGTTATTGAAAAAGCTAAAAAATTAGGTTACAAGTTTGAAAAATAAATATGTCAAATAAAAATATAGATGTTATTATTACAACTCCTTTAGGAATATATTATGAATCCAAAGCTTCAATAGCAACTTTTTCTACCACAGAAGGTCAAATAGGTTTGATGAATGGAGCCATACCTTTTATGGCAGCCTTAGTTCCTTCGCAAATAATAATAAAGCCTATAAATGAAACAAAACATAAGGTATTTTTTATTGATCGAGGTATTGCAGAATTTAAAAATAATTTATTATCTTTGATAGTTAATCATATAGATGTTCAACCTTTTGATTTAGAGGCTAAATTTAAGCAAAATGATCAAAAGAAATATACTGTCATTGAAGAATTAGTTTTGAAAAAACGTATCGCTGAACAAAACAAATAATTACATATTAAATTAATACTTAAGAAAAATTCTTAAGTGTTTTTTTATAAATTTAATATATTTTTCTTCTAAAAATTAGTTATAAATACTTTTTTGTTAAAATTATAAATGTATTAGAATAAAAAAATGGAGAAAATATGAAGAAATCACTAAAAATATTAACTGCTTTAGGCGCTTTAAGTTCTATAGTGCCTATATCATTTTCATTAATTTCTTGTGAAAATAAAGAAGTTAAAAAATTAAGCAATACAATTGCTGAATTAAAAACCAAATTAAATGGTAAAGATTTAAGAGAAGACCAAAAAGAAAAATTAAAAGTAGAAATTGAAAAAGCTGAAGCAATTTTAAATAAAACAGGTGTAACTGCAGAAGAAGCGAAACAAGCTAAAGAAGCTCTTCAAAATTCTTTTAACGAAATAAAAAATCTTCCCGATCCTCACACTCAAACACCAGAGGAATTGGCTAAAAAAGCAAAGGAAGAATTAAACACATACATTGAAGAATTAAAAACAAAATTAACTTCAGAAGAATTAAAAGAAGATCAAAAAACAAAATTAAAAGTAGAAATTGAAAAAGCAGAAGCAATTTTAAATAAAACAGGTGTAACTGCAGAAGAAGCAAAACAAGCTAAAGAAGCTCTTCAAAATTCTTTTAACGAAATAAAAAATCTTCCCGATCCTCACGCTCAAACACCAGAGGAATTAGCTAAAAAAGCAAAGGAAGAATTAAACGCATACATTGAAGAATTAAAAACAAAACTAACTTCTAATGAATTAAGAGAAGATCAAAAAGAAGACCTTCAAAAAGCCATTTTAAAAGCTGAAGAAACTTATAAAAAAGAAAATGGAACAGAAAAAGAATATAAAGATGCTAAATCAGTTTTAAAAACTTCTTATGAAAAAATACTATCAAAACCAGAAGAAACACCAAAGCAAAAAGCATTAAAAGAATTTAATACTGTTAAATCTCAAGTAGAAAAATATGTATTACAAGACTTAAAATATGATTATTTAGTTAATTTAAAAAGCGAGTTAGAACAAGTTATTGCAAATAATACAAATGTAGCTTTAGCATCTGATGCGACAGCTGAAAAAATTAATGAAGCTAAGACCAATTTAGAAAATAAATTGGAAGAAATTAAAACAAAAGTTTCTGAAGAAAGAGCCAATGAAGCAGATAAATTAGTTCAAAAATTACGTTTTAATAATAATAAATTTATTACAGAAATTGACAAAACAAACTTAGATTCAGAAATACTATATTTAATGGAAGAGGGCGCAACTGGTTCATACAAAGATTTTGAAGATCACATAAAATCTAGTGTTTTTACAATTGATTTACTAAATGAAAAAGGTCTTTCATCACAAAGTGTTGAAAATAAATTATATTCAGTAAAATGAGATTTAGGCACTAAAACAATGTCCGCTGAATTATCAATTGAGAATAAAAAGTATACTGTTTCAACAATATTTAAGTTTGATTCTCCAAATATTGAAGAATGATTTACAGTTTTAAATCCGAAACTTAAAAGCGATATAGATAAGCCAAATACCTTACCTAAATCAATAAATTATAAGAGTTTTGATTTAGCTAAAGAAGGCGGAAAATTTATTTATGAAAATGATTCTACAAAGCCAGAATTTATTAAATTTAAAACTCTAAGTAATAAAACAACTTCTAAATTAGAACAAGAAGGAAAAGTTTTAATATCTTTTGTTTTTGAAAGTTATGATGGTAATTATTCTTATACAAAAGAAGTTGAATATGAAGGTTTTAAGATATTTTCAGAAGCAGATTTAAAGCAAAATATAATTGACAAAATTGCAAATAAAACCATTTTTACAGGTCAACTAGATGCTTCCGTTATAGCAGAAATTAAAGCTTATAAGGAAAATGCTAAAAATGGAATTGATGAAAAAGTATTTGGTTATATAAAAGACAATAATAAAACTATTCAATATGGGCCAAGTAGTAAAAAAGCTAAAAAAGATTTTACTGGAATTACTTGAGATGAAGATTTTATTCAAGCAATTAAAACCAAAAAAATAGTTAGAGCCTTTAAAAAAGGTGGGCAACAAGCTAATAGAAAAGCACTAGAATTTACTCTTAAGGATGGTAAATTAAATATTGTATTTATGTTTGAAAGTGACAAAACTACCCCATATTATATTCAATTAGAACAATAAAAAAATAATAGCATATTTTAAAATAGCGGAAGCTTTTAGACCTTCCACTATTTTTTTATTTATAAATATAACTATTAATAACTTTTTTTATTTTCTATTTTTAATTTATGCTAAAATAATAAGGCTTATTATATGGCGTTCGTGGCGAAGTGGTTAACGCTCCGGGTTGTGGCTCCGGCATACGAGGGTTCGATCCCCTTCGAACGCCCCATTTTTTTTATCTTTTATTACTAACAAAAAAGTTGTGATTACTCACAACGCTGAATTGAAAATTCAAGTGCAACACTTTATTGATAAAATATTAGTGTGAGGTTGCTTGAATTTTTTTCTACTTAAAAAAATAAAAAAAGGCCTCACAAAAAACACCTAAGGAGACCTAATATGAATTATAAAGCATTTAAAAAATATTTTCACATTTCTTATGAAGAAAGATTTTTTATCAAAAAATTAATGGATAATGGCTATTCAATACGAAAAATTGCTAGACGATTACGCAGAAGTCCTTCAACCATTTCTAGAGAAATAAAAAGAAATCTTGATTTAACTGGAAATTATGATTCTTGTGCAGCAAATATAAAATCGTTTAAAAGACATTCTCATAAATATATGTTTAGATTTAATGTTAATTTTAGCTATAAAGAATTTACTAACATTTTTATTCAAAAATATGACAAAAAGTTTTTTGGTATAAAATCAACATATCACTATATTAAAACTAATTTTAAAATTAAATTACCATCACTAAGAACTGTTTTTAATTGGATAAAAAGCAATCAATGAACAATTAAAAAACATAATAGATTAAGGAGTTTTTATAAAAAGGGCGGCAAACGAACAGCTTCAGTTGTAAGCAGATTAGTTACAAGCGCTAGCTATGTTTTTCCGATTTGAACTAGACCTAAATCTATAGATTTAAGACAAGAATATGGTCATTGAGAAGCTGATCTAGTAATTGGCAAGCGCAGCACTGGTTTCAGAAATATTTTAACTTTAACAGAACGAAAAACAAGAATAGGCTTTGCAACATTTGTTTTAAGTAAATCAGGTTATGAAATTAATACTCAACTACGCAAGCTAATAAAAGAAAATAGTTTAATTGTTAAAAGTATAACAATTGACAATGGTATAGAATTTGAAAAAATAGGAATATTAGCCAAATGATTAAAAATAAAAATTTATCGAGCTGAACCTTATGCATCATTTCAACGTGGTTCAAATGAAAATTGAAATGGTTTAATTAGAAGGGAATATAAAAAAGGTTTTAACTTTAATACAATCAACATTGAAACGTTACAAAATATTTCAAATAAAATAAATGAAATGCCAAGAGAAATACTTGGTTGAAAATCTTCAAAAGAACTATTTTTAAAAGAAAATTACATCTAAGCTAATAATTAACAAATAAATAAATTAGAATTTATTTCTACCGAATAAACGGTGTTTTTTGTTTATTTAAATTGTTTAAAAAATACATAAAAACAAAAAAAACATATATTTTTACAAACTTTAAAATTTTAAATATATAATAAAAACATCAAGCACAATTATGTGTTGCACTTGATATTTCATTTAAGGAATGTTGAGTTTTATGTCTCAACATTTTAATTATATTAATCCACTAGTTGTTTTGCTTCAGTTAAATTAACACTAAAAAATGTAGTAACTCCACGTTTTTGCATAGTAGCGCCATATAATTTATCAACTCTTTCCATTGTTCCTTGACGGTGAGTAATCACTATAAATTGTGTATTTTCTTTTAAACTTTGTAAAAATTCTGCAAAACGAATAACATTTGCTTCATCTAGTGCAGCTTCAACTTCATCTAAAATACATAAAGGTAATGGTTTGGCTTTTAATAATGAGAATAACAATGAAATAGCAATTAAAGCTTTCTCACCACCAGAAAATAGTTTTAAATTCTTAATAGATTTTCCAGGAGGTTGTGCCATAACATCAATACCACTATCCAATAAATTTTCTGGATCAGTATATTTAATTTCAGCCATACCACCACCAAACATTTTTGAAAAAACATATTTAAATTCATTGTTGGCCAAAGTAACTGTATTAGTTATTCTTTCAATAATAATTTTATCCATTTCAGCAATAACTTCTTCAATTGTGGTTTTAGCATCTATTATATCTTGCTCTTGTTTTTTAACTTCATTATATCTATTTTCTGTTTCTTCTAATTGAGCAATAGAATCTAAATTGACATGTCCTAAATCTTTAATATCATTTTTTAAGTCTCGCACAAGATTTCTAGCTACTTCAAAATCAATTTCAGGGTTATAAAATTCTCTTGCTGTGTCAAACAACATATTATATTGTTCAGATAATCTTTGTTTTACATAGCCAATTGCTGTTTCAGCCTTAGATTTTTCAGCTATTTTCATAGCATTATCAGAAATTAAAGTATTTAGTTCATTATTAGCTTCTGCTAATTTTGTGTTTGCATCTGTAAATTCTCTTTTAGCTGATTGTAATAATTCAGATTGAGAAGTTTTGTTTGCGTTTAATTCACTTCTTTCTAAAGTTAATTTTTGAATTTTTAAGGCAATGTCTACTGTTTCTAGATTATCAAGTTTTTCTTTGGAAATAGATTCATATTTAATTCTAATTTCATCAAATTTTACATAAGCTTCTTTTAAACTATTTTCTTGTTTTGTTTTATCTAAAGTTAGATTTGAAAATAATGCGCTTAATTGTTGTAATTTTTGATCATTTTCATTAATTTCTTTTTCTTTTGCTGAAATGAAAGCAATTAAAGATGGCTTGGCATCTTGTAATTTTTTGATTTGCTCTTCGATATCTAATATATTAGCAGATTCATTCTTTTGACCACCGGTAATAACGCCGCCAGCTCTAATAATGTCGCCTTCTAAAGTTACAATCATGTATCTTTTTTCTAACAAGTAAGAAATTTTATTAGCATTTTCTATTGTGTCTGCTACTAATATACTTCCTAGTAAGAATTTTCTTAAAATATCAAATTCTTTTTCAACTTCAATTAATTCAGAAGCTACACCTAAAAAACCTTTTTGAGTTTGAGCCACAACTATATGTTGTTCAAAAACAAATTTTGGTTTTATTGAACCCAATGGTATAAATGTAGCTCTTCCACCTTTATTTTGTTTTAAAAATTCTACTGCTTTAACTGCTGTTTCTGAATTATCAACAACAATGTGTTGCAATGCATTAGATAAAACTGTTTCTATAGCAAGACTATATTTAGAATCTACTTTCAAAATATCAGATACTAGTCCCTTATAACCTTTGAATATATGGGCATTTTCAACAATATGTTTTGTTCCTTTTTGAAGATTTGTTTTAGAATGTCTCATTTCTTCAATAATGTCTAATTTAGAGTTAATTTTATGTAGTTTTTCTTTTTCAATATTAACGTCTCTTTTAGCATTGTTATTAGAAGCTGATAAATTGGTAATTTCTTGTGTTATATTTTCTAATTTATCTTTTTGTGTAGCAATATATTTTTTGTACGATTCAATTTTAGTATTTAAAGAACTCAATTCTTCTTTTAAAGCTTCAATTCTTTGTTCTTCAGTAACTTTTAGTTCACCATTAATAAGCATTTCACGTTGTTTTTCTTCACGAGCTGATCTAATTTCTAAATTTGATATATTTGAAGTTATTTCATCAATTCTAGTTTTTAACTTTTCAATTGAAGAATCCAATTGGACCATTAATTGTTGCTTTTGATTAGTAATTTCAGAATACATTTTTAGTTTTATTTCAAGATCTTCTTTTTGTTGGTTATATGCTAAGCCTTCTGAATTTAATTTTTCTAATCTTTCTGAATAAGACATAAAATCATGAACTAATAAGGAAACTTCCACTTCTTTAAGTTGTTCTGATTTTTGTTTAAATATTTTGGCTTTTTCAGCTTGCTTTTGTAAGGGCTTAATTTGTCTTTCTAATTCTTGGACTATAATTTCAATTTGTTCTAAAGCTTCATCTGTTCTTTCTAATTTTCTCATTGCTTCAGTTTTTTTAGAACGATACATTGAAGTACCAGAAGCTTCTTCAAATATTTCACGACGTCTTTCAGGTGTTGCTTCTGCTATATCAGATATGGTGCCTTGACCAATTATAGCTAAAGATGATTTTGAAATTCCACTTTGCATCGCTATTTCTTTTATATCTTTTTGTCTAGCTATTCCCCCATTAATATAGTATTCATTAGCACCTTTTCCCCTATTTAAAACACGAGATATTGTAAAAAAATCATGAGGTATGCTTACTGCTCTATCTCTATTATCAAAAGTTAAAATAACTTCTGCTTTATTCATTTCTTTTTCTGTTTTGGAACCGGCAAAAATAACATCTTCCATGCTATCTCCACGCAAAACCTTGGAACTAGTTTCACCTAGAACTCATCTTATAGCATCATTAATATTTGATTTTCCGGAACCATTAGGACCAATAATAGCGACAACGCCACCATCAAATTTTAATGATACTTTATCAGCAAATGATTTAAAACCATGAGCTTCAACTTGTATTAGTTTCATTATCTTCCTTTCGAGGCTAAAATACACAAATGCGTATTAATACATTATAAAAGAAAAAGATAAACAGATACTAAAAATACTATTTTTAGGTAATTTTAAATTTTTTTTAAACTTTTTCTGTTTTATTTTTTTTATTAAATTTATTTTTTTGCTTTGTTATTTTTTAAAACAAAAATTAAATTTAAAACTCAATAAAAAGTCTTAATTTAAGACAAAAAAATAATTAAATACAAAGTTTGAAATGTTTTTATTTAAATTTTTTTTAAAATTATTTAAATGTTTTTTAAATGCAATTTAATATATTTATTTATTTAATAAATATAATTAAGCATTGCTTTTGCAATATATAATTAATTTTTGATAAAATTTATTAATGTCTTATAACATAAGAGGAGAATAATAATGTCAAATAATAAAAAATGAAAAAATAAAAAAGTAAATATTAATAATTATCAGACTTTAGAAGTCCAAAAAGAAAAACGTACTTTATCTAATTCATGAAGGGTTGCCTTAACTGGATTATTTTTAATTGCAATTCCATCATTTTTAATATTTTTATTAGCAGGTAAAGATGGTTGAATTATATCATCTACCAAAACCTTAAATAGATGATCAGTGCTCTTGCCAATTGCCTTAGCAATAGCTGTTGTGCAAATATCAATTGTTTCTCTTCTGGCTCTTAAATTTAAAGTATTAAAGTTAAGCGCATTTATATTTTTAGTACCCGTTGCTATAGCTATGAATTCTTTTTTAGTATCATCTGGAGTTTCAGAATGACCATATAGAGTTTTGCCTGCTATTGGTTTAGCATTTTTATCAATTCCCATCCTTTTAATAGTTAAACATGTCGAAAAGAAAAAACAAGATAAATTGAAAACCCAAATTGAAAAAGAAGAAAGAGCTAAAAAATCTTTACTAGACTAAAGCAAATTTAGTTTAGTTTTTTAATTTATTTTATTTATACAAAAAAATAAGGAGGTTACTATGTATAAAAAAATTTCTTTAGTTGACAAAGAATTAGAAACAATGATTAATAATGAATGCAAAAGACAAGAAGACCATATTGAATTAATTGCTTCGGAAAATTATGTTTCAGAAGATGTTTTAAAAGCTGCAGGATCTTGTTTAACTAATAAATATGGGGAAGGATACCCAAATAAAAGATATTATGGTGGTTGTGAATATATTGATCAAATAGAAATGCTAGCACAAGAAAGAGCTAAAAAACTTTTTAATGTTAATTTTGCTAATGTTCAACCATACTCAGGTTCTGTAGCAAATGCAGCAATATATTTGGCTCTATTGAACCCAGGCGATAAAGTTTTGGGTTTATCATTAGATTCGGGTGGACACTTAACTCACGGCTATAAAATTTCTTTTAGTGGAATTTTATATGAATCTTATTCATACTCTGTAGATGAAAATGGTTTTTTAGACTATGATAATATTTTAAAAATTGCAAAAAAAGTAAAGCCTAAATTAATAATTTGTGGATACTCAGCTTATTCTCAAATAATTCAATTTGATAATTTTAGAGAAATAGCAAATCAAGTGGGGGCTTATTTATTAGCTGATATTTCACACATTTCAGGTTTAATAATAGCTGGATTACATCCATCTCCAGTTCCTTATGCTGATGTAATAATGACAACAACTCATAAAACATTAAGAGGGACAAGAGGAGCAATAATTTTAAGCAATAATGAAGAAATAGCTAAAAAAATAGATAAAGCTGTTTTTCCAGGGTATCAAGGCGGTGCTTTATTTCACCAAATAGCAGCTAAGGCAGCTTCTTTTTATGAAGCCTTACAACCTGAATTTGCAGAATATCAAGATCAACTTTTAAAAAATTCAAAAGTTTTTTGTCAAACATTTATAAATAAAGGCGCAAAAATAATATCGGGTTTAACTGCAAACAATTTATTTATGATCGATGTTAAGACTTCTTATAATTTAACTGGCAAAGAAGCTTCAAATATATTACAAGAATGCAATATTACAGTAAATAAAAATTCAATTCCAAACGATACAGAATCACCAATGATTTCCAGTGGTATTAGATTAGGTTCAGCCGCTATGACCTCTCGTGGTTTTTGTGAAGATGAATTTATTATTTTAGCTAACTTAATAGATAAGTGCTTAAGAGATCCTCAAAATGAAAATTTGAAACTAGTAATAAAAAAAGAAGTAGCCAAGCTAACTTCAATGTTTCCAATAAAAAGAAACTATATTAAAAAATAAAATGGAGAATTTATGATTAGCAAGGATTTAATTATCAAAATTAAAAATTGGATTTCATCAATAGCAGGTGTTGTCGATTTTAAAACTTTAACAAAAGAAAATGATATTGATTTTGACAACGATGGATTGGTAATAACAAAAAATAAGAAAAATAAAAATTTATTAGATTTGTGTATTGGTTTAATAATTTTAGTAAATATTAGTGCTAAAAATATTGTTGAAGAAATATACCAAATTATCAACTATAACCTTAAGGATCAAGACTTAAAAATTGGAAAAATATGTGTATACATTAAAGGAACAAAATAATGAGAAAAATAGATGGAAAAATATGATTAGAAGCAGTTACATCGGGTGCTTATAATTTAAAAAATAAACAAAATTCAATTAACGCATTGAATGTTTTTCCAGTACCTGATGGAGATACTGGCTCAAACATGGCTTCAACAATTATGTCAATCATTAATGGAAATGAAAAAGAAAATACAAATATTTCAGAAGTGGCTACAAAAATGGCTCAAGATATGTTGTTTTCTGCACGTGGTAATTCAGGTGTAATTTTAAGTCAAATTTTTAAAGGTTTTGCCTTAGGCTTTAATAATAAGACCGAAATCAATTCTTATGATTTAGTTAAATCTTTTCAATCAGCGTCCAATTCTGCTTACAAGGCTGTTTTAAAACCTATTGAAGGTACAATTTTAACAGTTATAAGAGAAACTTCAGAAGGACTAATAGACAATGTTCTTATTGATAGTGACATTAAGGATGTTTTTACAATAGCTTTAGGTTTAGCAAGAAAAAGTTGTGATAATACTCCTAATTTGTTAAAAGTACTTAAAGAAGTAGAAGTTACTGACTCTGGAGGAGAAGGTTTATATGCAGTATTAGAAGGAATGCTTGCATATTTTCAAGGTTCTCCTATTCAATTACTAAATAAAGAAGATGATGTAAATAAATTTATATCAGATACCGAAGTTTTTGAAGGCGAGTTTGGTTATTGCACAGAATTTATACTTGAATTAAAAAAACCAAAGAAGTTTAATAGAGATTTTTTAATTAATAAATTAGAAAAAATTGGAAGTTCAATGGTTGTTGTTCAAGATAATTCAATTTTAAAAGTACACATTCATGCCATAAGACCAGGAGAAGTTTTAAATGCTGTTAATAGTTTAGGTCAATTTATTAAGGTTAAAATTGAAAATATGACTTTGCAAGCAAATGATAGTAAAAAAAATGCTGACACTTCAACTAAAAAAACAGAATGCAACAAAGATGATGAAAAATGTTTAGAAAGAAAAGCATCAGCTATAATATCATGTAATTCTGGAGCAGGTATTATTAGCACTTTAAAAGAAAATGGAGTATCTTACATTGTCGAAGGTGGCCAAACAAACAACCCTTCAATTAACGATATAGTGTATGCAATTAATTCAGTTAATGCTGAAACAATTTTTATCTTACCTAATAACTCAAATATTATTCTTTCAGCACAACAAGCATCTACTATTGTTAAAGATAAAAAAATTATTATTATTCCAACAAAATCTCAAGCTCAATCATTAAGCGTATTGTATAACTTTAGTAAAGATAATTCAGTAGAAGAAAACCACCAATTAATGCGTGATGCTTTAACAAATATTCATTATGGTGAGGTTGCTCCTTCAATTAAAACGACAAAATTAGATGGAATTAAAGTCAAGGCTGGCGAATTTATGACTATTAAAGAAGGCAAACTAACCAACACAGCCAAAACATTTAATGAAGC
Organism: Metamycoplasma phocicerebrale; assembly: GCF_003383595.3. Taxonomy (NCBI): domain Bacteria; kingdom Bacillati; phylum Mycoplasmatota; order Mycoplasmoidales; family Metamycoplasmataceae; genus Metamycoplasma; species Metamycoplasma phocicerebrale. Next base: position 497,466 of record NZ_CP033058.2, read on the forward strand.
CGCTATAAAACTATTAAATGAATTAGTAAGTGAAGATACACAAATTGTTACATTGTTTTATGGCCAAGGGGTGACTGAAGCCGATATAAATGAATTACAAAATTATATTGAAGTAAATTTTGGTGTTAGTGTTGATGTATATAATGGCGGCCAAACTATTTATCCTTATTTAATTGCAGCGGAGTAAACTATGAAAAAAATTGTTTTTGATATTTTAAATAATGATGGCGGACATTTTAAAGCCTTAGATGCTGCTTTAAAATTTAAAAATGAAAACCCTAATTATCAACTTACTTTAGTTGGACCTGCAAATATAATTAAAGAATATTTGAAAAAAAACACAAATAAATTTGAAATTTTTGATTCAAATGGGTTGGCTCATATTGAAAATTCTCCTCGTGAAATTTTAAAAAATCAATCTACTATGTTAGATGCTTTTAATTTTTTAAATGAAAATGAATATGACGCAATTCTAAGCAGCGGAGATAGTGGATCTTTAATCTCTTTATCAAGCCTAAAAGTAAAAAGGTTGCCAAATGTAGCAAGACCTGCATTTATGCCTATGATCCCAACAATTAATAATAAATATATTTTACTTTTAGATGCTGGGGCAAATGTTGAAACACCTTCTGAATATTTAAATAATTGATCTTTAGTTGCTACAGAATATTATAAAAAAATTTTTAATATACAAAAACCAACAGTAGGTTTATTAAATATAGGAACAGAAGAATATAAGGGAAGCAACAATATAAAAGAGGCAAATCATTTGCTTAAAGATAATACTTTAATTAATTATCAGGGCTTTATTGAACCTAAAGATGCGATTGAAGGAAAAGTGGATATTGTCTTGGCAGAAGGCCAAATAGGAAATATATTTTTAAAAACTTTGGAATCTTCTTTTATAGGTTTTGGTAGGGTTTTAAAACAAACAATAATGTCAAGTTGTATATCTAAAATTGGTGGTTTATTTTTAAAACCAAAATTAAAAAAGATGAAACAAAGATTTGATTATAGAAATGTGGGTGGAGCATATATTGTAGGACTGGAAAAAGTAGTAGTGAAGGCACATGGTAGTTCTGATAAAATAGCTTTTTATAATGCTTTAAATCAAATTAAAAATTTATTAGAAAAAAATAATTTTATTGAGGACATAAAATCAAATTTGGGAGCTATAAATAATGAATAAAAAAGAAACATTATTTTGAGAAGAATTAAGAGCTTTGCTAGAATCATTTAATTTACCAACAGAAAAATTAAAACAAGAAGAAATAGAATTATTAATTACAGCTTTTACACACAAATCTTATTCAAACGAGCATAAAGATTGCAAAGACAATGATTATTTAGAATTTATAGGAGATGGTATTTTGCAATTTATTTTGACTGATTGAATATCTTCTAAAAAGAAATGATGAAAAGCGGGGTTGGCAACTCAGTTACGCAGTTCTGTTGTTGACAAAACAAATTTAGCTAATATTGCAACTAAATTTAAGTTAATGCAGTATTTAAGGCATTCTAAAACGGCCTTTATCAATGGTTTAAATAAAAAAACAATATCAAACTTATATGAATCATTTGTTGGAGCAATTTATATAGTTTATGGTTTATCAAAAGTAAGAGAATTTACTAATATTACTTTAAAGCCTACTTTTGATAGAGCATTAAACGTGAAACACAATCATCCAAAAAATTTATTGCAAGAACATTTCCAAAAATCAAGTAATTCAAAAATTGAATATATAACTGAAATTTTAGCCAATTCACAATTTGGATCAGTTGTTATGTTTGAAAATGTAAAATATGGCGAAGGAATAGGAAAATCTAAGAAAGATGCTGAAACTAATGCAGCAATAGATGCATTAGAAAAATTAGGAGTGTAATATGAGCTCTGGAAAGTTATTTGGTAGCATTATTAGCAATACAGGACTTTGAGGGGCCATAATTTCGACATTACTTATTACTTTTTTAGGTTTTGTTTTATTTAAAACTAAAATTTTAAATGATAATGCTACAACAGCAATTCAAAAAATAATAATTAATATTATTATTCCATTTTTATCTTTTTTTTCATTTATGAAAAATGCTGATAAAGCTGATTTAAAAACATATGGTATAGTTTTTGGACTTAGTGCCATTTATTATATTATTTTGACAACAATAGCAATATTATGAACAAAATTTTTACCTCACTTAATTCCTAAGAGGATTATAAAAAGAGCTCAAAAAGATTTTGAAGAATATCAAGCAAATGTTGAATTTGACATAAAACAAATTTGAAATCAAGGCGCTTATTTAGAAAAATTGCAAAGAAAACATTTAGTGACTTGATTAATGTGTATTTATGGATCAAATATTTTATTTGCCACTCCAATTGTTTTGGGTGTATTTCCTAATGGACCCGAATTAGGATCATTAAGTATTTGAAATATTCTTTATTATATTGGTGGTTTTGGTTTATCTTTTTCTTTATTATCTGGAGTTAAATTTACTAAAAAAGAATTCAAATACACATTGAAAAAAGCTATTTTAAATCCTGCATTTATTGTTGTTCTTATAGCTATAGGGTTATGAGCAACACAATATATACCTAGATTCGGTTCAACAATTAAAGACACAAATAAAATATTGTTAAATTCTGGCGGTAATTCAAATATATTTACTAAAGAAGGAACTTTTGGTCCAAATTTTAGTACATTATATGGACAAGAAATAACTGTTTTAGATGGTTTAAAAACTAAAAAAATTATTAATTGATTTAGATATGATAATTTAAAAAAATTATGATTTCCTTACAATGGAAAACCAACAGGATGATTTGATTGAAATGTGACTATGCCATATTTGGCTAAACCAGTTAATATTTTGGTGAGTTTAATTAGTCCTTTAATTTGGATAGTTATAGGAACTAGTTTGGCCAAAACTAATTTAAAGGAAATGTTTAGAAAAAAAGAAAATTGATTATTTTTATTTTATAAATCAGGTTTAGTTCCTTTGTTTATATTATTAATTGTAATGTTCTTTGTGACTAAAAAATTATTGCCCGTAAGCGTGGGAGCTGTATTGGTAATGGTTGGTGCAGTTCCTCCAGGAACAACAATTGTTTTATACTCACAACACTTTAAAAATCATGATAAATATACATCACAAGTAAGTAGTTTGTCTACTATGTCAAGTTTTATATTTATACCTACATGATTAGTTGTAGGAGAATTAGTTTTAAGTAAAATAGCTCAATAAAAAAACTAATGTTTAGAAAAGCTGGTTAATTTCAGCTTTTTTGTTTAAAAATTAAAATAGCAAAATTGTAGTTTTAAATGCATCTTTAAAAATTAAGAAGTTTTTTATTTTTCTATTTCCCTAAGAAAATTAAGTACATTTTCTTCTCGATTTTTCCTATTTTCAGAAAAATAACTTTCTATAGTTCTTTTCCCATTTTTTAGATATGTGGATTTATCTGCTTTATGTTCATATGCTTTTCTAATATAGGGGTATATACCAAAATTATTTTTTTGATTTAGCAAACTTTCATCTAAGGCTTCAGTATTTTTATCTAATTCTTCAAAATAGTTAATTAAAATTTTATTTGTATCAATATTAAGAATGTCTGATCCTTTAAAAAATGTGGTGTCCAAATTTGAAACACCATAAATATATATAGCATTCATTTTGGGGATATTTGAATTTCACATAGGCCTTGAAGAATCAATGCCTTTATTTCCTTTCTCGTTTTTGCTAAATTTTGTTTCTATTGGAATTATATATTTTTCAGTAAAAATTAAAAAATCAGGAAAATTTTGAGAACCATATGGTTGATAAACAAAATGACTTTTTACATTTTCAAATGGGTTAGAAACTAACTCAATAGAAGTCTTAGACAAAATATTATTTTTAATTTTTGGCAATTGATTAGCAATTTTAATGCTATTAGAATTATTTTCTAAATTTGTTATTTCAATAAGTCCTTTCTTAAAGTATTCTCCTGGAATTATTTCACTATACGACTTTTTAATTAAATTTCTAAATTTTTGTTCAAATTCTTGGCCTTCTGTTGAGGAACTATAAAAACTTCTTTTTTCCATAATGTTTTCAAATATTTCAGTTAGCATTATTTTTCTCCCTTTAATTTCATATACTCTTCCACAAAATCACTAGTGGAAAACCCGAAAACCTGAGTATTGTTTTTTGATAATTTTTCAAAATTAATTTTATTTATAATTTTTTTGGCTTTTTTATTTAAAATTTTAACAAAAAAATACTGCCTATTAGGTTTTAAATCTTTAGGATTAACTATTTTCAAATTGTAATCATAATAACCTTGTCTGTGAACAGCAAAATCTCATTTATAAATGTTTTTTTCAAAATATTTTAGTGTTTGCGGGGTATTATTATAAATAAATGTTTGAAAATCTTTATGACGTATTATTGGTTGATTTTTAATTCTAATATCTTTAGCATATGTATTTTTCGTAGTTCAAATTTGAAAAACGCATTTAACACCATATTGTTTATCATTTAGTATAAAAGACTTTTCTAATAAATTCAAAGAATAAATTAATTTTGCTTCAGGTAACACTTTTTTTTGAATTGAATATCTTTTAAATATATTTGGAAATATCATAGCAACATAATTAGCTTCTGTTAAACCTTTATTTAAAAACTCTAAAGCTTTCTTACCACGATAACCAAATGGAGGATTTCCTATTATAAACCTATTTTCACTAAAAGGTATATGTACACTTAAATAATCTTGTTTAATTATCTCATGGGATTTTGGATCAATATCATAAGCTAATATTTTTTCCGGTTTTACTCCCACCGAAACTAAAGCATCAATAAAATTTCCTGTTCCAGCAGAGGGTTCTAAAATTTCATCTTGCAACTGACTAGGAATTAAAGATTGCACAATTTCAATTAAAGAATCACAAATAATAGGATTTGTATAAAATTGATCTAATTTAATTTCTTTTTCCATACAATGACTTTCTCCTTATCATGTATTATATTCCTTGATTAATTATAGTATGAAAAAAAAATTAAAATATAGAAAATTCTATATTTTAATCCAAACAAAATATTGTTTAAACTTTAATTTTATAAATATTTTTCCTTTTTTAAAATAATTCAACTTGGTTGGTTTCATTCAAATCATTTAAAACACCTAATTTCCTCATTTCAGTGCAAATTTTTGAATTAACCTTTCCACGCTCAATTAAATCTTCAATAGATAAGAAATAATGTTCTTCTCTTGCTTTTACAATGGCTTCTGCAACAGTGTCACCTAAACCATCAACAACAACAAAAGGTGGAATCAATGATTTAGTTTCTTTATCTATAATTCACTCGGTAGCTAGAGATCTTTTTAATGATATTTTTTGAATTTTAAATCCTCTAACATAAAGTTCTTTAGTAATTTCAAAAGTACCAATCATTGATGCTTGTTTTGTACTCAATGGATTACTTCTGTCGTTTTTGCGTTTTTTATATTCTTCCAATAATAAACTTACTTTATTATATCCTGCAGACATTGTTTCAATATCTATCGCATCAGGTCTAATACTATAATATGCAGCATAAAATTCTAATGGGTAATATAACTTATACCAAGCTATTCTCCAAGCCATAATTACATATGCTGTAGCGTGTGCTTTAGGAAACATATATTTAATCTTTTTTAAAGATTTAATATATCAATCTGGAATTTTATTATTTAATAATAATTTTTCTTGTTCTTCATTTAAACCTTTACCTTTACGAACTTTTTCCATTATTTCAAAAGATATTAAGGGGTCTACTTGTTTTTCTATTAAGCCTTGCATAATATCATCACGACAACATACACAATCTTTTAATCTAAAACCATTTTTAACTAGTTCTTGTGCATTTCCTGCTCACACATCTGTTCCATGGCTCAAACCACTTAACAAAATTAAATCATTAAATGTACGAGGTTGAGCTTCTTTTAACATACCTCTAACAAAATTAGTGCCGAATTCTGGCAAACCATAAGCTCCAGTAGTTTCACCACCTATCGTTTCTGGTTTTATACCTAATGATTCTGTTGTATAAAATAATTTCATAACTTCTGGATCTGATTTAGGTATATCTTTAACTTTTGTATGAGTTAGATCTTCCAACATTTTTATAGTTGTTGGATCATCATGACCTAATAAATCAAGTTTTAGCACATTGTCGTGAATTGACTCAAAATTAAAATGTGTTGTTTTTCATGTACTATTTATATCATTAGCTGGATAGTTAACGGGTGTAAAATCTTCAACATCAAACTCTTTTGGTATGATTATAATTCCTCCGGGGTGTTGCCCTGTTGTTCTTTTAACTCCTTCAGACTTGTGAGCTAAAAAATCAAGATATAGTCTAGATCATGGTTCTTCACCACTACGAATTTCATGCATATATTTTTCGCAAAAACCAAAAGCTGTTTTAGTTGCTATTTTAGAAATAGTTCCCGCTCTGAATGTATGATTTTCTCCAAATAATTCCTTAACTAGATTATGAATAGTTGGCTGATAATTACCACTAAAATTTAAATCTATATCAGGTACTTTATTTGCTTCAAAACCTAAAAATGTTTCAAAAGGTATATTATGACCATCTTTTAGTAATAAAGTATTGCACTTAGGACAATTTTTATCTTCTAAATCTCAACCAGAATAAACATTAGGGTTTTTATTTCATTCAAAGTATTTACATTTAGGACATAAATAATGAGGAGCTAAAGGATTAACCTCTGAAATGTTTGCTAAATTAGCAACAATAGATGATCCTACAGAACCACGACTACCAACTAAATATCCTTCTTCATTAGATTTTTTAACTAATTTATGACTTATTCAATAAATAACTGAATATCCATACTTAATAATAGGATTTAATTCTTTTTCAACTCTTTCTACTATTAAAGAATCAGGATTATCACCATAACGTTCTTTTAAATTTTGATACACTAAATTTCTAAGTTTAGTTGGAGAATCATCAAATTTTGGAACATACAATTTATCTTTAATAACTTCAACTTTTTCAATTTGTGAAGCAATTTTTTTAGGGTTTCTAATTACAATATCTTTTATTAATTTTTCATCACCTAAAAACACAAACTCATCTAGCATTTGTCTTGTTGTTAAATATTTAAAATTAGGTTGTGCTCTATTTTTAAGTCAATGCATTCCTCCACCTAAAGTCGGAGCATTTATATATATTGCATGAAATAACTTTTGATAATCATATACATAACGAGAATCTGAAGTAGCGACACATAGCTTGTTTTGTTTTGTAGCTTTTTCTATTAAATCAATATAAGCTTTTTTAAGATTTTCTCAAGTAATTTCTTGATCTTTAACTTCATATATAAAACTATTAATAGGTGGTAATTCTATATAATCATAATTTTTAATTTCATCATTAATTTCTTTATCTGTTCCAAATAATACTTTTTCTCATAATTTAGATTCATGTGTAGCCGAACCAAAAAACAAATTTTGATATTTTTCTTTATCTTCAATAAAGAATTTTGGACCATTAGCATAATTGTTAGTTAAAGAATTAGAAACAATTTGAAACATTTCTTTTAAACCTTTTTGATTTTTAGCTAATACTCTAATAACTGAAGGTCTTTTTCTTTTTGCTCATTTTTTTGTATTAGTATTAAATAATTGTTCAGAAGTATTTATATTGTGTTCTTGAGACAATCTAGATATCATTTTTTGTCAAACATGAGCCAAAACATTGGCATCATAATCAGCACGGTGAGCAACATTAACGTCATAAGCAATGTTGTGTCTTTTACATACTTTTTCTAATCTATGAATTCTATCATCTGTATCTAAAAAATAAGAAACATGCAAAGTATCAATACACATTAGTTCTTTTAAATTTCAACCACGTTCTCTAAATTTTTGAAAACAAAAGCCCATATCAAAAGAAGCATTATGAGCTACTGCTATTCTGCCTTTTAAGATATTATAAATTTTTTGTAGACCTTCTTCTTGAGGTATACCTTTTTTTAGCATTTCATCACTTATATTTGTAAGTGATTTAATTTTTTCTGTTAGTTTTTTATTTGTTTGTAAAAAGAATTGAATTTTTTCTACTTGAATTCCGTTTTGTATTATTGAAGCACCAAATTCTATTATATCTTCAAACCTTGGAGATAAACCTGTAGTTTCTAAGTCAAATACTACATATTCAGCTGACTTTAAATAAAATGGTTTTTGATAATTAATAAACATTGTATTTTTATTAGATATAGTTGATAATGTTACACCATAAATAGGTTTAATAGTTGAATCTTTTTTTAAAGAATTATAAAAAACTGGAAAGCTTTGTATGTTATCTAGATCTGTTATAGCAATTGCTTCATGACCATAGTGTTTTATTGCTTTTATATATTCTTCTGCAGAAGCCATACCATCTTGCACACTCATATTAGTTCTTATTGCTAAATCAATTCTTTTTTCTTCTTCATTATCTTCATCTAATTTAATGATTGAATCTGTTAGTCTATATCAATCTTTACCAGATGCCATTATATATTTAGCTTTTGTATACATATCATCGCCTAAAGTTCCCTGAACAATAATAGTGTCCCCTTCATTTAATTTACATTGTTCTTCTTCGGCATTTTGAATATGTTTAACAGTTATAGCTTCATTATAATCCGCTATTTTAACTGTTAAAATACTTTTTCCATTTTTTGTGTTTTTTCATTCTGAGAAATACACTTCTCCTTTTACCATAACGCGCACTGGTTCAAAAGTGTTAAGAGCTTCAGCTATTGTCATTTCTCTTAATTTATAACTAGACCTAAAACCTCTGTTATATGTTCTGCTATTTTTAGATTCATAATTTTCTTGTTCTATATTAGCTTTTTGTTTGATTGTATTAACAGAACCAATTAATTTTTCCAAGGTTTTTTTACCTTGAATTTTAATTTCTTGTTCTTCTAATTTATAAATTGGTACTAAAAAATCATAACCAATTTTTGATAAAGCATCTTTAATACAATTATCGTTTTCTTTAAAAGTTTCATATACACTTTTAGATGGTAAATTAAATATTATTTCCTGATCAATTAATTCAATATTTTTTGAACTAAAAAAACTGCTTACTTCTTTTAAGACTACATATTTTTTTGAAATTACATATTGAAGATACTCAGATATTATTTTTTTATCTAAAATTAAATTTTGAATTCGCAAATTAATTTTACATTTTGGAAACTTTGCTTCTAAAGCTTTTTGAAAATTCTTATAATCTTTAATATCAATTAATTCATCAAATTGAAAATCAAAAATTCAGTTTGCAAAATTCAAACTAGGTGTAACTTCACAAACTCTCACGCCATTAAAACTTTCGTTAGGTTTAAAATTTATTTCTTTGCATAAATTTAAAAATTGAGCATCTTTTTCACGCATATATACTTCCTTTTTTAATTATTTTATTAATAAAATACTTGATGTAATTACAACTACAAAAGATAAAGAATCAAATCTATCCATAAAACCACCATGACCAGGAATTAAATTTGAAAAATCTTTTATATCATATAATCTTTTAATTAATGAAAAGGCTAAATCACCTACTATTGAAACAACTGGTAATAAAATTACTCCAGCTAATAATTGTTTTCAATTTGTAAAAATAGTAAATGCACCATTATTTGTCAATTTTCCTAAATACATAGTTATAAACACGAATAATGCTCCAAAAAGAAAACCAATGATTCCGCCTTCTCAAGATTTTTTAGGGCTTATTTTAGGAGCCATACCAATTTTAATAATTTTTCTGCCTAAAATAGAACCTCCTAAATACGCTGAAGTATCAGTTACAATTGGAATACTAAATACAGCAAAAATAAAATATAAATTTGCTCAATTATATATAAATAAAGCCTTAAAAGCTATGGGAATAAAAATAGTTGCAAAAATTGCGACAAAATAAGAGATCATTATTTTTTTTATTTTGTCTTTTGCTTCTTTTATTACAAAAATATTTATAAAATAAATAATGCTAATTATTGTTGTAATTGAAATTATTTGAAGAGCTGCAAAATTTGTTAAAGTGTCTTTTCCAAAGAAAATTACGTGTTTTATTTGCTCAATAAACAAATTAATATTAAGTCCTACAGCATTGCCCTGCTTAATAAATATATTGTTAGGGTCTTGAGCATTATATCAATCTAGAGGCATTGCCCATATTAAAGTTGTTAATAAAGTAATAATTATATTTTCTCATCTTTGTAACACACTATGACTTAAAACTTCATATGTAGCTCAAGCAGATAAAAACGCAAAAAATGATAAACCAATTATTTTCCCAGGCGTTCTACCAAAATAAGTAATAAAAAAGAAGGGTATTATTGTAAAGAATAATATAAGTGCGGATTTTATTCGTGTTCTAATATTTTTCATAATTAATATTATATATACCTTTTAGAAGTATTTTTAGATATAAAAAAATATTTTATATTTTATATAAAAATGCTTTTTTTGCTAAAATTAATAGCTCTATTTTTTTAAAAAAAATAACAAAAAAAGCCCAGTTTGGCTTTTTGCTTTTTAATTATATAGTTAATAATTCTTTTTCTTTTTCTGAAGCTATGCTTGCTATTTTTTCCATCGCTTTATCGATTTCTTTTTGAATTTGATCTAAATAATTTTTTGCTAGATCTTCTGATAAACTATCGTCAGATTTAATTTGTTTATTTAAATCTTGACGAATTTGCCTTACAACAATCTTAGCTTGCTCTGTTGTTTGACTTAATTGTTTGGTCATTTCAACACGCTTATCTGTAGTTATTGGAGGATATATTAATCTTAATTGATGACCTTGATTAACAATATTAATATTTAATTTTTGATCTGTTATTGCTTTTTCCACAGTTTTTAAAATTGCCATATCATATGGTTTAACCAATAATTCCAAAGCCCCGTGTGAACTAATTGATGCTAGTTCATCTAAATTCATTCAAGTTTCATAATAATTAATTTTTATTTTATTGATTAAGGCAGGATTCGCTCTTCCTACTGCAAATTTTAAAGTTTGATTTTGATAATTTTCTATAGCTTTTTCAACTTGCTCTTTTAATTGTTCAAGATAAAAACTTAATTCCATAATATTTCTCCCATTATTTTTGTTTTGTAATTAATGTATTTGGTATTTTATTTTCAATAGCTCTTAATAAAGCATTTTGTTCATTAATATCAAATATTATAATATCAATGTTATTGTCCTTTGCCATTGAAGCTGCAGTTTGATCAATAACTTTTAAATCTTTTTCTAATAATTCATCATATGTTAATGTATCAAATTTTTTTGCTTTTTTATTAAATTTGGGGTCCGAATCATAAACACCATCGATATTATTCTTGCCCATTAATATTGCATCTGCATTAATTTCTGAAGCATAAAGAGTAGAAGCTGTATCTGTTGTAAAAAAAGGTCTACCAGTTCCTCCAGCAAATATTACTACTTCTCCTGCTTTTAAATATTTTTTTGCTTTCTCATTAATATATACTTCACATACCTTTGGATCCATTGTTAAAGATGATAAAACTCTTGAATGTAAACCATTATGTTCAAAGCCCGATTGTAAGGCTAATGCATTCATTGTTGTAGCGAGCATACCAATATAATCTGCTCTAACTCTTTGAATTCCATTTTTGGCAGCACTTGTACCTCTTCAAAAGTTCCCTCCACCAACTACTATTGCTACTTCAACTTTATTTTGAATAATAATTTGAAGTTGTTTTGCAAATTTATCAACTAGCTCATAATCAATAGCTAAATGTTTTTCTTTATTAGCTAATCCTTCTCCTGATAATTTTATTAAAACTCTTTTGTACTTATATCGCATTAAGTAACTCCTTTTAAATAAACTTTTAAAAATTATATATATTTTAACCTTTTATTATTAGAATAAGGACGAAAAGATGAAAAAAATAAGATATTTTTATTCTTTTTAACCTTTAAAACATAATATAAGATTAAGTTTATTTGAAATAATTATATTATATAATATAATAGTTCAACTATATATAGAACATTATTAGAAAATTTGTTTTATATTAAAAGTTGTATAGTAAGGATACGCCATGAAACAAGAAAAAATTTATTTATTTGCTTATGATGAATTAGAACATTTAGACTTTTTTGGAAAATTATTTGGTCTTGGGGTGATAAACAAAAGCGCACGACTAAATGGATTTATAAAATGTATTAATCCATCTAGTGAAGTCTTTATAAAAAAAGATAAAAATAGTTTTGTCAAAGGCACTTTATTTGAAATAACTAAGGAACAATTATTTTTAGTTGATAAGTGAAAATTATTACCAAAATATGATCGTTTTCCAGTTAATATTTTATTAGAAGACAATAATAGCATAGTAGAAGATGCTTTTGTATATTCAAAAATAGAATTTGGAGAATTTGAACCTTTTGAAAATAAAAAAGAATTATTCAATATTAACAATTACAGAGAATCATTTAATTATTTTTTAGATTCTCAAAAACAAAAACTACAAAACTTTGATTTTGTTTTTCTATATAAACCTTCAAAAAAAGATTGAGAATACTTAAGTCAAATTAAAACAACAAACATTTTTATAAAGTTAACTATTGATAATGACAAAAATATTTATAACACTACATATATTTCAACAGCTTTTTGTCCTTTTGTAGATAAGGGCCAACCATATATAGCGCTAGCGGCATTTAATAGAAGTGATTCATTTAATGTAATTTCTTATTATGAAATTTTTAATAATATAAATATTAATGATTATGGTAAAAATATTAAAATAGAGTTTATAGATGTAAATAAAATAATGGACACTGCTTTTTTTGACAAAGAAAAACCCGTTTTCTTTTTATCAAATAGAGAAGATAAAACAACAGAACAAAACAAATATGCTTTTAAGGAAAATGTTTTTGAATATGTTTTAAAAGATTTTGATATTAATCATTGAAGTAGATTTAATAATTTATTAGGTTTATTTTTTGAAGTTAACAAAAAATAATCTAAGTGCAATATAGTTCAACACCAAGCATTTATAGCTTGGTTTTTTTAACAAAAAACACCACCTTGTTTGGTGGTGTCCTTAAGTGAAATATCAAGTGCAACACATAATTGTGCTTGGTATTTTTATTATATATTTAAAATTTTAAAGTTTGTAAAAATATATGTTTTTTTGTTTTTATGTATTTTTTAAACCATTTAAATAAACAAAAAACACCGTTTATTCGGTAGAAATAAATTCTAATTTATTTATTTGTTAATTATTAGCTTAGATGTAATTTTCTTTTAAAAATAGTTCTTTTGAAGATTTTCAACCAAGTATTTCTCTTGGCATTTCATTTATTTTATTTGAAATATTTTGTAACGTTTCAATGTTGATTGTATTAAAGTTAAAACCTTTTTTATATTCCCTTCTAATTAAACCATTTCAATTTTCATTTGAACCACGTTGAAATGATGCATAAGGTTCAGCTCGATAAATTTTTATTTTTAATCATTTGGCTAATATTCCTATTTTTTCAAATTCTATACCATTGTCAATTGTTATACTTTTAACAATTAAACTATTTTCTTTTATTAGCTTGCGTAGTTGAGTATTAATTTCATAACCTGATTTACTTAAAACAAATGTTGCAAAGCCTATTCTTGTTTTTCGTTCTGTTAAAGTTAAAATATTTCTGAAACCAGTGCTGCGCTTGCCAATTACTAGATCAGCTTCTCAATGACCATATTCTTGTCTTAAATCTATAGATTTAGGTCTAGTTCAAATCGGAAAAACATAGCTAGCGCTTGTAACTAATCTGCTTACAACTGAAGCTGTTCGTTTGCCGCCCTTTTTATAAAAACTCCTTAATCTATTATGTTTTTTAATTGTTCATTGATTGCTTTTTATCCAATTAAAAACAGTTCTTAGTGATGGTAATTTAATTTTAAAATTAGTTTTAATATAGTGATATGTTGATTTTATACCAAAAAACTTTTTGTCATATTTTTGAATAAAAATGTTAGTAAATTCTTTATAGCTAAAATTAACATTAAATCTAAACATATATTTATGAGAATGTCTTTTAAACGATTTTATATTTGCTGCACAAGAATCATAATTTCCAGTTAAATCAAGATTTCTTTTTATTTCTCTAGAAATGGTTGAAGGACTTCTGCGTAATCGTCTAGCAATTTTTCGTATTGAATAGCCATTATCCATTAATTTTTTGATAAAAAATCTTTCTTCATAAGAAATGTGAAAATATTTTTTAAATGCTTTATAATTCATATTAGGTCTCCTTAGGTGTTTTTTGTGAGGCCTTTTTTTATTTTTTTAAGTAGAAAAAAATTCAAGCAACCTCACACTAATATTTTATCAATAAAGTGTTGCACTTGAATTTTCAATTCAGCAACATTGAAATTTTATTTAAATTTAAATGTTTAATAATAGTTATTAGCCTATTTTAAAACCACTTATTACAAATTCTACTGTTGATAATTGTTTATTGTTTTCTTTATCGAGAATAGAAATTGTAACCGTTATTTGGCCTAAGCTAAAATTACGATCTTTAATTACCTTTTTTCCAAATAAAAAATAATATTGAAAGGTTGATGGTAGTTTTTTATTATCAATTAAAAAAAATTGATCTATATTCTCTTCTGTAATTTCGCTAACTTTATGGTTTTTAGCAATATCAGAAATTATATATTTATATTTTTTTGGCGAAGAATATTCTAAAGCTATTTCGCGCAACGTTTTAAGTCCAGTTACATTAAAAGTCTTGCGTTCTGAAGAATTTAAACCAGTATTTAAATCTTTTATTCAATATTCAAAGCTTATCGTCCCATCTTCAAATTCTTTATGAGTAAATTTATTTATTTTATAATCTACTACATATTTTTTATTGTCAAAATTACTAAAAGAATAACAAGATTTAAAATTTACAGCAAAATTTGAAGTAGAAATTTTTTTTAAAAATTCCGGATCTTTTAATTCTACTTTTACTTCGTTTAGTTTTGTATTTAATTTTTTGGCTAGTTCTGGATCTTCGGGAACAGGATCTGTTGTTTTTTTAAAACCAGATATTGTTGTTGATCCTCTTGCATAATCTTCATTTGTAGATTTATCATAAATATCAAAAAGGATTGTAATTTCTCCCTTATCATCATTAATATTTGTCGCTGTGATGTATTTTATTTGAAGTTTATCAGATTGTAGTTTGCTTAATTGTCAAACAAAACTATTTCCAACTCTTAGAAATTCACTAGAAAGCAATTTTGAATAATTACCCTTAATTGTTAGTTTAACAACTTTTGCTTCTTCTCTAGCTATTTTTTTTAAATTCTGTTTTTCTAATTCT
The DNA here is from genome assembly GCF_003383595.3 of Metamycoplasma phocicerebrale. Lineage (NCBI taxonomy): Bacteria > Bacillati > Mycoplasmatota > Mycoplasmoidales > Metamycoplasmataceae > Metamycoplasma > Metamycoplasma phocicerebrale. The sequence continues at coordinate 512,847 of NZ_CP033058.2, forward strand.
TTGCCTTCTAATTTTTTAAAACCATCAAAAGTTTTAATAACAACTAAAGTTTCGGCCTTTTTCTTTGCTTTTTTATCTTCTTCTGATAATTTTTCTGTTATTTCAATTTTTGCAATTATTTTTCCGTTTTTATTATCGGTGTTAATTATTTCCAAAACTTTATATTCATATTTATCAGCTAGTTTATTAGCTTCTTTTGAGTTCAATTTAGATTGTAATGCATAATCAATAAAATCTAAAACTTTTATTTCATTTTTACCTTCAAATTCTAAAACTAATTTTTTAGAATCTTTTTTAATTTGTCTATTGTCGCATGAAATTGCTATGAAAGGTGTAATCAACATTGGGGTGCCAATACTCATAGCAATTAAAACTTTTTTAATTTTTAATGTTTTTTTCATTTTTTCCTTTTAAAATTGTGATTAAAATTTTATTTAACCAATATTATTTTAAAAAATATTTTAATTTTATAAGAATTTAATTATATATAACTTTTATTTTTTATTTATAAGCATATTTATTAACAAGTAATTTGCTCAAATTTGTATAAATTTAATAAAAATTGATTTATAAAAAAATTTTAATATTTTTTGTTTATAAGATGTCAGCTATTATTTTAAAAATTAAAAATAAAAAAATTTATAAAAATAGTTGAAAAAAATTGTTTTTGTTATAATTAATTAGCAACTATGCAAAGAAACATAAGGTTACGATATGCCGAGCTTAGTTGTTCATCTCGGATATTGAGAACTTATGTGGAGTACTTCAAATATGAAGAAGGAGAACAAACATATGTCAAAATTAGAAATTAAAGTGAAAGCTTTTGATGCTCAGTTAGTTGAAGATGCGGCTAAAAAAATTGTAGTTTTAGCTAAAACAGAAAAAGCAACAGTAAGTGGACCAATTCCTTTACCAACAAAAAAAGAAATTGTTACCATTTTAAGATCAGTTCACGTTAATAAAAAATCTCGTGAACAATTCGAAAGAAGAACACACAAACGTCTAATTGTTTTATCAAATGTTTCTGAAACATTAATTGATAAAGCAAAAAGATTAGAATTACCTGCTGGTGTTCAAATAAGTGTTAAATCTGTAGCTTAATACAGATTATTATTTTTAATTTTTAAATACATACGTCTGTGCGTATATATGTATTAAAAAAAACACAAGAACAACAACTTGTAATACTAATACAAAAAAATTATTGAAAGGAAGAATATGAAAGGAATCTTAGGAAGAAAAGTTGGAATGACTCAACTATTTACTTCAGAAGGTAAATTAATACCTGTAACTATAGTTGAAGTTAAACCAAATGTTGTTACTAACGTTTTAACTTTAGAAAAAAACGGTTATATTGCAACTCAACTTAGTTTAGAAGATAAGAAAAAATCTCAAATTAAGAAACCAGAAATTAACTATTTTAAAAAAGCAAATACAACACCTAAGCGATTCGTAAAAGAAATCCGTAACATGTCTGGATTTGGTTTAGGTGAAACATTAGATGCCTCGGTTTTTGATAGCGGAGACGTTGTAGATGTTACGGCAATTTCAAAAGGAAAAGGTTTTGCCGGCGCCATTAAAAGATGAAACCAACACATAGGACCTAAGTCACATGGTGGTGGTGGTGGTTCGCAACCTATTAGACAAACAGGTTCTATTGGTGATATCTCTGGTAACAGAGTTTGAAAAGGTATGACAATGCCTGGACATTTAGGATCGGAACAAGTAACAATTCAAAATCTTGAAGTTGTTAAATCAGATGCGGAAAATAACTTATTACTAGTTAAGGGAAGCGTTCCTGGAGCTAAGGGAGCTTTTATAGTTATTAAGAATGCTAAAAAATCAATTCAAAAGAAAGAAGAAATTAAATTAGTAAACTTAAAAGAAGCTCTTGCTAAAAACGAAATTTTTGAACAAGCTAAAAAATATAATCTTGAATTAAATATGGAAATGCCATTAAAAGAAATGAAAGCAACTTTAAAAGAAGCTATAGCTAAAGAAGCAGCAGCAGCAGCAGCTAAAGAAGAAGCTGCTCAAGAGCAAGAAAATTCAAAAGAAGAAGGAGATAAATAATTATGACATCAGTTGTTGAAAAATACTATATCTCTGAAAAATTTGATAAAAATAGAAACATTTCTTTTAATTTCAAAAAAGCTAAAGAAAAAATTTCGGGAAATTTTGCTAACTTTTTAGACGCAGTTAATGAATTTATTAATGTTAGTGAAAAATCGAAAAATAGTTCCCGTGTATGATTCCATAGAAATGGAGCATATAGTGGTAGTGTCGATTTAGAAAAAGCAATAATTATTGCTAATAGAGTTTCAGAAGCAAAAATTGAAAATGAAAAAGCTATTGAATATATAGAAAAAGAAAATTTAATTGACAAGCCAGCTCCTAAAGTGGTTAAAACAGTTAAATCTACTGAAAATTCAAAACCTAAAAAAGAAGATTTAAGCAATTTACCAAAATCTGTATTTGGATTAGAAAAAATTCATACTCAATCTGTATTTGATGCTATTTTAGCTGAAAGAGGATCGAAACGTTTTGCAACTCATAAAGTGAAGACACGTGGAGAAGTTAGTGGAACTGGTAAAAAACCATGACCTCAAAAACATACAGGTAATGCTCGTGCTGGTTCACAAAGAAGTCCAATATTCGTTGGTGGTGGTAGAGCATTTGGTCCTACAGTTGAAAGAAATTACAACTTAAAAATTAATAAAAAAGCTAGAAAAAATGCATTATTTTCAGCACTAACAATGCTAGCAAATGCAAAATCAATTTTAGTTAGAGATTATAAATTAAAAGAAATTTCAACAAGAGCACTTCTAGTTGAATTAAATAAAGACAACTTAATTAACTTAAAGAATATTTTAATTGTTTCTTCTGATGAAATTTTATTTAAATCAGCAAGAAATCTACCAAATGTTAATGTTTCAAAAGTAACATCTTTATCAATTGAATCGTTAGTTGCTGCAGATGTATTAGTAATTAGCAATGAAGATATTAAATTCTTAGAAGGGATGGCTAAATAATGAATATAAATGAAGTTATTAAATACCCAATTTTAACAGAAAAGTCTGAAATTGCTAGATCAAATCAAAATGTTTATACATTTGTTGTAGATAGAAGAACAAATAAAATTGAAGTTAAAAAAGCTGTTGAATTTATTTTTGATGTTAAAGTTGATAAAATCAACATTATTAATTACGATAAAAAACCAGCAAAATTAGGAAGATTTTCTGGATTTACAAACGCTATTAAAAAAGCTATTGTATATTTGGATAAAGATTCAAAAATAGTTTTATTTGCCGAAGAAGCCAAGGAAGCTAAAAAAGAAGCAGCCCAAGAAGCTAAAAAAGAAGAAAAAGCTGATGAACTAAAAGAAATGTCAGAAGCTGAAAAGAAGGCTGCAGAAAAAATCAAAAAAGCTGCCGAAGCTAAAACAAAAGCTAAGGAAAAAGCTGAATAATTAACCTTGAAAAACATATTAAAACTTATAAGGTTAATCTTAAAATATAAAAAACAAATTATCTTAAAAGAAAAAAATATTTTTAAGAACGGAGAAAACAAAACATGGCTATTAAAAAGTTTAAAGCATATACTAATGGTCGTCGTAATATGTCTTCTCTTGATTATCAAGCTAATTTATCTGGTCATAAACCAGAAAAATCATTGCTTGTTGTGCTTCCAACACATTCAGGAAGAAATAATCAAGGTAAAATTACAACCCGTCATCATGGTGGTAGATTAAAGAGATTTTACCGTATCATCGATTTCAAAAGATATACCAAAGATGGAATCGAAGCTACAGTTAAAACAATTGAATATGATCCAAATAGATCAGCAAACATTTCTTTAATTGTATATCGTGATGGGGAAAAGAGATATATTATCAGCCCAAAAGGTATCAAGGTTGGACAAAAAGTTATTTCAGGAGAAAATGTGGATATTCAAATAGGTAATAATTTACCTCTTGCACATATTCCTGAAGGTACATTTGTTCATAATATTGAATTACAACCAAAACAAGGTGGAATTATCGCTCGTTCAGCTGGTAGTTCGGCCCAAATATTAGGTAAAGATGAATCAGGAAAATATATCATCTTAAGACTAAAATCAGGAGAAGTGAGAAAAATTTTAGGTGTTTGTCGTGCCACAATTGGTGAAGTTGGTAATGAAGAACACTCATTAGTAAATATTGGTAAAGCAGGTAGAAATAGATTAAGAGGAATCAGGCCTACTGTTAGAGGTTCTGCTATGAACCCTAATGATCACCCACATGGTGGTGGTGAAGGTCATCAACCTATTGGTAGAAAATCACCTATGACACCATGAGGTAAAAAAGCTCTTGGAGTTAAAACAAGAGCAACTAAGAAATCATCTAACCAATTTATTATTAGAAGAAGAAAGGAAGCTAAATAATGTCTCGTTCATTAAAAAAAGCACCATTTGTTGATGATCATTTAATGAAAAAAGTTGTTGCTATTATTGAAAATAAAGTTCCAAAACGTCCTATTAAAACATGATCAAGACGTTCAACAATATATCCAGATTTTATTGGATTAACATTTCAAGTACACAATGGGCATGCTTTTATAGATGTCTTTGTTACAAATGATATGGTTGGACATAAATTAGGCGAATTTGCGCCTACAAGAACATTTAATGGACATGGTGCTGATAAAGCTAAAGGAAAGAAATAATATGAAACAAGTAGTTAAAGCATCAGTAAATATGCAAAGAATTAGTCCAAGAAAAGCTAGATTAGTTGCAGATTTAATTCGTTATCAATCAGCTACAAAAGCTTTGGTAATATTACAAACAACAAATAAAAAAGCTTCAGAAATTCTTTTGAAACTTCTAAATTCAGCAATAGCTAATGCAACTAATAATAATGGTATGGATGCAACAAAATTATTTATTACAAAAATCTTAGTTAACGATGGTCCAACTCTAAAAAGATTTCAACCTCACTCACGTGGTAGAGCTTATCCAATTTTAAAAAGAACAAGTCACTTCTATATTGAATTAGCAGAATTAGATTCTAATGAAATGATTAATAAGGAGGCAAAATAATGGGTCAAAAAGTTAACCCAAATGGGTTTCGTTTTGGTGTGACAAAATCTCACAACACAACTTGATATTCAGATAAAAAAGATTTTGCTAACTTATTGTTAGAGGATCAAAAAATTTATGATTTCTTTGATAAGAAAGTGCGTGAATATCAAATTGGTAATGTACAAATTAAAAGAAATCAAAACCAAAATGTTATAGTTTACGTTTATACAGCAAAACCAGCTGCTCTATTAGGAACAAATGGAGAAAACGTTAAAGCTTTAACTTTAGCTCTTAAAAAAGAACTAAAAAACAAAAACTTAAATATTAATATTGAAGTTATTGAATTAAAAAATCCAGATTTAAACGCTAGATTACTTGCAGAAGGCATAGCAATTAAACTAGAAAATCGTGGAAACTTTAGAATGGCTCAAAAAATGGCAATTAAAAGCGCTATGAAAGCCGGAGCTAAAGGTATTAAAACATCAGTTGCTGGTCGTTTAAATGGTGTTGATATGGCTAGAACTGAAGGATACACCGAAGGAGAAATGAAATTACATACACTAAGACAAGATGTTGATTATGCTATGGCTAGAGCAAAAACAACATATGGTATATTAGGAATTAAAGTATGAGTTTCTTTAGGTGAAATTTTGGAAAACGGTAAAACACAAATTAGCGCTTTAGAATCAAAACCAGAAAGAAAACCAAGAGCACCAAGAAAAGGCGGTGAAAGAAATGCTTCAACCAAAGAGAACTAAGCATAGAAAAATGTTTCGTATCCGTCACGATAAGGTAAAGGCTCACAGAAACAACGCTGTTTCATTTGGAGAATTTGGTTTAAAATCAACTTCTTCTTCATGGATAAGTGCTAGACAAATCGAAGCTGCCCGTATTGCGATTACTCGTCGTATGGGTCGTGAAGGTAAAGTTATTATTAAAATATTCCCACACATGTCAAAAACATCTAAACCAATCGGAGTTCGTATGGGTTCTGGTAAAGGTAGCCCAGATCAATGATTTGCAGTTGTTAAAGAAGGAACTGTTATGTTTGAAGTATTGGGTAACCAAGTAGATGTTATGAAGGATGCCTTAAGATTAGGTGGTCACAAATTACCAGTTACATGAAAAATAGTTGCAAAAGAAACTCAAGAACAAATTAAAGGAGAAGAATAATTATGACATATGCTGAACTATCAAAAAAATCAGTTGAAGAATTAAATAAAATGTTAGCTGATTTAAAAGCAGAATTATTCTCATTGCGTTTCAAAAATGCAACTCGTCAATTAGATCAAACTCATAAAATTAATTTAGTTAAAAAAGATATTGCAAGAGCCCTAACAGCTTTAAATGTAAAAAAACAAGAAGGAGATAAATAATGGAACAAGTAAGAGAAAATCGTCGTAAAAAACTTGTTGGAACTGTAATTAGTACCAAAAACGAAAAAACTATTACTGTTATAGTTGAAACATATGAAAAACACCCATTATACTCAAAACGTTTCAAAAAATCGAAGAAATTTGCTGTTCATGATGAAAAAAATGAGGCAAAAATTGGCGATGTTGTTGAAATTCAAGAAACAAGACCACTTTCAAAAACTAAACACTTTAGATTAGTTGAAATTAAATCTCATGCCATTGGAGGAAATGAAAATGCTTAGAGAATTTTCAAGATGTAATGTAGCAGATAATTCAGGCGCAAAAGAAGTTATGATTATTAAAAACTTAGGTGGATCAATTGTAAAAAGTACAAATATCGGAGATGTTGTAGTTGTTACAGTTAAAAAAGCTATGCCTAATTCTGCTGTTAAAGAAGGTCAAGTTTTAAAAGCTGTTATTGTTAGATCAAAAAGAGGATTAAATCGTGATAACGGATCATACATTAGATTTGATGATAATGCAGTAGTTTTAATTAAAGAAGATGGAACTATGAGAGGGACACGGGTATTTGGCCCAGTAGCTAGAGAATTGCGTGACAAGGGATATTTAAAAATAATTTCATTAGCACCGGAGGTTTTATAATCATGGCACAATCAAAAATTAAAAAGAATGATGTCGTTTTAGTTATTTCTGGTAAAGCAAAAGGTAGGTTTGCTTCAGTTTTATCTACTGATACAAAAAATAACACCGTAATTCTAAAAGAAATTAATATGAAAACAAAACACCACAAACCTTCTCAAGAAAATACAGAAGGAAAAATTGAAAAGAAAGAATATCCAATTCATGTTTCAAATGTTGCTTATTTAGCAAAAAAAGGAGCTGAAGGCCAAAAATCAATTGGAACAAAAATTGGATGAAAAGTTGATGCAAAAACCGGTAAAAAACAAAGAGTTATGAAAAAAGTTAATAAGGTTATTTAGAAAGGAGTTTTATTATGGCTAAATTAGAATTAGAAAAAAAATATTTAGAAAAAGTGCGTCCAGAATTAGTTAAAGAATTTGGTTACACATCAATAATGCAGGCTCCTCGTTTAGAAAAAATTGTTATTAATATGACAGCCGGAAATGAAGTATCAAACTCTAAAGCCATTGAAGAAGTAATGGTTGAACTAGCTCAAATTACAGGCCAAAAACCATATCAAACAGTAGCTAAAAAATCGTTGGCTTCATGAAAATTACGTGAAGGAATGCCAATGGGTGGAAAAGTAACATTGAGACGGGAAAAAATGTGATCATTTTTAACAAAATTAATTAATGTTGCTTTGCCTCGTGTTCGTGACTTTAATGGTACAAGCACAAAAAGTTTTGATGGCCGTGGCAATTATGCTATTGGTATTAAAGAAGAAATTATTTTCCCAGAAATTTCGTTTGATAAAATTCGTAAATTAAAAGGTATGGATATTATTTTAGTAACTAGTGCAAAATCAAATAAAGAAGCATTTTCTTTATTAAAAGGACTTGGAATTCCATTTGCAAAAAGCAATAATTAAGGAGATTATACATGGCAAGAAAATCATTAATGGTTAAAGCTGAACGTGAACCAAAATTCAAAGTAAGAAAATATACTCGTTGTCAAATATGTGGTAGAGTTCATGCAGTTTTACGTAAATACAAAATTTGTAGAATTTGTTTTAGAGAATTAGCACATGAAGGAAAAATTCCTGGTGTAAAGAAAGCGAGCTGATAATTATGGCTATTATTACAGATCCAATAGCAGATATGTTTATTAGAATTAAAAATTCAATTTCAAGAAAATATCATGAAGTTGTTTTACCTCATTCAAATAAAAAAGAAAAGATTTTAGAAATTTTCCAAAAAGAAGGTTACATTGCTTCTTATGAAGTTGTACAACCAAAAGAAAAAGGTTTTAAAGAATTAAAAGTTACTTTAAAATACAAAGGAATGAATCAAAATCAATCTGCAATTACTGATATTAAAAGAGTTTCAAAACCAGGTTTAAAAGTATATTCATCATCAGACAAATTACCTCGTGTATTAAGTGGATATGGTACAGCAATTATTTCAACTTCAAAAGGATTATTAACAGATAAAGAAGCAAGAAAAGCTAACTTAGGTGGCGAAGTTATTGCTTTCATATGATAATTTAAGGTTAGAATATGTCAAGAATTGGAAAAAGAATTTTAGCAATTCCAACCGGAGTTGAAGCAACAGTATCAAATAATCACATTATAATAAAAGGTAATTTAGGACAATTGGAATATACATTTTCACCTTTAATTTCAGTTGTTATTGAAAACAATGAAATTAAAACATTAAGAGCTAATGAAGAAAAATCTACAAAACAATTACATGGAACAACAAATGCAAACATTAATAACATGTTAATCGGAGTTTCAAAAGGTTACAAAAAAGAAATTGAAATTAAAGGTGTTGGTTATAAAGCCACACTTAAGGGAAATACAATAGAAATTATTGCTGGATATTCACATACAGTAAATAAAGAAATACCATCAAACCTAAAAGTTGAAGTACCAAAACCTACAAATATTGTTATTTCAGGTATTGATAAACAAGTAGTTGGGGAATTTGCAGCAAACTTAAGAGATATTAGACGTCCAAGCCCTTATTCAGGTAAAGGTATTATGTATAAAGATGAAGTTGTTAGACGTAAAGAAGGAAAAACTGCTGCTAAGTAGTTTAATAAATAGGAGATTATATGTTATCTAGAAATGAAAAACGTAAAGCTAAACATTTGAAAATTACAAATAAATTAGCTAAGGGAACAGCGCAAAGACCTCGTGTAGTAGTATTTAAATCTTTACATAATTTTTATGCACAAGCTGTTAATGATTTAACTCATACTACATTGACATCAGCTTCTACAAGACAACTATCTAAACCCGGAAATAATATCTCATCAGTTAAATTAGTTGCAAAAGATTTTGCAGCAAATCTAAAAAAAGCAAAAATCTCTGAAATTGTTTTTGATCGTTCAGGTTATATTTACCATGGCAAATTAGCAGCTTTTGCTGATACATTAAGAGAAGAAGGGATTAAATTCTAATGGCTGAAGAAATTAAAAAAGAAGAAGCTGAAAAAACAAATGCTACAAAAGTAGTTTCAGCAGTTAAAAAACAAGATAAAAAAGAAAATTCTAAATCATCAAGCGAAAGAAAAACTTTTAGTCCTAGAAGACAATTAAATTCAGCACCTGCAAAAATATTTGAAGAAAAAGTTATTGATATTGCTAGAGTTACAACAGTTGTTAAAGGTGGACGTAGATTCTCTTTCTCAGCTTATGTTGTAGTTGGCGATAAAAAAGGAAAAGTTGGTTTTGGACACGGAAAAGCAAATGAAGTACAAGATGCAATCAAAAAAGCAGTTAAAGATGCTCAAAAAAACATTTTTTCAGTTCCAATTGTAAATGGAACAATTCCACATGAAATTAGAGAAAAATTCCTAGCTTCAAAAGTACAATTACGTCCAGCTCCTAAAGGTACTGGTATAGTTGCTTCTAATACAGTTCGTGCTGTTATTGAATTAGCAGGATATACTGATATTTCTACAAAAACTTATGGTTCAAGAACAAAACAAAATATTATTCATGCAACTGTAAATGCTTTAAAGAAAATTAGAACAGTAGAAGAAATTGCTAAATTACGTGACATAGATGTTAAACATTTATTAGCAAAATAGTGTTATTTATTAATTTAAAAGTATAAATAATTTATTATATATAAAGGAGATTGTTATGAAATTACATAATTTAAAAGCAACCCCAGGTGCTCGTAAAGAAAAACATCGTGTAGGTCGTGGACATGCAGCAGGAAAAGGAAAGCAAGCTGGTAGAGGACAAAGTGGTCAAACGAAAAGAAGTACAGTAAGACTAGGTTTTGAAGGTGGACAATTACCATTATTCAGAAGAATACCGAAACGTGGATTTAATAATGTTAACCATGTTGAATATCAAGTGATTAATCTAAAAGATTTAGAAGAAAGATTTTCTACTAATGATATAGTTTCGTATGAAACATTGACAGCAAAGAACTTAATTAAAGGAACTTTACCTGTTAAAATTTTAGGAAATGGGACTTTAAGTAAAAAATTAATAGTTCAAATTCCCGCTCTTTCACAATCAGCTAAAGAAGCTATTGAAAAAGTCGGAGGAAAAATCGAGGTTCAATAATGGCTAAAAAAACAAAATTAGAAAAGGATACATATAACAAAAGACTTGAACGTAAATTAGCTATTGACAAGTTTTTTGCGGAAAAACGTAATACTTGAACAGAGTGATGAAAAAATCATGATCTTTTTAAGAAGATCTTGTTTACTTTGTTCATTATTGCCCTTTTCTTAGCAGCTGGTACTATTACTTTACCAGGAGTCGAATTAGCTAATCAAAATAAATTGAACCAAGGTGATTTCTTTGGTATATTAAATTTAGTAGGTGGTGGAGGATTACGTAGATTCTCCATTGTTGCATTAGGAATAGGGCCTTTTATATCATCAAGTTTGGTAATGATGATATTACAAACTAAAGCATTCCCTGCTATTTATCGATTAAGTCAATCAGGCCCAATAGGAAGAATTAAAATCAATTTTATAACATATACAATAACATTCTTTTTTTCAATATTTCAAGCTATCTTAATTACAAGAGCACTTGTTAATCCTACAGATAATTTTGGAATTGTATTTTCTTCAAATTTATCAAAAATATTAGGAGCAAAAGGAGCTAGTGTATATCAATGATTTATAATTCCTTTGTTATTAGTTGCTGGATCATTTTTCTCATTGTTCCTATCTGAACAAATAACAAATAAAGGTGTAGGTAATGGTACTAGTTTATTAATTTTTGTTGGTATTGCTAGTGCTTTGGTTCCAACATTTAGACATGCTTTTGAATACTATATGCCATCAGTTAAAAATAATGGTTCAGTAGTTTTAAAAGAAACATTGGATTTTGTTGTTTATTTATTAGCTTATTTATTAGTAATATTTATTGTAACTATATTTTCTTTAGCAGAAAGAAAGGTTCCAATACAACAAGTTGGTGCAGGTCTTTCTAAGTCAGAAAAAGAATTGAGTTATTTGCCTATAAAAGCTAATCCGGCAGGAATTATGTCAGTAATTTTTGCTATGATGGTATTATCATTACCAACTATGATAGCAGGGTTATTTGATCCTAATACTAGTAGATATTATCAATGAGTTTATGCAAATCTTCAATTAACACAACCACTAGGTTTCTTCTTATTTGTAATTATTACATTTGGATTAACCATATTAATGGGTATACAACAATCTAAAATAGATAAAATAAGTGAAGATTTTGCAAAAAGTAGTACGTTTATTCCAGGAATTAGACCTGGAGAACAAACAGAAGATTATTTATTGAATACAGTTTTAAGATTATCTTTCTTTTCGGCTGGTTATTTAATAATTTTGGGGGCATTACAATTCATTCAACAAATGTTTGGCATGCCAGCTCCTATCGCTTTTGGTGGGACATCAATAATGATTCTTGTTTCAACAGCTACTGAAACCGTTCAACAAATTCAAGCAAGATATAAATCTCAAGAACTTGCAAGAAAAAGAAGAATGATAAAAGAATTAAAAGAAGTATATGGAGAGGAAGAAGATTTAATATGATAAATCAAGGTTTTAATGAAAAAGAAAACTGTAGATGCGAAGATTTTAGTAAACCTAATTTAATTTTTATAGGAGCCCCTGGAGCTGGAAAAGGTTCGATAGCTAGTTTAATAGTTAAAGAATTTGGATACTTTCAACTTTCAACTGGAGATATGTTTCGTCAAGAAATTAAAAATAAAACAGAATTAGGACTAAAAATAAAAAATATTTTAGATTCCGGAAAATATGTAGATGACAGTATAACTAATGAACTAGTTAAAAAAAGATTAAGTGATTTAGTTAAAAATAAAAAACCTTTTATTTTAGATGGATTTCCGAGAACAATTGATCAAGCGATTTTTTTAGAACAATTAAAAAAAGAAGGAATTGTTATTAATCAAGTTTTATTATTGGAAATTACAAAAGAACAAATTATAGAACGTTTATCAAAACGTAGAGTTTGTCCTTCATGTAAAAAAATATATCATTTAGATTCTTACCCTCCAATTGACAACAAATATTGCAAAAAATGTCATGCAGAAGTTATTAAAAGACCTGACGACGAAGCTGATGTTGTCTTAAAACGCTTAGCAATATATGATGAACAAACTAAATGTTTAATTGATTTTTATAAAGAAAAAAACTTGGTAGTTGCAGTAAATAGTTATCAAGAATTAAACAAAGTTTATGAAGATGTAAAGAAGGCTTTAAAATGATTAAAATAAAAAACCAAATGGAAATTGAAAAAATCAAAAAAGCCTGTGCTATCTTGGCAGAAGTTAAAACAATTTTGTGAGACTTTATAAGACCAGGCGTTTCTTTAAAAGAAATAGATAGTGTCGCTTTTAAAGAAATTAAAAAACGAAATGGAAAACCTGCATTTCTAGGACAATATGGATTTCCTGGAACTTGTTGTATTTCTGTTAATGAAGAATTAATTCACGGTATACCTTCTGATTATATAGTTAAAGATGGTGATATAGTTAAGATTGATACTGGAGTAATATGAGAAGGATATTATTCTGATTCCGCTTTTACAAAAGGTGTTGGCAATATATCTGAAAAAGATAAAGAATTAATTCAAGTAGCTAAAGACGCTTTTTATGCCGGCTTTAACGCAATTAAAGTTGGTAAAAGAATTGGAGATGTATCAGCTGCTATAGGAAACTATATCAGACAAAAAGGATATTATACTCCGGATGAATTTTGTGGTCATGGAATAGGAAGGGAGCTACATGAAGATCCATATGTGTTTAACGATGGCCTTCCAAATACAGGACCTATTATAAAAAATGGTATGGTTATATGCATTGAGCCTATGATCTTACAAAAATCAAAAAAAGTAATAATAAAAAAAGATAATTGAACTGTGATTGATCCATTAGGATACAATACATCTCATTATGAGCAAACAGTATTAATAGATAATGGAGAAGCATACATTTTATCAGGAGATAACATTTAATGGCAAGAGACGCAATTAGAATGAAAGGCAAGATTACCAAAATGCATTCAACAAAAGATTATGATGTTTTATTAGAAAACGGCATCGAAATTAAAGCATTTATTTCAGGAAAAATGTCCTTACATAATATAAGGATGATACCTGGCGACAGTGTTGATGTTGAATTAAGTCCATATGATATGACAAAAGGTAGAATTGTCTTCAGACATAAATAATTATTAAGGAGATTATTATGAAAGTAAGAGCTTCAATCAAGCGTATTTGCAAAGATTGTAAAATAATCAAAAGACACGGTGTTAATAGAGTAATTTGTATAAACCCAAAACACAAACAAAGACAAGGATAGAATATGGCTAGAGTTTTAAATATAGAAATTCCAAATAATAAAAAAGCTCGTATTTCATTAACATATATTTTTGGTATTGGTCCATCAATAGCTAAAAAAATATTAGCAGATGCCCAAGTTGACGGTGAAAAAAGAGTTAAAGATTTAAGTGAAGAAGAATTAACACGTATCAGAGATGAAGCTAAAAAATACACCACAGAAGGTGATTTAAAAAGAGAAATTAACTTAAATATCAAAAGATTAATGGAAATTAAATCATATCGTGGTATTAGACATAGAAAAGGATTACCAGTTCGTGGTCAATCTACAAAGAAAAATGCAAGAACAAGAAAAGGCCCAAGAAAGACTATTGCAGGAAAGAAAGGTAAATAATAATGGCTAAGAAAAATAAAAAAGTGGTTAGCCAAGGTGTTGCTCATATTCATTCAACATACCAAAATACAATTGTTTCTTTCTCAGATTTAAAGGGTAATGTTTTTGCATGATCATCATCAGGTGCAATTGGATATAAAGGCACAAAAAAGAAAACTCCATATGCAGCTGGTCTTGCTGCTGCTGCGGCAGTTGAAAAAGCTAAAGAATTTGGTTTAAAAGAAGTATCTATTTTAGTTAAGGGTGTTGGTCCAGGTAAATCAACAGCTCGTAAACAAATTGAAACAAGTGGTTTTAGCATTAAAGAAGTAAAAGATGTAACCCCTACTCCACATAATGGTACACGTCCTCCAAAGAAAATTCTTAAGAGAGCATAGAAATTATTAAAAAGGATAAAGAGAGGATATTATGGAAAAAATTCAAAAAATAACATATAAAGAATTAATTGCGGAAAAAGTTAATGATTTTAATACAACATTTGTAATTGAACCATTAGCTCGCGGCTATTCAAGTACAATGGGTACTGTTTTAAGAAGAACATTGTTGTCTTCGATAACTTCGGTAGCACCATTCGCAATTAAAATTAATAACGTTGAACATGAGTTTCAAACAATTGATGGTTTAAAAGAAGATGCTATTACTTTAGTTAGAAATATTAGAAATATTCGTTTTGTATATGAACCTGCTATTTTTGAAAATAATAATTTAGCAAAAGTTTCATTTAAAACCAACAAAGAAGGAGAAGTATATGCTTCTGACATTACTAATCTTTCTGGTTTAGAAATAGTAAATAAAGATCAATATATTGCTAACATTGCTAAAGGTGGTTCTTTAGAATTTGATTTGTTCTTAAGAACTGGACGTGGCTTTGTTGATTTTGAAGAAAATAAAAAAGTAATTAGTGAATATGGTCCAAGATTAGAATCAAGTATAGCAAAAGGTCAATTCTTAGCTATGGATAGTGATTTTAGTCCAATTAAAAAATGTGCAATTTTTTCGGAAGAATTAAATAGTTCATCTAAATTAATAGAAGAAAGATTAAAAATTAAAATAGAAACCGATGGCACATTGGAAGCAAAAGATGCTTTAGAACAAGCTGCAAAAATTATTGTTGCCCATTTCCAAATTATTGGTAATATAGATGCTTTAGAAACTATTAAATTATTTGATGATAATAAAGACAAGCAACAAAAAGATATTAAGGCTTCAATTTCAATAGAAAAATTAGGACTAACAATTAGATCACTAAATGCTTTGAAAAGAGCAAAATATAATACAGTTGACGAATTAATGAAACTTACAGATGAAGATTTATCTAATATTAAAAACTTGGGTAAAAAATCTATAGAAGATATCATTCAAAAGAGAAATGAATGATTAGAAAGAACAGGTCAAGAAGTAGAAAACAATGACGACATAATAGAATCATTTAATCAATTAAATAATCAACCAGAGGGAGATGAATAATGGCAAATCCAAAACAAGTATTTCGTAGAAATACAGAATGATGAAACCATGTGGAAAGATCATTGGTTACAGATTTATTAATTAATGGGCAATTAAAAACCACTTTAGAAAGAGCAAAAAGAATTAGATCAACAGCTGAAAAAATAATTACTTTAGGTAAGAAAAATACACTTGCTACTCGTAGACAAGCAGCTAAGTTTTTAAGACTTATTCCTTCAAAACATGAAAATAAAGATTCTTTACAATATTTATTTGATGTATTAGCACCAAAATATGCAAATAGAAATGGTGGATATACAAGAATTATTAAAATTAATAACCGTGCAGGCGATAATGCTAAGATGGCTATTATTAAATTAGTATAGGTTAGGAGAAAAAAATGGCTATAGTACCAAAGAGAAAAACTTCAAAACAAAGAAAACATTTAAGAAGAAGTCATCATGCTTTAGTTGCAACAACACTAGTTGAATGTAAGCATTGTAAACAATTAATTATTCCTCACCAAGCATGTAAATATTGTGGATTTTATAAAGAAGAAAAGGTTATTAAAAACGCTATTAACGATAAGATTAAATAATTTAGCTTAAGGATAACAGGTTTGCCTGTTATTTTTTTATTTTTTTTCAACACAATATAAAACTTTTTTATATAATAATAAGGCTTATTTTAATTTTTTAGTGCTTTTGAACTTCAATTTATAATAAGCAAATAGAATACACAAAAAAATATTAATTATTTTTAACTAAAAAAAATTAAATGTGTATAATACTAAATGTAGCAACTTTTTAATTGCTATGCTATATTGAGATAGTTCTTTGAAAACTGGATACGAATACCATAACGTCAATTTAATTTTAATTAAATAACAAAATAAAAAAACATAATAACCAAAATCAAATTTTTAAGAGTTTGATCCTGGCTCAGGATGAACGCTGGCTGTGTGCCTAATACATGCATGTCGAGCGAGGTTTCTTTTGAAGCCTAGCGGCGAATGGGTGAGTAACACGTGCTTAATCTACCCTTTAGATTGGAATACCTAATGGAAACATTGGCTAATGCCGGATACGCATGGAACCGCATGGTTCCGTTGTGAAAGGAGCTTTACAGCTCCGCTAAAGGATGAGGGTGCGGAACATTAGTTAGTTGGTAGGGTAATGGCTTACCAAGACTATGATGTTTAGCCGGGTCGAGAGACTGAACGGCCACATTGGGACTGAGATACGGCCCAAACTCCTACGGGAGGCAGCAGTAGGGAATATTCCACAATGAGCGAAAGCTTGATGGAGCGACACAGCGTGCACGATGAAGGTCTTCGGATTGTAAAGTGCTGTTATAGGGAAAGAACACTTGGTTGAGGAAATGCTTCCAAGCTGACGGTACCCTGTCAGAAAGCGATGGCTAACTATGTGCCAGCAGCCGCGGTAATACATAGGTCGCAAGCGTTATCCGGAATTATTGGGCGTAAAGCGTTCGTAGGCTGTTTATTAAGTCTGGAGTCAAATCCCGGGGCTCAACCCCGGCTCGCTTTGGATACTGGTAAACTAGAGTTAGATAGAGGTAAGCGGAATTCCATGTGAAGCGGTGAAATGCGTAGATATATGGAAGAACACCAAAGGCGAAGGCAGCTTACTGGGTCTATACTGACGCTGAGGGACGAAAGCGTGGGGAGCAAACAGGATTAGATACCCTGGTAGTCCACGCTGTAAACGATGATCATTAGTCGGTGGAGGATTCACTGACGCAGCTAACGCATTAAATGATCCGCCTGAGTAGTATGCTCGCAAGAGTGAAACTTAAAGGAATTGACGGGGACCCGCACAAGCGGTGGAGCATGTGGTTTAATTTGAAGATACGCGGAGAACCTTACCCACTCTTGACATCCTTCGCAAAGCTATAGAGATATAGTGGAGGTTAACGAAGTGACAGATGGTGCATGGTTGTCGTCAGCTCGTGTCGTGAGATGTTTGGTCAAGTCCTGCAACGAGCGCAACCCCTATCTTTAGTTACTAACGAGTCATGTCGAGGACTCTAGAGATACTGCCTGGGTAACTGGGAGGAAGGTGGGGATGACGTCAAATCATCATGCCTCTTACGAGTGGGGCAACACACGTGCTACAATGGTCGGTACAAAGAGAAGCAATATGGCGACATGGAGCAAATCTCAAAAAGCCGATCTCAGTTCGGATTGGAGTCTGCAATTCGACTCCATGAAGTCGGAATCGCTAGTAATCGCAGATCAGCTACGCTGCGGTGAATACGTTCTCGGGTCTTGTACACACCGCCCGTCACACCATGGGAGCTGGTAATACCCAAAGTCGGTTTGCTAACCTCGGAGGCGACCGCCTAAGGTAGGACTGGTGACTGGGGTGAAGTCGTAACAAGGTATCCCTACGAGAACGTGGGGATGGATCACCTCCTTTCTACGGAGTACACAATTGTTATGGAAAAATTATTTGTATCCAGTTTTGAGAGATTTATCTCTCTGTTCTTTGAAAACTGAATATCGACATTGAAAAATTAAATTATTAATATTTCAAAGTTTAGATCAACCTATAGAATATAAACATCTATAATAAAAAGACAAACAATAGGTCATACATAAAAATAAATAAAACTATTAAACAAGATAAGAGTTTTTGGTGGATGCCTTGGGTCTGGAAGTCGAAGAAGGACGTGATTACCTGCGATAAGCCTCGGTTAGCTGGAAATGAGCTGTGATCCGGGGATTTCCGAATGGGGAAACCTAATTGAGCTAATCCTCAATTATCATATCGATGAATCCATAGTCGAATGAAGAGACACGCTGTGAATTGAAACATCTCAGTAGCAGCAGGAAGAGAAAATAAAGAATGATTCCCTCAGTAGTGGCGAGCGAACGGGGAAAAGCCCAAACCAGCATTCGTTGCTGGGGTTGTAGGACTACATTTTAGAGTTACAAATTTTACATATAGCAGAATAAGTTGGAATGCTTAAACATAGAAGGTGAAATTCCCGTAAGCGAAATATGTAAATCTCTTTGTAGTATCCTGAGTAGGGCGGGGCACGTGAAACCCTGTCTGAATCTGCCGGGACCACCCGGTAAGGCTAAATACTAACCAGACACCGATAGCGAACTAGTACCGTGAGGGAAAGGTGAAAAGAACCCCGGGAGGGGAGTGAAATAGATCCTGAAACCAATTACTTACAGTTAGTCAAAGCCCGTTAATGGGTGATGGCGTACATCTTGCAGAATGGACCGGCGAGTTATGTCAACATGCAAGGTTAAGTGGATTAAAGCGAAGCCGTAGAGAAATCGAGTCTTAATAGGGCGCTTTAGTATGTTGATATAGACCCGAAACCAGGTGATCTACCCATGAGCAGGTTGAAACTTAGGTAACACTAAGTGGAGGACCGAACCGTAGTACGCTAAAAAGTGCCCGGATGACTTGTGGGTAGGGGTGAAATTCCAATCGAACTTGGAGATAGCTGGTTCTCTCCGAAATAGCTTTAGGGCTAGCGTGTAGTGTTAAGTGATGGGGGTAGAGCACTGAATATGGAATGGCGGCGCCTAGCCGTACTGACTATAATCAAACTCCGAATACTATCATGAATTACTATGCAGTCGGTACATCGGTGATAACGTCGATGCACGCGAGGGGAACAACCCAGATCGTCAGCTAAGGTCCCAAAATTGTGTTAAGTGAGAAAGGTTGTGGAATTTCTTAAACAGCTAGGATGTTGGCTTAGAAGCAGCCATCGTTTAAAGAGTGCGTAATAGCTCACTAGTCGAGAGGTTCTGTGCCGATAATTCAACGGGACTAAAACACAATACCGAAGCTACGGGCATGAAAATGCGTTAGGAGAGCGTTGTAAGGGCATTGAAGCCAGACCGTGAGGACTGGTGGAGCGCTTACAAGTGAGAATGCCGGTATGAGTAACGATTCAGAGTGAGAATCTCTGACGCCTATTGGGGAAGGTTTCCTGGGCAAGGTTCGTCCACCCAGGGTTAGTCGGGTCCTAAGACGAGGCCGAAAGGCGTAGCCGATGGACAAAAGGTTAATATTCCTGTACTTTCTATGAATGTGATGGAGTGACGGGGGAGGATAGTACTACCACTTATTGGATTGTGGGGTAAGTAGCAACTGGGTTGTGTAGGCAAATCCGCACAGCTTAACCGGGAACTACGATGCATAGTGAAAGGGCAACCAAGTAGCAAATTGGATGATTCCATACCTCTTAAAAAAGCTTCTAACTTAAGTTTATAGAAACCCGTACCGAGAACGGACACACGTCCCCAAGATGAGTATTCTAAGGCGAGCGAGAAAACCAATGTCAAGGAACTCTGCAAAATCATCCCGTAAGTTCGCAAGAAGGGATGCCCACCCTAAAAAGTGGGCCGCAGTGAATAGTAAGGGGGAACTGTTTATCAAAAACACAGCTCTATGCTAAGTCGTAAGACGATGTATATGGGGTGACTCCTGCCCAGTGCCCGAAGGTTAAGCAAAGATGTTAGCTATGCGAAGCATTGATGTGAAGCCCGGGTGAACGGCGGCCGTAACTATAACGGTCCTAAGGTAGCGAAATTCCTTGTCGGCTAAATACTGACCTGCACGAAAGGAGTAATTATCTCTTAACTGTCTCGACATTGGACTCGGTGAAATTATGGTTCCGGCGAAGACGCCGGAGACCCGCATCTAGACGAAAAGACCCCGTGGAGCTTTACTATAACTTCATATTGGAGTTTGATTTAACTTGTGTAGGATAGGTGGGAGACTATGATGCTTGGACGCTAGTTCAAGTGGAGTCATCGTTGAAATACCACCCTTGTTACGTTGAACTTCTAACTTGTTGCCATAATCTGGCAAGAGGACAGTGTGTGGTGGGTAGTTTGACTGGGGCGGTCGCCTCCTAAAGGGTAACGGAGGCGTTCAAAGTTACACTCAATACGGTCAGAAACCGTATTAAAGAGCATAAAGGTAGAAGTGTGATTGACTGTGAGACCTACAAGTCGAGCAGGTGCGAAAGCAGGACTTAGTGATCCGGCGGTTTCTTCGTGGAAAGGCCGTCGCTCAACGGATAAAAGCTACCCCGGGGATAACAGGCTTATCTTTCCCAAGAGATCACATCGACGGGAAGGTTTGGCACCTCGATGTCGGCTCATCGCATCCTGGAGCTGGAGTCGGTTCCAAGGGTTGGGCTGTTCGCCCATTAAAGCGGTACGCGAGCTGGGTTCAAAACGTCGTGAGACAGTTTGGTTCCTATCTGATGTGGGCGTTGGAATATTGATGAGAGCTACTCTTAGTACGAGAGGACCGGAGTGGACGCACCGATGGTGTGCCAGTTGTTCCGCCAGGAGCATAGCTGGGTAGCCAAGTGCGGCAGGGATAACCGCTGAAAGCATCTAAGCGGGAAGCCCCCTCAAAGATGAGTATTCCCTATTAAATTCCTTATAGACTATGAGGTTGATAGGCTGGAGGTGTAAGTGTAGTAATGCATTCAGCTGACCAGTACTAATAAATTGATTGGTTTAATAGTGATTCTATAGAAGTAATCTAAATTATTTATCGATATTCAGTTTTCAGAGAACAAAAAAATGCGATGAGCCTCAAAATGAAATCCTAAATTGGATTTTTTTTATTTTTTTAATAAATAAAATATTAGACTAAAAAAGTTATAAAATTTAGTTATAAATATAAGTTGCCAATTTTTCTTTAAGAAAGGTAAAAACGTGAATATTAAAAAATACAGAAAGATTTTTTTCAGTTTTAATTTATTATTAGACATTGTATTTGTTTTGTCATTATTTTTTATTTTTGTTTATATAAGTTGAACAAAAAAATATAATAGTCAGATTGAAAGTTTACCTTTTTCACCAAAATTAATTAAGGAAAAAATTTATTGAGAATATATTTATTCTATTTCATTTTCTTTAATTTATTTATCATTTTTATCATTACAAGTAACAAAATTCTCTATTCTTATTAAAAATAAAAACGGTTTTTTAAAAAGCCTATTCTCTTTATTTTTTATTAATAAATTAATTTTAATTAATGAAAATTCAAAAGTTAATAAATTAAATTTTATTTCTTTATTTGTTGTCTTAAATTTAGCATTAATTTCAATATTTATATCGGCAATTTTCAATATTATTTCTGATAGAATTCATTGAAGTTTTATTGTATTTTTTATTTATTTTATAACAATAATGATCATATACATCCCAATAGCTATTTGTTTTAATAAAAAAACACTTATAGAAAATAAAATAAAAAAACAAACATATAATGTTGAGTAATTGTAAAAATTTTAACAAAAATTTAATTATTTATTTGATCTTTAATTTTAAAAAAAGAAAAATAGGATAAGTTTTAAAATGAAATCCTTAATTGGATTTTTTTATTAACTTTTTAATGATAAAAAATATTAAAACTAAAAAAGATGTAGAATTATGATATAAAGGATATTGAAAAATAATAATATAAAATAGGGGTATTTTATGAAATTTAAAAATATTACAAAATTATTTATAGGCATACCATTAGTTGCTTTAACATCTCCCTTAATTTCTTTTAAGATAGAAAAAAAGGATGAATCAAATAAAATAGAAGAAAAAAATCTTAAATTCTTAATAGAAAGCGAAAGAAAAAATATTAACAAAATAACTGGAAAAGATAATAACTTAATTTTTTCAAAAATTATTTCTGATTTAGAAAATAGAAAAATATTACTATTGGTTTTTGACGATTGCAATTCTTTTGTGGACTTTGAAACCATGCAAACTTTAGAAATTAATTTTGAAAAATATAATTTAGACATTTTAAGAAAAAATGAAATATTCTACATATCACTTGGCCAATTATATTTTAAGCAAAAATTAAATGATTTTATATTTATTAATGTATTATCAAATAAAAAAATTAGAAAAGAAGATATTACTTTTTCTAAAGCAATAAATATTTTAGATTCTGAAATAAAAAATTTGAAACATAAAAATTTTAATGTTAGATCCAAAATAATTAAACAAAATTTTAAAAGTAATATTTCATATAGAAGCAAAGGAAACGATAAGGAATTTATTTGGCCATCTGCAAAATGAAAAGATTCTAGATATTTAGATGTATCTACACAGGTTCCTTATTCATGATGATTTGCTACAAGAAATTGAACCGATGCTTCAGGTTATGATCAATTGAATAATGATGGTTTATGTGAATATGTTGCTTTATCTCAACTACTTTTGTATACAGAATTATTTATTAGACCTAATATTTTTGATTATGACCAATATAATAATTATATATTAGAATCTAATTCAAACGATTTATATAAATCGTCTCCCTTGTTTAGATATCATTATTATAATACAGATTCAAATAAGAAAAGCTTAGCATATGATCTTTTTAAATTAGGAGGAGAGTATTTAAATTTAAAAACTGGAAATTATTATGAAATTATAGTTAATAAATTTATAAAATATAAAAATGTTTTGAATGATTTAGAATTTCCACACAAATTTGGTGGCTATTATAGAGCTTGACAATCTGTAAAAAACGGAACACCCGCTATATTAGGGGTAGCTACCCTTAGTGGTTTTAATCACGCTATGATTGTTTATGGATATGATGATGACTCAAATATGTTTTTAGCATCTAATTGTTTCGGAATACCGGAAGAAAATCGTATTTTATATTCTTATTATACAAAAGTGTGGGGATCATATTATTTTTCTATAAAATTAAAACAAGACAAGAAATTTAATAATTTTAGAAAAGCTTTTGTTTATAATGGAAATAAATATACTGGAAAAGAAATTGACAATTTATTATTAAATAACTAAATATATGAATGCCAAAAGATATAAAAAAATTTTTTTTAATTTTAATTTATTATTAAATGTTGTATTTATTTTGTCATTAGTTTTTATTTTTGTTTATATGAGTCTAGCAAAAAAATATAATAGTGAACTTGAAATTTTACCTCCTTCAGAAAAAATATTTAAACAGCGAATTCATTGAGAAAATACTTATCCTATTTCATTTGCTTTAATTTATTTTTCATTTTTATTATTACAAGTAACAAAATTCTCTATTCTTATTAAAAATAAAAACAGTTTTTTAAAAAGTTTATTTTCTTTATTTTTTATAAATAAATTAATCTTGATCAATGAAAATCCAAAAGTTAATAAATTAAATTTTATTTCTTTATTTGTTGTCTTAAATTTAGCATTAATTTCAATATTTATATCAGCAACTTTTAATATTATTTCTGATTGAATTTATTGAAGTTTTATTGTATATTTTATTTATTTTGTAACAGTAATGATTATCTATATCCCAATAGCTATTTGTTTTAACAAGAAAATTTTTATAGAAAATAAAATAAAAAAACAAATATATAATGTTAAGTAATTGTAAAATGAAATCCTTAATTGGATTTTTTTGTTTTTTTACTAAGAATTAAATTTATTTAACAAATATTAATAAATGTCTAAAATATTGAGTATATTAGATTAATAAAATCAAAAATAGGAAAATAAAAAAAATTCATAAAGAAATAAACGTTTGAAAGAGAAAAAATGCACTTATTGAAAATAATAAGTTATTTGAAGATTTGGATACCGGTGATGATAGTAAAGAACTTTATAATTTGTTTAAAGACTTTCAAAACTTAAAAATGACTTTTATTGCATCTATATTTAGTCAATATGATGCTATGTTTAGAATAAAACTTAATAAGCCAAAAAAGATACTTTCTAAACTTAGCGGTAAAAACTTTGATGATTATTTTTATTATTTTTTAATATTTAATTATGAAAATGTTGCTGTTAATGAACAAATTTTTAAAATACATGATTATTCATTTATATATAAAAATAGATTTTTTTTAAAAAATCAGCAATCTAAATAAAAAGCAAAATATCATGTTTTAAAATATTATTTTTAACAAAATTTTGGTAAAATTTTATTATTTTTTATATAGGAGAAAAGAATGAATAAAAAAACAATATATATAGCAGGCGGATGCTTTTGGGGAACTGAAGCATTCTTTAAAAAAATAAATGGAGTTTTAGATACAACTGTAGGTTATGCAAATTCCATTATAAAAAATCCTAATTATGAACAAGTTAAAACTGGAAATACAAACGCAGTTGAAACTGTAAAAATAATTTACAATGCAGATATATTAAGTTTGCAAGAAATAATTACTAAATTATTTTCAGTAATAGATCCTACAGCATTAAATTACCAAGGTGGAGATTATGGTACTCAATATCGAAATGGAATTTATTATGAGAATTTAGCTGACGAAGCTCAAATAAAAAAACTTTTAAATAAATTATCAAAATGTTATTCTAAACCATTGGCTACAGAATTAAAACAAATACAAAATTTTTATGAAGCCGAAGAATACCACCAAGATTATTTAGATAAACACCCGAATGGTTATTGTCATATAAAATTATCTTAAATAAGCAGATAAAAATAACACAATAAACTTTTAAAAGAATAATAAACGTAGCCCTTTTATAGCTACGTTGATTTTTTTATTTATAATATTATTTTTTTATTTTAAAATCTAAATCAAAATCATTATTTATTTTAATACATTCAATCCCAAAAGCTTGAAAAATTTTTTCCGAAGCTTTGAAATCGTCAGATTCTTCTTTATAAGCTATTGCATAATAAACTTTAGATATTTTTGATTGTACTATTAACTTAGCACAATGATAACAAGGCGAATGAGTTACAAATATTGAACAACCAGATTCTATTTTAGAATTAGTTAGATTGGCATTTATAATAGCATTGGCTTCAGCATGCACAACATATGTATATTTTGAATTAAGCACATCTTGTGATTCATTAGGTCTACTTCATGGAAATATTTCATCATTATTCAATGTCGAATTATTAAAACTTGTCGGCATTCCATTATATCCTAATGAAACAACATAATTATGAGGACTCACAATACATGCTCCGACTTTTGTAGTCGGATCTTTAGATCTTAAGGCACTTAATTTAGCCAAAGCCATAAAATATATTTCTCATTTTATATTATCTTTATGTTCATTAAATATAATTTTTTTTGTTTTTGAATTCATAATAATATATTGTATCATAAAAAAAAGTAAAAATCAGGTTCCGCAGACCCTGTTTTAATTATTCAGAGAAATAAGCATAAATTTGCTCGGATAAGACATTAACTATGTTAATCCATCTTTTTTTAGATGAATTATTATAATTATAACACTTTATATATTTTATGTTTTAATATTATTGAAAAATTTAAACTAAATTATAAATACTTTTTTTACTAACTTAAAAATAAAAAAACTCATAAAATTTAATTTATTTTTTTAAAAGTGTGTAAAATTAGATTGTATTAGAGGAAAAATTATGAACATAAACTTAAGAAATAAATACTTAATGAATATGTTATCACTAGCTATGGCTAGATTTTTCGCTATTGAAATTTTTAACTTTATTAAAAAGGATTATATTTTTGTGAATATTTGCTCAATATATAACAATTTTAAGGAAGTTAAGAATGAAATTATTTCATATTAATAATTCTAGAATTTATAAAAATATTAGAAAAATCTTACGGTTTATTGCTTTTAAAGGTACTTAAAATTCATGTATATTATTAAAAGCAAAAAATAAGGAAATTTTGCTGAAATCAAATTCCTTTTTAAATAGAAACTTAAAATTTCAAAAAAATACAAAAAAATGAATAAATTTTTATTCAAATTATTGAATAAGCAAAAATTACTTTATAAAATATAAAAATAATTTATAATTATTTTGTATATAAATTAGAATTTTGTAAATTACAATATACTATACTTTATAACTTATTAAGGAGTTAAAAAAATGAAAAATAAATCAAAATTTTGACTGTTGGGTTTAACAACTCCGGCAGCAGCATTGGTGCCGTTCATAGCTATGTCTTGTATAACACCAGTGTGAAAAAAGGGCAAATATGTTTTTGAATGGAATGCTCAATTAGATTCTAAAGCCTTTGCATATGATGCGTCAAGAATGTTTGGTGCTTATTTAGCATCGAATACAAATCAATATACTGGAGGGGAATTATTTAGAGTTCAAGGATTAAATGAAGCTGAAAACTTTAGTGAATTAGTAGGAACTAAAACAGAAGTATATACTTCTAAACCGGTTTTTGCTAAATATAAATTAGAATTAGCTCAAGCAATTGTTTTAACTGATAAAGACGGAAAAATTACTGTTTTTGATAATGATAAGGTTGATGCAGCTCCAGAAGCTAACTTAACTAGTCCTGGTGGTAAAAAATATTATGAATATTCAACTATGTTTTTGGAATCTAGTGATGACAAATCAATTAATAGTAAAAAATTTAAGGAATCTTTAAATTCAGCTAAAACTTTTCAAATTGTTTTAAGAGAAAATCAAAGTTGAGTTAATAGCAAAGGGGAAAAAACTAAATATAAAATAGTAGCAAAAGATTTTTGATATTCATGATTAAGAACATTTTTATTAAATCAAGTTTATAGACATGAAAATGGTGGTTCTCAGGAATTGGATAAAAAATTTCAAGAACTTTTGGCTGAGAACAACACTTTAGCATTCACTGATAAAGAGTCATTTAGTAACGATTATGTATATAGATTATTTAATGTAGATGCAGATAAGTTTTTTAATCAATCAGATTTTATTACAAAAATTTCGAATGCTTCTCCAAGTTACCAAGATAAAGAGTCATTAACTTTTAGTTCAATATCGCTTACTGAAAAAACAGAATTTAAAAGCTTTTTTGAAAAATGAGCTGTTGGAGATTACACTTTATTACCAGCACCTTCACAATATATTGATGAATTAAATAATTCTAAAAATCAAGCTATCGAAAAATATTCTGGATTGGAACTTTCAGGACAAGAATTAAAAGAATATAAAGAAAAATTAGAATTGATGGATCACTCTAAGCAAGCTTATTTCACCGGTACATATTGATATGGCAATTCATTTAAAACTACTTTATATGCTGGACATTATTATGTTTCAAAAGCTGGTAATTCTCAACTTGTTTTAACGAAAAATAAACATTATTGAGATGAAAGTTGAGTTAAAGACGACACTACAATTCAAGAAATGGTTCATACATATCAACCTACTCCATTGGATCAAAAAATATTTTCAGATACAGTATTTAATAAATATAATCAAGGGACAGCTTCTCATTTATCTTATGCTCAACTATCTGATTCTCAAAAAAATACAATAGCAAATAATCCTAATAAATATGGTCTAAGATTAAAGAGGTCTTTAAATTCAGATTCTCCTTTATATCGTATGTTTAGTAGTCCTTTTGTCCCTGGTAAAAAGAATGAATATGGTTTTAGTGACGCTTATGCTAAAATGATGTGAGGCGCAACAAAAGAAGAATTAAAACAGGGGAAAGTTAATCCTTCAACATATATTTCTGGCACAGGATTAAGTTTTAGAACTATTATTAATGCGGCAATTAACTGAAATACCTACGCTTCTTCTCTTTCATCTAATCAAAACCATGCATGAATAGCAAAAATTGCTAATGGTTCTTTGATCGGGGGAAAAGACCAAGATACTTCAAAAATGAAAACCCCAGAAGATATTTTAGATAGAATTAATTCACTTTATGCTATCGATTTAAATGGAAATAAAATCGATTTCGGAGGTTCTTTAGGAAAAGAATTAAGTCCTTCAGAAAATGATGAGGCAATAAAAAATAAAGCTAATACAATTGATAGATTGAAATCAGCCGGATTTAATAAACTTAAAGAAGAATTACAAAAATTAATTGACAAGTTTGATAATGAAAACCCTACATTAAAAGATCAAGAATTTCAAATTTATTATTTATATCCATTTGTAAATGCTTCAAACACAGAAATTAATGCTTGAAAAGAACTAGAAAAAGTATTTAAAGAATTAAATCCAAGATTAAGCATTCAAGTGAAATACTTTAACAACGATCAAGATCCTTTATTTAATCCATATAGATTCCAAACTATAAATGGAGAAAATAATGTTGCCTGAAGTTATGACTATAATGGTATAGGTTCGGGATATGATGGTTTATCGTGAGGAGGAATGTTAATTCCTACATTAGTAAATATTAAGAATAATCCTAGTCAAGCTATTGAAAATAATTTTCCAAAATTAAAAGAGTTGGCTGATGAGTTGTTCGAATATGAAAAAACACATAAAACTACTTTTTCAGTTCCTTTTGATAAATTAGATCAATTAGAATCAGACAGAATGACAGGACAATTATTTTCTTATGTTATTTCACATTTTGAATTTGCTTTAAAAAATGGAAAATATGAACTTCAATTTGAAAATAACAAACCGAAAGTCTTTAATCCAGGTGCTGGCAAAACAATTACAGATCCATATGAATGATCGGCTAAATTCTGATTGCACTTTAATAAAAATAAAACAAATGAACAATTAGCGGAGTTTATGGAACAATTTACTGCTTTTTCAAATGTGAACTTTACTTATAATGTATCAAAATCTAAAGAAAAATATGGAAAAGTACTGTTAAATAAACACTATGAATTGTCAGATGTAGATGGTCTTAGTTATTTCCAATATCAAGATTGAAAAATAAATAAGGGTAAAAAATAAATGTTTAAATATATACGTCAAAGAATAGCTTTTGCTATTCTTACGTTGTTTATTATATCTTTTTTTGTTTTTGTAATGGTTGTTGCCTTTGGTCCCAATCCTGTTGAAGCTTTGGCTATTAAAAAATTTCAAAGTGGACATGCCAGCAAGCCTTATGATATAATTTTGCAAGAATTAGAAATTGAAAATGGAATCAGATATTCTAACGGACAATTAATACCAATAATCGTAAGATATTTTAAGTATATTGGCAACATTTTTACAAAATGAGATTTTGGTTTTGTAATTAATTCAACAAATAACCCCAATCCATCTAGTTACACTAATATTTGAAAATTATTTTTCACTCCTTTAAAGTATACATTGTTAATTACTGTACCTACATTTTTGATTAGTGCAATACTTGGAATAATAATAGGTGTTTTTGCTGGTTATAAAAGAGGAAAATGATTTGATACAGCATCAAATTTATTTGTTTTAGTTTTTATAGCTGTACCTTCTTTTATTATTGCGCCTATAGCGATAGCCATTTCTATAAAATTAGGAATTTCGGCCGTTGTTCCAAAAGCAGGTGAACAAAGTTTTGGAGTTTTATTTACTTCATATTTACCTCCAATTATTGTTATGTCATTATCTTCTTTAGCTGTATACGTTACATATACTAGAAATCAAGTTATAACAGTTTTAACATCTAATTATGTTTTAATAGCTAAAACAAAAGGTTTAAATTCTACTCAAATATTTTTTAAATATGTTTTAAGAAATATTTCAATACCTCTTTTTAGCTTGATATTTGGTTCATTTATTGGTCTTTTATCTGGATCAATAATAATTGAAAAATATTGACAAGTGCCAGGAACATCTAGTATTATAGTTAATGCCTTTCCTACTGGAGAGTTGTATATTGTATTATTTTCAACAATTTTCTTTACTTTCATCTCTTTAATAGCAGAAATTATTATAGATATTTCATTTGTATTTTTAGATCCTAAAATTAAATATGTATCAAAAAGTAGAAAAAATTACTTTTTATTTTTCAAAGCATATTTGGAAAGAAAAAAACTTGCAAAAGATTTATTTAAAATGCAAGCACTAGATAAATCATCTAACTTTAAAGAGGGGGTAAAATAACTTATGCCAGAGCAAAATATTAATGAATTTAATAAAAAATATAAAATAAATTCTAATTTGGCAAAAAAATTTAATTTTATAGCGGAAAAAGATAGAATTCAAACTTCATCAATAGCCGGCAAACCTAAAAAAATGTGAATAGAGGTAATTAAAAGATTTTTTACTAATCCGATAGTAATAATTTCATTAGCTGTATTTCTAACTATAATTTTGCTTTCTATTTTAATTCCTGCAACATCGCAATTTAAACCTAATGAAAAAATAACAGGGTCCGATTATATTAAATATTTACCACCTTATTCAACACCAACGATAACAAGAATTGTTGAAAGTGATGGAGAAATATTTAAGTTTTATCAAAATGTTCTAAGTCAGGCTAATGCTAATCCCATGTATAAAAAATGACTTAAATTTTATTTGGATTCAGTTAATTATGAACTTATAAATGGTACAACTAGCATTAAAATGACTTATAACGCTTATTTTTTTGTTTTTGCTACTCATATTAACGAATTTATTAATGATAATATACTTTTAGGTAATACGATTACTGATAGTATGATTGCAGAAGAAATGGCTAAATATATAAATATTTATTCAAATGTTTTATTAGGAACTTCTTCTATAGGTTATGACATTTGAGTAACATCATGATATGCAACATGAAGAGCAATTAAAATAGCCTTAATTGTGGTTTTAATTGAAGGTATAATAGGAATTTCGATTGGAGCTTTTTTAGGTTTTCATGCAGGAAAATTAGTTGACACAATTTGTATGCGTATAATTGAAATATTTTCTTCACCTCCAACACTTATTTGAATTTTGTTATTTGTTTCAATTTTAGGAACAAATCAATGAGCATTAATATTTGCTTTAAGTATTGTTGGTTGACCAGGTTTTGTTGGTATTACACGAATGTTTGTTATCACGATTAAAGATGAAGAATATATAAAGGCTGCTAAAGCAATAGGAGCTTCAACCGGAAGACAAATTTTTATTCATGCATTGCCAGGAATTATAGGTAAAATTGCAAATTCTTTAGTTAAAGCTGTTCCAGGAGTAATTTTATGAATAGCTTCTTTAGCTTTTTTAGGTTTTTTCAAAGAAACAGGAGATATAAATTTAGGTCAAATGTTAATTCAAGCTTCTTCTGAATCTGGTTCTAACTTATGAATTATTGCTTTGCCCACAATAATATTATTATTGCTATCATTATCTTTAAATTTTATTGCTTTAGGTGTACACGATGCTCTCGATCCAAAAGTAATGAGCAAAGGAAGGAAATAGTTTATGTTTAAAAATAAAAAAGAAAACAAAAATTTATCTCCAAAATTCAAACAAAATAAAAAAATTAATAACAAAAAAGAACAAGCTTTAATTTCTATAAAAGTAGATAATTTAGAAGATGATAAAATTCTCGAAGTGCGCAATTTACACGTTAGTTTTTCTCAAGGGAGAAAAAAAAGTATTCATATTGTTAGAGGTCTAGATTTAGATGTTTATAAAGGACAAATTGTTGGACTTGTTGGGGAATCAGGTTCCGGTAAATCTGTTACTTCAAAAACATTAATTAATGTTAATGAAAATGGCATTATATCAGCTGACAAAATTCAAATTGGCGAATATGAATTGACAAATATTAAAAAACAAAAATTATGAGAAAATATAAGAGGACAAAAAATTGGATATATACCCCAAGATCCTTTAACAAGTTTAAATCCTACTAGAAAAATAGGTTTGCAATTATTAGATGCTTTAAATAATAATATAGAGTGAAAAAACAAATTATATAAAGAAAAAAAAGAATATTTAATAAATTTACTTAAAACATTTGGATTAAGAGAGGCTGAAAAAATATTTATGGCTTATCCTCATACATTGTCTGGTGGCATGAAACAAAGAATTGTTATAACAATGGTTGTAGCCTTAAGACCAGATTTGATAATAGCTGATGAACCTACAACTGCTTTAGATCCTACTGTTCAAGCAAGTGTTTTAGCATTATTTGAAAATATAAGACAAGAGATGGGAATATCAATAATTTTAATAAGTCATAATATTTCTGTTATAGCTAAATTTTGTGATTATATATATGTTATGTATGCCGGAAGAATAGTTGAAAAAGGTTTAAAAGAAGAAATTTTTACTAAACCGGCGCACCCTTATACTTGAGCATTAATTTCAGCTATACCAGAATCTAAAGAAGAAAAACTTTACAATATTAAGGGTACACCGCCTGATATGGCTAATTTGCCAGTTGGCGATCCATTTGCTCCCCGTAATGACTATGCTTTGGAAATTGATTTTATAAAAGAACCTCCATTAATCCCAATAACAAAAACACATTCTGCAGCTACATGACTTTTAAGCCCCGAAGCTCCTAAAATTGAAATATCAAAAGATTTAAAAACACGTTTAGATTTATTTAAGAAAGCTTTTAACCATGACAAATAATAAAAATAAAAAAGTTATTTTATCAATAGATAACCTTAAAAAATATTTCGTTAACCAAGGAACCATTAACAAAGCAGTTGATGGTGTATCTTTTGATGTACATGAAGGTGAAATTGTTGGTTTAATAGGGGAATCAGGCTCAGGAAAGACAACTGTAGGTCGTACTATTCTTAGATTGTATGATGAATATAATGGTTTTGTTAGATTGGAAGATAAAATAATATCTGGTAAGAATATAAGTTATTCTTTAAAAAAATTTTTACGTAAAAATGTACAAATGATATTTCAAGATCCGCATGCTTCCTTAAACGGTCAACAAAATATATATACAATTTTAAAAGAACCATTGTTAGTAAATGGAATAATGAAAAATAAAATTAATGATATTTTTAAAGATTGATTAGATGTTAAGCATAATTTTAAATATACATTTCAAATTCAAGCAATGAAGTTAGAATTAGAAAATTATAAAGAAATCAATAAATTAGCTAATCCATTCTTTAATAAATGAAAATCTCTTTTTAATAATTTTGAATTTAATAACGATTTAAGTATAGAAGACAATTTTTCTGCTTTTTATGCATATTTGGAAGAAAAACAGCAAATGGAAAGCGCAATAATTAATAATATGTATTCTAATTCTTCTTCTTTAATTGAATTTTATTATGAAATGCAAAAAAAATATCGTAACCAAGATTTAAGTGAAGAAGAGTTGGAACATGAAAATGCACTAAGGAAGCATAAAGAAATTGTTAAATTAAGTAAAATTTCTAAAAATCAACAAATTATTTTAGAAAAGAAAAGTACCTTATTAAAAAAATTAAAAGAACTTAAAAATATTTATAAAGAAAAAATTAAAGAATCAAGAAACACATTTTATAATTATCGCATTGAAAACAAACACGAAAAAGCATTAGTAAATATTTCAAAATTAATGTCTACAGATTTAGATTATTATTTATACAATTTAAAAAATGAATTTTTATATAAAGCAAGAATTAGCACTCTTAAAAAAATGCAAAAATCTTTAAAATTGTTAGACTTTGAAGATATTAAAAAAATAGTTAAAGAACTTGAAGAATATGTTAAAGATTTTTATGAAAAAGAGCTTTTAAAAATACAATATACTCGAACTTCTAAGCAAGATATAGAATCATCTTTAAAACAACATTTTAATTTCAAAATAGATGAGTATCAAAAAAAATCGTTAAAAAATGAATCAGAATGAATGAAAAAATTTAATGATTTAAAAAACAAAATTAGAACTTTAGATAAAGAGATAATAAAAAAAATAAAACCGGAGTATTCTAAAGAAGATCTTTTAAAATCTGAAAACGAATTGAAAAACGCAAAAATAAAATATGAATCAGGAAAAATTAAATTTTTGGTTAAGTATAAAGAAACAATAGATAATTTATATCATAATATAAATCAAGAAATTGCTGAATATAAAAGTTTAGTTGGCTTGCAATCTGAATGCAACGAAATGTATAATAAATACAAAAAAGAGTTTTTTAATTTTGTAAAAAATCAATATAAACAAAAATTAGAATTATTGGAAAACCAAAAATCTAAATTGCTTTTAAATTTAAAACAAAAGGAAGAAAAAGACATTCTTATTAATAAGAAAAATTTGAATAAAATAAAATTAAAAATTTCACAAACTAAAAAAGAACTACTTACTAAAATTAAGATGTATCATTCTGATATAAGTTTAAAAGAAGACACTTTAAAATCATTTAACATTGAAAGAAAATATTTAAATAAAGATATAAAAAATATTTATTTATTACTAGGCATTGATCATAAATGAGTTGAATTAAATTTAAATAGAAAAAATGAAGAAAACAAATCTCCAAAAAATACAAAATGAGTTAAAAGGTTTAATATATTTGATTATAAAATATCATTTATTTTGGCTAAATATTTAATTTCCGAACTTTTATACAAAACAACTATTTATCATGCATTAGAGGATGTGGGTTTATTGAAACAATTCGCTTATCGATACCCACATGAATTTAGTGGTGGACAACTCCAACGTATTGTTATAGCTAGAGCTTTGATTACAGAACCTAAAGTTATAGTTGCTGATGAACCTATTGCATCATTAGATATTTCAATTCAAGCTCAAGTTGTTAACCTTTTAAAAGATTTGTGCACAATGAAAAACATTGGTTTAATATTTATAGCACATGACTTAAGTATGATTGAATATGTTGCAGATAACGTTCAAATTATGCACTTGGGAAAAATTGTCGAAAGTGGTAACACTGAATCTATTTATAGTGAGCCATTGCATCCTTATACTATAAACTTATTTAAAGCTATTCCTAAAATATCTAATGCTAATGAAAAATTTCAAAATGTTTCATTTAATTTAGATTATATATATGAACAACAATTTCCCAACATACCAGAAACGTTTAAAGTTGATGAAAATCATTATATATATGGAACAAAAGAACAAGTGAAAAAATGAACTCAAAACAGATTTTCAAAAAATAATTAATATATATGAAATATCAAGATAAATAATAATGCTTGATATTATAAAATAAAATATCAAACACAATATAAAAAGTGTTTGGTATTTTTTAAAATGCAAATTAAATTTATTTTCATTTATTAGTTGAAAAATATATATTTTACTTTTTGTTTTGTATTAAAAAATAATCTAATAAAGTATAATTAATATAAAATTTTTAAGGAATTTAAAATGAATAAAAACATAAATATTTCAAAAGCAAAAACATATTGGAAAAATAGTTGAAACAAAGCTACAATTATTTATTTTTTTACTTCATTAATTGCCATGTTAATTATTATATTATTAACAGGATTTTTTAAAAAAAATATTAATTACACAGCTCGTTGATCGAACGCCATTACCGTTGGAACAGTTATTATTTTAACTATAAGTTTGTTTGTTGTAATGATAAGAAAAGGGTTGGGAAGAGGCCTTTTTAAAACCTTTACAAGTTTTTATCACAATGTCAAGATTTCTTCAAGAGCAAAAAAACAATATTCAAATTATATGCTTCAACATGAAAAAGATAAAATTTTAACTAGAGAAAGACAAAAATATAATGATGAGTTAAACAAAAAAACATTAAAAAGAAATCTTGAACCAATAACTAATTTATCTTCATATTTATTAATATCGATATCTATTTTAACTTTGACAGTTGGTTTATTAATAGTACATTATGCTTAGAAGGAGATTATTATGAAATATTTAATAGGCAATTTTAAAATAAATAAAACCTTTTTTGAAACGGAATCATATATTTGCTCTTTGCAAGATATTATTAAAAAAAATGAAAAAGAATTATTGCATATAAAAATAGGCATAGCTCCTTCTTTTGATAG
The DNA here is from genome assembly GCF_003383595.3 of Metamycoplasma phocicerebrale. Lineage (NCBI taxonomy): Bacteria > Bacillati > Mycoplasmatota > Mycoplasmoidales > Metamycoplasmataceae > Metamycoplasma > Metamycoplasma phocicerebrale. Next base: position 549,170 of record NZ_CP033058.2, read on the forward strand.
CGCTTATTTATCATATAAAAACCCAGATAGAAATTTTTTGTTTGGTTTGCAAAACATATTTTATGAACAAAGTGGAGCTTATACTGGCGAAATGTCTTTAAGGGTTGCAAAAGAAGCAAAAGTTGACTTTGTTTTGATAGGTCATTCAGAACGTAGAAGAATGTTTAATGAAACAAACGAATTGATTAACAAAAAAATTTATCAATTATCTAAAGAAAATATAACATCTATTTTATGTGTTGGAGAATCAAAAGAAGAATTTGATAATAATAATACAATAAAAGTCTTAGAAAAACAAATAAAAGAAGGATTAAAAGGAATTAAAGATTACAAAAATATCATAATTTCTTATGAACCAGTTTATTGCATAGGAAATGGAATAGTTCCAGAAGTTGAACATATACAAAAAATAGTAAATTTTATTCATTCCATAACAGATAAAAATATACCTATTTTATATGGCGGGTCTGTTTGTTTAAATAGTATAAATTTACTAGAAAAAGTGAAAGGTCTTTCAGGTTATTTAGTGGGCAAGGCATCATTAAACGCTTTGGATTTTGTTCAACTAGCAAAAAAAATAAAATAGTTTCCTGCCCAAAGTGACAGGAAACTTTATTTACTTATAAACCACGATTTAGCTATTTCTATATCATTTTCTAAAATATTATTTTCATGCTTAGACCTTATATATCTTATCAAAGATTCAAATTCAATTAAAATTTCTTGATATTTGGAAGGTATTACATTTAAATCGAATAAATATAATTCATTATCATTATTTATATCATTATTGTTTCCTATTTTTGTTAAACCATGATATTCTATGTTATCAATAACTACGTTAACTATGTAAATGCCATATTTTAATTTATTTAATTTAGCAGGATATACATATTGAAAATTCTCTAAATTAGTAATAAAAGCATATTTTTCAATTAATAAGTTATTAATGGCAGATATGTTACCTTCTTCTATCAGTTCATTTATTAATGTAGAAGAAATTTTTCTTTTATGTATTTTTCTTTCATTGATTACTATTAATTCAAAATGCTTTTTTAAATAATTTAAATCTCCTAATCTTCTAAAACCGAATTTATAATCTTGGCCACAAACAACCACAGAAATATTGTTTTCTTTTAAATTATTTATAAATTGAATGTGCGAAATATTTAAATTTTCTTTATTAATTTGAGCTATAAAAACATAATCTATTTCAAGATTAAAAAGAGTATAAATTCTAGTTTTTACTTGAAATGCTTTTTTTAAATTATTTTTATTATTTTTATATGGCTCATTGAAAACACTTATAGCTATTTTGTATTCAGGATTTGAATTTTTTTTGTCTTTTGCTGCTTTTATTAATTCATAATGACCCAAATGCAAAGTTTCAAATGATCCTAAAATCATTATTACTTTTTCTTTTATTTCAAACTTTTCTTTAAAATTTCATTCAAAAACTTTCATATTAATAATAATTTTACTTTAATTTAAAAGTTAATAAAAGATTTTACGAACTTAGTCGTAAAACCCTTTTTCTTTTAGCTTGAAATATGGTCCATCCTCTGTTACTGGCAAACAAATTTCGTTTGCTACACTTTTTGTATTTTCTCCGCCATTACCCATAGCTATACCTAAACCTACTTCTTGAAGCATCTCTATATCATTTTCTGAGTCACCGAAAGCCACCATTTCAGACATTTTTATATTTAATAAATCACCTAATATAGTTAAACCAGTTGCTTTTGTAATTCCTTTTGAAGACAAAAATACGCCACCACTTCAATATGATAATACCCACATATTCATATTATTTTTTTTAAAATAATTATTTAATTCTTCACTAACTTTTTCTGGTTCATTTGTGCTAACAGTTATTAAATAATTTTTATCATTCTTTGATTCAAATTCTTTTTCTGAAATAAATTTGTCTTTATAAGGTAAATAAAATCAATGATTAATATTAAATAAATCATTATAATAACCTCATTTATCACCAACAAAAGAAAAAGGCAATTTATGTTCTTCTGCATATGATCTAAATTTAACAAAATCTTTATATTCAATAGTTTGTTCAAAAATATATTCCTTAGTTTTTAAATCAAGTATAAAAGTACCATTAGCTCCAACAAAAAAATCAACATAAGGGTTATCTATTTGTTTTCCTACTGTAAAAATGTCTCTCCCTGAACAAAGAACAGTAACATAGCCTGATTCTTTTAGTTTTATAAACATTTCGCTCATTCTTGGGCTTAATTCATCAATTCCGAATGGTAATAATGTACCATCTATATCAAAAACCACCATTTTGTATTTACTGCTCATTGTTTTCTCCTTTTTTAAGGTTACAAAATACACGGTTACCTAATATTTTTTTAAAAGTAATTAAACCGTTATTTATTTTTCCTCATCCTATTATTTGCTCATTATATATAAATAGGCCCTTATTATTTATATTTTTAAATGAATCTAAATACAATTCCTTTTGTTGTATTAGTTTCATATCTTCACTATTAAGTGTATATAATTGTACATTAAAAAGTTCATTTAAATTGACTATTTTTTTATAAAAACCATCAAAATCTAATTTTATATTTCCAATTGAAGTTCTTTTTAAAACATTAACAACAGCATCTGAATTTAAATATAAGCCTATGTCGTGAACTAAAGACCTTATGTAAGTGCCTTTTGAAACTTTAGTTTTAAAACAAAATCTTTGAGTTTCATAGTTAAATTCGATTAACTCTATATAATAAATTTTTATATTGCATTCTTTTAAAATTACTTCTTTGTTATCTCGAGCTAATTCATAACTTCTTCTACCATTAATTTTTTTAGCTGAAAATACTGGAGGAATTTGAGTTTTAGTATTTTTTATGTATTTTATAACTTTTAATAATTCTTCTTTATTTATCTTAGGCTTATTTCATAAAATATTAACTTTTTCTCCTTCATCAAAACTCGCAGAACTTCAATTCAGGGTTGCTTCCACATAGTATTCTTTTGTATCATTTAATAAATAAGAAAGAGTTTTCGTGTCATCATTAGTAGCCACAATTAAAAGTCCCTCAGCTAAAGGATCTAATGTTCCTGCATGACCAATTTTTTTGATATTATTTTCTTTAGCAAATTTTTTAATTGCAAAAAAACTAGAAATGCCTTTTGGTTTATTAATTTTATAAAACATTATTATCCTTTCTTCCCGGACTATTATACCAATTGTTAAAATAACTTATTAAATAAATATTATAAAAAAAGACTTTTTTAAATTTATAAATCAAATTAATTTTATAAATATAATTAACGAAAAAATATAAAAAATAATGTAATAAAAAAATAGTTTTAATATATAATAATAAAGCATTATATGCACAAGCCGTTTTAGCTCAGTTGGCAGAGCAACTGACTTGTAATCAGTAGGTCGTAGGTTCAAGTCCTATAAACGGCACCATGCGCGAGTGGTGAAATTGGCAGACACGTTAGTTTTAGGCACTAATGCTTTACGGCGTGAGGGTTCAAGTCCCTCCTCGCGTACCATATCATTTATTTGTGGAGACTAAAAGTCTCCTTTTTTTATTTATATTTTTAAAAATTAAAAAAAATAAAAAAAATGCCTTTTGGCATTTGGTGCTTTATACAAATGGTGGAGAATGAGGGGCTCGAACCCACGACCCTTGCCTTGTAAGGGCAATGCTCTCCCAACTGAGCTAATTCTCCAAAATGGTGACCCTAGCGGGACTCGAACCCACGCATGTATGGATGAAAACCATATGTGTTAACCACTTCACCATAGGGCCATAAATGGCGCCGACTATTGGGATTGAACCAATGACCAACTGGTTAACAGCCAGCTGCTCTACCGCTGAGCTAAGTCGGCATTTATTATGAAATGCTTAATTATTATAATCTAAAAATAATTTATTTTCTAAAAAAAATTTTTTTTATTAAAACACAACAATAAAAACCGAAAAAAGTCTATTTATCAGCATAAATGGTGCTGGTTAGAGGGATCGAACCCCTGACCCATTGATTACGAATCAATTGCTCTGCCAACTGAGCTAAACCAGCTTGATAAATATTTTAACAAAATTATTTGATAAATGACTTCATAAATTTATTTTTTATATGCAATTTTTAAAAATATCTTATTTTAAGAAATTCTTTGCTTAAAAATAGTTAATATTGACAATTTTTTACAAAAAAGAAAGTTTTAAAAATTAAATATTTCGTATTTTTAAATAAAAAATAACTTTTTTAATCTAAAGCCTCTAAAAAATGCTAAAATATGGGTGATAGTGGGAGGAAGTGGAAATGTATGGTAAATACGAAAGAAGCTTAGACGACAAAAATAGAGTTGTAGTTCCGCCAAAATTATTGGTAGATCTAGGATCGGAATTTTTTGTAACTATTGGATTTGATAAACAACTAATCCTTAGAGATAAGCAAGAATTCGAAAAGTTGAAATTTAAGTTAGAAGATAATAATTCGCTTAATAAAGATTTAAGAGAATTAAGTAGATTTATTTTTGCTAATACTGAATTAGTTAATCCAGATAAATCTAATCGTATAACTATACCAAAACATTTAGCTTTAAAAGCTGCTATCAAAAAAGATGTAATCTTCATTGGCACAGGTAACACTTGTGAATTATTTGCAAAAGAAATTTATGAAGCAAAAGAGAAGTATTTTGAAGATGAAACAAACATTGATGATCTAGCTCAAAAACTTTTTGAACAAGGAGTTAAATTATAGAAAAGCATATTCCTGTTTTATTAGATGAAGTTATTAAAGCTTTAGATATTAAAAAAGATGGAATTTATGTTGATTTAACTTTAGGTAGAGCAGGTCATAGTCAAGAAATTTTAAAAAAAATAAAAGAGAATGGTTCGGGAAGATTGATTTGTTTTGATAAAGATAATCAAGCAATTATTGAATCTGATCCATACCTTAAAAAAATAAGTAATTCTTATACTTTAATTAAAAGCGATTTTAGATTTTTAAAATCAGAATTGAATAAATTAGGAATTACTAAAGTAGATGGAATATTAGCTGATTTAGGAGTTTCTAGTCCTCAATTAGATGAAACTGAAAGAGGATTTTCTTATTCTAAGAATACAAAATTAGATATGAGAATGGACCAAGAAGCAAAAATAAATGCTGAAATGATAATTAATGAATGAAGTGAAGAAGAAATAGCTCGAGTTCTTTATGAATACGGTGATGTAAAACTAGCTAAGCTAGTTGCGAAATCAATTGTAAAAAATCGTCCAATTAAATCTTCATTTGAGTTAAATGAAGTGATTAGAAAGGCATTGCCAGCCAAAGTGGTTAGAGAAAAAAATCCTTCAAAAGCAGTATTCCAAGCTATAAGAATAGCAGTTAATGATGAATTAAATGCTTTAGATGATTTATTAAGTCAATTAAATGATTTGATAAATATTAATGGAAAAATAGCAATTATTACATTTCATAGTAAAGAGGACGCAAAAGTTAAAAAATTTTTTCAAAATTTAAACTATCGCGATCCAAAGTTAAATAAATTGCCAATTCAAATAAACAAAGAATGAAAACAAAAAATTATTTTTCCTTCTGAATTTGAATTACAAAACAATAAAAGAGCACATAGCGCAAAATTAAGAGTTATTACAAAGATAGGATAATATGAAAAAAAGAATTATTGTAGCATATAAATTTGATAATCAAAATATTTCTGTAGAAGTAGTTGAAAAAACTAACTATGGATCTTTTCTTGCTTACAAAAATACAATAACAAACTTATATTTGAATCCTTCTTATTTAAATAACTTTATATATAGAACCAAATATGAAATAGAAAAAACAATAAAAGCAAAAATAACTGATGTAGTTATAATTGTTAAAAATTCACAAATCTATCCAATTTCTAAAAAAATTATTTCAAAAGATAATGTTCAAGGTTTATCAAATAATGAAATAGCTAAAAAACTTTATTATTTAGAAAAAGAAAATGGTTATTACTTATTCGATTATGAAATTTTTTCAAAAATAGATAAAAAATCTTTAATTAGTTTAAGTTTATTAAATTGAAATGAAGCTAAAATGATATTTAGTCTTATGAAACAAAACAATTTAAATGTTTTAAGAATGTATGAATACGATTTTTTAGAAAATATTTCTAATGGTAATAATTTTAAAAATGGAGTAGCTACCTTCTTAAAATTATCAAACCATGATTTAAAAATAGAAGTATCAAAAAATTATGTTAATTTCTTAGAATTTAAATATGATTTCGGGATTAATTATTTAATTAAGGCTTTATCAAAAGAATTAAAAATAACTGAAAATGAAGCTAAAATCAAACTTAATTTATGATCACATAATCTGCATGCAGAGGAGGATTTAAAAATTAATACTTTGGTTTCAAATTTTTTAGAACTAATTAAAAATACAATAAATAGTAATATAGAAAAACTTAAAATTGATAAAAATAACCTTCAAGTTAATTTATCAAAAGAGTTTAATATCTTTAACAAGATATTGTTAAATAATGAAGATTTTAGTGGCATTAATAACAAAATAATGGGCAATAAAACTAGCTTAATAAGTTATGAAATGCTAGGATTAATTAATTTATTAGATAATCATTTTACAAATACTATCAAAGAAATGACTATTACTTCTGAATTATTTGTAATAGACACAGAACAATTTAATAATTATTCTTTTAATTACAAAAAATAAAAATTTAATTTATATAATTAAATGATAGATTATTTATTTAGGAGAAAACATGTTAGATAGTGATAATTACAATTCAGTTGCTAGCATCAAAGTTATAGGTGTTGGTGGCGGTGGAAATAATAGTATTCAAACACTTTTAGATAAAAAAATAGATGGTTTAGAATTTATTGTTGCAAATACAGATAAGCAAATACTAGATAAGTTTGATAAATCTTTAACTTTAGCTCTTGGTGATAAAAGAGGTATAGGGGCAGGGGCTAATCCTGAAGTAGGAAAAAAAGCTGCTGAACACTCTTTGCAAGAAATTAAAGAAAGAATAAAAGGAGCAAATTTAGTAGTTATCACAGCAGGAATGGGCGGAGGAACCGGAACAGGAGCTTCGCCAATAATTGCTAAAGCAGCAAAAGAACAAAATTCATTAGTTATAGCTATTGTTACAACTCCATTTTCATTTGAAGGTGCTAAAAGAAAAAAAATAGCTTTAGAAGGCATAGAAGAATTAAAAAAACATGTTGACTCTTACATAATTTTATCTAATGATAAATTATTAGAAGCATATGGAGATTCTTCAATTAATGATGCTTTTAGAGTTTCTGATAATGTTGTTAAACAATTTATTAGAACTATAGTGGATATAATTGCAATACCGGGAAGAATTAATTTAGATTTAGCGGACTTAGAAACAGTTATTAAAAACTGTGGTGAAACTCTTGTTGGAATTGGAAGTGCTAATGGTGAAAACGCTGCTTCTAAAGCGCTTAAAAGTGCTATTAGTAGCCCTATTCTAGAATCAAGTATTGTTGGTGCATCAAATGCTATACTATACTTTTCAACATCTACAAAAACTACATTAAATGATTTTAATAAGGCAGTTAGTGAATTTAATCAAATTGCTGGTAATGATGTTAATGTAATTTTTGGAGTCACTGATATACCCAATGAAGAATCAGAAAAACTTGGTGAAGTTTATGTATCAGTTATTGCAACAGGTATTAAACGAAAACCAAAAAATGATTTTCAACCTAATATTGAGGGGATTGAAAATTCTAATTCAGATGCTACCCAAGAATATTTAACTATTGGAGCTTCTGATAGATCAAATTCTTATTCTAAAGAAGATGATTACAATTCAGACGACAATGAATTATTGTTTAAAACAAGCAGAAATTAAGATGATGTAAGAAGTTTTATTTCTTTTAAACATTTCATTAAAGTTAAAGAGGACTTAGCTCCTCTTTTTTATTTATTTTTACTAATGTAATATATAATTCCTTATTATGTATAAATTTTTTAGCAAAAATAAAATTGGAAATGCTTTTGAATTAGACTTAGAAACACAAAAGCATTTAAAAGTAATTAGAATTAAAAATCAAGATTTTTTAATAAACCACAACAATGAGTTTTATTTATGTAATTATGAATTTCCTAATAAGGCAATAATTAAACAAAAATTAAATATTAATAATGAATTGGATTTTAAAATAGTTGTAGCCATTCCATTAATTAAACACAACCATTTTGAAATAGCTTTACAAAAGGCGGTTGAATTGGGCGCAACTACAATAATTCCTTTTATTTCGGAATATTGTGACAAAGGAAACATTAATATAGAAAACAAAATTCTTAGATTTAAAAAAATAATTCAAGAAGCTTCTCAACAATCATTTAGAAATATAATTCCAAAATTAGAAAAAACCTTAAACTTTGAAGAATTAATAAATTACCCAATAAAAAACAAAATTTTGGCTTATGAAAATGAAAAGGATCAAAAATTAAATAAAATTAATGAAGATGCTATTCTAATAGTAGGACCAGAAGGTGGATTTTCACAACAAGAAATAGCTAAAGCTAAACTAAAAAATATTCAGATTGTTAGTTTAACAAAAACAATATTAAGAGCTGAGACAGCTCTAATATATATGATGTCAAAAATTTTGTAACATAAAATGTTTTTTTGTTATAATTGATAAGCATAAATTTAAATTGCAATTTAAAATTAAAAATACATAGAAAGAGAAAGTATGCGTCAAACAACAATTATTAGAAAAGAATTAGTTGATAAAAAATGATACATCGTAGATGCAGCCAACGTACCATTAGGTAGACTTTCAACTCTTGTAGCTTCAATCCTTCGCGGGAAAAATAAACCAACATTTACTCCAAATGTTGATATGGGCGACAATGTAGTTGTTATTAATGCTAAAGATGTTCTTTTAACAGCTAAAAAAGATGAAAAGAAAATTTATTACCACCACACTGGGTATCCAGGTGGTTTAAAACAAATTACAGCAGCTCAATTAAGAGCTAAAAAACCACAAGCTCTTGTAGAAAAAGCAGTTAGAGGTATGTTGCCTCATACAACCTTAGGCCGTAAACAATTTAAAAACTTATTTGTATATGCTGATGCAAATCACAAGCAAGAAGCACAAAAACCAACATTAATCGAGGTTAAATAATATGGCAGATAAAATTAGATATAATGGTCTAGGACGTCGTAAATCATCTGTTGCTAGAGTTTATTTAGTTCCAGGTAAGGGAAATTTCTTAATAAATGGTAAGGTAGCAAAAGATTACTTAAATTCTGATATTTTATTAAAAGATGCTTTAAGCCCTTTTGCTATTACAGAAACAACAAATCAATTTGATGTTTTTGCAAATGTTAATGGTGGGGGCCTTACAGGTCAAGCTGGAGCCATCAGATTAGGTATTGCAAGAAGCTTGTTAGAAGCTTCGAATAATGAATACCGCAACAAACTAAAAGATGCTGGTTTCTTAACAAGAGATGCCCGTGTTAAAGAACGTAAAAAATTTGGTTTGAGAAAAGCCAGAAGATCAAGACAATTTTCAAAACGTTAATTTTATTGTGGTATACTTATATGGGTTTTTAACCCATTATATGCGAGCATAGCTCAGCTGGTTAGAGCACACGACTGATAATCGTGAGGTCGATGGTTCAAGTCCATTTGTTCGCACCATTTCAAGAAATTGATCATAACATGCAATTTAAGCATGTTTTTTATTTTTAATGTATAATATTCTTGAATATTATTTATTCCTTGGTAATAATTACGATTATTGCTAGGTTATGAAAGGATTTTATTATGGTATCAAAAGAAAGAAAAATAGAATTAGTAAAACAATTTGGTAGAAACGATAAAGATACAGGATATTTACCAGTACAAATCGCTATATTAACTGAAGATATTGAATCATTAAAAAAACACTTCAATGTTAATAAAAAAGATTTACACTCAATGCGTGGTTTTATGGCAAAAGTTAACCATAGAAAAGCATTATTAAATCACTTAAAATTGGAAAACTATTCATTATACCAAGAAACCATTAAAGCTTTAAATATAAGAAAATAGCTTTAAATATTTGCGCCCTATAAAAAGGGCATTTTTTTTATTTTAATTAATAAAAATTATTGCTAAAAAAATAATTAGAATTTAGAATAAAAATAACTTTTATATCTTATGTTTAGTAATTTTTATATTAAAGTGAGTTTATCATTAAAGCAAAAAACTTAATAATGTATAATATAGATTATTATAAATTTAAAAAGGGGCTAAAAATGAAACAAATATTCGTTCCAGATTCAACATCTATAAAAAAAATAGATTTAAAAAAACTTCACTCATCTAAATATTTAAAATTAGTTAATAATTTGTTGGATATAAAAAGTCGCGGAGACAATGCTACTTTTTTTAAGACATCCAATTTAAGTCTAGATCTTAAAAAATTAATTGGAATTAAAAATTTACGTTATATTTTTAAAAACCAAAATTTTAAAATAAGTTTAAAAAATTCTTTCGATTCCAAAACACTGCAAGAATTAAAACACATACGCAATGTTGATAATTTTATTCAATGAGCAAAAGAATATGATTATTCTATATCTCCGAAAATGCATGATAATTTAAATTTAAATCCAGATAGATGATTACCTATTTATAAAAATAAAATTATTGATCAAAATAGTGATTTTATTAAAACCTGAAAAACTAATGCTAAAAGAGTAGAAGAAATATATGCAGAAACAAGTATATGACCTCTATTTATAGGTACTTTATTTATAAGATATAGAAAAGATGACGTTTATTTATATGCTCCTTTCATTTTAAAATCAGCAAAAATAACTTTTTCGGGAAATTCAGTTTATTTAGAAAACGCTGATCAAAATATTATTATTAATGAAAAAATTAAATACTTAATTGAACAACATAGCGATAATAAATTGCCAATTTTAGTCAATGGTGAAGAAATAACAATTTCAGAAGCATTAGAAAGCATTAAAAATATTAAAGAATTAAATTTTACAAACGAATATGACGAAAATATATTTTTTGAAAGTTTAATAGAATGCTCAAAAAATGATTTTCAAAATGACGGTAGTTTTGAATTATTGCCTGGTACTACTCTATTTGAAGTTAATCCCGGTGGAACAAAATTGCGTAAGGCTATGATTAATTTAATATTAGCCGATAAGATTGATAATTTAATTCGTATAGATGACTTGCGAGATTACAGTAAAGAGGCATATGAAAAAGCTTTAGAAAAGAGTAATATAGCAAGAGTTACTGCTTCTGATTTTAGCCAAGAAAAAGCAATAGTTGGAACTTTAAATAATTCTTCAATAATAATAGGTCCCCCGGGAACGGGCAAATCGCAAACAATTGCAAATATATTAATAAATATTGCCAAAAATAATAAAAAAGCTTTATTTATTTCGCAAAAAAAAGTGGCTTTAGATGTTGTTTTAAAGCGTTTAAATAAATATCAAAATATGATGTTCCAATTTTCAGAATCAGCTAAAATTAACCAAACAGAGAAGGAATATTTTTATAAGCCTATAATAGAATACTTTAAACAAATAAATGTTGCTTATAAATATAATGATCTAAACAATTATAATTCTAGTTTTTTCTCTAAAAATGAGTTTAATTATTTAAATGCCAAATCTGAATTAGGAGAAATATTTTCAAGAGATTTAAAAGCATATAATGGTATAAAAAATAGAGGAATGGTAGTTCAAAATATTAATAATTTTGCTCATTTTTATAAGTTATATAACAAGATGGAGTCTAAAAACGATTTTTTGAAAATTTTCAAGAATTATAAAAAAGTTTCTCGTAGAAAAATAGCTATGGAATTAGGTTATTTAAAACCAAATGCATCCATTTTTAAAAGCCCAAGTCTTAAATTTATAAGAATTTATAATAACGCTAAAAATGCTATTAAATTTTATAATGCAAAATTATCTCGTTACGATATAGAAGATTTAGTACAATTATCCAACTTTATTCGTTTAAATTCTTTTATTGAATTTGATGATAAAGAAAAAGATTATACAAAATATTGAGATTTTAAGAAATTAGATAATACAACACCTGAAATGTTAGAAATGATATATGAAAATTCTGCCTATTTAGCTAAAGAACGCTTAGATTCATATCGTCAAAATGGAGAAAAAGAACGTCAAAAGCTAAATAGATTTTTAGGAAGATTAGAAAGAAAAATAACTCCTCCCTATATTATTACTTCTTTATTTTCAGATATTATTAAGCGTGTTTACAATATATATGTAGGAACACCCGAAATATTAGGAAATTTTGTGGATTTTGAAAAAGATCATTTTGATTATGTTATCTTTGATGAAGCTAGTCAAATTTATATTGAGAAAGCTATACCATTTATTTCTATAGCTGATAAAGTCATAGTGGCTGGTGATAGTCAACAAATGCAACCTTCAAATTGATTTAGCACACGTGATGAGACTGAAGATGAATATAGTGACGAAGAAATTACCTCATTATTAGATTGAGCTATTAATAATCATTTACCTAAATATGTATTAGAAATGAATTATCGTTCCAATTCATCTGAGCTAGTTTTATTTTCAAGCAAAGAATTTTATGATTCTTCTTTAAAAGGGTTGGATAGTTATGGCAAGAAAGAAAAAACTAGTGTTGAAGTTGTTGATGTAGATGGTGAATGAATAGATAATAAAAATGAAATTGAATGCGCAAAAATGATTAGTATTTGTGAAAAAAATTTAAAAAAATATAATTCAATTATTCTTTTAGCATTTAATCGCAAGCAACAAGATTACATTCGTGAACAAATAGCTTTATTATCTCCTAAGATTTTTGAAGTTTTGGAAGATAAGGTTATATTAAGAAATATAGAAAATATTCAAGGTGATGAAGCGGAATTAGTTATAGCTTCAGTTGGTTATACATCTAAAACCTCATTGCATTCTACTTACATAGGCTCTAAAAAAGGTAGAAATGCCTTAAATGTTGCTATAACAAGAGCAAAAGATAAAATGATTGTAATTAAAAGTATAAAAACTAATGAAATAGATCCTAAAAATGAGAATTTAATGACTTTTAAACGTTGATTAAATTACATTCAATTAAAATCTGATAAACAAAAACTATATATTAGTGATTCAATAAATACAAACAATAATGATCGTTCTGATAAAACGCAATTTATTTTTGAAATTCAAGCTTGATTAAACGAACAAAGTTTTGCTAATGATATTAAAATAGAGTTAAACTATTGTGTTGGTTCATATAACATAGATATGGCTATTTTGGACAATAGAAATAATTTTATTGTTGGTTTAAATATAGATGATTCTTCTAATGATGTAGATTTAGATACTTTTATTCAAAAAAGAATTAAAACAGATTTTATGTCTGTAAAAGGATATCCGATTTATAGAATATCTAGTTTTAGATTTAATGATAATAAACCTTCTATGTTTAAATTTATAAACACTTTAATTAATAAATAGTTTTTAATAGTCTAATCTTACTAAGATTAGATTATTTTTTAATATAATATATAAATTATGATTAACATTATTTTATATCAACCAGAAATAAGTCCCAATACAGCAAATATAATTAGAACTTCTTTTGCTGCTAAGGCTAAATTGCATATTATTAAACCAATAGCTTTCGATTTGCATCCTCACTGATTAAAAAGAAAGGCGGCAGGTCATTTTCTAAGTGAAATTCAGCATGAAGTTCATAATAGTTATGATGATTTTATAAAAAAATATCCAGATAAAAATATTTTTTATGTAACTCGTTATGGATTGCATAATTACTCAGAAATTAATTACAATGAAATACTAAAAAATAATAATGAAATTTGGATTATGTTTGGAACTGAAAGCACTGGTATACCTAAAAGAATAATGCAAAACAAAATTGAAAATTGCTTAAGAATACCAATGAATGAAAAGTGTAGAAGTTTAAATTTGGCTAATTCAGTTGCAATTGTACTATATGAAGTTTTAAGACAAAATGATTTTAAAGACTTATCATTATATGAAGTACAAAAAGGAAAAGATTTTATTTTAAAAAAAGATTAATAAAAAAGGACACTTATGATTCATTGATTTCCTGGTCACATGGCCAAACAATTTAGATTATTGCAAGAAAAGCAAAAGCTTTTCGATCTTTTTATTGTTGTCCTTGATGCAAGAATACCACTAAGTTCCTTTAATGAAGAAATATATAAAATTATTAATAATAAACCTATTTTATTTGTTTTTAATAAAGCAGATAAAACAAATATCCAATTATTAAAAAAATTCATATCTAGATATGAAAAACGTGGACAAGTAATAATAACAAATTTAAAAAAGCGTGACAGTTATAATAAAATCAACAATGCTTTGAATAAGGAATATTTAAAATTTAAGGCAAAAAATGATGCCAAAAATAAATTAACTCCTCCTTTAAAATGTGTGGTTTTGGGTGTTCCCAATGTTGGAAAAAGCACATTAATAAATACAATGTCTAAAACAAAATCGGCAAAAGTGGGTTCTACGGCTGGTGTTACTAGATCTGAGCAATGAATTAACTGTAAAAACTATATGTTGCTAGACACTCCGGGACTATTGATGCCTAAAATTGAAAATGAAGAAATAGGAGCAAAATTAGCATTAGTCGGATCTATTAGACAAGAAGCTATACCTTTAAATGAATTAATAATTACTTTATATCGTTTAATGACAAAATATTATCCTCAAAAATTAATAGATATCAATTTAGAACCAGCAATAGAGGAAGACAATATTTATCAAAATTTAACTAAACTTGCACAAAATAATAATTTTTTAATAAAAAATGGGGTGTATGATATTAACAAAGCAATTAATTTATTAATAAATTATTTTAAAAACATAGATAATGTAATTTTTGATTTAATAGAAGAAGGTAAATAAAATGGAAAAAAATACTAATCAAAAAATAAAAATTAATTATTTAGCTTTAGGCGATTCCTTTGTGGCTGGTT
This sequence comes from Metamycoplasma phocicerebrale, assembly GCF_003383595.3. Lineage (NCBI taxonomy): Bacteria > Bacillati > Mycoplasmatota > Mycoplasmoidales > Metamycoplasmataceae > Metamycoplasma > Metamycoplasma phocicerebrale. Next base: position 564,206 of record NZ_CP033058.2, read on the forward strand.
ATAATTCTAAAATAGGTTTTAATACTAATGGATATATGAATGATAATGGCCAAATTATTGGATTAGGTTATCCTTCGTCTTTAGCTTGTTTAATTAAGCAAAACCCAAACTATGAATTAAATAGTTTTTATAATTTAGGTGTTGTTTGTGGCTCTATTGATTTTTTAACTTCTCTTTTTTCTAATAATAAAAAAGATTTAAAACAAAATAACAATAAAATAGATTTACTGCAATCACTAGATTGATATTCGCCAAATCCATTTAAAAACCATTTTTCAAAATATTTTAATGAATGAAATATTAATAACAATAATTTTGAAATTTATAGTAAAAAAATAAAAGAAGCTAATTTAATTACTTTGACAGCAGGTTTATATGATTTTTTAGCTTTATTGCCATATCATGAATTTACTTTGCTTCATAAATTAACAGGAGATACAAGAGATGCAAAATTAGAAGAAATTCAAAAAGAAATATCAATTTTAGCAATTAAAGTAGAATCAAAATTATTTAATTTAATTAGCACTATCAAAAATATTAATTCAAAAGCTAAAATTGTTTTAACTAATTATGCAGGTTTATTAATTCATTTAAAAGAAGCAATAAATACATTTGTAAATGTTACAAGATTAAATAAATTTAACTTATATAAATATATTGAAAATAAGTTAAATAATGCAATAATGAATACAGCTAAAAAATATTCTGTGGAATATATTAATGTAAACGATGAGGATTTTTGAGATAATAATAAATTTTATTTAAGCGAAAATATTTTGTCTATATATCCAACTGAAAAAGGATATAAAAAAATAGGATATGATATTTATTCAAAACTTTTATTAAATAAAAAAACATTTGAAGATGATTTAAATGTTAATTCTTTTGAAAAAAAATATATTTTAAATAAAGATTATTGATTGAGTAATTTTGATAAATATTCTTCTTTAAAAAATGATCAAGAAAATTTAGAATTATTTAAAAATACTTATGGCAAAAATAAAAATGAACATATTTATATATATAACAAAAGAGAGCAAAATAATTCTAATTATTTAGATTCAAAAATAAATTTTTCAAATTTTAGTTCTTTATTTATTAGATATAGTAAAGCACCAATTAGTGCAACTCTTAAAAGAATTATTTTAGAAAAATTTGCTTTTGCTGAAAAAAAATATGAAATAGTAAATAAAATTATTGATTTTTTAAATAATGAAAAACGTTCAAAAGAGTTTGCTCTAACTTTATTAAAAGATGGAAAAATTGATAATATTCTTTTTATATTAGAAAAAGAATTATCAAAAAAATCTATTTTAGAGTCTAGAGGCATTACTTTTAGTGATATGAAAAAAGAGTTTAACAATATAATTGTAAATCAACAAAATATGGTTTATGATGTTCTTAAATACTTTTTTAGTTCAGGATTAATTAATGAATCAAGAGAAGAGATAAAAGAAATTTTTGAAGTAGGTATTAAAGAAAGCTTAAATACAGATTTATTAAGTTATTTATTTAATTTTAAAAACAACAAAAAATTTCAAAAAGTAAGAGAATATTTATCTAGCTTAAGTTCATTTAAAGAATTTGTAGATTTTTTAGTGGAATCTTTAATTAATTATTCGGATATATATGTTAAATTAAATACTTTTGATGAATTTTGATCGTCATTTATAATTAAAAATAAGTATAATTTATTATTTTTATTTGATAAAATGTTTTTAGAAATATCTGATGAAAATAAATTCGATAATACAGTAGATTTTGTTGTTCAAACAATCCAAAGTTCTATTAGACTTCAACGTTTTGATGCAAAAGATTATAAAAATTTAAAAAACTCTATTATAAGTATTTTTAACATTATTAAAAATAATCCTAAATATTTAAACAATATCTTTTTAAGAATTTTAGATAAAATTAAATCAATATCATTATATGGTTTAGTATTTAAAAATAAAAAAAATTTGCAAAAGCAAAGAAAAATGAAATGAATCAAAATAATTTCTTTAAATAATTTCTTTATAGTGGGTTTAAAAGTGGCAAAACATTTGTTAACTATTCAATCTATTATTTCTAAAAATAAATTGGAATAAATAAACAACCCCGCAAAATACAGGGTTGTTTATTTTTGTATAATTAATTATTATCCTTACTAATATCATATATTTCATTAGCTAATTTACTTGTTTTTACCGAATTAGGATCTTCTATATACTTGTTTTTTAAATTAATAAGATTTTCTAGTTTTATATTATTTTCTTCTTTATTGGTTTTAAAATCAAAAAACAACATTATAGATTGAATAAATGCTATTAAAGCAGCTAAAATTGCTATAAATAAAAATATTGTTTTTAATGTTAGATCATTATTCCACCTAATTGCAAACAGGTTTAAAATAATTTGCAAAGATGAAATAATCATAATAATTAAACTAATAAAAATATAAAAGAATCTTGAAATAATATATTTTTTTCTGTATTTTTTAGAAGTTTCTTCATGTTTTTTTAAAATTTCTATTTGTTTTTCTTTATTTTGTTGTTCCATAGACAACTCCCTTATAATCTAGATCACATATTTCACATACTTTTTTGTATAAATTTAAATCTCTTATACTTTCTCTATAGATACCTATTTTTTTCTTTAAACAAAAACTTTTCTATTCTTATTTTTTCCAGTCTTGCTTTATATTGAATAATTCTTTTCTTTAAGGTAAAAAATGACATTATACTTGTTAAAAAAGATGTTATAGCAGTAATACCAGAAGTTATTAATAAATAATTTTGAAAATCTTTAGCTCATTTAAAATCGTAAAATAATTGTATAGAACTAAAAATAGATAAAATCATAGCTACTGTAAGAATAGCAACATTAAAAATACCAAATCAAAAATTTCAAAAAGCATATTTAATTTTTAAAGTCTTTTCTAAATTATCAACATATTCAACTAAAAAATTATTAGTTTTTTTCTTATTTTTAGTCATTATTTTCCCCTTGCAAAGTTTTTAAAAAAGCTTTTTTTAATTTTTCACTAGCTGAAATATCTATAATTTTTATTATTTGTTTTAAATTTTCTTCATAGTCTCTTTCAGTAAAGTTTTTATCATAAATATATAAATTTTTAATATATTCTAACGATTTATAAATTCTTTTATAAGTATAAGTTTTGGACAAAATTTTATATATGGATTGAGCTACAACAAACATAAATAATAATAAAGTAAAAAAAGCAACAATTATAGATGTTGTTATTGATGATTTAAATGCATTATATAAATTTATATTTCCTTTTGATTCAGCAAGTTTTATTTGCCCAAGAACTAAGGCGTATATTGCTAAACCCACTATTGCTAAGTTTAATAAAAATATTAAAGTTCCTAATAAGATTTGAAAAATAGTTATAAATTTAATTTTCTTTTTTATTCTAATCGCTTCTTCATCAAAATATAAAATTAAATTTTTATTTAACTCTTTATTATCTATTATTTTTGTATTTTCATTCATTGCTTAATTATACAAATTTTATTTTAATATTAACAATAATTATTTTTTTATACATTTATGTATAAATTTAAAAAAATCAAAATAAAAAACACCAAGATAATTTAAACGAAATCTTGATGCTCTTTTATTTTTTTTTATTCTAAAATACCTTTTTTTAATTGTGGATTAGCAGCCATTTCTTTCATTTGTTTCGACATTCTTTCAAAATCACTAATCAACATGTTATATTCTCTAGCGCTTCTTCCTGATCCCTTCATTATTCTTTCTTTTCTAGAGGAATTTTTTAATAATTTAGGGTTCTTTTTTTCTAGTTCAGTCATAGAATTTATTAAAAAAGTATAAATTTTAAATTTGTTTTCTGCTTCATCTATTTTTTCGTCGTTAATTTTATCTGCCATTCCCGGAATCATTTTTAATATGGCCTTCATTTTACCTAGTTTTTTAATTTGGGCTAATGAATTCATTAAATCCGTTAAATCAAATTTACCACTAATCATTTTATAGCCAATTTTTTTCATCATTTTTTCATCAACTTCTTCAGAAGCTTTTTCAATTAAACTTAAAACATCGCCCATTCCCAAAATACGATCAGCCATACGATCAGGGTAAAATATTTCTAAACCAGAAATTTTTTCACTAACACCGATAAAAGCAATTGGAACATTTAATAAATGAGTAATACTTAAAGCGGCTCCACCTCTTGCATTAGAATCAAGTTTTGTAATTATAGTACCATCTAAATGTAATTCTTCATGAAAGGTTTTTGCAGTATTAATTACATCTTGCCCACTCATTGCATCCACAACTAAAAAAATATAATCAGGTTTTGTATATTTTTTAATATTTTTTAATTCATTCATTAATTGTTCGTCTATTGCTAAACGACCAGCAGTATCAATTATTACTAAATCATTTTTATTGTTTTCTGCATGTTCTATAGCTTTCGAAGCAATTAAAACAGCATCATTTTCTTTTTGTGTATAAAAATTAGTTTGCGTTTGTTTTGCCAATTGTTCTAATTGTTCTCTCGCTGCGGGTCTATAAATGTCATCGCCTACTAACAATGGATTTTTAAAGATATCCTTCTTTTTAAAAAATACTGAAAGTTTTGCAGCTGTAGTTGTCTTTCCTGAACCTTGCAACCCTACCATCATAATTTTTGTTAAAGATGATTTAGGTTTAATTTCTATTTTTTGATTTCCTAAAATACTTGTTAATTCATCTTTAAATATCTTTAATACTGTTTTTTGTTGATTTAATTTACCAATAATTTGACTATTAATAGCTTTTTCTTTAACTTGCTTAATAAAATTTTTTACAACAACTAGATTAACGTCTGCCTCCAATAACGCTAATTTTACATCTCTTAATACTTCTAAAATATCTTCTTCATTAATAGATAATTTTTTATTAATCTTATCCATTGATTTTTGCATTCTTCTTTGTATAAAATCTAACATGAAAATATTATAACAAAGTTGTATTTAATTATTAATAATTAAACTAATCAATTTTTGATATATTGATTTTTTAAAATAAAATATAAAAAATAAAATTTATTTTAGCAAAATGGCTAATATTTAAATAATTTAATATAAAAATATATTAAAAACAATTATAAATTTCTTTTTTTGATAAAATTTTTTATATTCTTTTAAAAGTTATTTTAAAAAGCGAATTCAAATTGGAGGATTATGGCTAATAATGAAAATAAAAATATTCAAGATGTAATAGCTCACTTAAAAAATCAAGGTTTTGTTTATCAAAATTCTGAAATTTATGGAGGTGTAGTTAATACTTGAGATTACGGACCTTTGGCAACAGCTATGATGTCTCAAATTAAACAACAATGAGTTAATGACTTTATTAGAAAAGAAAAAAATTATCAAATAGATTCAAAAATAATAATGCATAAAAATATTTGAAAAGCTAGTGGGCATATTGATAATTTTTCTGATTTTTTAATAGAAAATAAGATCAATAACAAAAGATATAGAGCAGACCATATAGTAAAAGATCTTTTTCCAGAAATAAATGTTGAAAAATATAGTTTTGAAGACTTAGAAAAAATTATTAAAGAGAAAGTTAAAAAATATGACGGTTCAAATACAGATTGAGGAATTATTAGACCATTTAATTTAATGTTTAAAACTCAAATGGGAGCCATTGATAACAGCTCTTCTGAAACTTTTTTAAGACCGGAAACGGCTCAAGGTATATTTGTAAATTTTAAGAATTTAACACGTACAACAAGAGCTAAGTTGCCATTTGGTATAGGTCAAATAGGTAAAAGTTTTAGAAATGAAATAACTCCTAGAGATTTTATTTTTAGAACAAGAGAATTTGAACAAATGGAATTAGAATACTTTTGTGAAGAAAAAGATAGTGATCATTTTTATAAATATTGGATAGAAAAATGTAAAAAATTGGTTTTAAGTCTAGGCCTAAAAGAAGAAAACATTAGAATTAGACCACATGAAAAAGAAGAATTAAGTCATTATTCTAAGGGAACAAGTGATATCGAATATTTATTTCCTTTTGGATGAGGAGAACTATTAGGTATAGCTAATAGAGGAAATTATGATTTAAGTCAACATATGAAATATTCAGGCGAATCACTAGAATACTTAAAAGAAGATGGAACAAAAATTATCCCTTATATAATAGAACCTTCCATTGGATTAGATAGATTGCTATTTGCATTATTAATTGATTCTTTTGAAATTGAAAAATTAGATAATAATGAAGAAAGAGTTGTTTTGAAATTGGATTATAAAATTTCTCCTTATCAATTAGCTATTTTACCTCTAATGAAGAAACTTACAGAACCAGCTAAAAAAATATTTGAAAATTTATTAGAAAAAACAAATTTACGTTTAGTTTATGATGAAACTGGTTCGATAGGAAAAAGATATAGAAGACAAGATGCTATAGGAACTCCATATTGTTTAACTGTTGATTTTGATACTATTGAAAAAAATACTGTAACAATAAGAAATAGAGATAATATGAAGCAAGATACAATCTCTATTTATGAAATAGAACAATATTTAATAAAAAATAGTAAATAAAAGAAATTAGGTGTAATGATTAAAGAAAATGTTTGAGAATATGTTATATCTAATGCTGATATAGTAAATATAATAGGGGAATATGTAGCTTTAGAAAAACAAGGTAAAAACTATAAGGCATGCTGCCCATTTCATGGAGAAAAAACTCCATCTTTTGTTGTTAATAAGGAAAAAGGGATATTTAGATGTTTTGGATGTGGCAAAGGCGGGAATGTAATTAAATTTATTGAATATAGAGAAAATTTAAGTTCTATTGAAGCTCTAAAATTTTTGGCTAAAAAACTTAATCTAGATATCAGCTCTTTTGGAAAATATTTGAATAAATCTAACGTTTCAAGTGAACATACAAAACTTTTTGAATTAAATAGTGCTGCTTTAGATTTTTTTAAATATCAAATAACATTTGAAAAAACTAAAGAATTAGAAGCTTTTTTAATTAAACGTGATTTAACTAAAGATATAATAAAAGAATTTGAAATAGGTTACGCAGCAAGTGAAAAAATAATTTATAATAAATTAAAAGAATTAAATTTTGATACTTTTAGTATATTTAATTCTTCTTTAATTTCTTCTTATGAAAATAAAAATTTTTTTAACGATAGATTAATTTTTCCAATACATGATAAATTTGGAAACGTTGTTGCTTTTTCAGGTAGAGATATAACAAACAATTCAGATCCCAAATATTTAAATAGTGCAGAAACTTTAGTATTTAAAAAAAATGAAGTAATGTTTAATTATTTTCATGCTAAAGAAGAAATATCGAAAACTAATGAAGTATATTTGGTTGAAGGTCAATTTGATTGCATAGCATTGTATAAATGTCAAATTAAAAATGCAGTTGCAATAATGGGAACTTCATTATCTCCAATTCATTTAAAAGAACTATCTAATAAAACAATTAATTTGTTTTTTGATAATGATAAGGCAGGCATAAATGCTACTTTAAAAAATTTAAAAATGATATTATATTATGCCAATAAATATAACTTAAATGTTAATATTATAAAAAACAATTTAAATAAAGATCCAGATGAATTATATAAATTGGATAATGGTAAAACTTTGTTAAATACAATTAATAACAAAATGGATATTGTGGAATATTTATATAATAAATTTAAAAATGTTCACAATTCAAAAGCATCGGAAGCTATAAAATTTGAAAACTATAAAATTTTATTTGAATATATATATTATGTTAATAAACAATTAACTTTAACTTTACAAAAAAAATTAAATGATAATAATATTCTAAATGAAAATATATTTAATTCGTATTTAGCTGATTTTTCAAAACCTAATTTTCCTTCTGATAAATCATTTGCTTCGAAAGTAAAAGAACAAAGAAAAAATGAAATAAATGAGAATTCTCATCTTGAGGAACAAAATAATTTTTTTATAGATAATAATCAAATAATAATCGATAATATATCAAGCAAAAATTTGACTAGTTATCAACAGGAAAATACAAAAAACAGTTATTCTAATAAAAATAAAATCAACATTCTTAAGAAACAATTAAGTCCTCATTGAATTTTATTAAATGATATACTTTTAGCCACTTTATCACAACCTGAATTTGCCAAACAGTTTCAAAACGAGCAATTTCATTCGTTAACATTTGATGATAATATTCAACCAACTCGAGAATTAATATCTTATGTGGTCAAAAAGAATAAAGAAGGCAAAAAAGTTGGTATTAATAATATATTAGATAGTTTGAAAGAGGACATCAATAAAGAAAAAGAGCCTTTATTAAAAAAGAAGTTTGAACAATATTTTGAAGAAGCTCAATTAATTAAGGAAATGACTATTAGAAATGATAGTATATTGGAATTAAAAAAATATAATCAGAAAATAAAAGAGTTAGTAGATCAAAAAAACAATCACAGCCCTAAAGAATTGATCACAAAAAAAGGAAAGGAATAAGTATGGAAGAAAAAGATTTAATGAATTCGATTGAATTAACTGTCCAAATAATAGAAAAAGAAATAAAAAAACTTCAAAAAAAAGATCCTTCAAAAAAAGTTTTATCTCAAGAAGAAGTTTTTGATATTATCGATAAGAAAAAACTTTATATTGATGAAGAAGAAGCTGATTTATTTTTGGCTAAACTATTTGAAAAAAATCTTATTAAAAATGAAGTTGATGAAGGTGATAACGATGAAGTTATTGATTTACTAGAAGAAGCAGAACTAGATGAAAAAGATTTAAAAGATATTGATAATGAAGAAATAGATAATGAAGAAATAGATGTTGATTCTGAATATGATGATAGTACTATGATAAATAATGATCATACTCCTGAAACTTCAAAAGAAGAAGAAATTTATGACGAGGACCAAGATTATATTTCTAATAATTTAAAATTATCTTCTCCGAATGATGAATATGACGAATACGATGATTATGATCTAGATGACTATGATGACTATGATGATATGCCTTGAAAACCCAACAAAAAAACTTCTGATGATTTTGAGGCTTCAAAACTTCTTAAAAATTATGACAATCAAGAAATTAAAATTAATAGCATAAATAAAAGCCCCGAAAATAATAATTTATCAAACCGTTTAACCGAAACAAATGATATTGTAAAATGATATATGAGATGAATTGGCAAATATGGTAAATTGCTAACGGCTAAAGAAGAAAGAGATTTAGCTGAAAAAATGGAAAACGCAAAAGAAGCAGGCAATGAATATAAATTTAAAAAAGCTAGGGATTTATTAGTAAACCGAAATTTAAGATTAGTTATTAACAATGCTAAAAAATATAAGAATAGAGGGCTCAGTTTTATAGATTTAATTTCAGAAGGAAATTTGGGTATTATGAAAGCAGTATCTAAATATGATTATAAGACTGGTTACAAATTTTCGACTTATGCTACATGATGAATTAGACAAACTATAACTCGTGCAGTAGCAGATCAAGCTAGAACAGTAAGAGTTCCTGTGCATATGGTTGAAACAATTAATAAAATTTTAAAAATTGAAAGAGAATTGCAACAAGAACAAGGTTATCCTCCTACTGATGAACAAATTGCTAAAGCTTATGGACCTGATTTTACACCCGAAAAAGTTAGATATATAAGAAAAATTAATATTGATCCAATTTCGTTGGATAAAAATATTGGCAAAGAAGAAAATTCAAGTTTTTCTGATTTTGTCAGAGATGAAAGTATAATTAGCCCAACCAATTTTGCAAGTCAAGAAGAATTGAGCGTTATATTAAATGACATGATTAATTCATTACCAGATGAATCAGATCGTATTTTAATTAGAAAAAGATATGGTGTAGCAGACCCTGAAGGCGAACAATATAGACCTCACTCATTGGATGAATTATCTAAAGAATTAGGTATTACTAAAGAAAAAGTTCGTCAAATAGAAGCTAAAGTTTTGCGTAAATTAAAACACCCACAAAAACGTAAAAAATTAAAAGAATTCTTTATGAATGAAAGTTATGATTTAGATTAATCGAGGAAAAAATGATAAAAATAGGAAGTCATATTTCGTTTTCAAAACCAAATTATCTAGCCGGGGCCGCTCAAGAATCAATAGAAAATGGAGCAAATTGTATGATGATTTATTTAGGAGCTCCACAAACAACATTTAGAGTTTCAGAAGCAAATTATCGATTAGAAGAATACAAGCGACTTTATTCCAACAAAATTCTACCAGAAGATATTGTAATTCATGCCCCTTATATAGTAAATCCTTCCAATCCATCTAAAGCTAATTTTGCTATAGAATTTCTTGTAAAAGAAATTGAACGAATGAATTACATAGGTGCTCAATATTTAGTATTGCATCCTGGCACACACACAACATATACTATTGAAGAAGCGAAAAAAAGTTTAATTAAATCATTGAAAAGTATTATTAATAAAACTAAAAATGTAATTATAACACTTGAAACAATGGCTGGTAATGGCTCTAATTATTGCAATACATTTGAAATTTTGAGAGATATTATAAAAGAAGTAAATAGCGATAGAGTCGCTATATGTCTTGATACTTGTCATGTTTGAGATGCAAATTATAATATTAAAAAATATGATGAATTTAAAAAATATTTAAAAGAAAACCATTTTTTAGAACTTATTAAGGTTATTCACTTAAACGATTCTAAAAATGATATAAATTCTAGAAAAGATAGGCACGCTAATATTAATAAAGGATATATTGGTTTAGATACATTAAGAAATTTTGTTTTTGATAAAGACTTTGATAATATTCCTATTATTCTAGAAACACCTTATATTGGTAACAAACCTCCTTACAAAGAAGAAATTGCTTTATTATTAAATAAGCAAGAACCGACGTTGTTTTAAAAAAATCAAGTTCACAAAAACTTGATTTTATTTTTGATTGTTCACAATTTCTTTAAAATATGGAAGATACTTTTCATAAATAGAATTTTCCAAATTTTTTATGCTTATAAATTTTAATGTTGCTCCATTAATGCAATATCTTAAAGATCCTTTATTTTTAGGCCCGTCATTAAATACATGTCCTAAATGAGAATTTTGAATATTAGAAAGAGCTTCTATTCTATTCATATAATGAGAATTATCTAATTCATATTTTATTGAATCGGTCATAATAGGTTTAGTAAATGAAGGCCAACCACATCCGGCATCGTATTTATCTTCACTTAAAAATAGTGGCTCTTTGCTAATAATATCGACATAAATGCCTGATTGTGTATTTTCATTTAAGATTGAACTAAATGGTTTTTCAGTATTCTTATTTAACATTATATTAAGAATAAGTTCATCTAGATTTAACTTTTGTATTTCATCATTGTTTATTTTATTAAATTTAGCTAATGGTTGATTTAAAATATCTAAATTAATATGACAATATCCATTTGGATTTTTATCTAAATAGTTTTGATGATAATCTTCTGCCTTAATAAAATTAGCTAATTTTTGAATTTCTATTACTGTTTTTTTATTATTGTGATTCTTTTCGTATATTTTGATTGTTAAATTAGCACATTTTCTATCATAATCGTTTAGATAATATATTCCAGTTCGGTATTGTCGACCTATATCATTTCCTTGTCTATTTAAAGAATATGGATCTATTAATAACATAAAACGATCTAATATTTCTGCTATGTTAATAATGTTGTCATTATATTCAATTTCAACTGCTTCTGCATGGTCGGTATTCTTAATATTTTGATAATTTGTATCATTTGTATTCCCGTTCACGTATCCGACAGTTGTTTTAATTATTCCTTTAATTTTTGAAAAATAAGCTTGGAGCCCTCAAAAGCAGCCTCCTGCTAAATATATTTTATTTATCATAAATACTCCTTTTATATTGAGATAAATTTTGCTAATATATTTTAATATATTAGATAAAAAAAATAAAAGAAAAACCTTTTATTTTTTACAACTTTATATTAACGTCTTTTTCATTATAAGCTTTATCATAAGTTGTTTTATAATCTTTTTTTAATTCTTTATTAGTTGAATAATTTAAAATAAATTCAGAAAAAGTTTTTTTATCTGTAATTGTTCTTGCTGCTATCATAGCAAAAAAATCGATTGATTTCTTTCTTAGTGAATTTGATAGTATTAAAGAAGTAATTATAGAAATAAATCCGAAAGTCAAAGGGACAAACACTAATAAACTAAAATCAAATATAGATATGTGGCTTATAGCTTTTCAAATTTCAATTATATTAACAACTGAAACTATTGAAGTAACAAAAGCGATTGAACTAAATACTGAAGTTAGAATAAACAATTTAAATACTTTAGGTCATAATTCTTTTATTCTACTTTGAGCAATTTCCATATATGGATAATAATTATTATTCATTGTTGGCACTGTTGATGCACCTTGACTCACATAACTTGCTAGTATAATAGAACTTAAAAATAAACCAGTATTATATCCAGATCTTCTTCTTAAACCTCAAGAAGATGATTTCTTATTCGATTTCCCACTAGCACCTAAAATAATTAATATCATAATTAAAGAAAACAATGTTATAAAAATTATTGTTGCAAAAATAGTAAAAAAATTTCGATTCGGAGATTTTAATTTATATTCTTTATTAGAGGTTAAATTTTTTTCTAGTTTTTCAAATTTATTTTCATCGTAATATACTTTTCCGTAAGACATATATTTACCTAAAAATATTGTCGATAAAACAAAATATATAAAGAATAGTGAAGTAAAAATTGGTAATACGTATTTTTGATATGATTCCCATTTTAAAGAATCGTCAGTAAATCAATTTTTTCTAATAAAACAGCTAATTAAAAAACCTGCTGAAAATAAAAATCCTAAAAGAGATATAAAAAACATTGAATTAGCTAAATATGATTTTTTTCAATTGTTTCATTTTTTTAATTCTATATTTTTCATAATTTAACATTATATCATAAATTATTTTTATTTTACTTTTATGCACCAACCATTGTTAATTTTTTTATAAAAAAAATCAAGTTTTACCTTATAGCACTTGATTTTAATTATTAACTCTTATAGCTTTATTTATAATCCTCAGGACGACTTAAAACTCTAGATCCATCTTTTGTTACAAGAATTGTGTCTTCAACCCTAGCTCCACCTAAGCCTTCAACATAAATGCCTGGCTCTACTGTGATAATCATACCTTCTTCAAGAACTGCGTTACCAGCTCTTCTTCCTACTCCAGGCATTTCATGAACATCAATTCCTACACCATGTCCTGTAGAGTGAGTAAAGAATTTGCCATAACCTTTTGATTCTATGTAATCACGGCAAACTTTATCTATTTCAGAAGTTTCTATTCCTGGTTTAACAGCTTCGCGACCTAATCTTTGAGCTTCTGTTACTATTTCTAGTATTTTAACTAATTCTGGTGACTTAGGCTTTCCGAAAAAGAAAGTTCTTGTTATATCACTAGCTCATCCTTCAAATTGAGCTCCAAAATCTATTTTTACAATATCACCATCTGTTAGTTTCTTATTTGTTGGGTGGTGGTGTGGTTCTGCAGCATTTGATCCAAAAGCAACAATGCTTTCAAAGCTTTCTTTTTCAGCGCCAAATAAGCGCATTAAATATCCCAATTTATTTGATACTTCTAATTCTGTCATACCTTCAGCTAAAATTTTCTTTAATTCTTCAAAAGCTTGTAATGAAATTAAACAAGCTTCTTGAACTTTTGAAAATTCTTCTTCATCTTTTTTAATTCTAAATTGTTTTGCTTTTAAATTTTTAATTGTAGCTTTGGGTAAAAGTGTTTTAAAGTATTCTAAAGTTTGAACATTTAAGTAATCTTCTTCTATACCTATTGTTTTATAGTTTTTCTTTGATAAAAATTTTCCGAATGAGTCTTTTTCTAATAAAATTACTTCAACATTTCTTGCATTTTTAGTTGCATATTCAATATATCTACCATCTACAAATAAATATGCTTTTTCTTTTTCAATAACTAAAAAACCATCTGATGTTTGAACATTAGCATATCACAATCTTGTTTGTGGAGCTTCTGATATAACAGCATCTAATTTTAGATCTTCAAATAATTTGTTTAATTCTTGTCTTAACATCTTAAATCTCCTAATTTATTTTAATTATTTTTTTTCTTTATGGTCTGTATGTGCATTACACTTTGGGCAATATTTAGTTACTTCCATTTTTTCTGGGTGTAACTTCTTATTTTTCTTTGTAATGTAGTTTTCCATTTTACATTTTTCACATCTTAATGTTAAACCTTCTCTTGGCATTTTATCCTCCTTAATGTAGTATGTAAATGTTTAATTTTTATTGTTTAAAAATAATTATAAATTATATTATAAAAAGACCAGAAATATCTTATTTTATAATTTTTGTTATTTTAATTAATTAAAATAAAAAAAGCCAGAAATTTATCTAGCTTTTAAAAAATGGTTCTTCATTTTCTATTTTTTGAGAATTAGGAATATCTTTTGAATCTTTTTCTAATTCATTTGTTTGTATTTTAATATCACTATTTTCATCATAATTATTTATGTTAATTTCTTCTGAATTAGTTGAATTTCTTAATTTTTCTTCTTCAATATCAATATTATATTGTTTGGAAATGCCTTTTAAGTATTTAGATAAATATATTATTCCACTTACTCATGATAAAATTAAACCAATAATTAAGGGGATATTTACATATAATATATATAAATCATTATTCATATATTTACCAGAATCTTCTTTTGCCATTCATGGCCCAGCAAAAGCTATAGCAATTAGCGCAATAGAAACTATAATTGTTTTTACTTTTCCTCATCAGTTAGCAGATATTTTAATATCCTTTTTAACAGCATACACTCTTGCCCCATCTACTAAAATATCTCTAATTATAAATAATATTGCCAATGGTAAATAACTATAATTCATTACCGATAAAAATATCAGCATTAAAGTTGTTGCTATTTTATCGGCTATAGGATCAAATATCTTACCAAATTGTGATACAGTTTTTGTTTTTCTTGCTATATGACCATCAACAAAATCTGTAATCATTGAAATAATAAAAATTGCAATATTTACTCAATAAATGGCTGATAAACCAACTTTATATGTTTGGTCACCTACTAAACTAATTTTGTTGTATCAAAATGCACCACCATATCTAATAACAATAATAAAGGCAGCCGACATCAAAGCTATAAAAGGTATCATTAATACCATTCTTAAAACTGTTAGTCAATTAGCAACACCAAATTTAGACATAGGTTTTTTTTCAGTATTTTTTATTTTTATTCTTTTTTCTTTATTCTTCATAAAACTTTCTTTCTATAGAATCTTGTGTTAATTTTTGCAATTCTTCTTTTCTATCGCCTTCTGGAACATGTTTGAATTGTTCCTTAAAAAATTCTATTACATTTGGAATTTTTTTATTTCATAAGTTCGCTTGAGTAATTGTTATTAATTCTGCATTATTAACAAACTCCTCATATCTTTTATCACCATAAAACGAAACTGCAAAATCTTCTCTTGAAATTAAAATATTCAACAATTTTTTAGATCCGTTTTTTATTTGACCCATTTTATATTCTGTTGCTTTATCCTCAAATTTTTTTAATTGTTTTTCAGTATAATTAATAATTAAATTATAAGTAAGAATAAACTCATAATATAAGGATAAGGTTTCTTTCATCTTTTTTGCTTCAATCTTAGCTTGCTTTTTCTTTAAAAATTTGGGCTTAGTGAATTTTCAAATTAAATAAGCAATAATAAATACCAATATAATTGAAAGCAAGACGTAAATAAATGTCTGCATGTATTCTCCTTTATTTATACTAAAAATTATATATTATTAAAAAATATATAAATAATATTTAAATTTTATCTTCTTTAAAAAGTATTAAGCTTTCAAATGGAGAAAGCTCTTTGGGCAAGTCTGAATAAAATTTGTTAGAATACGAAGTAGATAAAATTGAATAATCATTTAGAGGAATTATATTTCTATGTTTGTTTGACATATTTATCAAAAATACCATTTTTCTTTTATTTAATTTTTTTGTTATTTTAAAAATACCTTTTTTATTATAAGAAATATTAACGCAAGCATTATTTAAAAATTCTGAATAATCTGAATTAAATATTAATTTATTTAGAAAATAAACATAATTTAGAGCACTATCTTTATTTTTAATTTGATTTTTAACATTAATATCTTTATATTTAAAAGCATTATAAATTTTTGAATTAGACTTTTTTGAAGATCCAGAATTATAACTATCATTTCATGGCATTCATGTATATGAAGTTCATTTATTGAAATAACTTTGATAATTAAAATACTCATCTCCATCTATATTTTTAGATTGATAATATCTTTTTTCTTCATTGTAGTCTTCATTGTTAAAATCAAAATTTCTATTTATTTTAGCCCTTAGAATTCCAATTTCATCCCCATAATAAATTCCTATAGAATTATTTGATGCATATAAAATGCTAAACAAGGTTTTAACAGATTCATTATAATAGCCTTTTTCATCACCTCATTTTGAAATTAGTCTTCCTGTTTGATCAGATCCTAAAGAAATTATGGTTTTTCTAGATTTAGATAAATCTTTAAATATTTTGTAAACATATTTAAAGTTCAAACCATATTCTTTGTTGTGTTTTATTTCTTCTTTATTATTAATGATTGATATTGAATTTAAGTATAAGTAATCTAGGCAAACTTGTTCATTGTGTAAAATTTTATTAAATAATCAAATATTGTCATTATTAGATTTTAAAATAATTAGAATTTCAGGTTTCTTTCTTTTTATTATCTTATAAAGGTCAACTAAAAATTGCAATTTTTCTTCTTCTTTTAAATTATTATTAATTAAAAATTCGAAATTGTCTAATACTAGAGCAGAAATATTTAATTTTAAATAAAAATCCAAAACTTGCTCAAAATATCTAATAAAATTAGCAATTTCAGATAATGAAGTTTTTTCTATATTTTTGTTTACTAAAAAAGGGTCCAATTTAGTTAAATATTTTTCTGAAAGTTTATTTTCTTCCAAATTATATAAATTCATCATGTTGCGCCAGTTTATATAAGATTGTTTAATTGATACTAAATCAATAATAGGGGCTATATTTATTCCATTTATTCTAAATTCTTTTATTAAATTAACAAAATCTTTTATTGAGCCATATCTATTTTTTATTAAATCAAGATCATAACCATTTTGATATTGATTTAAAACATTATCAATAGCCAACACATTTACATTCAATTTTTTAAAGTAATTTAATTGCTTTAAAATTCCATTAAAATTACCATAGCCGCTATTATTACTATCAAAAAAAGTACTAATTTTTAGTTCATATAAAACTATTCTTTTCGTTAATGAATTCATATAAATTACTCCTTATTTTATTAATTCCATTGATATTAAATCAATAAAAATTTCTTCTTTTATTTTTCCGCGCTTCAATAATGTATCTAATTTAGATATTTTTTTAATTAAATTATTCAATTTTTTAATACCTATTTTATTTAAAAATTCAGAATGTAATTTTACACGATAAGGGTGAATATTAATTATTTTGGATATTTCTTCATTTGTCAAATTATTATTTTTTAAAATTGCAATATTTTTTGAATTAATTAATATTGAAGATATTTGAGAAATTATTTGATTAGAATCGGCTCCATATTCTAATTGTTCTAATATTTTAGAAACAATATTTTTTTCAGATTGCCACTTTAAAATGGCTTCGGTTAACGCAAAATCAATGTTGTTAGACATAGAAAAATTATTATCTTCAATCATTTTTTCAGTCACATTCTTGCTTATTAAGAGCAATTTATCAATTTCCGATTCAATTAAACTTAAATTATTTGGCATAGATACTAAAAATTGACTTAGTGCTAAATTAGAGATACTTGCATTTTTTTCTTTAAACATTTTCGAAACATATGAAAATAAATCTCTCTCTAATATTTTTTTTACCTCTATTATTTCACTTGATTTATTAACAAATACGAATGCTGCCGAAGGGATAAAATTATTATCATATTTATAAATTTCTTGGCTAAATATTAAAATTATGTTTTTGTCTCTTGATCCTGCTTTTATTAATTCAATAAATTCCGTAATTAAACTTTTTACAAATTTAGCTTTATTATTAAAAAGATAAGGATTTTTTACAATAATAATTTTTTTAGTTGTAAATAACCCTGAATTATTTAGAGCATCTGAAAATTCTTCTAAACTAAAAAAATCATAGAATTTTATTAATTCTATTTCTTCATTAAATTCTATTTTTACTTTTGTTAATATTTCATTAATTTTTTCATCAATAAAATATTGTTCATCACCTTTAATTAAATACATACTTATGCTATTTATTATAGTATAAAGCATAGATTTTGGTATAATAAACAAATATTAATAATGATTTTATTATAGAATGGAGCATAAACAAATGTCAGGACACTCAAAATGAGCTACAACTAAAAATCATAAAGCTGCGATGGATTCAAAAAGAGCACAAATGTTTCAAAAATTTTCAAAGGAAATAATTGTTGCTGCTACAATTGGAGGCCCAGATCCAGATTCTAATCCAGCCCTTAAATTAGCAATTGCAAAAGCAAAAGCAAAATCAATGCCAAAAGCAAATATAGAAAAAGCTATTGCAAAAGTTTCGGGCGGATCAAAGGAAGGTGCTAATTTTCAAAGTTATTTATATGCAGGTACTGCATATGGTGGAATTAATTTTGTTGTAAATTGCTTAACAGATAACTTTAATAGATTGTCGTCAAACATTAAACATTATTTTAATAAATTTAATGGACAATTAGGCAAACAAGGCACAGTACCATATGTTTTTGACCAGAAAGGCTTAATAGAATTTCCTACAAATACAGCATCAGAAGAAGAAGTTATGATGACTGTATTAGATGCTGGAGCTGAAGATTTTAAAATAGAAGATGATTTATATGTAGTCACAACACAACCTTCTGATTTTCAAAAAGTTAAACAAGCTTTGGATGAAAAATTTTCTATTGAAAACTATTCAACAGCAGAAGTAACTTACATACCTAACTCAGAAGTAGAAATAGATGCAGAAAAAGGTGAACAACTTGAAAAATTTGTTGATTTATTAGAAGATGATGAAGATATTCAAGAAGTTTGACATAATGCTAGCATAATAGAATAATATACAACCTAGGAGCAATTCTAGGTTTTATTTTTCTTATTTTTTTCTCTTTTTTATTTGAAATAAATATTAGCAATATATAGTTTAGTTATGAAAATAAAATTTAATAAAAAGAAAGTTTTTTTAGGATTAGGGTTATTTTTATTTTCTTCAATTATTATAATTGGGGGAATTATTGTTAAAACTCAAATATACAATAAAATTAAATCAAATAAAACTTTAAATACAAAAAATGAATATATAACTATAAGCATTGGAGGAGCAGTAAAATATCCCGGAGATTATTGCTTGAAAGTAGGGTCTACTTTTAACGATATTTTTAGAGAATCTATTCTATTGTCTGGGGCATATTTAAATAATATTGATAAAAATTTACAATTAGAAAATAATCAAAAAATCTTTATACCATTTAACAGTAATAAAAAATTGACAATTTCAGATATTAGAAATGCTGATATATTAATAAATATAGGAATAAAACCCAATATAGCAAATAAGATTTTTAATTACATAAGCAAAAATAATATTTTAAATTGAGAAGAAGTATTAAAAATTCCTGGAGTGGGTGAAAAAACCTACTTATTATTAGTAGAAAAAATAGCTATATAAACTCTATATTTTATAGCATTTTATCTAGTTTTTTATTATTGATAATTATTCTAAAAATAAATCTAATTATTACAATTTCATTATTTATAGTTGTATGTTTTATAAATTTTATAAATTATAGATTTTGGATTCTTTTGTTTTTGTTTTTTTCTATTTTGTTTTTGGCTTTAGTTATTTATAATTTATTTTTTTTACAACATCAAAATACAATTGTCAACGGTAATTACGAATTAATTAAAAATACATCTAAAACTTTAATTTTCAAACACAAAAATATATACTTTCAAATATATAATAAAAAAGAACAATTTGAAATAAATCAAAATATAGAATTTAAAAATATTTTTTATATAAAAGGAATTTTACAAAAAATAAAAAACACTAATTTGTTTAATTATAGAAATCAAATATTTTTTAAATTAAATTTAATAGAAATTAAATTTGTCGGTAGTTATGTTAATAATGATTTTATTTTTCATAAAAATAATATAGTTAAAGAATATTTAAATATTATAGTTTTAAATAAATATACAAATAGCAGTAATATTTATAAAAAATTATTTGATCTAAATATTATTCATTTTTTTACTATTAGTGGTTTTCACTTTAATTTAATTTATTTTTTTAGCTCTTTTGTTTTGAAAAAAATAAAAATTAAACAGCCTTACAACGAATTAATATCTATTTTATTTTTAATAATTTATTTATTGATAATAGGATTTAAAATTAGTGCTATAAGAGCTACATTATTTATAATTTTAATTTTTTTAAACAAAAATTTTTTAAATAATAAATTTAATAAAATATCATTATTATCGATTAGTGCATTTATTATGGTTATATATAATCCATATTTATTTCTTTCTTATTCATTTATATTGTCGTATGTTATTACCTTAATAATACTTATTACTATAAATCTTTTTAAAAATTTCAATTTTTATATTAAATCTATATTTATTATATTAATAGCACATTTTTCATCAACATTAATAATCCACACTTTTCAAGAAAAATATAATTTTTTTTCTATATTCATTCAAATACTAATATCTCCTTTTATATCTATTAATTTTATTTTAAGTATCTTTTTATTTAAAACCAACAAATTAATAGAAAAAATAATTATTTATTTTGATAATTTTCTTTCTCTTTTAAATAAATCAAGTTTTTATATTAATTTTAAGGTTTTAGATGAAATATGTATATTTTTACACTTTGGTTTTATTTTTTTATATAAAATAAAAAACCTTCAACTAAAAAGTTAAAAGTTTAATTAAGCATTTTATTTAATTCGTCTTCATTAATAATATTGATAGAAAGTTTTTTTGCTTTTGATAATTTAGATCCAGCATCATCGCCAGCCAATAAATACTTAGTATTAGAAGAAATACTTGATATTACTTGACCACCATTGTTAGTAATTAATTTTTCAAAATAAGTTCTAGGTTTAGATAATTTACCAGTTATAACAAAACTTAAATCTTTTAATTTATCGCTTATTATCTCATTGTTATATATTGGATTTAAACCCAAATTAATTAAATTATTAATTGTGTCTATGTTTTCTTGGCTTGAAAATCAAGCTACTAAATTTAAAGTTATTTTTTCTCCAAATTCATGATATGCTTCAAATGTACTAAAATCAAAATTTAATACGTTTTCAAATTTTAATAATTTTGAAGCTACAAATTTTGCTGTTTTTGATCCTATTAATGGAATTCCTAAAGCATAAATTAATCTATCTAAAGGTTTTTGTTTAGATTCTTCAATTGAAGAAAGCATTTTAGCAATTGATACTTTTCCAAAACCATCTAATTTTTCTAAATCTTCTTTATAGTTTTTTAGTTTAAAAATATCTATTACATTATTTATATACCCTAATTTATTAAAATTAATTATATTTTTTTCGCCCAAGGTATTAATATCTAACCCTTCTTTAGAGGCAAAATGAATTAATTTTCTTATTTTGACTTCAGGACAATCCTTATTTAGACAATATTGCTCTAATCCTGTTTCATTAAATTCTAATTTAGAATTACAATAAGGACATAATTCAAAAAAATGAAAAGGTTCTCAATTATTTTTAGTAGAAAGTCCTATAACACATGGAATAATTTCTCCAGCTTTTTTTACATAAACTTCATCATTTTTATTTATGCCCAAATCTTTTATAAATTGATAATTATTCAAGGTGGCATAACTAACTTTTGTTCCAGATAGTTCAACTTCTTCTAGTGATGCATTATATGTAACTAAGCCTGTTCTGCCTATCGTTATAAAAATATCTTTTAAAATTGTAGAAGCTACATCCGGTTCGTATTTAAAAGCTATTGCAGAATGAGGAAATTTAGCAGTAAAACCCAATTTGTCATAATATTCTAATTCATTTAATTTTATTACTATACCATCTGTCTCATAATTTAAATTTTTTCTTATATTTTTAAATTCTTCTATATATTTTTTTATATCATCTAAAGAATATATTAGTTTTGATTCTTTTGTAACTGGAAAATTTAATTTTTTTAAAAAAACAAAAGATTCATACATTGTTTTTATGTTGTGGTTTTCAGGGTTGACAATATAATATAGAAATGAAGACAAACCCCTTTCCTTAACTATTTCTGGATTCAATTGTCTTAAGCTACCGGAAGCGGCATTTCTAGGGTTTGCCATCAAAGGTTTATTTTCTAAAGTTAATTTATTATTAATTTCTTCAAATTTCTTCAAAGATAAATATATTTCTCCACGAACTTCTAAATCTTTTTTATAATCAATAACTTTAGGAACACTTTCTATTTGCAAAATATTTTGAGTTACATCTTCCCCAACTTGCCCATTGCCTCTAGTTAAAGCTTGAAAAATTTTTCCATTCTTATATTTAATACCTATTGACAAACCATCTATTTTAGGTTCTATAAAAAAACTATAATTTTTAGTAATTTTTTTAATATTATCAATAAACTTTACTATTTCATCAATAGTATAAGCCTTATTTAAAGAAAGCATAGGAACTTTATGAGCTACTCTTTTAAAAATTTTATTAGCGTGAGCATTAATTTTATTTGTTGGAGATAAAGCTAATTCTTGAGCGCTAAAAAGATAAGAATGCTCTTTTTCAAGTTTCTTTAATTTATTAAATTCAGTGTCATAAATAGCATCAGATACTAAAGGTTTATCTAAATCATAATAATATTTATCTCAATTACTTATTTTTTCTTGAAGCTTTATTATCTCTAATTTTATTTTAATTTTATTGTCATCCATTTTTTATACCCTTTGAAATGTAACTAATCATCAATTTGGTAAATTAACCTGATCAATTTTACTTACTATTATTAATATTGTCAATCCTACCAAAATAAGTGTTGACAGCACATCTCTTCAATTGGGCATTAAAATACGGTAATGGGTTCTTTTAGAATATGGCTCATATCCTCTAGAAGTCATAGCATCCGCCAAATCATTAGCCTTATTAAATGAAGAAACAAACAATGGAATCATTAAAACAATAAATGACTTTGTTTTATCTCTAAAACTTCCATTTTTAAAATCAATACCACGACTTGATTGAGCTTTCATTATTCTGCTTGATTCTTCCAAAAGAGTTGGTATAAATCTTAGAGCTATAGATATAATCATAGTTATTATTTCGGTTGGTATCTTAATTAATTTCAATGGATATAATAAATCATTTATAGCTCTAGTTAATAAAACAGGTTTTGTTGTTACTGTCAAAATTGTTGTAATTAAAATTACTCCGTAAATTCTTAAAAAAATAGTTACAGTTCGGTGTATTGTAAATAAAGTTAATTGAAAAACTGAATTTATATCATTGTATGGAGCAAAATATGAAACATTTACAATCAATTTTCCTCTATATATAACATATGCATCAGCATTAGCTTCAGATGCTAAGGGAATATATTCGTCTACTTTGTTATACATAACAGCGCCTTTTATTGTTAACATGTTTACTAGCAATAAAAATATAGCTATATAAAGAGGTAATTTTAATTTTTGAAATAAAGATTTAAAAGATCTAGTTGCAATAACATAAAGAATCATTGAAAAAATTACAAGAATTGACAAAGTTAAATAGTGCTCAGCCAAAAAGAAAAGAACTATAAATAAGATATTAGCTAAAAATTTTAAACGCGGATCTAATCTATGAATAGGCGTATTAATGTTTAAATATTTACCAATAATTGATTTATTCATTATTTTGTCCTTTCTTAGTTTTTATTTGCGTATTAATCTTGTTAGCTAATTCTTCGAGACTAGTCACTTTATCAATTTTAAAACCTTTTTGTTTTAATTTTTCTACATATGATAATAATTTTGTGGGTATTAAATTGTTATCAATTAAAAATTGATTATCATTTAGAATCTCGTAGGTATTTCCATCTTTAATTATTTTTCCGTCTTTAACAAATATTGTTCTATTTGTTCATCTCAATGCGTTATCAAGATCATGAGTAACAATTACTATAGTAGTTCCATTCTTATATAAATTATAAAATAGTTGAAGCATTTCCTCAACTCCTTGAGGGTCAAGGCCTGCAGTAGGCTCATCTAAAACTAAAAATTTAGGTTCCATAGCTAATATACCAGCTAGAGCTACACGTCTTTTTTGGCCTCCTGATAAATTAAATGGGCTACGATTTAAATAATCTAACGGTAAACCTACTAATTCTATGTATTTTGCAGCTAATTTTTTTGCTTTATCTTTTTTAATCCCCATTGAAACAGGACCAAAAATAATATCTTTTTCTATAGTAGACTCAAAAAGTTGATATTCTGCAAATTGAAATACTACTCCAACTTGTTTTCTTAAAGATTTAATTTTTTTTATCTTTTTTCTAGTTTTTTTTACATTGATATCAGTATATAATATTTCAATTCTTTCTTTTTTTGGTATTCTTTTTCAATCATCTAATTTATTTAAGTATTTTTGATAATCTTGCTTATAGTCTTGGTCATTATTATAATTTCTAAAACTTGGTTTTTTAGGTTTATCCATTTTTTTTGTATAGGGCACATCACAAAATTGAATAGAACCTGAATCTGGAATTAATAACGCATTAAAATGTTCTATTAAAGTTGTTTTTCCTGAGCCGGTAGGACCTATTATTGATATAGCTTCTCCTTCATTTATAGTTACGCTTACTTGATCCAATACTTTTATATAAGTTGGCAATTTTTTATTATATTCTTTGGTTATTTTATTTATTTTAATTTGCATAATTTCTCCAATAATTCCTTGCCATCATAAGTAGGTTCAACTCCCTTTATCATTTCACTTAATTTATAAATAAAAGGAGAATCAATTTTAGCTATTTCAATAATATTTTTATTTTTCAAAATATCAATTGGTTTACCCTCGGCAATAACCTTACCCCCTGAAAAAACTATTAACTTATCTGCTAATAAAGCTTCGTCCATATCATGAGTAATTGAAATTAAAGTTTTTTGAGTTTTTGAATGCAATTCATGAATAATTTTATAAATGTCATCTCTACCCTTTGGATCTAACATTGATGTTATTTCATCAAAAATAATTATTTTAGGGTCCAAAGCTAAAGTGGAAGCTATGGCCACTCTTTGCTTTTGACCCCCTGATAAATTCTGAGGTTCTCTATCCAAAAAATCTACCATACCCACAACAGTGGCATAGTTTTTTATTATTCCTTCCATTTTTTCATGAGGCACATTTTTATTTTCTAAACCGAAAGCTATATCATCTTCCACAGTAGAGCCTATAAATTGATTATCAGGATTTTGATAAACTATTCCTATTTTTCTTCTTATTTCTTTTAAATTTTCAGAATTAATCTCTATTCCATCAATAAGAATCTTCCCACTGCTTGCTTTATAAATAGCTGCCAATAATTTAGAAAATGTACTTTTACCTGAACCGTTATGTCCCAAAATTGCAATATATTGTCCTTCATCAATTGATAAATTGATGTTATCTAATGCTAATTTAGATGCTCCGGGATATTTATAACTTAATTTTTTTATTTCAATCATATTGTTATATTATATATTAAAAAACAAACATGATAATTCAAACTTAATATAAAGTTAAAAAAATATTTAATTATTAATAATCATATAAATATAAACATATTCGCTATTTTTTTATAAACAAATTGGTTGTTTTTTGTATAATGTTGGTTTGTATATTAATTTTATTTATTAAAATGATTATTTAAAAAATAATAAAATATATAATTCAAAGGTAAAATAAAAAAGTTAAAGGTTAAAGGAAAATATTATGAAATTAAAAAAAAGTATTTTATTAATAAGTTCTAGCACTTTATTAATACCATTTTTAGCAACTATATCGGCAAAATGTGAAAATAAAGAAAAGAAAAGAAAACATGAAGAAGAAAAATTAAATGAAGTAGCCGATAATTTAAACATTACTATAGATAAAAATAAATATTCTATTGAAGAAGCTTTAAATATAAAAAATTACAAATTTAATTTAGATAGCAAATATTCTTTTGAATTAATTGAAATTAAAAAGGAATCTGAAAATTCTATAGTATTAAAATTTAAAATTAAAGAAAAAAATGGTTCTTTAATTTCCAAGGAACAAAAAAGAACATTCAATTTTACAAAAAACAAAGGAACAAATTGAAAAGAAGAGTCAAAACAAGTTAATGGTTTAATTTTTGATAAGTATTCTGAATTAAATGAAATATATGATTTAAATTCAAATATGTTTATTGATCAGGCTATTGAAATTTTAAAAGAAAATAAATCTAAAAACAATGTCGAAGTATCTAACATAGTTTTTAAAGCCTATGACCCAACTGAAGGAAATTTAAAAATTGAATTTAATTTAAAAATTGATAATAAAAAAATTGATACTAAATTATGTTCTATTTCTGGTTTTAAAAAAATTGAAATGTTTGAATCAAAAGATATTAATGTATATTTCAATAAGGAAAAAGCAATTAAAGAAAAGAAACAAGTTAGTGATCTTAATGAAAGTAATTTAATAGATTATTTAAAAATAATAGTTATGAATTCTAATAATCAAAATTTAAATTTATTAGATTTATTAAAAAACAATAAAAATTTTTCTTTATCTCAGAATTTAAAATTTACAAATCATAAAAAAAATAGTGTAGATTTTGAAATTGAAATTCAATATAGAAGCAAAAAGATATTTGAAGAGGAAAAAACTAATAGCAAAAAAATAACCATTATTAATAAGGAAATAATTGACAAAGAAATTTCGGTTAAAAATGTTTTAGATTACATTATTGAAAATGAGCTAGAAGAAAAAAATGTGGAAAACAAAAATAAAAAATTTGCTTCTACATATTTAAAATATTTCAGAAATACTAATGGAAAAATTATTAATCAATTTTTATCAAACAAACAGGAAGATTATTATAATAATCATAATGAAATAATAAAATTATCAAATGAAACCATTAAAATTGATGATTATTTAGGACAAATTGAAATTTCATTTAATTTATCAGTGAAAAAAAATGGAACTATATATAATTCAAAATATAAAAATTATAAAATTGAAGGTTTCAAAAGTTTAGATGAAAATGTTATAAATGAGTTTTCACTTCGCTTTGACACAGAAAATACTAATGCTAAAAAGTTTTATGAAAAAATTAAAAATGAATACCAAAAAAATCCTAGCCCTGATTTTTCTTTAAATAAAAAATGAATCGAAATGAATTGAGGCTTGGGCGAAACATTTACTTTTTTAAGATTTATAGGAAGTGGATCTAATAGTAAGATTGAAATTCGAACTAATACCACTTTGAAATTAGATTTGGGTTCAAGACCTATTGAAGAAAGTATTAAAGAAAATGTACAATTATTACTTTTAGATGGTTCGGAAGCTTTTGAAATAATAAATTTAAGTTGTGTTTTTGAAAGTATTACTTTCGAAAGCCAACAAGATAATAAAATATGATTTAGTTTAAATTATAAGTTAATTGTAAACATAAATTCTAATAAAAAACAAGAAATTGAATTAAATAAAAAAGTTTCTCATTTCTTTTATATATAATATAAAATCAGGTTTAAAATCCTGATTTTATTTTTTTTTAATAGTACCTATATAGGGTAATTGCCGCATTTTTTCATCCCAATCAAATCCAAAACCTACAACAAAATCTTCTTTGTTAATTAAAAAACCAAAATTATCGGGTTCAAATTCTACAACTCTTCCACTAGGTTTATTTAATAAAGTTAAGACTTTTAAGCTTTTAGGATTCCTTGATTTTAGTATTGAAACTACTTTTGTCATGGTTCTAGCTGTATCAATTACATCCTCAACTATTAAAACATCTTTATCTTCTATATTATTAACTAAATCAAGAATAATTTTTACGTTACCTGAAGATTTATCAGTGCCACCATAAGAACTAGTTATCATAAAATCAGAAATAAAATCTATGTCTATTGTTTTAATCAATTGAGCATAAAAAGGCAAACTTCCTTTTAATAATCCAACAATTATTAAATCAGAAGAATTTTTATAAGTTTCATTAACTCATTGACTTAATTCATATATTTTATTTTCAAGATCTTCTTGGGTAAAAAGTACTTTTTCTATTCTTTTGTCTATTTTTTTATTTTTCATTTTTTTGTTCTTCCTCAATAATAGTTAGAACCTTTTTAAAAACTTGATTTTCGGTTAAATCATTTGTATCTACAATTTTAAAATTTAAATTATATTTTTCTGCTAACTCTTTAAATAATTTAAAATAATTTTCATGCAAATTTTTAAAATATGCATAGTTTGAATCCCAATTATCTATTTCTGTTTTTCTGCCTCTTTCAAAAATTCTTTTTTTAAAAGTATCAAAACTTATATCTAAAAAAATTACTAAATCAGGTAATTCTTTTTTTGTAATTAATTTTGAAAATAAAGCATCGTAACCTTCTAAATATTTTGCTTCTTTTTGTTTTAATATTAACTTTGCAAAAATATAATGCTCGATTGAAAATCTATCCAAAAATAAATGTCTATTTTCTTCTGGCATTTTTTTTAATTGTTCATATATTTCATTAAATTTAGAACTGTGATTTTCAATAATGTAACTTTGAAATCCAATAGTAAGATTAGGTTTTTTTTCATATAATCATTTCAAAAATGTATTAAAAACTTCATCATTTTCTTCAAATTCATGAAGCAATAATGAATTTGGAAAATATTTTGCTAATTTTTGTGATAGCGAACTTTTGCCGGCAGCTATCATACCGCTAATTCCTATAACCATAAGTGTTCCTCCAAAATTTATTTCATTTATTTTACTAAACTTTTTAAAGCAAAAAATAAAATTTATTAAAAAAAATTATTTATAAAAAAATGTTATTTTTTTAATCTAATTTTTGCAATTTTTATAAAAAAAATAATAAAATTATTCACCTTTTCTAAAGGTGATTTTTTGTTTTGCTATTTTTATTTATTAATAATATCAAAATACATGGTTGTGTTATTTTGTATATCATAAGATTTAATTAAATTTAATAGTAATCCGACTATTGTCATAGGTCCCACTCCGCCCGGAACTGGTGTACAATAAGATATTGGAGTTTTTATATTTTCTATATTAACGTCACCTGTTATTTTATTGTTTTCTAATCTATGAATGCCGACATCTATTAATATTACATTATTTTTTAATTTTATATTTTGCAAGCAATCTCTAACTCCCGTAGCCACAATAACAATGTCGTTTAAATGCATATCAGTTTTTGAATTATATTTATCATACCTACGAACCACATTTCCCAATTGTTCAAAATAATTAGATAAGGGTTTGCCCACTATTTTACTTTGACCAACAACACCTATTTCTTTTTTATTAAAATCTATATTATATTCTTTTAAAAGTAAAATAATTCCTAAATCAGTTGCTGGAATATAAGCATTCTTATTAATAATATAATTAGCTTTTTGATTAAAATCATTTAAGCCATCAATATCTTTTACATTAGATATTTTATTTAATACATTTTCAACATTAATTTTATTATTAGTTTGCATTGGTAATTGAATAATAAAACCTGTTGTGTTTTTTTCTAATTCATTAATAGAATTAATAATATCTTTTTCTTTAGCACTACTATCTAATTTAATTAATTTTGTTTTTATTCCCAAATTTTTTGCTGCTCTTAGTTTATGCTTTATATAAATGTTTGATTCTTCTAAATTACCAACTTGCAAAATACCTAAAATTGGCATATTATTATCTGCCAATTTTTTTAATTCTCTTTTAATTTTAAGCATAATTAATTCAGAAGTTTTCTTACCATCTAATATTTTATACATTTTAAGCTTTTCTAAATGCCCCGGTTTTACTTTGGACATTTGTGCCGGTTGTATCTTTTAGTGATCTCGCATAATCTATAGCTTCTTTTTGAGTTTTAAATACTCTTAAGGCTTTTTTTCCTTTAGGATTTTTAACCGCTCAACCATCTGGGTGATTTACTACTAATCTAACTGCCATCATAACCTCCATAATTATATATTTAGACACTATAAATATATTATAAAGTTAATTCTTTGTTTTTAATAGAAAATAAGGGTATTTTTTAAAACTTTTATCTTTTTTTGATTTTACAAATAATTTATTAAAAAAACCAATGCTAAAATAAGCACTGATTTGGTAATTAACATATGGTGGAGATGCGGGGAATCGAACCCCGGTCCACACACTTTCTTGAATTTGCATCTACAGTTTAGTTTTATTTTTAATATTACTTATTATTTTAAAATAAACAAAAATTATAATAAGTTTTAGTTTAAAGTGTCATTTAGCTATAAACTAAAATTTACTAAATCAAGCCCTCCAACAAACATTCCTAAACCGGGCAATTAAAGGAGTTTGACCAATTACAAATTAAGCGTAAACTGGGTTTGCTTGATTAATCATAGCATTTGCCATGAAAAAATCATTTTGTTTTTTGTTTTCTAAGTTTGCGTTTAAATAGCCTAGAAAGTATTAAGGTTTACCAAACCACTGCAGCAAAAGCTTTTAAGTGCCTGTCGAAGCCATTACACCCCCATATTTATATTTTAATACATATTGTTTATTTTTCTTTTTAAATCTTCTTGTTTAATTTTTTCTCTTTTATCATATTTTTTTAATTTTTTGGCAAGAGCTATTTCTATTTTTATATGATTATTAATTCAATACATTGAAATGGGTATTATAATCAAAGATAAACGTTCAACTATATTTTTTATTCTTAATATTTCACGTTTATGCATTAATAGTTTACGAGAACGATTTAAATCTCCTTTAACTAACATGTATTGTGCTATATGGACATTATTCAATCACAATTCATTGCCTTTATCAATATAACAAAATGCATTGTCTAATTTAACATTTTGTGCTCTTAAGCTTTTTACTTCTCACCCAAATAATGAAATACCAGCCTCATAGGTGCTGTGTATTTCATAATCAGATTTTGCAAACTTGTTTTTAACTATTAATTTAGGCATAAATAAAATTATAAAGTATAAAAAAAGAAATACTAACACAATTGTGCATTAATATTTCCTTTTTCTCTTTCTATACTTGTGATTTTAATTTTATAATCATTTCCCACTCGAAGATTATATTTTTGGCCTTTAACTTCATAATTGGAAACTTTAATTATATTATCTTCTAAATTCTCAAATCTTATTAAAACACTTGTTTGATATTTATTTATATTGAAAAACGCTCCAAATTTTTCAATTGAAATTAAAGTTGCATTAAATTCCTTGCCTATTAAAGAATCAAAAAATTCAGCTTTTCTAATATCAACTATATCTCTTTCTATAGACATAGCAGTTTTTTCACTTTCGGAGTTTTGAGAAGCAATTTCACTTATTCTTGATTTTAAATTTAGTAATTCTTCATTTGTATATTCTTTATTATCATGATTAAATAAATACTTTCTAATCAATCTATGCAATAAAAGATCTGGATATCTTCTAATTGGAGAAGTAAAATGAGAGTATTGTTTAGAAGCCAACCCAAAATGCCCTATATTATCTGAAGAATAAATAGCTTTTTGCATAGTTCGCAAAAATGCATTCTTCATATATTCACCATAACTTTTTTCTTTTAATTCATTAACCATTTTAGCAAAACTTAATGGTTCACCATCATAAGGTACTTCAACATTTTTAATTCCTGAAAAATTAATTAGCTGTTGTAGCTCAAATAATTTATCAGATGAAGGTTTATCGTGGATTCTATATATTGAAGGTATATTTTTTTTCAACATAATTAAAGCAACAGTTTCATTTGCTCTAACCATAAAATCTTCAATCATATTTTCACTTTCTCCTTCTTCTCTTATTACAATATCTATAACTTTTCCATCTTTCATTATAATTTTTGGTTCTTTAATATCGAAATTAACATATCCATCATTTAATTTACTTTGCCTTAAAATTTTGGAAAGATGTTTAGATACATTTAACATATTTTCAATTTCTTTTGGTAATTTAATTTTTGATTCATAAAAGTCATTTACTTCATTATAAGTTAAACGATAATTAGAATTAATTACACTTTCATAAAGCTTAAAATCTACATTTTTGCCAAGAGAATCTATTTCTAATTCCAAAGTAAGCGTATTTCTGTCAACATTTGGATTTAATGAACATATTCCATTGGACAACTCAAAAGGCAACATAGGTATAACTTTATCAGGTAAATAAATGCTAGTTCCTCTAATTAAAGCTTCTTTATCAATGGGACTTCCTTCTTTAACATAATAAGAAACATCTGCAATATGAATAAATAATTTTTTATTTCCATTATCTAAATCAAAACAAGAAATAGCATCATCAAAATCCTTAGTATCTAAACCATCTATTGTTACAGTTAATAAATTTCTTAAATCTTTTCTTGATTTTATTTCATTTTGACTTACTGAATCAGGTAAATTTAGAGCCGCTTCGTGAGTTTCTTCATTAAAATCTAAATTCACTTCATTTTCAGCAAAAATTTTTTTAAATGGGTATTCAAAATCATCTTTAGAAGTTAAAATACCTTCATATTTACCTATTACTGCTTGTTCATTAGGTTCTAAAATTTTAACTTTTATTATTTGATTTTCTTTTATATCTTTTGGAATTTGCCATTTGTTTAAAATATCAAATCTAGCGGAATCTTTTTCATTTAAAGGTTCGAAATAATATTTAAATTTATCAGATTTTTTTCATATTCCAACAATAGTACACATATTGTGCTTAAGTAATTTTAATAATTTAGCTTTATATAATTTTTGATTTTCTTCATTGAAATAATAAAAAACCTTTGCTAATACTAAATCACCATCTAATATATTTTTTAATTGAAAAGGGAATAATATAGCTGATTTTTTGTGTTCTAAATTATTATCTTCGTCAAAATCAATAAACCCCAATCTTTTATTGGTTATTGAAATTTGTGTTTCAATATTTTTAATAAAATATATAGGAAAGTAATTATTATTTTTATCTATATCAATTTCGTTTTCATCAACCATTTTTTTTAATAAAAAAGTCAATTTATTGTTTTGAGATGGGTGTATTTGCAATTTTTTGGCAATTTGTAAAAAATTTAGACCTAAATTATTATTTTGAATTAATTTCAAAATTACTGTTGGGTCTAAATTTTTTTTATTTTCAAATTTCATTATTAACCTTTTTGAACTAATACTCTAATCACTATAGCAAATATAAATAACAGCACCCCTAAAGAAATCATTGATCATTTTAATACTTTTTTAATTCCACGCTCTTTAGAAACTTTAAATAAATCTAAATCATTACTTCCAACTAATGCTCCACTAAAACTATTTGAATCTGGAGCCATCATAAAAGATATTCCAACAATAAAAAATGAAACTATTATTAAAATACTTATTAGTATTCATAAACCTGTACTACTCATTTTTTTCTCCTTTATTTTTTAATTTCTATACCATATTCAAATAGTTGTTCTTTTGAAACTTCCGAAGGTGCCGAAGTTAACAAATCAACTCCTTTTGCATTTTTTGGAAATGCTATAACATCTCTTATAGAAGATGATTTGGTTAAAATCATTAATATTCTTTCTATACCAAAAGCAATACCACAATGTGGAGGCAAACCATATTCAAATGCTTTTAAAAAGAAACCAAATCTTGAATTTTGTTCTTTTTGAGATATATTAAGTATATCAAACATCATTCTTTGTGTTTTTAAATCGTAAATTCTAATTGATCCTGAGCCTAATTCAAAACCATTTAAAACTAAATCATAAGATTTTGCTCTAACTTTAGAAAATTCTTTTGTTTCTAAATACTTAGTTGTATTTTCATCAAATTGAGTAAATGGGTGGTGAGCGGGTACATAAGTTTTAGTTTCTTTGTCATATTCAAACATTGGTCAATTAACTATTCATAAAAATTTTAATTTATTTGGATCTGCTAATTGATAAATTTCATTTAACAATGTTCTTATTGCTCCTAAAGATTTTAAAGCGTCTTCTTCATCATCACTCGCAGAAACTAAAGCATAAGATTCTTTAAATTTACAATTATTATTTTTAGATAAATATTCGCTTGAATAGCATTTAGGACTATTTAAATCTAATATTTCAAAAAAATCACCGTTATTTTTCTTAAATATTTCATTAATATCTTTCGAATGTGATTCTACATTTCTATCAAAAATAATCACTTTAATATATTTTTTATTAAATTTAGTACTTAATTCTTTTGAAAAATCTTGAATTAAGTATTCATATCTTGTATCTGGTTTATCATTACCATAATGTTGCATTGAATAATCAAAATCCATTTTTGGAAAATTAGGTTTTATAGAAAATCCCATTTTATTTAAAACTTCAACTCACATTTCCTCGCAAAGATTAAAAATATCTTGCTGTTGAGCAAATGACATTTCAATATCAAGTTGAGTAAATTCTGGTTGTCTATCTTTTCTTAAATCTTCATCTCTAAACACTCTTGCTAGTTGAAAATATTTTTCAATACCCCCAGCCATTAATAATTGCTTAAATAATTGTGGCGATTGTGGTAAAGCAAAAAATTTTCCTTTACGCCTTGTGGGCACTAAATAATCTCTAGCCCCCTCTGGAGTAGATTTGCCTAAAATTGGTGTTTCTACTTCTATAAAACCTTTTTTATCAAAAAAGTTTCTAATTAATAACGATAACTTATGTCTCATTTTTAAATTATTTAAAACTTTTTCATTACGAACATCTAAAAATCTATATTCTAATCTAAGATCTTCATTGGCAGAATTATCTCTATTATCATCAATATCAAAAGGAATTTGTTTAGCAGAATTTAAAATTTCATATTTTTCAACTAATACTTCTATTTCTCCTGAAGCTAAATCTTTATTAGCCTCCAAACGTTTTTGAACTTTTCCAATTGCTTTAATGCAACTTTCTTTTGTTAATAATGGATCACTAATATTTTGAAAAATCAATTGAACAATACCACTAGAATCTCTTAAATCTATAAACATTTGTCCTTTAAATTTTCTTTTATTTGCTATCCAACCATACAGTTCTACCGCTTCGCCTAAATTATTTTTATTTAACTTAGAACAATAACTTTTTTTCATTTTATAGTGCCTCTAGTACTTTCTTTTTAAAATCTTCTAAATTTTTATATTCAAATTCTATTTCCTTATCTTTAAATTTTAATTTAATGTAATTTGGTTTAGAATTCAATTCCTTAAACAATAAGATTTTAGGTTTATTTTTAAAATTTAATTTAAATAATTGTTTAATAGTTATTTTTGAATTAACAAATTCTACATTAAATTCCTTTCGCAAATCATATACAATTTTAAGTATCTCATTTCTTTCTTTTTCATTAATATAGGCTGCTAAGATCTGCAATTGATTATCTATTTCTTTATATTTACCAATATTATAGGAAATTATTTCAACTAATCTATCAACACCAAAAGCAAAACCAATAGAACCTAAATCAGGACCTTCAAATGACTTAATCATTCCATCATATCTGCCACCTGCCAAAATGGTTGACTTAGTACCCAAAGCTTCGGAAGTTGATACAAATTCAAAAACTATATCTGTGTAATAATCTAAACCTCTCACTAAATATGGGTTTTCTTTAAATTTAATTCCAGACTCTTTTAGTAAATTTAATAAATCTTCATAATCTTTTTGTTCTTTTTCTGTTAAAAAATCAATTAACTTAGGCGCTTGCTTAACAAAATCTTTTTCTATTTCTTCTTTATCATCTAAAATTCTTAATACGTTTTTTTCAAGTCTTAATTTTGATATTTCATTCAATTGTGATTTATATTGTTGAAAATATTTTTTTAAATTATTAATATAGTTATTTCTACTTTCAAAACTACCCAAATTATTTATTTCTAAAACAAAATCATTAATTTTAATTTCTTTAAGAAAATCATTTGCTAATTTTATAATTTCAAAATTACTTAAAACTGATTTTTTTTCAATTAACTCTACTCCTCCTTGAATAAATTGTCTATATCTTCCTTTTTGAGGCCTTTCATATCTAAACATAGGACCAAAATAATAAAGTTTAGAATTATCTAAATTATTTATTTTATTTTCAATATAAGCTCTTATTGTAGAAGCGGTTCCTTCCGGTCTCAAGGCAACCATGCGATTGCCCTTATCTTTAAAAACATACATTTCTTTAGTAACTATATCGCTAGTTTCTCCTGTAGCCCTAACAAATAAGTTATAATCCTCAATTATTGGGGTTTCAATGTATTTATAATTATATTGTCATGAAATCTTTTCAAAAGATTTTCGAATATAACTTACAATGCTGGCTTCATTAGAATATATATCTTTAGTTCCCTTTAATCTATTAAACATTAATTCACCTCATTATTTTTTTTATATTGAAAAATCATTTATTCCTATAAATGTTTGTTCTTGAATTTTTTCTGTATTTCAAAAATCATTTTTAATTCTTTTTAACTTATTTGTATATTTTAAATTAGTTAATCATTCCCAAATTCTAGGCATTATAAATAGATTTAAATATCAAAGTAATATAAAACTTAAACCTATTGATATTATTGGTGCCATTGATATAGTAACTAATAGAAAAGGTGCCGAAACCATAAAAACTATTCCTAAAATCATATTAATGTTTTGAATTAGTAATATATCCGCTATGAAAGATTTAAAAATTGTATGTGTTTGTTCTAAAGTATAAATGTAATTTTTAGTATTTAAATCTTTTTTAACTTCTGATTTAATTCTTGAAGCATTAATTGTTGAATCAAAAATATTAATAAATAATATTAAAATTAGAGAATCATATATTTGTGAATCCAATTTTATCCTGAAAGCTGCAAATGAAGCTATTAAAATAATAAACAATATAATTTGTTTAATTAGGAAGATAAATGCCGATTGGAAAGAATATCTAAATGAAATGTATATTACAGTTGAAATCATTATTAACAACAATAATAAAGTAGTTCATCCTAAAGAATAACCAACATTGGTTGCTCCTAATGTGTTAGATGTCTTAATTAATTCTGCATCTAAATAATTTTTAGAATTAAAATAATTTACCAAATCTACATTAATAAAATTATCAATATTACTTCTTGAATTTATAATAATTTCTTTAAATCCCATTTGATTAGTTTGTAATAAACTAATTAAAACATTTTTGTTGTTATTTGATACATAATTATTTAAATCATTAATTATTTGTTGATGTAAATTCAAATTACTATTATTTTTAAAATTAATTCCAATTGAATAAATATAATCATTATAAATTTCTGAACTTACATTAAAACCAGCTATTGCGTTTTGTTGTTTTATTGCAAAAGTGCTATAAACAATAAGACCTAAAATAGCAAATATTACAATTGGTATTATAAAATATTTAGTTTTAAAGAAAGTTTCTATTTTTCCTATTAATTTGCACTTAGTTGCCTTTGTTGACATTAGTCAGCCTATTTTTTTATCAAAAGTTTCGGTTTGAATCATTAATTTTAATACTAATGTATTAATACCTATTAGTATTATTGCAATTAATAATGTTCCAATTCCAAATAATGCCCCTATAGTAGAAGAATGATTTATATTTAAATAAAATGCTAATATTGAACCCAAGCCCATTATTGCTACTACATCTAAACCAGAAATAAAAGTTTTTTTTGTTGCTTTATTAATTGATTTATTTGTATTAGAACCTTCTCTGATTTCTTTACTAAATATTTGCAATTTTTTAGCAATTAAATTAAACATTACAAATATTACTACCATAATTGATATAG
Source organism: Metamycoplasma phocicerebrale (assembly GCF_003383595.3). Classification (NCBI taxonomy): domain Bacteria; kingdom Bacillati; phylum Mycoplasmatota; order Mycoplasmoidales; family Metamycoplasmataceae; genus Metamycoplasma; species Metamycoplasma phocicerebrale. Next base: position 602,350 of record NZ_CP033058.2, read on the forward strand.
CAACTAACGAATTTATAGATACTCCAAAAGCAGTAATAATTGACATAAATACAAATATTAAGAAAGCCATAGTAATTGAAGATATAGCTCCTAAAGTTTTATGTTTTACAATTAAAAATATTGACATAGCTACAAATAAAATTACCATAGCCAAAACAAATGAATCAAACTTATATGCTGGTTTATTTTCAAAAAAAGCTGTTTGTTTTGTTAAAGTAAAGGGGGTGTATGAAAAATTAATTAATGATTTTAATTGTCTATTAGAATAACCATTTGGACTATTATTTATTAAATAAAACACAGAATCTCTTTTTTGTGAAGAAATTAAAGATATGGGAGATGTTGCTGAAATTAAGTATTTTTGAGCATTAATCGAATTTTTTAATATTGGATTAATAGAATTAATAACTTTACCATCTTTATCTTTTGTTTGATCTACATCAGGTTTATTATTTACATAGGCATATTTAACAGGATTGTGACCCGCCTTATCTCAATTTTCTTTATCATTTTTAATAGCATTATGAATAAATTCATCTAAATTTAACCAAAAATAAACTTTATTAGTTGAACTATTTAAATTAGGATTAGGATTTTGACTACGAAAACCTTTAATTCAATAATCAAAAGCTAAACGAGTGAATTGATCTCATGCATAATCATTTAATTTAATTTGAATTCTATCAGCATATCCTTGAGGTATTTTGTCTGTTGCTGGATTTGCATCTAAATCCATATTAAAATCTTGGGCTCCATCCGCAATTAATTCTTGTAAATTATGAGAAGAACCCTCTAATCCTTGATATCTACCCTTATAAAACAAAGGATTACCATTATGGTCAGTAATTGTTAGGTATGGTTTTTTAATCAAAGAAGCTACTAATGAAGATAATTTTTCATCGTTCGTAGCTAATAAACTTTTTACTTCTAATAAATCTTTAGACAATAAATTAACATCAAAATTTGATGTCAATTTATCATTTTTTTCTTGTAAGTAACTTTTTACTATATTAGCAATTTCGTTTGGTTTAAGATCTTCTTTAGAGCTTGTTTGGTTATTATCTTTATCTATTTTTAAAATTACTTTTGAACTCACTATTTGTTCATTTGTAGAATTATTGTTTTTTAATTTGGGCCCTAGATAAAAAATTGAACCAAATATCAATGAAACTATCATTGCTATAATAATAAAAATACTAAACACTCATTTCAGAGCTGGACTAATTCTTATTTTTTTATTCATGGTTAAAATTATATTAAATTTTTCTATTTAAAGAACAATATATTTAAAAATATATGTTTATACTAGAATTAAAAATTTTTTTGAATTTCTAAAATGTTTAAATATTCAATTCCTTCTTTAGTAATTTTTCTACCTCTTGGACTTTTTTCTATATATTTTTTAATTAACAAGGAAGGCTCTAATTCGTTAACTATAGTAAATTTATCATCTTTTATAATAGAACTTAAAGTATCTAAAGAAGCACTTTTATTATTAAAAACTTTTTTTAATACTTGCAAATATTCTACTTGAGGTACATTTAAACCACCAGGATAAACTTCTAAGTAATTAAAAGCTTCATTTACTATAGAGTCTGTTATTGCTTTTTTATTTTTATATATTGCAAAGTCATAAACTCTTTTTAATAAATTATTAGCTATTCTGGGGGTAGACCTGCAATTTTGAGCAATTAATTTTATAGCTTTTGTTTCTATTTCAATTTTATTTCTTAAAGCAGAATTTTTTATAATTTTCTGTATATCTTCAATGGAATAAGTTTGTAATTTTCCTATGTACCCAAATCTATCCTTAAGTGGATTTGATATTAAATTATATTTTGTGGTTGCCCCGATTAAAGAAAATCTTTTTAAATTAAGGCGCATTATTTTCATATCACCTTCAACTCCAATTGGTAAATCTATTACATAATCTTCAATTGCAGAATACAATAATTCTTCAACATTTTTATTAATTCCATGTATTTCATCAATAAACAAAATATCATTTTCTGTTAATGAAGAAAATATAGTTAAAATATCACTTTTTTTCTGAATTAAAGGTCCTTGAACATAAACTATCTTAGTTTTTGTTTCATTTGCTATAATTTGAGCTAAAGTTGTTTTACCAAGTCCAGGTGGACCATAAAAAAGTATATGATCTATTGGAGTTTTTTGGACAATTGAAGAATTTATCATTACTTTTAATGTAGAAGTAATTTTTTCTTGGCCAATAAAATCCTCAAAAGTTTTTACTCTATACTCTTGCTTCATTTTGTTTTTGACTAATAATTTTTATAGCATTTTCAACAGATTCCTCTATATTATTTGTTATTTCCATATTATCTAAAGCCAATTTAATTTGGCTATTTTTAAAACCTAGCATTTTCATAGTTTCTTCAAATTCTTTTAAATTAGAAGAACTTTTAGCCTTAGAATTAAACTTATTTAAATCTTCCTCACTCATTTTTGAAACAAATTTAGAATACTTGTCTTTAAAAGCTAATAAAATGGCATTAGCAATTTTTACTGAAACATAAGGTATTTTAACTAATTCCTCTTTGTTAGAATTAGCAATATAGTAAATTATATTTTCCCACCCTTGGTTTAAAATTGAAATTGCTGTTTTGGGACCTAATCCTTGCAAACTAATTAAGTCTTCAAAAATTATCATTTCCTTAAAATTCTCAAAACCATATGTTACTTTTGAATATTCATTAATAATTTGTGAAATAAATATTTTTCTATTTTCATTACTTTTAAATCTATTAATTTGTGGAACATAAATTAATTCTCCCTTCCCGTTGTGATCCAATATTAAATAATTAGTATTAATATGAACTATTTTTCCATATAAATAAATTGTCATTTTCGTTTCCTCCAACATTAAATATAAGTTAAAACAAACATAAAAAAAATAAAGTGAAGAAAAAGCAAAGAAATTTTTGAGAAATTTTAAAAATTGGTAAAATTTAAATATGAAAAACATAACAGTAAATATAGAAATTCCTATGAATTCTAGTATTAAATACGAATACGATAGAAAAACTGGAAAAATTAAAGTTGATAGAATTTTAAGAGGAGGATTTAAATATCCAGCCAATTATGGTTATATATCAGAAGCTTTAGATTGAGATGGTGATGAACTAGATGTTTTAGTTTATTCACCAGAACAATTTATGCCAGGAACTTCAGTAGATGTTAGAATTGTCGGCGCAATGAAAATGATTGATTCGGGTGAAACAGATACTAAGTTAATAGCAGTTCATGCTGATGATTACCGTTTAGATCACATTAAAAATTTAGAAGACATTGATAAAATGTGATTACATTCAGTTGAAGTATTTTTTAAAAATTATAAATTCTTTAAGGGTCCTAATGTAACAGATGTCACTGGTTTTGAAGGCATAGAATGAGCTCAAAAAGAATACAATGAATGTGTTGAATTAATGAATAAATATGGTTCATTAGATAAAGAAGAATTTATTAAAAAAATGAAAAAAATGCATCCCGAAAAATATATTTAATTATTTGTGGCCTTTTAAGGCTGCATTTTTTTTGTAAAATTGATGATTTTAATGAAACTATTGTTTTTTTATATATTTCATATATAGAGTTTTTCTAAGTTTCATTTTCTACCAAATTGAAATTTATTTATTTTAAAATAAAAATAAAAAAGGAAAATTATGGCACAAAAAAAATATAAAAGATTAATTTCTCTTAAACCATTTATAAATTTAATATTACAAGGTTGTTCAGATAAATTTCCCAATAATTTAAGCGATGAGCAAATTAGCGCAAAAGATTTGAACAATGATAATTCACAATTAGAAAAAGAATTATCATTATGTATTAAAAATTTTGAAGAATTAAAAGCACAAAAAATGTTAATAAATAGAAATTTTAAAACTTTGTTGCTAAATACAATAAATAATCTAGAACCAGTTGCAAAATCTATATTTTTAACAATTTTATTTAAAAAGAATTTAAGCAATATTTCTTGAAAAACTTTTAATATATCAAAATCTACTTTTTATAGAAAAATAAAATTAATTGAAAAAATAATAAAATGATGTTTTTTCGAATAAATATTTTTTAAATATCAATTAATTAAATAACTTACAAATTTAAAAATTTGTTTTTTTCTATTGATTAATAAAACTTTTAAAAATTTTTATTTTAATAAATAAATTTTTTAGTATCAATTAAAACAAATATCTTAAAAAATGTGTTGTACTTTAAAAGCCATAATAATAGGCAAAAAAGAAGGGAAAACAAATGTTTTTATATAATACTGTTCAGCGAGAATACAAAGAAGATAATAAACAATATGAATATTATAATGAAGATATAAATGCCAAAATTATAGCTTTAAAGGACAATAATGGAAAAAAAGTTACAAATAAAAGTTTAAAAAATAATAGTCTTGAAGTTTCAATTTTGCGAAATTTATCTAATAATTGTTGAATTATTGACATTTCCATCGAAACTAAAGCATACGATAATTCAAGATTTAAATTTATAAAAATTAATAATAAAGAAATTCTTTTAGAACAAAAAGAACATATTAAGAATAAATATAAATTTAGAATAAATAAATTTAAAGACGGAACTTTTATAAAATTTGAAAATTTAAAAGAATTAATGTTTGCTTTTTATAGCAAATATAGAAAATATCAATTTTGAAATATAGGATTTAAAATAAACTTTAAAATAAACAAAAATAATATGAATTTTTCTAATTTAAATGTTAGAAATAAAAATTTAAAATTTAAGTTAATAGAATCTATTAACTTTAACATAAAAGAGGATTCAATAAGTTCTATAGATCCTTTTGAAAATAATACGGGTTATATAAATAATTTATATTACAATTTTAGGTTTTATAACATTAAACAAAACCAATTAGTACATAAAGTTATAGAACAAGATTTAGAATTAAAAACTCAAAATAAATATTACATACCAGATAGAGAATTTCAACTGGAATTTCTAAATAAAGTAAATATTAATGATTCAATTAATAATAAAGATTATAAATTACTTAAACAAATCACAAGATTAAATCCTTTTAAATATAATATAAAATATTATATTGATAATCCTTGTGTTTGAGATAATGATAAAAAAGAATTTAAAACAGCAATAAAATCCAAACTTAATGGGTATCATATACCCTTAAACCATTTAGGAAAATTAGAATTTAAATATAAAATAGAACAATCTATGATTAATAATTTTAACGAAATAAAATATAACGATTTTTTTGAAAATAAACTTTTTGACTATGAAAATGGCTTAATAAAACTGAATGTAGATGCTATAAAAACTACCAAAGAATATCAAGATCTCTATTATGATAATTGACAAACAAAAATTTTATAATTATTAAATAATATAACGCTATTCAAAAAATAAATTAAAAAATTGCAAACATCTAAACAAAAGATAAAACTTTTGTTTTTTTATCATTTAAATTCTTATTAGGTTGTTTTTTTGGGCCTCTAGGAATCAGTGATCTTTTATGCATTGTTTTTAAGTTTAAATTAAGTATTTTTTGTTTAACAATTTTTGAAACTGAATTTGAATTATTTAAATAATTTTCAAATTCTTCATAACTAAAGCCTAATTCTTCTTCATCAGATTTATTTGATAGCAAATTGGCACTAGGTTTTTTATTTATAATTTCTTTTGGTACTCCAATTATTTTAGCTATCTTATAAATATCACTTTTCAGTAGATTGGCAAAAGGTAGCAAATCACATCCGCCATCACCATATTTAGTAAAATAACCTAAATAATACTCATTAAAATTATCTGTGCCTATAACAAGAGAATTATTTATTTGAGCTTGCGCATACAAATAATTCATAAAAAATCTAGACTTAGCATTTGCTTTTATAATATCTTCTTTTAAATTGAGTTTGCTAGCAAATGAATTAAATTCTTTGCTTAAATCAATAATTTTTATATTTTTAATTATTGAATTTAATTTATTTATATGCTCGATATTTTCATTATCTTCAAAAGTTTTTAAATAATAAAAATAACTTTTATTTCCAAATATGTCTTTTAAGATAATAGCTAAAGTTGCGCTATCAATCCCGCCCGACACTCCTAAAACAACACCATTGCATTTGGCATCCTTTACTTTTTTAGAAATTCATCTTTTTATTCTTTTAATTAAATTTTTATAAACGATTGTTTCTTCTTCTGTTATGTTTAAATTTAGTCATTTGTGCATACTTATAATTTTATAGTTTTATTTAAATGAATAAATAATATTTATTTTATTTTTAATAATTTATAATTTTTTTATAATTTATTGTAAATTATCACTAATTAACACTAAAAAATATAGTAATAATTAAATTACTTTTAAAATATAAAAAAATTAAGGAGAAAATATGATTAATGTTAACGATTTAAAGCCAGGAGTAACTTTTAAATTAGATGGCAATATTTATGTAGTATTGGAGGCTCAACACTCAAAACAAGGTCGAGGACAAGCAAACGTTAAAGCTAAGGCCAAAGATTTAAGAACGGGCTCAACAACTATAAAATCATTTACAGGTGGAGAAAAAGTTGAAAAAGCTATGATTGATAAAGTAAGTATGGATTATTTATATAATGCTGGTGAAAGTATTGTATTGATGGACCAAGAAACTTTTGAACAAACAGAAATTCCTGTATCTCATTTAGAATGAGAACTAAATTTCTTAAAAGAAGGAATGAAAGTTATAGTTAGAAAATATGAAGCTGAAGTGTTGGATATTGAATTGCCAGCTAATGTTGCATTAGTAGTTACTGAAGCTCCAGATGCAGTTAAGGGAAATACAGCCCAAGCAGCTCAAAAAAAGGTTACAGTAGAAACTGGTTACGTTGTAGAAACGCCTTTATTTATTAAAGAAGGTGAATTGATTTTAATTTCAACAGAAACCGGAAAATATGTAGGAAGAGCTTAATATGAGCAATAGTATATCGGTTAATACAAAAATGAATTTTGATTTTAAAGTTGAATTAGATACAATTATTTCAACCATAAAGCAAGTATTTGAAACTAAAAAAAATATAATTTTAACTAGTGAGCCAAAAATAGTTATTAATGCTGCTAAAAATAATGCTGAAATTTTTATATCATATAAATTAAAAAAGAATACAACTCTCTCTTTTGAAACTAAGCAATTAATTTTTATGATCGAACAAAGAGTATATTCATTAATAAATGTAAAACCAATTAATATAAATTTGATTTTTGAAGGTATTGAAAATGTTTAAAAATAAGAGAATAAATGAAATAGCAATTGATAATATAAAAATGAACTCTTTAGCTCAAATTGCCAACGCTAAATCTGGAAACATTCCGATTAATATAAGTGCAGCTAAAATTTTTCACACTCTTTTTGCTTTTCATTATAAATTTGATTTTCTAAATCCAGACTGAATTTGTAGAGATAGATTTATTTTAAGCGATGCATATGCTATACCAACATATTATTCAATGCTTTATTTATTGGGCTTAATTTCTAGAGAAGAAATAGAAAATATAAATAAAGCTTCAAATCCTTTTAAAAGTTATTTAAAAAAGAATACTAACTTGGGAATTGAAACTTCTTCAGGTAGACAAGGGCAAGGTGTGGCTGAAGCTGTGGGAATAGCGATAGCAGAAGCTAATTTATCTTCTAATTTTAACGAAATTTCTCATTATACATATGTTTTTGTTTCATCTAAAGATTTAGAAACTGGAATAGCAAATGAAGCTTTACAATACGCTGGCAGTTTAAAACTAAATAAATTAATAGTTTTATATGATTCAAATTCATTGTTAAGTAATACTATTGAAACTAAAAAAGATTTAATAGACATTAAAAAAATATATGAATCATATGGTTTTAATTTTCAAAGAATAGATGGCACAAATTATAAATCAATTTCCAATGCTATAAGTAAAGCTAAAAAATCAAAAAAACCTAATTTTATAGAAATTAAAACTACTTTAGGGGAATTAAATTTGAACATATTAGAAAATTATTCAACTAATAACAAAATTTTAACTTTCGAAGAAATTGATGAATTTAAAGAAACTCTAAATTTTAAAAAAACAGATTTTTTTGATATTTACCCAGAAGTAAAAAGTTCTTATAAAAAAGTATTTGAAAGGAATCATGAATTATTTAAAAAATGAACTCCTTCGGATCGTTTATTAGACTTTTTAAACGAAGAATTAAAGGAAAATGTAAATGACAATTTTCTTTCAAATTCTCAGGATATTAGTACAAATTTATTTGCAATAATAAATAATATTTTTGATAAATATAAAAATACTTTTGCTCTTTCTTCTTTAATAAACACATTATTCAAAATAAAATCTTCTAATGGTGTTTTTGCCAAAAATAACACAGAGGGTAGAAGCTTATTATTGGGAATGAAAAAAACTTCAATGAGTTTAATAGCTAATGGTATTTATATACATTCAAATATTAAACCTTTTATATTTAATAGTCTTTCAGATGCAGATTCTTTCATAGGAGGTATAAGAAAAGCTATTGATGATAAAATGAAATTACTATATTTCTTTAATAATGATATAAATACTGTTGAAAATTTAAAAAGTTCTTACCAAGCTGAAGAACAAATATCATTATTGAATTCAATTGAAGGTCTAAAAATATTATATCCCGGCGATTTACATGAATTATTGGGAGCAATAGAGTTTTATTTAAATAAAGCTCAAGGACCGGTAGTAATAATAGCAAATCTTTCTAGCAATTGATTATGCAAAGATACCTCAAAACATAGTTTTATTTTAGGCTCATATTTTATTTTAAAAAATAATTCAGATTTTACATTATTGGCTAAAGGTTGTGATTTACAATTAGCCTACAAAATAGCTGAAAAAAATAATATAAATTTAATTTCGGTTTCTAACGATGATAATTTATCTAAATTAAATTACAATAAAAAAATGGCGATAACTTTTACAAAAGATATTTATGAAGGTTGAATGAAATATGCTAAATATAATTTAAATATAAACAACTCAAATAATAAAATAAAATCAGATTTTAATTTTGTAGATAAAGCTATAAAACAAATAATTAAAAAGGAAAAATAATAAATAATGTCGATAAATAACTATCGGCATTATTTATTTTTTGTAATTTTTTTAAATTGATTTAATTCAACTAAACTTAATGTTCTATATTCTCCTATTTTCATTCCAAAATCACTTATATGTCCATATTTTTTTCGATGTAATTTTTTAACAAAGTTGTTAACTAATAAAAATAAATTTTTAACATGGTGATTTCGCCCTTCAAATAATTTGATCGAATATTCTAAGTCATTTATTTTTGTAACTTTTTGTTTTGAAAATACTCCATTCAATTTAACAAAATTAGAATTTAAGAAATTTAAATCTTTTTCACTTAGAGGCTTTTCTAAAGTAGCAATATATTCTCTTTCAATATTAGAAGAAGGATGAGCTAATAAATTAGCAAAATCTCCATCATTGGTTATTATAATAACTCCTGTTGTGTTATAGTCCAATCTACCTATTGAATAACAATATTTATCAATATTTATTCATTCATAAATGGTTTTTCTTCCTTGAGGGTCTTTTAAAGTGCAAATAGTATTTTTAGGTTTATTTAATAAAATATAAAACTTTTTATCTTTATTATTAATTATTTCATTATCTATTTTTATTTCATCTTCCAAAGACACTCTTTGGCCTATTTTAGCCAATATATTATTTGCAAATACCCTTTTTTGTTCTATTAATTTTTCAGCTTCTCGACGAGAACAATAACCATAATCAGATATTGCTTTTTGAATCTTTATTTTTATTTCCATTTTTACCTTACTTTCTAATTGATATAATTGTAGCAAAACCCTTAAAATTTTACATTTATTTCAATGTAGTTAATACAAAAAATAAAAATATTTAAAAAACAATATTTATATATAAATATTATTCAATTTTTAGTTCCATTAAATATTTTTTGTTTTATTTTTTTATTACATTTAGAATGAGGAGGGAAAATTGAATGAACAAAGAATAAACATTTTAAAAAAAATGAGTCTACAAAGAAAAAAAGATTTTATTACTAAATATTGCTTATTAGACAAATTAAAAAATTTAAAATATACTTCAAATGAAACAAAAAAAATAAAATCTAGAATTGATTATTTTATAGATTCATTAGATGAAGATTATAAAAAAATATTTTACGAAAATTTTATACGTAAGGAATCTAATCCATATTGATATTTGGATAATTGGTCTAAAAATTCATATTACAAAAAATTAAATTATTTGGTTAATCTATTTATTGAGTATGTTAATTACATATAACCAAGAATTTGAACAAAAACAAATAAACGAACTATCTAAAACTTGAGTCGAAGAGTTTTTAGTTAGTTCAAAAAGAAATAGATATTTAGATAATTGATTGACTGTGAATGAATTAACAACATTAAAAATAAAAAGAATTATTCAATCTGATAATTTTATTTTGACTTTTGAACATATTAATAGTTTAAATGAAATTAAAGAAATTAAAATTAATGCTTTAATTAATAACAAGTTGATTGATATAAAACCAATATATCATGATAATAAAAGCATTTTTATAAATACATATAATAGTGATTTAGATACAAAAAATAAATTTGAATTTAAAGATATAAATAATATAAATTTTGAAATTTATTATAGAGTTAATGGATATTGATATCAAGTTCAAAGATTTACTTATTGAATAAAAAATAATCCTAGATCTAAAAATATTATTGTAAATAAAAAGACTAATATTAAACTATTAAGTCAAATAGAAATAAATTCTAAACCAGATAGAATTAATCCTCATTTAATTTCGCATAATGTAAATACTGAATACTTAAATTTAGAATTTAAATCAACATTTTTAGAATTAGGTAAGCACAATAAAAAAATATATGATTTAAACATTTACAAAATAAAAAATGACAATATTGAGAATTTACTTAATTCAGATATTTATGATTTTGAATTAAGCCCAATTTCTTTATTTAACAATGCAAAATTAAAATATAATATTAAACAAAAATTTGAAGATTTTGGTAAAAGCCAAATAATAATAGATTCATATTCATATTATGATAAATATTCTGATTCAATAAAAATAGATGAACCAAGCTCACAAGCTAAAATAGGTTTATTAATTCCATTAAATTTTAAAGGAGATTTTGGACATACTTTAAATTTTAATATAGGCAAAAATTTGAAAAATTTTAAATTGACTTATCCTCAATACATTGAAAAACCCTTTTTTAGTATAGATGGTGGTTTAATAAAAATGAAAGTTAAAAATATTAAAGGATGGTTGACTCAAGAAAATTATCATAAAATAAAATACGAAAACATAACTGAAATAATAAAAAATGCAGAAAATTTAGAAACTATAGAAAAAATAGGTATCAAATAATGAAAGAAAAAACTAAAAAAATAATTTTGTGAACTAGTGTTGGATTAATTTTAAGTGCATCAATTGCTGCAGGTTCGGGTTTTGTTATAATGCAACAAAAAATTAATAAAAAAACAATAGATCATAATAATAAAGATAAAAAAGAAGAAAAAGAAAATGAAAATAAAACCGAAAATGATAAACAAAAAAACAATATTGATAATGAAAAAGAAGTTGATCCTAATGATATTGGGGGTACTAAAATCGAAGAAGTTGAGTGATCAAACATTTTTCCAAAAATACAAAGTAGCGATTATTATAATAAGTTGAACTATCGCAATGGTCAAGCATGAATTGACGAAAATATGATTGTTTACATTATTAAGGATGTTTTAAATAGAATGTTAATCACCGATGGAATAGTTAAGTATGCATATAAACAATTAGATGACCAAAATCTGTTAATTACTTTTAAATGGAACAATGATAAGCAAAAAAGTGTAGTAACTTATAAGATTAGCACAAATAAGTTATAATAATAGCATGAATTTAAAAGAAATATTATTTAAGGAATTAAAAAGATATACAAAACTAAATTTTGATTTAAATACTTTAATTAAAGATTTAAAAATAGATAGTTTAGATTTAGTTATATTAATTTCCGATTTAGAAAAAAAATTAAAAATAGAAATTAGTGATGAAGAACTTATGCAATTAAAAACCGTTAATGATATAGTTAATATATTGGAACAAAAACAAACAAAATAAAAAAAATAATGTAAAATAATTAACATACCATTTATACGGGTATAGTTCAATGGTAGAACAACGGGCTTCAACCCCGTGTGTTGTGAGTTCGAGTCTTGCTACCCGTGCCATATCACATTAGATCAAGTAGCTTCATAGCTACTTTTTTTAATAATAAAAAAATCTAGAATAATCTAGATTAATGAATGGTATTAAAAAATAAATGGTGCCGTCAACTGGAATTGAACCAGCGACCCCTTCCTTACCATGGAAGTGCTCTGCCCCTGAGCTATGACGGCTTGTTTAATATTATATAAAAAAATGAATATTATTTTTTATATTTTTTGATTATTTAAAATATACTTATATACATGGAAAAAACAATGCGCGAATCTTTAAGTTCTATATTAAATCAATATTTAGAGCTAGAACAAAAACTGAATAATCCAGAAATATATAATGACATTAAGCAATATACAAAAATTTCTAAAGAAAAAGCAGAAATTGAAGAAATTTATTTTACTTTTAAGAAGTATTTGGAAATAGAAGAATTGTATTTATTATCAAAGGATATTTTAGCTAATGAAAAGGACCACGAACTTATTGATTTAGCCAGAAATGACATTGATAACCAAATTTCCAAAATGAATGAATTAGAAGAAAAAATTAAAGAATTGCTTGTTCCTGTAGACGAAAACGATAAAAGGGATGTTATTGTCGAAATAAGAGGTGCTGCCGGGGGAGACGAAGCCAACATATTTTCAGGCGACCTTTTTAAGATGTATCAAAAATATTGTGAAAATCATAATTTTAAAATAAAAATCATAGATTATACATATGGTTCAGCTGGAGGATACAGTCAAATAGTTTTTAATATTAAAGGTGAAAAAGTTTTTTCTAAGCTTAAATTTGAACGTGGAGTTCATAGAGTCCAAAGAGTTCCTCAAACAGAAACCCAGGGAAGGGTCCATACTTCGACTGCTACAGTTACAGTACTACCAGAAATAGATGACGACGTTAATATAGTAATTAAACCAGAAGATATTGAGGTTGACGTTTTTAGATCATCGGGTGCTGGTGGGCAATCTGTTAATACAACAGATTCAGCGGTAAGAATTACCCATAAACCCACAGGTATAGTAGTAACTTCTCAAGATGAAAGAAGCCAAATTCAAAATAGAGAAACAGCTTTAAAAGTTTTAAAAAGTAGATTATATGAAATAGAAGTTCAAAAACGTGAAGAAGAAGAAAGCGGATTAAGAAAATTAGCAGGAACAGGGGATAGAAGTGAAAAAATAAGAACTTATAATTATCCTCAAGATAGAGTAACTGATCATAGAATAGGTTTTTCCACTTCTTTAAAAGTAGTTATAGAAGGTGATTTAGATAAAATAATTGAAGCCTTGATAGCAGATGAGAAAGCTAAAAAAATACAAGAGGCAGGTTTATAATGATAGAAAAAGAGGTTTTGCTACAAGAAAAAAGAAGGTACGAGCAACCTCTTTTTATCTCTAAAAAAGAAGAAAAATTATTAAAAAAAGATTATCCAGTTCAAAAAATTATTGGATATCAAATAATGCAAAATGTTTATATCGATATAAGATACAAAGTTTTAATTCCTAGATATGAAACAGAAGAAGTTATTATCGAATCTTATAATTATATTAATAAAAATTCGAAAGTTTTAGACCTTTGTTGTGGGTCTGGTTTTATTGGTTTAGCTGTAGCTAAAAATATAAAATGTGAAGTCACCTTGTCTGATATTTCTATTTTTGCGTTAAAACAAACAAAATTAAATGCAAAAATAAATAAATTAGACAATCTAAAAGTAATTAAAAGTAATTTGTTTAAAAATATAAAAGAAAAATATGATCTAATAGTTTCAAATCCGCCTTATTTAAATAAAAAGCACATTTTTTCTAAATCATTAAAATGAGAACCTAAAAAGGCATTATATGCAAAAGATGACGGTTTATACTTTTATAAAAAAATATTAAATGAAGCTAGCAAATACTTAAAAAATAGTGGTTTTTTAATTTTTGAAATTGATGAATTTTCAAAAAAATGAATAGAAAAAAACTATCCAAAAACGGTTTTTAAAAAAGATATTAATAAAAAAAATAGAATAGCGATTTTTGAATATAAAAATTTAATATAAATAAAATAGCACTCTAATTAAAAATGTGCTAAAATTGATATACTATGTCGAAAAAAAGAGATTATTATGAAATTTTAGGCATAAATAAAAATGCCACAGAAAAAGAAATTAAAACTGCATATAGAAAATTAGCTATGCAATACCACCCAGATAAAAATAGTTCTCCAGATGCTGAAGAAAAATTTAAAGAAATTTCAGAAGCTTATGAAATATTATCAGATAGTGATAAAAGGGCAAAATATGATAAATATGGTCATTCAGCATTTGATCCTAATTCATATTCATTCGGAGATTCTGAAGATATTTTTAGAAGCTTTTTTGAAAATTTTGGGTCTGGTTTTGGAACTGGTTTTGGAACTGGAGATATTTTTGGAGATATTTTTGGTTCATTTGGAAATCAAAAGCAAAAATCATATGGCAGCGATATGCAAATGGCATTGCATTTAGACTTTAATGATGCAATTTTTGGAACTGAAATTAATTTAAATTTAGAAAAGTATGAAAAATGTGATTTTTGTAATGGGAATGGTGCTGAATCAAAAAATGATATAGTAACTTGTTACGATTGTAATGGAACTGGACAAGTGAAACAAAGAATAGCCATTTTTTCAACAATAACCCCTTGCAGAACATGCAACGGACAAGGAAAAATTATTAGAAATAAATGCCATAAATGTAATGGTAAAAAATCAATAAAAAAGAATATTGTTCAAAAACTTTCAATCATGCCTGGAGTTGAAAACGGAGATACCATCAAATTGCAAGGATTTGGCCTACCTTCTGAAACATCAGGAACTAATAATGGTGATTTATACATCGTAATATCAGTAAAACCAAGCAAAAATTATAAAAAACAAAATAATGATTTATATATAACAATGCCTTTATCTATAAAAAGCATTTTATTAGAAGAAACTATAGAAATACCTACCCCTTATGGAAGAAAACAAATAAAATTAAGTAATAATCAAAGCTTAAATGAGCCTCTTGTTTTTAAAAATTGTGGCTATCCATATAAAAATTCATCAAGGAGAGGTAATTTAATTGTTTCACTAGATGTCTATATACCTAAATTTAATAAAGATGAAAATAAACAAATTAAGGACTTAATGATAGATAAAGAAGATAAAAAACGTGAAGATTGGTTAAAACAATTCTAACGTTTTTTTTAATTTAAATTCTTTTATGTTATTATTTATAAATCAATAAATTAGGTTTTAAAACTAAATTTAAATTTCAAAATAAATACTTATATAAAAGAAAGGAATCCATTATGGCAGATAATAAAATTATGATAGTGGAATCACCAAACAAAGTTCATACTATTCAAAAAATTGTGGGAGATAAGATTAAAGTTATAGCTAGTGTGGGGCACATTTTAAAATTATCTACAACGGGTAAAAATAACTTGGGAATAGATTTTGAAAATTGAGAACCAAAAATGATTCCTGATCCTTTAAAAAAAACAATAATAACGGAATTGAAAAACACTACTAAAGATGCTTCTGAAGTCTTAATAGCAACAGACCCTGATAGGGAAGGTGAAGCTATAGCAAGCAACTTAATAACAACTTTAAAATTAGAAGATAAATATAAAAGAATTAAATATAATGAAATAACAGAAGAAGCAATAAATTTTGCTATAGATAATCCTTTATCTATAGATGATGACTTAGTAAAAGCACAAAAAACAAGAAGAATGTTAGATAGAATAATTGGTTTTAGATTATCACAATTAATGAAACAAAAAGTTAAAAATACTCCTACAAACCCCTCTGCAGGAAGAGTTCAATCAATAGCATTAAAATTAGTTTGTGATAGAGAAAAAGAAATAGAAGAATTTAACCCAATTATTTATTCAAAAATATTTGCTGATTTAGGAAACGAACTTAAAGCTTCTTTGTATTTAAAAGATTCTAAAGATTTTGAGGATAATACATGATTAACAAGAGAAAAATCTCAAATCATTTATGAAGAACTTTTAAAAAGCAATTATGAATTAGAAGTAAATGATATAGCCATTAGCCAAAGAAAAGAAGCGGCTTATACACCTTTTAAACAATCAATTTTATATAAAGAAGCAAAATACAATTCTAGAACAGTTCAATCTTCAGCTCAAAAATTATTTGAAACTGGTTTAATTTCTTATCCAAGAACAGATTCAACTAGATTAAGCCAATCATTTATTGACAAAGCTCAAAAATATATTGCTAATAATTATGGACAAGAGTATATTGCAAAAGAAGTTAAGGGTTTTGCCGGAACGCAAGATGCGCATGAAGCAATAAGACCAACTTCAATTGAATTAACTCCAGAATTAGCAAAAAAAGAGTATAAACTTTCTGAAATAGATTTTTATATTTATAAAATCATATATGATAAAACTATCATGTCTTTAATGGCTTCACCGGTTAAAGAAATTTATCGCTTTAATTTAATAAATGGATTGCACAACTTTAGATTATCGTTTAGCAAAATTATATTTAATGGATATTATGCCTATTCTGGTAAAACTGAAGATCTTAATATTCCTGATTATAAAAAAGGTCAAAAAATAAAAGTTAATAATTTTGAAAAAGAAGATAAAGAAACGCTGCCCCCAGCTAGATATAATGAAGGGTCTTTAATTAAAAAATTAGATGACATTAAAGTTGGTAGGCCTTCGACTTTTGCTTCCACAATATCTGTTATTAAACAAAGATTATTTGTTGAAACAAAAGAAGGCTCTTTACATCCAACAGAATTTGGAAAAGTTGTTTTAGACAAATTGCTAACAAGCTTTCCTAAAACTATTAATGAAGAATATACAGCAAAAATTGAGACTAAATTAGACTTAATTTCAGAAGGAAATGAAGATTATAAAAAGGTTATGCAAAAATTCTGAGATAGTTTTAATGAAAGATATGATGATATTGAAAGTACTTTAGAAATTACCATTTTAAAAAGTGAAGAATTAGATGAAAAATGTCCTGAATGTGGATCAAATCTAATTTATCGTTACACAAAAATAAAAAAACAAAAATTTATAGGATGTTCTGCGTTTCCTAAATGTCATTACATTAGAAACTTAGAAAAAACCAAAAAACGTTTTTTTAAAAAGTACAAAAAAACAGAAGAAAAACAATAAAAAAGCTTTTGTCTCGCTTAAGACTAAGCTTTTTTATTAGTTTTTTGCTTTAAAAAATTATTTTTAAAGTAAAATGGTATCTATGAAAAATAAAAAATCAAGAGCAAGAAAAATTTCAGAAATTTTAACAATGGTTTTAGTACCTGCAATTACTTTGCCTGCTATAGGCGGAGCAATTTATTATGTTGTTAAAAACTCTAGAAGTATACAAAAAGAATTTTGATCAGTTGAACAGTTTAAAAAAGCAGCTAAAAGTATAAAAATACAAAGCGAAGTGATTGGAAAAATTGAGGCCGAAGCATTATACAAAGACTTTAAAGCTCAAAAGTTATTGAGTGAAAAAAAGATGCAAGATTTTTTAAATTCTCATCCCGAATTAAAAGATAATAATATATCAAGTTATAAAAAATCTAAAATACTAAAAAACGCACCTAAACTTTTTGATTCTCACGAATTTATTAGTCGTTATGTTGATAATTTTTTAGATTTTACAAAAACTAAATTTTTAGATTTTAAATTTGTTGATTTAGAAAAAGATGAAAGAGATAGCAAAAAATTAAAAATTCATTTTGAGGTTTATTTAAATTACACTTATGCTAATGGCAGTTTTGAATTAGCTAAAATTAGATCTACTCCAGAATCAAAATATTATTATAAATCAACTCAATATACTACGTTTTTATCAAATGAATTAAAAACTTCTCCTGGCACTTTATTTTTTAATAATTGATCAACTAATGAAAAAGTAATAAAAAAAATAATTCAAAAATATCAATTAATTAATAAAAATATAGACAAGGAAATAATATCAAAAACTGAAGAACTAGAAATTCTTTTGAATAAAGAAGATAAAAATTCTGAAGATATAAATAAAATAAGCCAAGTAGAATTAGAAATAAAAGAATTAAAGGCAAAGAAAGATGAAACCTTTAAAACTCAACAATTTCAAGAGGAAGTATTTGGCTGATTTTCAGATGTTATAAATAAAACAGAAGCTTACCCTGATATATATAAAAAAGAAGAATATAAAATAATGCCTTTAATTAATGATAATAATCAATATGTATCTTGAAATTTTAGAAAAAGATTAAATGAATTAACAATTAGATTTAAGTTTGTTAATATTAAAAACCCAAAAATTGAAAGTTACGGTTCAATTAAAATTTTTACGTTGGAATTTGAAGATGGAGAAAAATAAGAAAAGTAATAATAAAGAATTAAAAACTGAATTAAAAAATATTAGAAAAAAATCAATTAATGAATTAGAATTTTTAATTGAATTATCAAAAAAATATAATTTAAAAAATATTGATAATTTAAAAATTTTTTTAGAAAATAAAAAAAGAGGGCATCATTATGCTTCTGGTGAATTAAAAAAAATAATAAACAAAATGAGTAAATTTGAGGACTTAAATAGTATAAAAAAGAAAAATATAAACATAGAAGATAAATTTAAAAAAATAATTGAAGATGATTGAAAGGATTAAAATGTCTAATAAAAAAATTAATATTGCTATAGATGGTCCTTCAGGAGTAGGTAAAACTATTATGGCTAACATGCTAGCTAATAAATTAGGTTATAAATTTATAAGTAGTGGGACTTTATATCGAACAATTGCCTACAATGCATTAAAAAACAATATTAATTTAGCTAATGAAGAAGCTATTAATAAAGCATGAAATATAAAGGACCTTTTTATTACTGAAGATGACAAAATTATTTTAAATAACGAAGATATAACTTTAAAAATAAGAGAAGATAAAGTATCACAAGCCGCTTCAAGTATAGCTAAATTTTCTTCTATTAGAGAAAAAGTAAACAAATTTATTCAAAAATTAGGTGAAGATAAAAAAGGAATAATAGTAGATGGTAGAGATGCAACCTATAGAATTTTGCCTAATGCTGAAGTCAAATTCTTTTTGTGAGCCAGTCCAGAAATAAGAGCTGATCGTAGAGTTAAACAAGATTTAGAATTAGGAATAAATTCAAACTACAAAGATATATTACAATCAATAAAAGAAAGAGACTACAATGATATGCATCGTGACATTGATCCTTTAAAAGTAAGTGAGGGAAGCATAGAAATAGATACCTCAAATTTAAGTATTGAAGAAAATTTTAAAGTTATGTATGATGAAGTTATGAAGAGGTTAAAATAATATGAAAAATGTTGTTGCAATTATTGGAAAGCCAAATGTTGGCAAATCAACATTATTCAACAAAGTTATTGATAAAAGAAAATCAATAGTATATGATACTCCGGGAGTAACTAGGGATAGAATTTATGACATCGCAAAGTGATCTGGTCATGAATTTAAAATTATAGATACAGGCGGAATTACACAAGAAAATGAAGATTTTAAAGAACAAATAAAAAAACAAGCTGAAATTGCTATAAATGAAGCTAAAGTTATTGTTTTCATAGTTGATGGAAGACAACCTTTAACTAGTGAAGATTTTTTTGTAGCTAGTTTATTAAGAAAAACTAATAAAAAAATACTTTTTGTTTTAAACAAAATGGAATCTACAAATTATCAAGTTTATGATAATCAAATTTATAAACTTGGTTTTAAAGAAATATTTCCAATAAGTGCTATTCATGGCGATGGTGTTGGAAACCTTTTAGATAAAATTCTTGAAAATTTAGATTTTAGCCAAGATAATACTAACAATAATTTTAAACTAACAATACTCGGCCCCGCAAATGCTGGAAAATCAACTTTATTAAATACACTATCAAATGAAAATAGATCTATAGTTTCTGACATAGAAGGAACAACAAGAGATTCTGTTTCTACTATTGTAAAAATTAATGAAGAAGAATTTGAAATCATAGATACAGCGGGAATCAAAAGAAAAAGCAAATTAACTGATAGTATTGAACATTACTCATTAATGAGAGCAAATGATTCAATAGAAGAAGCAGATTTATGTTTATTGATGTTAGATGCTACAAAAGAAGTTAGCCATTTTAGCCAAAATATAATAGGAATTGTCTACGAACTAAAAAAACCATTAATTATAATAGTAAACAAATGAGATTTGATTGAAAAAGATACAAATACAATGCATGAATATAAAAAATCTTTATCAAAAAAATTAAAATTTGTAGAATGAGCTCCCGTTGTATTTATATCTGCTAAAAATAAGCAAAGAATATCTAAATTAAAAAATGAAATAATTAAAGTAAAAAATAATATTAATAGAAAAATTAATACAAATCAACTTAATTCATTAATGATGACAGCACAAATGATTAAACCTGCTTCACCTATTAAAGGTAAGAGATTATCTATTACTTTTTCAAGACAAATTGAAGCTAAAATACCAACTTTTTTGCTTTTTGTTAATGATACAAATTGTGCTCACTTTACTTACTTAAGATATATAGAAAATCAAATAAGACAAAACTATGATTTTTCAGGAACTCCTATTCAATTAGTTTTAAAAAATAAAAATAAAAGAGAGGAAAAATAATGGAAAATAAAATTGCAATATTAGGCAGTGGAGCTATGGGCACAGCTTGTGCTTCTATATTAAAAGAAAATAAACAAAATGTTATTATATATGGGATAAATGATCAAGAACTTGATGATTTAAAAAAAGGTTACAATTCTAAATACTTTCAAAATAAAAAACTTTATGAATTTGAAGTGACTAAAAATTTAGAAGAAGCAATAAAAGAAGCTAATTATATATTAATAGCAATACCCACCAAATTTATTCCTGATGTTTTTTTTGATTTAGTTAAAAAAATAAACAATAAAACAATAATCATAAATGTGTCTAAAGGTTTTTGACCAAATTCTACCGATTTTATACATACTAAAATGGATAAAATAATAAAAGAAAACCCTAATATAGAAGGTATTGTATCTTTGATAGGTCCTTCTTTTGCTATTGATATAATAAACAAAAATATTACTTTAATTAATAGCGTATCAAAGGACATACAATTAGCCAAAAAAGTAAAAAAATTATTTTCAAATGAATGGTTTGGAGTCATAATTAATAATGATGTTATTGGAGCGGAAGTAGGATCTACTTTTAAAAATGTTATAGCTATAGCTTCAGGAATGGCTGAAGGTTTAGGTTATTCAACAAACACTCAAGCAGCACTCTTAACAATAGGCTTAAAAGAAATGCAAAAATATTCTTTAAGTTTGGGAGCGAGGCCAGAAACAATTTATGAATTAAGTGGGTTAGGTGATTTAATACTAACTGGATTATCGGATAAATCAAGAAATTATTGTTTTGGTAAAAGTTTTTTTAATAAAAAAATTGACGAAAATGCTATAACAATTGAAGGTTTAAAAGCGTTAGAGTATATTTATGCTCAAAATAAGGACAATAATAAAATAAAATTACCTTTAATTAATGGACTTTACAAAATAGTATATAATAAAGAAAACCCTAAAGAAATAATTAAAGGTTTGATGAAAAACCTAATTACAGATTAGAGTTTAGTAAAGGAGAACTCATGACAAAAAAAGAATTAATTAGAAAAACTTCAGAGCAAACAGGATTTCAACAAGCAATGATTGAATCTATCTTTGATGAGATGATTAAAATAATAATCGAAGAAATTGCAAGTTCTAGACAAGTAGCAATTTCTGGTTTTGGAGTTTTTTCTTCTAAATATGTTCCAAGCAAAGTTCAACAACACAATATTACAAAAGAAAACATAGAAGTGCCTGAAAAAATGGACCCACGTTTCAAATTTTCAGATGTTTTAAAAACAAAAGTTGATGAATTTTTTAGAAAAACTAAAAAATAATATTTTCCACAATATTTAAAATTCCAGGAAAGGATAAAATTAATTTTTTTCCTATAGTTAAAGCATCCTTATAATGGATTGCTTTTTTATTTTTTAAAATTTGAACAAAATCTTTATGTTTAATAAAAATAAAATTTCCTGGGTTTTTAAAAAAGATAATTCAGAAAGATATTCCTTTATATTTTTCCACTATATTTAAATACTCTATTTGATGGTTTTTTATATTATTTATAGGTAAAAAATCTTCTTCTGTGCTTTTTGCTTCAAAAGCTAAAAATTTTCCTTGATATACTCCATAATAATCTACTGAACTTTTAGTTTTTATACGAGCTTCGTTTAATTTTAATTTTTTATCATTTAAATCAACGCTTCTAAAAGTTACATCTAAATTTTTTTTATGAATTAAACAAATATTATTTTTTAAATAATATTCTTTGGTTTGGTTAATTATCGTCTCCAAAAACATTCCTCGATTTTTATGTAAACTACTCATATTAAAATTAAAACACAAAAAATAGGGTTTGTTTTCCCTATTTTTTCGCTATTTTAAATATTGTATTTTTTAAAATTATCAAAATATTCTTTACTGTTTTTCATTAAAAATTTAACTAAATCAGCAACCATAAGCATAGCCATAACATCATTATGGCAATAAATTTTTAAAGCTTCTACTTTTTTAGCTCATTCATTATCCTTTATAACGTTTAATGCTCTTGTTGTGGCTATGGATAGAGCAGACGCTCCATTTTTTACTTCTAATTCTGAATAAGGGGTTATTTTATGTTTTAAATATTTATAAATATGGTTTTGAGTAACAAAATATTCTAATTTTTTTATTGAATAAGAATCCCTTATGTATCCAATATTTATAATTCTATCTGATACCATAGGTCAACCAAAATTTTTAGAACTATAAAATAGTTTTTCTAAGTCCACTATTCTTTTAACTATGAAATCAATTTTATTTGCATAATTTTCAAATTCATTTTTAGTAATTTTATTATTATCTAAATATATTCCTAATCTAAATTTAATTTCTTCTAATCTTGGTTTTTCATAATTTTGATTATAAACTATATAATAGTCTATTTCATTATCGTATAAATCATCAATTATTTTCTTATAAGTATTTAAACCTAACTCTAATGGATCGTAAACATAATTAGATGTCTCATAAATTTCATTATTTTGAGTTTTAATAATCGAAGTCTGAGATATTGTTTGATTTCAAGGACGTAAATAATCTACTAAAGGAACAGGTAAACTAACTCCTTCAAAATCAAATCAAGCAATTTTGCTTTTGGTATCGCTGATAACCTTATATTCTTCAGTTTGAATTATGCTTTCATTAATAGATATTAAATTATTAGTAAAAAACTCGATTGCTTTTTGTGTTTTTAAATCATCACCAGGTTCTTTAATTAATTCATTTGAAATTAATTTAAAAAATTTTTTAGCACCAAAAGGATATTGGGGATAATTTTTATTAATAAGAATATTAAAACCAACATTGTCAAAATTATTAATAAAATCATCCTTAGTAAGTTTTCAATTTATATCTATATTATCTTGATTTTTTATAAGGTATAAAAATTCATCAAAAGAACAAGTATATTTACTTAATTTAGTTTTTTCTATTAATACCCTTTTTTCATTAAAATCATATTGCGCTGAAGTTAAATCATTTAAAACGTGTTCAATTATAGTAACATTATTTTTTTTAGTTTTAGTATTAGAATAGTTAAAATTGGGATCAGACACTAATTTGGCATTAATTTCACTTTCTGCTTGTATATTTTTTAAAGAATTACTATCAACTCCACCTTTTGAAAACGAGCTATATTCTGAAAGTTCAAATTTTAAAATACCTTTTCTAACGTTTTTATTATTTTGGTATAAAGGCCTTAAAATTTTTATGCTTTTAATTTCTAAATATTGAGAAATTATTTTATAATCAAAATATGCTTTTAATAAATTTTTTCTTTTTGTTTTTGAAGAATAATTTAAATTACCAAATATTCCATTTTGGATATCTATAAATATAGGTTTAGATATGCAACCTTTATACTCAAGACAAGGATTAATTATTAATTTATAGCTTTTTTTAAAGGCTTCTTGTGTTTCTTTTATTTTAGTTTCAATTGTTTGTTTATCTGAAATAAAAATTATTTCTTCTTCCTTAAATTTATAATTATTTTTATAGGTTTGAATTAAATAATCTATACCTTGTTTGGAAACTAAATCTAAACCTGTATTTAATAACTCATAATTATTAAACATTTTAAATAAATAATTTATATTCTTATATAAATCTTCTTTATTAAATTTTTCTTGCAATTTAGTATTTTTAGATAATTCTTTTTCTAAAAACTCTAACTTATCATAAGTAGAAATTTTTTGAATTTTTTGTTGGTTTTCTTCGCTAAGTTCCTTATTTATATAATTATCAAAAATCAATTCAATATCATCGATATTAAAATTTAATAAATCTAAGGGGCTTTCTTCAATTAAATTATCATTTTTTTCTTCAATTAAATCATTTATATTCTCAATTAAATCATTATGATTTAAATTAATAAAATCTGTTGAAATATCATTAAAAATAAATCAAGGTCTTGTAGTATTAGCAATTACAAAATCATTAAAAGAATAAAATTTCTTATTTTTCTTCATAATCTGGAACCGCTTTTCCCACTTTAACTCATTCTAAATATAATTCTTCTCACTCTTTTGAATCATGACATCTTAAATATTTTATTAAATCACCATCGATCATATCATTTCATTTAGGACTTATTCCTGTTTTTGTATAGTGTTCATACCATTTACGGCATGTTTCCATATCATCTTCAACTTGTTTCTCATTAACATTAAAAAATCAATTTTTTAAAATTCTTTTATTTACATCTACTCATTCAGGATTATTATAATCATCTTCCTCAAGGAAACAAGCCACTATTGTAAAACGTTTAGCTCCTATTAAATAAGAATATAGTTGAGCTTGTTTTATGTAACTAGGACTAATTCCTTCATTATTTCACGAATCAAATTTTTTGGCCCCGGCTGTTTTTATTTCTATAACTAAGTTTTCAGATTCTAAATAACCATCGGGCAATCCCCCAAAAAGATCATTTTCTTTAAAATAATCGTAATTATATTCTTTAGCATCAAATCTTTTAATTTTAAAATTAAACTTATTTTCTAATTTTTCTAAAATTTTAGGTTCAATTTTAACACCAGCATTAACATATTTTTTATCTAAAACGGGCAACGCAAAGCCTGATATTCTGGCAAAAGCACTAAATTGACTATTAAATTTAGTTAATTCTAAAACGTCTCCTAAAGCAGAACCTGTAATTTTTCTAAAAGCCCCAAAAGCGCCTGGTTTATGTGCTAATAATTTTTTATGGTAATTTTCTTCTAATTTAACTACTTTATTTTCATCATCTAAAAAATAATGTTTTCCATTATATAAATAACGAGATGGAATTTTTATTTCTTTTTGGTCATTCATTTTTTCTCCTTTTTAATCAAACTTAATTAATTTATATTTTTTAGCCAAATCACTATAAATTACAGATACTTTTGAATAAAAAGTTTGGTCATTTCGATCCATTGTTCCAATTGTATCAATTGCTTTGATAATATCTTAAGCCATTTCCAATTTAGTTCCTTTATGTTTATTTTTTCAAGAAGAATAATATTTTTTAAACAAATCATAATATTCATCTTTTGTTAAAAGGGGATAAAATCACGAAATGATTTCTCTTATTAAAGCAAACAAAATAAGTATTTCTGAATTATACATATCAGTTAAAATAATGTATTTCTTTTTACCATATGTAAAACTAATAGCTCTTGTAAATGATTTTTCTACATAAGGTAATTTAATTATTTCGACTCCTCTTTGATATAGTAAAAACGAGGCCCTTTCAAACTTGTCTTTAAATTCCATTTTATTGCTGAATAAAATATCAAATATTTCTACTATAAAACTTTTAGTTAAATTATTAGACAATTTAAAAGTTTTTCCATTTAAATCTTTAAAATAATCTTTAATAAATAACTCGCAATATCTAATAAAGGGCAAACGATAAGGTTTAAATATTTTGCATTTATGTATATAAAGATGTTTTTGTACATCTTCAAGATATGCTTCGGGATCCAAAGTTCCATAAAACCTTTTAATTAAATTAAGTTTTTCTTCAGTTGTGAGTTCTTTGATGGGTTCAACATTATTCAAAGTATTAAATATGTATGGGTTTTTTTCTAATACTTCTCATCCAAACACTTTTATTAAACTTTCAGATTTATTTTCATCATAATCATATATTTTTTTATTCTTAAAAAAGTATCATTTATCAGTTAAATATCCAGTTTCTAAATTAAAATAATCCTCAACATCTTGCATAAGATTTAAACTAACATCAGATTTATTGTCATATAAAAGATTAATAAGTTTTCTTCTATCGGCTTTTATTTCAATTGATAATTTTGTTATATTAATATTTAATACTTTTAAAATTATCTTAAAAAATTGACCGAAAGTTGTACAGTCATTTATTTTTTGTTCGATGTATTTTAAATTTTCAAAATTCATAAAATTCCTTAAGATAAAAAGTAATTTCTTTTATTCGCAAATAATCACATATATATATATATATATATATATTATAATATAAAAAATTTAAAAAAATTTTAGATATTATTTTTTTATATGTATTCCAAATTATTGTTTTTTTAACCAATAAAGAAGTTTTTAAATTCTTATTTTTGTTTACTTTATTTAGAATAGTGATAAATTAAAAATAAAATAAAATTTATTTTAAAAATAATTTCCTTAAATGAAATATCAAGTGCAACACATAATTGTGCTTGATGTTTTTATTATATATTTAAAATTTTAAAGTTTGTAAAAATATATGTTTTTTTTGTTTTTATGTATTTTTTAAACAATTTAAATAAACAAAAAACACCGTTTATTCGGTAGAAATAAATTCTAATTTATTTATTTGTTAATTATTAGCTTAGATGTAATTTTCTTTTAAAAATAGTTCTTTTGAAGATTTTCAACCAAGTATTTCTCTTGGCATTTCATTTATTTTATTTGAAATATTTTGTAACGTTTCAATGTTGATTGTATTAAAGTTAAAACCTTTTTTATATTCCCTTCTAATTAAACCATTTCAATTTTCATTTGAACCACGTTGAAATGATGCATAAGGTTCAGCTCGATAAATTTTTATTTTTAATCATTTGGCTAATATTCCTATTTTTTCAAATTCTATACCATTGTCAATTGTTATACTTTTAACAATTAAACTATTTTCTTTTATTAGCTTGCGTAGTTGAGTATTAATTTCATAACCTGATTTACTTAAAACAAATGTTGCAAAGCCTATTCTTGTTTTTCGTTCTGTTAAAGTTAAAATATTTCTGAAACCAGTGCTGCGCTTGCCAATTACTAGATCGGCTTCCCAATGACCATATTCTTGTCTTAAATCTATAGATTTAGGTCTAGTTCAAATCGGAAAAACATAGCTAGCGCTTGTAACTAATCTGCTTACAACTGAAGCTGTTCGTTTGCTGCCCTTTTTATAAAAACTTCTTAATCTATTATGTTTTTTAATTGTTCATTGATTACTTCTTATCCAATTAAAAACAGTTCTTAGCGATGGTAATTTAATTTTAAAATTATTTTTAATATAATGATATGTTGATTTTATACCAAAAAACTTTTTGTCATATTTTTGAATAAAAATTTTAGTAAATTCTTTATAGCTAAAATTAACATTAAATTTAAACATATATTTATGAGAATGTCTTTTAAACGATTTTATATTTGCTGCACAAGAATCATAATTTCCAGTTAAATCAAGATTTCTTTTTATTTCTCTAGAAACGGTTGAAGGACTTCTGCGTAATTGTCTAGCAATTTTTCGTATTGAATAGCCATTATCCATTAATTTTTTGATAAAAAATCTTTCTTCATAAGAAATGTGAAAATATTTTTTAAATGCTTTATAATTCATATTAGGTCTCCTTAGGTGTTTTTGCGAGGCCTTTTTTATTTTTTTAAGTAGAAAAAAATTCAAGTGCCCTCACACTAATATTTTATCAATAAAGTGTTGCACTTGAATTTTCAATTCAGCAATGCACAAAATTGTGCATTTATTTTTTTATTAAAATATAATTTTTTTATTAAAGGGAAAATATGGAAAATAAAAAAATAGGAATTATTCAAATAGTAGTATCAGTTTCAGCAATAATGCTAACAATATTTTTTATTACATCTTTATGTTTAAATTTATCTTACCAATCAGAATTATTTATTAAATATAATTTAAAGAAATATGAAGACTTAATTAAAGCATTAAATAGCAGCGAAGCTGCAAAATTTAAACAATTATCTAATGCATTTTTGGGTTCTTTAATTACTTTTTTATGCATTTTTTTAGTATCAATGGCAATAAATATTATTATTTCTTATTATTCTTGAAAAAATGAAGATAAAAAAATTTTTTGATTTTCTCTTGGTGGTGCATTATTTCTTAAAACTTTAAGTTTAGTTGCTGGAAGCATATTAGTTTACAGAGAAATTAAAAAATGCAAATTAGATCAAAAAAACAAAAATGAATAAGTTCTTATTAAAATAAGAAACTATTTTTATTTAGAACATATTATTCTTATATAATTTAATACATGAAAGCAAATTTAGCAAATTCCTTAAGACCACAAAAATTAGATGATTTTGTTTGTTCTACACAAAAAAGAGAATTATTTCAATCAATTATTGAAAATAAAGACTACTCGTCTTTTATTTTTTATGGTAAACCGGGAACAGGAAAAACTACAATTGCTAATATTCTTGCTAATTCTTTAAATTGTAGTTATGATTTTTTTAATGCAGCTATTGATAACAAAGAAGATTTATTAATTAAAATTAAAAATAATAACATAGTAATAATCGATGAAATACATAGATTAAATAAAGATAAACAAGATATTTTATTACCTTATTTAGAAAATGACTTTATTACTATATATGGTACAACAACAGAAAATCCCTATTTTAAAATAAATCCAGCGTTAAGATCTCGTAGTCATATTATAGAAATTGAATCTCCGAGCACAAAAGATATCATATTTCAATTAAATAAAATAGCTTTTCAAAACAATATTGAATGATTAAAAAACAAAGATATTCAAGAATTTATTGCCATTCAATCTAATTCTGACTTTCGTTCAGCTTTAAACAATGTTGAATTAATAAACAAGTTATCAAAAAAAGAAACAATTTCTTTAGAGCAAATCAAATTTTTAGTACCGTCTATAAAATTTTATTCGGATAAAAATGGAGATGCACATTACGATTTACTTAGTGCTTTCCATAAATCATTAAGAGGATCTGATCCTGATGCAGCGTTATATTGAGGACTATTAATTTTAAAAAGCGGAGATGTAGATAATTTATTTAGAAGATTATTATGTGCCACTTATGAAGATGTTGGTTTAGCCAATCCTGCATTGGGTCAGCAAGTATTAAGCGCTATTGAATCATATGAAAGACTGGGTATGCCCGAAGGCTATTTGCCAATTGGCTTTGCTATATTAAATGTTGCTTTAAGCCCAAAATCTAATTCTAATTATTTGGCAATTAATAAAATAAAAAATTTAATTGATAATGGTTATATTTATGAACCTCCAATTCATCTAAAAGATTCACATTACTCAGGAGCCAAAAAATTAGGAAGAGGTATAAATTATAAATATCCACATGATTATGAAAACAATTATACAAAACAAGAATATTTGCCAAATGAATTAAAAAATAAAGAAATATTTAATTTTCAAAATCAAGGTATGGAGAAAAAAATTAAAGAATATTGAAATAAAATAAAGAAAGAAGAATGATAGTATGTTTGATTTAGAAAAAATAAAAAATTTTGAAGACTTAAAATTAGCTAAAAATGAATTTTCGTCTTCTTTGGAACTTAAGGAACTAATAAATAAATTAAAAAATGCTAATAAAGATGAAAAGGCTTTTTATGGAAAAAAAATTCAAGAATTAAAAAGCAAAGCTGAGGAGTTTTTTGAAGTCGCTAAAAATAAAATTAATGAACTTGAAATTGAAAAAAAATTGCAAAACGAATTTGTTGATTTTGCAACACCTATAGATTATGAAGGTTCCATACATCCTATTAATCTTGTTGTAAATCGTTTTAGAGAATGATTAATAATGAATGGTTATATAGAATTAAATTATTCAGAAATTGAAATTGACAAATATAATTTTGAAAATTTAAACATACCTAAATCACACCCAGCTAGAGATATGCAAGATTCTTTATATTTAAATGATAATGAATTGTTAAGAACTCATAACACTGGTATTAGCGCAAGGGCCTTGGAAATGTATGCTAACCAAGAATTTTCTCAATTCACAATTGGTAAGGTATATCGCAATGATGAAGAAGATAAAACTCATACTCATCAATTTACTCAATTAGACTTGGTGAGCGTTGGAAATGTTTCTTTTGCTTCTTTAATGTACACTTTGCAAGAAATGCTTTCTTATGTCCTTGAAGAAAAAATAAAAATTAGATTGCGTCCTTCTTATTTTCCTTTTACTGAGCCTAGCGTTGAAGTAGATGTATTTTTTAAAAACAAATGAATTGAAGTATTAGGAGCTGGGATGCTTCATGAAAAAGTATTAAAATCAGCTGGATATACTAATTCTATGAATGGTTTTGCAGCTGGAATTGGAATTGAAAGAATAACAATGATTAAATATGATATTGATGACATTAGAGAACTTTACACAAATGATAAAAGATTTTTAAAACAATTTAGATAGGAGTAGAAAATGATTTTTTCATATAAAACATTAAGCAGTTTGGCTAATCTAAAAACCTACACAGTAGAAGATGTTGTTGAAGCAATAAATTCAATAGGTTTTGAAGTGGAAGAATATAGAAAGTTTTCTGATGTA
The DNA here is from genome assembly GCF_003383595.3 of Metamycoplasma phocicerebrale. NCBI lineage: Bacteria > Bacillati > Mycoplasmatota > Mycoplasmoidales > Metamycoplasmataceae > Metamycoplasma > Metamycoplasma phocicerebrale. The sequence continues at coordinate 633,596 of NZ_CP033058.2, forward strand.
GAAGGTATTCAAATTTGTTATGTTTTAAAAACATATAAGAACCCTGAAGCAGATCGTTTGACTGTTTGCGAAGTAGAATATGGCGATGGTCATAAGGCTATTATTCAAACAACAGCAACAAATATGAAAGAAGGACAATATGTTATGTCATTTGTTCCTGGTTCAAGAAGCAAAAAAACTATTTTTCAACCTAGAAAAATGCAAGGTATTGTTTCAGAAGGAATGTTTGTTGGATTATCTGAAATAGGTTTCGATCCTGAAGTTATTCCAGAAGAATTTCAAGACCAAATTTTTCAACTTGAAAAAATTGATTTAAATATTGATCCTATTAGTTATTTTGATTTAGATGATTATTTAATAGATGTTTCTATATTATCAAATAGGGCAGATGCTCAATCATATTTAGTAATGGCAAAAGAGTTAGCCGCATATTTTGACACCGAAATAAAGTGGCCAAGAAAAGCTAACCCTAATTTATTATCTAATTTTGAAGTAACAAATTTAAAATCTACTAAAGCTTTTAGTTTGATAGAAGCTTCAAATAATAATTTAAAAACATCCTTAAAGGAAAAAATGCTTTTATGAAAGCATGGAATTAAAACTTTCTCAAATGCTGTGGATTTGACTAATTTAGTTTTACTATTTGCCGGAGTACCTTGTCATGTTTATAGTAAGGAAGATTTAGAATCTAATCAATTTAGTGTTGATTATTACACAGGTAAGTTAAATATTTTAGGAAATAAAGAAATAGAAGTGGAAAATGCTTTAGTTGTAAAAAATGGTGACACACCAGTTTCTTTAGCAGCAACAATTGGTTTACAAAACAAACAATTTAATCCTCAATCACAAAAAGCAATTTTTGAAATTGCATCTTTTAACATTTTAGATGTAAGAAAAAACTCAAAGCAAATTAAATTAACGACAGATGCTTCTCAAAGAGCAAGTAGAGATATCTCTAATGGGTCTGTAGTGTTGGCTTACAATTTTTTAGCTAAATATTTAAGTGATTATTCAATTCAAATAAATGCTCCCAAATTACACAAAAAAACTATATTAATTGATAAAGCTTATTTGACAAAATTTGCTGGCTTTAGTATTTCAAAAACTAAAAAATATCATGAAATATTAGGCAAATTGGCAACATTAGACTTTAAATTTAAATCAGATTTTTCAGCAGTAACTTTTCCGACTTATCGCTATGACCTTGAAAGTATTCAAGATTTTGTTGAAGAAGTATTTAGATTTTATGGATATAATAATTTTCCTTTAAAGCAACCCAAACTTTCAAGATTGAACTATGAAAAAAATGAAAATTATAATTTTATTAAAATGTTAGCAAACAAAGACTATTCTAATGTAAGAACATATACACTTATTAAACCAGAAAATAATAAATTTAATCCTTTTAATTTTGAAGAAACATTAAATGCTAAGGATTCAAAAAATTATGATCATTCTCAAATTAGGTTATCTTTTATAGAACCTTTAAATGAAATATTGACTTTTAATAAAAAACAAGGTTTTGACAAAGGTTCTTATTTTGATATCGGAATGATTGGAAGAGAAATGGATGTTTTAGGAATTATTTCTAATTCTAAGCAATTTAATGAAATTAAAAAAGATATTATATCTTTAACTAATCAAAATTTAGAATTTAGAAAAAGTAGTAATGAAATATTTAATCCAAATGTTTCAGCTGATATATTTTTGAATAATGAGAAAATAGGATATATAGCAAAAATACACCCTAAATTAATTAATAACGATGCTATTTTTGTTGAAATGAAACTTAACAAAATAAAAAATATTTCAAGACAATTTAAAAATTACCGCCATGAACCATTAAAAAATAGAGATATTACTATAGAATTAAAAAATAATGAAAGCATCAGTTCCACTATTCAAAAATTAAAAAATATAATTGGAATACATCAATGTAAAATTATTGACGTATATCAAAAAACCGATAATTTAAAAGCAGTAACTTTATCAATTAAAATAGAAGATTGAGCAATTAAACAATTTGATAAAGATTTCAATAATTAATTTTATGAAAATAGAAGAAATACAAAAGACATTATTTTTAATGCAGGATTTAAAATACAAGAAATTTAATTGTAATTTAATACCAGAAATTAATGCAAAAGAAGTTATAGGAGTAAGAGTTCCTAATTTAAGAAAATTTGCAAAAGATCTTTTTAAAAATAATTTATATAAAAAATTTTTAATTAAATTACCACATAAATACTTTGAAGAGAATTCGATACATGGCTTTATTATTAATGAAATGGAAAATTACGATGAAGTTATTAAGCAATTAAATATATTTTTGCCTTATGTAAATAATTGAGCTAATTGTGATTTAATAAATCCTAAAAAATCTTTTATTAAAAATATTAATAAATTAGAAATTCAAATTATAAAATGAACTAAAGCAAATGAAATTTATACAATTAGATTTGCAATTAAAATGCTTATGACATATTTTTTAGATGATTCTTTCAAAAAAGAACATTTAGATATTGTTTTATCAATAAAATCTACAAATTATTATATAAATATGATGCGTGCTTGGTATTTTGCTACAGCCCTTGCAAAACAATATAATAGTACTATTTCTTATATTGAAAATAAAAAAATTGATAATTGAACTCACAAAAAAACAATTCAAAAAGCAATTGAAAGTTTTAGAATTAATGAAAATCAAAAAAAATATTTAAAAAAATTAAAATAAACTAATGGTTGTTTTCTTAAATGTTTCTCAAATTTTAAAAAAATTAAAATATTATATTTATAGTTAATTTATGGAGAATAAAAAATGGAAAAAGAAAAGAAAAAAGAAAATAATTTTTTATTAGAAAATAAATTATTAAACGAAACATTAAAAGAAATTGAAAAAAAGTTTGGCAAGGAATCTATTATGGTTTTGGGAGAAGGTGTAGATATTATTCCTAAAACATTTAGTTCTGGGTCTTTGTGAATTGATAATATTCTTGGAATAGGTGGTTGACCTAGAGGACGAGTAATAGAAATTTTTGGGCCAGAAAGTAGTGGAAAAACTACTTTAGCTTTGCATGCTATTGCTGAAGTTCAAAAACAAGGGGGGGTTGCAGCATTTATTGATGCTGAACATTCAATCGATCCTATTTATGCAAAAAATTTAGGAGTTAATATTAATAATTTAATATTATCACAACCTAGTTCAGGAGAAGAAGCATTAGAGATTGTAGATACTCTAGCTAAAAGCGGAGCATTCGACTTAATTGTAGTAGATTCAGTTGCAGCATTAGTACCAGAAGTTGAACTAAATGGCGAAATTAAGGAACAAACAATAGGCGCTCAAGCTCGTTTAATGTCTAAAGCTTTGCGTAAAATTACTGGTACACTTTCAAAAAACGAAACTTCAGTAATCTTTTTAAATCAAATTAGAGAAAAAATAGGGGTTATGTTTGGAAATCCAGAAACAACATCAGGAGGAAAAGCTTTAAAATTTTATGCTTCAATAAGATTGGAAGTAAGAAAATCACAAAATATAACATATAATGGTGATATTACTGGAAATTTAATAAAATGTAAAGTTGTAAAAAATAAACTAGCCCCACCATATAAGACGGCACAAATTGAAATTGTATTTTCTAAAGGTATATCAAAAATTACCGAAATAATAACTATGGCAGAAGAATTTTGTATTATCAATAGAAAGGGCTCTTGATATAGTTATAATAATGAAAATATAGCACAAGGACAAGTAAATCTTGCCTTGCTATTGCAAACAAATAAAGAATTATATAATGAAATATATAATTTAGTAATTGAAAAACTAAATGAAAATTAATAATAAAGCATAATTTCTATTTTGCTTTATTTTTGTTTATAGCAAACAATAAAAATAAATTATATATAATTTAAACTATGAAAAAAGAAAATTTAAATATTTTATTTTTGGGAGATATATTTGGAACTCCTGGAATTACTTTTGTAGAAAAACAAATTAAAAAAATAATAAAAGAAAATGACATTGATTTTGTTATTGCTCAAGCTGAAAACGTTTCAGGAAGAAAGGGTTTTATTCCAAAACACTATAACCGTTTAAAATCTATGGGAATTAATGCTTTTACTTTGGGAAATCATGTTTGAGCCAAAGAACAAATTAAAGAAATTATTAATAATGATGATTTAATAAGACCTATCAACATTAATGAAGGATATCCTGGGAAAGGAATTAGAATCTTTGAAATAAAAGGAAATAAAGTAGCCATAATGTCTTTTATGGGAATTACTTTTAATCCTTTATTAAGCCCATGAAAACAAGATTCGGCCAATAACTTTTTTGACAAATTTGATGAAGCGTATGAATCAAATAAAGCAGATTATTATATTATAGATTTTCATGCCGAAACAACTTCAGAAAAATCAGTATTTGGTTTATATGTTGATGGTAAGGCTGATGCTTTAATTGGTACTCACACTCACATTCAAACAAATGATGCAAAAATATTGCCAAAAGGTTCTTATTATTTAACAGATGCTGGAATGTGTGGACCAAGAGACTGTGCAATAGGATCTAATTTTGAAGAAGTATATAAAAAAATGCGATACGATTCAAAATTACCTTTTAAGGTTTCAGATAACAAATGTGAATTAAATGGAGTAATTTTTACTTTAACTAAAAACAAAAACAACAAACAAATTAAATTAATTAACATATTGGAGGATTAATGGAGGAAAACAATAAAAATCTTTTTTTATGAAAAAGATATAAATTTAGAAAAAATATTATTAATTATATTTATCAATTTGAATTGTTTGATAGGGAATTAAATTCAGAAGAAATAATAAATAACGAATTAAATGATATAAACAACAAAGAAATACAAACCTTAAAAATAATAGAATCAAAATATTTAATTATTAGTAATATTGCAAAAAATTATATTTCAAAAGATTGAGAATGAAAACGTATAAGTCCATTAACAAGAGCAATTTTAATTTTTGGTATATACGAAATGACATATAATGAGCCAAAAATAGTTATTAATGAAATGATTAATATTTCAAAAATATTTTCTCCAAACGAAGATTATAAATTTATTAATAAAATATTAGATTTAGTATCAAAAAATATAATAAATAAATAAAATGAAAAAAACATTAAAAGAACTTTTAAAACTTAATTTTAATTTTGAAGATGATAAAGAAATAGATTCAATAGTGATGCAAGGCAAAGTAATAGTAAATAATGAAAAAATACTATTATCCAGTCTTAAATTTCCTGAAAATGTAAAAATAAGAATAATAAACCATAAAATACCTTATGTTTCAAGAGGGGCTTTTAAACTAAAAGAGGCTCTTAAACAATTTAAAGTAGATGTTAATAACAAAATTTGTTTAGATATTGGCTCTTCGACTGGCGGCTTTGTTCAAGTGTTATTAGAAGCAGGGGCTTCTAAAGTTTTTGCTTTAGATTCTGGAACAAACCAATTGGATTATTCTTTAAGAATTAATGAAAAAGTTATTGTTTATGAAAAAACTAATATTAAAAATATATTATCTTCAATGTTTAATGAAAAAATTGATTTAATTACATGCGACGTGTCTTTTATAAGTTTAAAGTATGTTTTTGAAGCTTGTTCTAAGACGTTTGAAAAAATTGACAATCTTATTGTTTTAATAAAACCACAATTTGAAGCAAGTAGCAAATATGTTGAACAAGGTGGTTTTGTAAAAGAAGAACACCACAATTTTATTATTAATAGAGTTTTAGAATATGCAAATAATTATGGTTTTAAATTATTAAATCCTATTGTAAAAAGCCCAATACTGGGAGATAAATCAAAAAACATTGAATATTTAGCAAATTTTCAAAAAGGAGATACAAATGAATATTAAAAAAATTAAAAATTTATTTCCAATGTTTAAAAATAATAAAAAGATTGTTTATTTAGATAACGCGGCTTTAGCTTTTAAACCTAAAAGCGTTATAAATAAAGGAATTGAATTTTATGAAAAATATTCAATTTCTACTAGAACCGCCGATTCAATTTTAGGATATAAAATGGCTAATGATTTACTAGATGTAAGAAAAAAAATAGCTAATTTTATAGATTCGAAACCAAATGAAGTTATTTTTAATTCTGGCTCTACAGAAGGATTAAATACTATTGCTAAAATGTTATCAAATATTTTTAATGAAGGAGAAATTATATTTAGTTATTATAACCATTCTTCTGCTATTGTTCCTTTTTTAGAAAACTTTAAAAATAAAAATTTTAAAGTTTTATATTTTTCTGCTGAAGAAGAAATAATTAATGCTATTAATTCTCAAACCAAAATTGTTGTTATACCTCAAATTACTAATAATTTTCAAATGAAATATAATTTCAAAAAAATTTATGAAAAATGTAAAAAATACAATGTCATTTTAATTAATGATGCAGCACAAGCAGTGGTTCATGAAAAAGTAAGTTTAAAATTAAGTGATGTTATTGTGTTTTCTGGAAATAAACTTTACGGACCAACAGGAATAGGGGCTTTAATAATAAAAGAAGAATTGTTAAATAAACTTTTACCACAAAAATGAGGAGGCGGACAAGTTCAAGATATTTATGATTCTTGAAATTGAAATCCTAGAAATACTATAGGCAAATGAGAACCGGGGACAGCTAATTTTGCCGGAATTTTGCAATTAGGCGAAGCTATTGATTTCTTTACAAATTATGATTTAAAATGCATTAAAGATCACGAAAAAGAGATAGCTAATTATGCTTATGATAAATTATTATCCGTAAATAATATTAAAATCGATTCTAAAAGAGGAGACAATATTATTTTATTTAATATAGAAAACATTCCTTCTCAAGAAGTTGCTTACTATTTAGGCAAAAGAAATATATATGTTAGGGCGGGTGCTTTTTGTGCCTACAAATTTAAAGAAATAAAAAAATTAACAAATTCATATGTAAGAGTATCTTTAGCTATGTATAATACAAAAAAAGATATAGATATATTGGTAGAAGAATTAAAAAAAGGAGGTAATTTTATTGAAATCTTTTAATAATATTGAAAAACAACAAGTAATATTTAATGCTTATTCTAGTCCTAAATACTCTTTAAAAGAAAAAAAAGAAGGCGGGATTATAGAGCATTCATCTATTTGTGTTGATGAGATTAATTTATATTTAAATTTTAAAAATGATAATTTAATAGAGGCTAAGTATTTTGCTACTGGGTGCGCAGTTTTTATTTCAAGTATTGAAATAATGATTAAAAATTTATTAAATAAATCAAAAAAAGAAATATCTATTATTTTAAATAATTACTTTAACATGATTAATCAAAATGAATATGATAAATCTATAGAATTAAATGATTTATTGGTTTTTGAAAATGTAAAAGCTCATTTAAATAGATTAGAATGTGCCTCAATAATTTATAGAGCTTTTAAGAAGGGTATTAATGGCTAAAATAATTTTTCATATTGACATGGATGCCTTTTTTGTAAGTTGTGAAAGAGCAAAAAATAACTCTTTAATAAATAAGCCCATAGTAATAGCATCAAACTTAAAAAGGGCTATTATTTCTGCAGCCTCATATGAAGTAAAAAACTTGGGTTTTAAAACAGGAGACCCTTTTTATAAAGTAAAAAAAGTAATAAAAGATCTTGTTATTATTGAACCTCACTACGATTTATATTCAATGATGTCTACTAAAATTTTTGAATTTATTGAAAACAATTTTTCTAAAGATTTAGAAATATATTCTATAGATGAATGTTATATAGATGTTACTCAAAAATATAAAAAATATGGAAGCCCTGAGAATATGGCTAAAGAAATTCAAAAGTCTATACTTTTACACTTTCAAATTCCATGTTCAATAGGAATTTCTTATACAAAATTTTTGGCAAAAATGTCCACAAATAAAGCTAAGACTTTTGGTATTGTGGAAACTAAAAAAGAGGATATACCTTCTTATTTTTATAATTTACCTATTAACAAAATTTTTGGAATAGGCAGAGCAAATGCTCCTAAATTAAATAATGCAGGAATTTATACATATGAAGATTTATTGAATTGCAAAAACGATGTTTTGTTAAGAAAAATATTTGGTAAAAATTATTATTATTTAATAGGAGACTTAAAAGGAGAAAACGAAAAAAACCAACATGTTTTAAGCAAAACAGTTAAAAGTATAAGCAATTCAGAAACCTTTATGATTAATGATTCTAATAATTATTTATTTGTAATAAATGAATTAAAAAAAATTATTAATAATATTGTAAATAGAGCAAATGATTTAAATCTTGAATGTAAAGAAATTTCTATATCATTAAGAACGCAGGAAAAAAATTGATTAAAAAAGAGCAAAACGCTTCCTAATTGAACAAATGACTTTGAGGTTTTATGGCAATATGCTTTAAATTTATTTAATACTTTATGGAATGATGAATACATTAGAGGTGTCGGAGGGTCTTTATCTTATTTAAAATCGATATTTGATAATAATAAAACTATAAACCTTTTTGAGCAAGAAAAATTATCTAAAATTGATAGAATAATAAATAATAGTAATTATCGTTTTGGAAAAAATTTATTAAAAACAGGAGCACAATATTTAAAAGAAAAAAGCGCTCAACAAGAAAATATTAAATTTTTAAGAAAAAATAAAAAACCTTATAATAAAAAAATCAATTTGGAGGAATAATGAAAATAGGTATTTATGGTGGTAGTTTCAATCCTATTCACAAGGGACATATTGAATTGGCAAAATATGCTATTAAACATTTAAAACTGGATAGTTTATATTTTGTTCCAACAAATAAAAATCCTCTTAAAAAAGAATGTCATTATGCCGATAACAATCACAGAATAAACATGATTAATTTAATTTTAGAAGAAAAAATGTTTGTAAGTGAATTTGAAACTAAAAGAAGGGGTGTTTCATATACAATCGATACCGTAAAGTATTTTAGATCTAAGTTTCCAAATGATGATATTTTATTTTTTATTGGAACAGATAATATTCCCTTGCTAAACAAATGAAAAGAAATTGAAAAAATATCTAAGAATGTAAAATTAGTTGCATTTAATAGAGGAAATAAATTTTCAAAATTAAATGTAAAAAAATATAATGTACAAATTTTAGATAATCCTATTAATAATTTTTCATCTACTAAATATAGAGAGGGGCACTTAGACCAAGTTCCAGAAATAATTCAAGAATATATTGGAAACAACTTTTTATATTTTGATGAAATATCTAAAGGTATTTTATTTGATAAAAAAGATAAAGAAAAACAATTTAGATATTTTCATCTCGGATGAACCGCTGAATTTGCAGCTAATTTAGCAAAACATCTTAATTGCAAAATTAAAGATGCATATCAAGCAGGTTTGGCTCATGATATTACTAAAAACTGAACAATAAATGAATCTTATAATTTCTTAAAAAAATATGGGTATAATGAAACTAATCTTGAACCATATAAACTACATCAAACAACCGCCTATTTTTGATTGAGAGATATTTATAAATATAATAATGAAAATGTTTTACAAGCAATTAAAAAACACACTTCTTTAGATTTTGAATTGAATCTATTAGATAAAATATTATATGTAGCCGATAAAATAAGCAAAGGTCGGAAATGGGAAGGTATTGAAAAAATTAGAAAACTTTGTTTTCAAGATTTTGACAAAGCTTTTAAATATATTGTTTCAAGAACTGAAAAATATGAAAGCCAAGTTCGAGGTCATAATTTTTCTAATGAGCAAAAAGAAATATACAAAAAGTGAGGCAATTAACCTCACTTCCTTAAATGAAATATCAAGTGCAACACATAATTGTGCTTGATGTTTTTATTATATATTTAAAATTTTAAAGTTTGTAAAAATATATGTTTTTTTGTTTTTATGTATTTTTTAAACAATTTAAATAAACAAAAAACACCGTTTATTCGGTAGAAATAAATTCTAATTTATTTGTTTGTTAATTATTAGCTTAGATGTAATTTTCTTTTAAAAATAGTTCTTTTGAAGATTTTCAACCAAGTATTTCTCTTGGCATTTCATTTATTTTATTTGAAATATTTTGTAATGTTTCAATGTTGATTGTATTAAAGTTAAAACCTTTTTTATATTCCCTTCTAATTAAACCATTTCAATTTTCATTTGAACCACGTTGAAATGATGCATAAGGTTCAGCTCGATAAATTTTTATTTTTAATCATTTGGCTAATATTCCTATTTTTTCAAATTCTATACCATTGTCAATTGTTATACTTTTAACAATTAAACTATTTTCTTTTATTAGCTTGCGTAGTTGAGTATTAATTTCATAACCTGATTTACTTAAAACAAATGTTGCAAAGCCTATTCTTGTTTTTCGTTCTGTTAAAGTTAAAATATTTCTGAAACCAGTGCTGCGCTTGCCAATTACTAGATCAGCTTCTCAATGACCATATTCTTGTCTTAAATCTATAGATTTAGGTCTAGTTCAAATCGGAAAAACATAGCTAGCGCTTGTAACTAATCTGCTTACAACTGAAGCTGTTCGTTTGCCGCCCTTTTTATAAAAACTCCTTAATCTATTATGTTTTTTAATTGTTCATTGATTGCTTTTTATCCAATTAAAAACAGTTCTTAGTGATGGTAATTTAATTTTAAAATTAGTTTTAATATAGTGATATGTTGATTTTATACCAAAAAACTTTTTGTCATATTTTTGAATAAAAATGTTAGTAAATTCTTTATAGCTAAAATTAACATTAAATTTAAACATATATTTATGAGAATGTCTTTTAAACGATTTTATATTTGCTGCACAAGAATCATAATTTCCAGTTAAATCAAGATTTCTTTTTATTTCTCTAGAAATGGTTGAAGGACTTCTGCGTAATCGTCTAGCAATTTTTCGTATTGAATAGCCATTATCCATTAATTTTTTGATAAAAAATCTTTCTTCATAAGAAATGTGAAAATATTTTTTAAATGCTTTATAATTCATATTAGGTCTCCTTAGGTGTTTTTTGTGAGGCCTTTTTTTATTTTTTTAAGTAGAAAAAAATTCAAGCAACCTCACACTAATATTTTATCAATAAAGTGTTGCACTTGAATTTTCAATTCAGCAATATAGGAGAAAAACTCCTATATTTTTATATTCATTTTTGTTTAGTAAATTTAACTCTAATTAAATAAGCGACTAAATTAACTACTGCGATTATTATCATACCTATTCATAAATAAGGAGCTATATCAGAAATTTTTTTTACCTTATTTAATGTCGCTTGTTCACCCAGAAGTGAAGAAGACAATGAACCGAAAGTTATAAAATTACGTATTGTTTTCTCTATTTGAAAACTACCCAATGTTATAAAATCTAATCTAACTAAAGGTCTAATATAATGACGATAAATTCAAAAATTACTATAATTCATTTTTTTTAATTCATATATTTTTTCAGTACTAATTGCATTAGTAGCCTGAGCTAAATTTCGTGACAACGATGTTACACCATGTATAGCAAAGGCAACAACAAACCCGGCTGCATATACGTTAAATAAATTTGAAAATAAAAGAAAAATTGTCACAACAGGCATGGCCCTAATAAACATATTTGTATATTTTATAATTGTACTAATTTTAGAACCAACTAAAGATTTTGTCATTATTAGTATTCTAAAATATGAAATAATATATATCAATACTCAAGTAACAAAAACTAAAGCGCCCAATTGCAATAATATATAAAAGATACCATCTTGGCTTAAATCTAAATGAACTTGAGATCAATTAGCTTGAAACATTTGTTTAAAATAATTTGATACTTCAGAAGCATAAAATTTTTGTCCAACTAAACTTGCTATGCCAAAACCACAAATAACTAAAGCGCTAATAATTAATAATCATCCAAAAAAACGTTTAATTATTTTTTTGTCTTTGTATTTTTTATGATTTATTTCATTAATAGTTTTAGATTCAAAAAATAGTTTATTAATATTTTGACTTATAATTTCCACTATTACCAAAAATATAACTAATATTAATAAAGGTATCAGGATTTGATTAAATTCAATAGGTTCTTGTTGTGGATTAGTAAGTATTCCTATACCTAAATACCCTAATTGTGCTAAGATTGTAGCTCATCTTAAATTAGATTCAAATGCATAAAAAAAGAACCCTATAATTTTTCTTTTTATTTGTGGCCAAATTTCAATTCAAAAAGCTTTAAATTTTGAATTTCTTATTTTAACCAAATGATAAAAAATGTTAAAATTTGCATTTTCAATTGTTTGCGAAAAATATTCATGTAATCATAATCATGTAAATCAAGTTAAAATAAAATGAATACTTAGAGTTTTATCAAAAGACACTTTAAATAAATATATAAAAAATAATTCAGGAAATATTCTTAGAAATATAACTAAAATTTTTACTGGTATTGCAATGTATTTTGAATTAGTTTTATAATTTGCAAAATAAGAAGTTATAAAAGCAAAAAACAAACCCAAGGTTGTGCTTAAAAAAACTATTTTAACACTATTTCAAAGAAATTTAATTGATATTAAAAATAAATTTTCTTTATATAAATTACTAAAAGAACTAGGACTAAAAAAATCTTTTCAATTTTTAAAAAATAAAGACCAACCATTTTTAGCAAAACTAAAATTAATAATAAAAATTGAGCCTATAAAAGCAGCAATAATTAATATTCAAATAATCACTTTTAAATAAGACCTTATTGGTCCTTTTTTCAAAGTGGCATTATTATCAATTTTTATTTGTTCTCTAAAAAGTCCATTGGTAGCATGCATATTATTTAAATAAATTATTATATGGATCAATTACTTCTGTTTTAATGTCATTTATTATTTTATAACCATTAAATCCCACTCTTGGTCCATAGTTATCCTTTCCTTCCTTTCACAATGAAAATATAATTTCTTTCAATATTTTAATTTGTTCATCTGAAAATGTATCTTTATTAACTGCTATTACATTATATTTTAATGGTTCGGTTGCGGTTAGAAACTCTATTTTTGAATTCGGATCTTCTAAAGTGTAGTAATTTCCATTTTTATTATTTGTATAAGCAAAAGAACCCATTTCATCAAATACAATATGATAATTTTTTAAAGACCCTTTTCCTATATTTTTTGCTTTTTCAATTAAGTATTTTTTTGAATTTTTTAAACTGTCAATAGCAAAAGAAGTAAATTTATTATTTTCTAAATTAAAATGTTTTTTAAATAATGCTTCTGGCAATATATACTTAGATCCACTTGTTGCCTTTCCTAAAACAATACCAAAATTTCTAAAAGTATTTCAATCTTTTTCTTCTCAAGCTTTTTTAATTTGTTTTAGTTGCTCTTCATTACCTTGAATCATTATAATTCCTCGATAATAATCTACAAGTGTGTCCTTGTTTGCATAAAAAGTTTCATAAATATGACCATTTCATTTATATTCTTCATCGCTTCAATCTTTATAAGGTTTTTTATCAAACAATTCTTGAACATTTTTAGCTATTTTTCTTAATTTGTCATTTTCTAACCCATTTGAATATAAATCACTGGCATTTAAATCAAATTTAAATGCTCTTGTTAATGTTTGTATTATTGGAATAATATTTTCTGATTTTTGTTTTATTAAAAGCGGAGTTGTTATAGTGGCAATATTAACGGTTCCCTTTTTCAACAATGAAACTGTATCATTATTTTCTGCTACAAAAGTAGTTTTATACTCTAAATTTTTGTTATTTGTTTTTTCTTTGTATTGTTCAAAAACTTTTATAAAAAAATCTTCATTCTTTTTGCCATATCATGGAGAATTGAGCCCAAAAAATAAACCTTTCTTATTATTACAAGAAATAGCTGCCAAAGGCAAACCAAAAGCACATAGACTACTTAAAAATATACTTATTTTTTTCATAAAATACCCCTTAAAGAGATACTTAAAAATAAGAAACTCACTACGCTAGTATTGACTAGATCAGTTAATGAGGGTATTTCTCAGCTTTAAGCACCCCTGTTCTTTAAAATTAAAATACATTATATATTAAAAACTACACAATTAACCATTTTTAGTAGTTATAAATATATAATTAAATAGTATATATTAAAAGGAGAAATTATGGAATACTCAGTCGGAAGTATAATTAAAGCCAAAGTTCAACGTATTTCTAAAAATGTTATAACTTTTGTTACTAAGGATTTAACTAGATGTTATTTAAATATATCAGAAGTTAGCGATTATTATATTAAAGACCTAAAGTTAATGTTTAAATTAGATGATATAAAGGAATTAATTATTCTAGAAATAATGCCTAATAAAACATTAATTGTTTCATATAAACAAATACATCCTAAGGAACTTAGAAATCCATTTAAGTTTAAATTAGATAAGAAAAATACAAATTTTAAGGCTTTATTAGAATTTACAAATAAAGGAATAGATTATGGCAATTAAAAACAGAATTGAAATTGATTGTTCAATGATTTTGCAACGAGAAAAAATAGAAGATAAATATTTAGATATTACTAATGAATTGAATTCAAAAATTAATTCTAAAGAAGCATTAGGACAAAAACATTTAGGTTTTTTTGAAGTTACAAAAAATGTTCAACCCGGTGATTTACAAAAAATAAAAAAAATAGTTAATTATTTAAACGATGAAGGAATAGAAGTATTTGTTGTTATAGCTCCAAAGTATATATGTTTACAATCGCAAGCTATTATAAATCTTGTTTTTGGAAAATATAATAAATCTAACATTGAGGTTATATATATAGATGAAAATATAGACGGTAGGGATATAGCTCAGTTATGCCAATATCTTGAAAATAGAAAATTTGCTATTAATGTCATAAGTAAAAGTGGAGATAATATTGAATCATTAGTTATTTTTAGAGAATTGGTTTCAATATTAAATATCAAATTAGGAAAGCAAAATTCAAATCAATATATTTTTGTAACTACAAATAATAATTATGGGAAATTATTTCAAATTGTTCAATCTAAAAAATATAATCATTTAGTATTGTTGGATAATACAACAGATAGATTTTTAAATTTTTCGGCAGCAGTACTATTGCCCCTAGCTTGTGCTAAAATAGATATCGAAAGCTATATGGAAGGTGCAAGAGAAGCCAATGATTATTATTCTTCCACACCTCTAAACAAAAATAACTCTGCATATTTTTATGCTGTAACTAGATTGATATTACATAAAGCAAAATGAAAATATGAAAACGTTATTGTTAATTCTAATTCATTGAAAGAATTATCACAATTAATAGCAATGTATTTTAATGTTACAACTTATAGAAAAAATAGAGGAATGATTGTTAGAAGCGGTGTTTATCCATCTGACGCTAAAATAGAATCGCATTTCTTTTCAGAAAAAGAAGGCAAGATAATTGAAACACAATTTATATTTAAAAATACCTTAGTAGATTATAATGTCGCTTATATGAGTGAATCTGAAGATGATGAATTTAGTTTTTTATTTAAACGCACATATAATGATATTAGTAAAACAATTAGCAAGGCAGTATTTGATAACCACTTTACTTATGAAGTTCCCAATATAAAAGTATTAATTCAAGATTCAGATGCTAAAACATTGGGTTGAATGGTCGCCTTTATACACCGTGCCTCAATCATGTCTGCATATTTGATGGAAATAGACCCTTTTGAAGATGATGGGTTAAGAACTTATAATATAGAATTAACAAAAAAATTTAATGAACTAATGGGAGGAAAATAAAATGACTAAAATTGGAATAATAGGGGTAGGAGCAGTTGGTTCAGCATTTTTATACGCTTCTTTGAATAAGTGAATTGAAGCAGATTATATCTTAGTAGACAAATTTATTGAGTATGCAAAAGCTCAAGCGAAAGATTTAAGCGATGCTGCTTGTTCTATGACTAATAATGGTTCTACTTTTAAAGCAGGAACATACAAGGAATTAAAAGACGCTGAAATTATTGTTATAACTGCATCAGTTAAACCAAAAGAAGGCTCATTAAAAAATAGACTTGAATTATTAACAGACAATGCAAATTTAATAAAAGAAATAGCTCTTAATGTTAAAAAATCTGGTTTTAAAGGAGTAACTATAATAGCATCTAATCCAGTTGATATTATGGCTTCTGTTTATGAACAAGTAACTGGTTTTGAAGCTTGCAAAGTTATTTCTTCTGGTACTATTTTAGAAACAGCAAGAATGAAGAAATTTTTATCAGAAAAAATAAATGTAAAAGCGGGATCAATTACAGGTTTTGTTATAGGAGAACATGGAGCTCGTTGTTTAATACCTTTTTCAAAAATGAGAATAGGTCTTGGATCTTTAAAAGATTGATTAGCAAATGGAACTATTACTAAAGAATGATTAGATAACTTGAATCAAAAAGTAAAAGATGAAGCTTTTGAAATTATTACCGGAAAAGGTATAACTAATTTTGGAATAGGTGAAAATCTAGCCGAAATAACTCAATCCATATTAACCGATAGACAAGCTGTGTATTCTTTAGGAGTTAAATTGCCAAAAGAATACACTAATAGTGGGATTTATTTTGGACTTCCAGTAATTTTGGGCAAGTGCGGATATAGACATTTACCAAAAATTAGACTTGAACTAGAAGAACAAATAATGTTCGATAGTTATTCAAAAGAAATGAAAGAAACAGTATTAGAAGTACTTCAAAAATTAGAAATAAAACCAAATTTTGAATAAGCTAATAGCTTATTTTTTTTATTTTTTGAAATTAAAAACACAATCAATTTCTTATGATTGTGTCTAATATTATTGTTTAGGTTTCAAATAATGTCTATTTTTTTATAATGTTTAAGTATAAATCTCTAAAATGCTCATATGTTTTTTTATATTTTTCCAGTATTTCTTTTAATCATGGAGATTTTAATTGCATAGCTAAATTCTCTGGCGTATTAATTTCTTCGTAAATAGTTTTTATAATATTATAAGAAAAAACAAATTTATCTACTTTTGATTGATATTCGTTATTTCCTTTGTTTTTAACAACTTCGTCATATTCTTTGTTTATTTCTTTAACAAAAAACTCAAATTGTCTTTTTTCTCTTTCTTTGAATTCTTGTACTTTTTTAGCAATATTTTTATTTTTATTCTTAATTTCTGTCAATAACTCTTGAAATTCTTTTTTTGTTGAATATTTTGATTCAATTTCTAAAATTAAAGGTAGTTTGTTAATACTTCATACTTCAAATTGAATTATATGTTTTAATTCCAAAACTTCCATACTACTTAATAAATTTAAATATTGAACTTGCTCTTTCCAATATTCTTTATCTTCTAATTCTTTTAAGTGTATTTTATAAATTTGTTCAATTTTTTTATTTTCATCTCTTATAAGACCTAAAAGTATTTGGCTCTTAATTGTTAAAAAAGCAAATTCATTTGTATATTTTTCTAGACCATTGTCGTCAAATCATTTTTTGACATTTTCTACAATATTTTCAAATTCTTTTAATCCCTTTTTATATAAATCATAATTATCTTTTTGTATTTCATTAAAAGTAATTTGCGAATTTCTTATTTTGCTTATGTGTTTATCAATATTATCGTTTCATTTATTTTTTAAATTTCCAAAATCATGACTTTTAATTTTATTTAAATAAACTTTAAATTCTTTTCATTTTGCAATTATATCTTTTTCTTTTGAAGAAGAAACTTTTGATTCTAATTCGGGTATTTCTTTTTTAATATTTTTTAAAGAATTATCAAAAGCAACAATAGCTTCGATATTTTGTTGACCTTTTAATATTTTGCAAACCTCAATATGTCTTTGAATATCTTGTTTTCAAATATCTATTTTATAAGAAAATGAATTTTCTCTTTTATTGTTTCGAACAGCGTAATAAATACCAACTGTTGTTGCGGGAATTAAAATAGCAACAGAGGGTACCAAAGTGCCTATTAAAATTTGAGCACGTTTTGATAATGCCGTTTTTATATTATTTTTGTTGTCCATTTAATTATTTACCTTTCATTCATATAAAAATACATTTTGTTTTATATTATAAATGAAAAACAGTAAAGTAAACATAAAAAACACCTTATTTATAGCATTTTTTTAATAAAAAAGGTACTAAGCTTTTTAAAATTAAATTTTTAAATATATTAAAGTTAAATTAATAGGTGATTTTATTAATATTTTATTTATAATTTTTGTATGACAAAAATAGATTTCAATAATTACACAGCAAAATATAAAAAAGATAATAAAACAATATTAGATAATATAAATATATCAATTTCTAAAGGAGAAATGATTGCTATTATTGGAAAATCAGGAGCAGGCAAAACAACAATATTTAATGCCTTACTAAAACAATTAGAAATTGTAGATGGATCATTGTTAATAAATGATAAAAATATTAAAGATTATTCAAAAAAACAATGAAAAAACATTATTAAAAAAGTTGGTTATTTGTCTCAAGAACCCAATTTAATTGAGCATCTAAATGTTTATGAAAACATATTACATTTTTATCCAAAATATACAAATCCTTTTTTTGCTTTTTTAAAAATTTTAAGAAAAAATCAAAAAGAAGAAATTTTTAATTTGCTTGAAGAACTTGATTTATTAAATAAGGCATATACTAGGGTATCAGAATTATCAGGTGGACAAAAGCATCGAGTTGAAATAGCTAAATTATTATTAAAAGATGTAAATTTAATTTTAGCTGATGAACCTACTTCTAATTTGGATATAAAAACCGCTAAAGATATTATGTCTTTAATTAAAGAAATTAATTGAAAACATAAAACTACCATTTTAGTAAATATACATGACCTTAATATTATTAGATTATTTTTTGATCGTTATATTTTTATTAAAGATGGTAAATTATTGAAATCTGGAAATCCTAAAAATTTAACCCAAAAGCAAATAGAAAAATTGTATGAATCATAGTAATATAATAAATCCCAAAAGTTATTTTATTTTTTGGTTTAGCTTTTGGGAATTTATTATATTTATTCTTTAGAAAATAAATTACTAAAAAAATAAAATAAATAAGTTTAAAAGCGCTTCAAACATAAGAGAAATAAAACCCAATTTTCAATAAGCCATTTGCTTATTTTTTTGTTATTATTTTAAATGAGGCAAAAATATGAAGGAATATGCTATTGAAATAAAAAATCTTTATAAAAAATACAAAAATAAGGAAGTTTTAACAAATTTATCATTTAATGTTGAAAAAGGTTCTTTATTTTCCTATTTAGGTTTGAATGGCGCTGGCAAATCTACAACTATTAATATTCTTTGTCAAGTTTTAAATAGAGATTCTGGCGAAATAAAAATTTTAAATAAAAATATAGATAAAAATAGTTTGGAAATAAAAAAAGAAATAGGAATAGTTTTTCAAGGAAGTTGCCTAGATAAAGATTTATCAGTTTTAGCAAATTTAAAAACAAAAGCCTATATATATGGTATTTCTAAAAAAGAATTTAAAAATAAACTTGATTTTTTAGATTCAATATTAGATTTAAAACCAATATTAAAATCTAAATACAATCGCTTGTCTGGTGGGCAAAAAAGAAGAGCTGATGTTGCTCATGGATTAATTAACAATCCAAAAATCTTATTTTTAGATGAACCTACAACTGGATTAGATCCAGTTAATAGGCAAAAAGTATGAGAAGCTATTATGTATTTAATTAAAGAAAAAAATATAACAATTTTTTTAACTACACATTATATGGAAGAAGCAGAAGCATCTAATAAAATAATAATTATTGACAAAGGTAAAATTAAAGCAGAAGGAACGCCTCTTGAATTAAAAAATAAATATTCTTACAATTTTTTAAAAATTTATTGTGAAAAAAATGAAAAAACTGAAGCAATAATAAAAAAGAATTTTAAAGAATATGAATATAATCAAGACCATTATTTAATAAAAATAAAAGATTCTAAAAATGTACATAAATTATATGAAAACAAAGAGTTAAAAGAAATTATGAAAAATATAGAAATTATTAAAGGTAATTTACAAGATGTATTTTTAAATGTAACAGGAAAGCGAATATAGAAATGAATTTTAAAACAAATTTAAAACAATTATTTCATTTATCTAAAAGACACTTTGTTGTTTTTATGAAAGATAAAGTTTCATTCTTTTTTTCTTTACTATCTCCCTTGTTGGTTTTGGTATTGTTTTTATTATTTTTGCAAAAGGTTCAAACGAATGAAATAATAAGTAAGGTTCCTTCAGTTCCTGAAATAAACAACTATGCTAATTGATTAACCTTGTCTTGGGCTTCTTGTGGTATTCTTGCAGTTTCATGTATAACAGTTACTTTAGGCGCTTCTACAAGAATTGTAGATGACAAAATCAATAATGTTGATTATTTATTTAAAGCATCTCCTATTAAAAAATCTACTTTGATAGCTAGCTACATTCTTGCCACATTTTTTACTTCATTTATAATTAATTTAGTTTTTTATTTTGTTATATTATCTTATTTAGCAATATCTAAAGCTTTCTTTATATCTGCAGCATTAGTTTTTTATGGAATATTAATTATAATAATTTCAATTTTGTCTTCAGCAACGATGTTTATTTTGATACTTAGCTTTTTTACTAAACATAATCAAGTGGCAATTTTTAGTTCAATAATAGGATCAACAATAGGCTTTTTAGTATGTGCATATATTCCTTTATGAGTACTTCCTGATTTTTTACAAAAGTTTGTTTTATTTGTTCCAGGCTTTTATTCTGCTTCCTTATTCAAAAAAGTTTTTTTATATGGAACATTAGAGAAAATTAAAACTCAAAGTTTGCCAACATATAATGCCTTTAAAGATAAATATTCATACAATACAGATTTTTTTGGTTACAACATGCCGGATTGAGTAATGTTTTTAGTTCTAATATTAACTTCAATTATCTTTTTTTCTATTTTTGTAGCTATTAGCTCAAAAAGATTTGGCTATAAACCAATAACTATTAAAATTAAAACGAAAGAAACAAATGATTTTGTACAAAAAAAATAACCCCGCAAAAGAGCTTATTTTTTGAATCTTTGTAAAACTAAAATAAATTTTAAGAATTGCATAGGGTTATATAAAAAATAAAAAATTTTAATTTGATAAAAAACTTAACTTATTAAAGATGGTAAATTATTGAAAACTGGAAATCCTAAAAATTTAACACAAAAGGAAATAGAAAAATTATATGAATCATAGCTATTACTATGATTTTTATTTTTTAGTTTTAAAATACTTATTTTAAGGTAAAATTTATATCATAAAAAAGAAAGGTGACTTAATGGAACTACAAAGTGGTGAGCGCAGCAGCAAAAAGAATATTGTGTTTTCAATAAGCACAATCTTTTAATTGTTTTAAGCTGCCTCTTATTTAAAAAAATAAGGAGCAAATAAGATGAAACATAAATCAAATAATACTGTTTTGCAAGATAAACAAAAACTTTCTAAACAAGAATTAAGAAAAAACTTAATCAATCAAAGACTAATAGAAGCTTCTAATAGTGATTTTGAATCATTATATACAAAATATAATAGTACAAAAAATGGTATTAAGGATGAAGATCAAATAGAAGATAATCGTGACCTATATGGTGAAAATAAAATTTCAAAAAAAGGTGCTGACACTGTCGGAAAAAGACTTGTTAGATCATTTTTCAATTTATTTAATATTATTCTTTTAGTTTTGGCTTTAATATCGGCCATAATTGATATTATTATTCCATTATCTAAAAGTCCTAAGGAAGAAGCTAATTATGTCACTATGATTATAATTTTGGTTATAGTTTTTACAAGTAGTATTATTCATTTTATACAAGAACAAAAATCTTCATCTAGTGCAAATAAATTAATAGCTATTATTGAAACCACATGTTTAGTTGAAAGAAATGGTGTTTTAAAAGAAATACCAATGGATGAAATAGTTGTAGGTGATATTGTTCACTTAGCTGCTGGAGACATTATTCCTGGAGATGTTAGAATTATTTCTGCAAAAGACCTTTTTGTTTCTCAATCATCATTAACTGGTGAAAGCGATGCTATTGAAAAATATGGAGAAATTGACATGAAAGCTAGTTATGATAGTTTGACTGATAGACACAACTTAGCATTTATGGGTTCGAATATTATTTCAGGATCAGCTAAAGCAATAGTTATAGCTGTAGGTAATGATACATTTATTGGTAATGTTGCATCTAAATTAAACGAAAAACAAGTACCTTCTAATTTTGAAAAGGGAATTAAAAAAATTTCTATTATGCTAACAATTATTATTGCATGTGTAATTCCTGTGGTATTTTTAATTGTTGGTTTAATGCATCAAAAAACCGAAGGAGCAAATGCTTGAATTAATGCATTATTATTTGGAATATCTATAGCTGTAGGGTTAACTCCTGAAATGCTGCCTATGATAGTAACAGCATGTTTATCTAAAGGCTCAATAGCAATGGGCAGAGCTAAAACTATAGTTAAGAATATTAATTCAATTCAAAACTTTGGAGCTATGGATATTTTATGCACAGATAAAACAGGTACTATTACTCAAGATGAAATTATATTAGAACGTCATTTAGACGTAAATGGTAAAGAAGATGCCCATGTATTAAAATATGCTTTTTTAAATTCATATTATCAAACAGGACTTAAAAACTTATTAGACAAATCTATAATTAATAGAACTCTTGATTTGGCAGATGAAGAAAAATCATTAGATAATCTAGAATTACATTATTTAAAAATTGATGAAGTACCTTTTGATTTTAATCGTAAAAGAATGTCAGTGCTAGTTAAATCTTTAAAAAATGATAAGGTTACTTTGATAACAAAAGGAGCAGTAGAAGAAATTATTAATGTATGTAATAAGATTTATCTTGATGGTAAAGTAGTTCCTTTAGATAAAAAAATAGTAAAGAAAGTTTTACGTAAAGTAGAAGAATTTAGTGAAGAAGGAATGAGAGTTGTTGCTGTAGCTTCTAAAAAATCTAATATCCAAGCAGTTGGAAAGTTATCTGTTCGCGATGAAAAAGAAATGACTTTAATTGGATATTTGACATTCTTAGATCCTCCTAAAGACTCGGCCGAAGATGCAATTAAAAAACTGCATAATTTAGGGGTAGAAGTAAAAATTCTAACAGGAGACAATCCTTTAGTTACTCAAGCCGTTTGTTCAAAAGTCGGTATTCCTTATGATAGAATCCTGCTTGGAAAAGATATAGCAGAACTCTCAGATGAAGAATTAAAAATAGAGGTTGAAAAAACGCAAATATTTGCAAAATTAAGTCCAGATCAAAAAGCTAGAATTATTACTATTCTTAGAAAAAATGGACATGTTGTAGGATATATGGGCGATGGAATTAATGATGCCCCAGCAATGAAAGTAGCTGATGTATCAATTTCGGTTGATACAGCTGTTGACATAGCAAAAGAATCAGCTAATATTATCTTATTAGAAAAAGATTTAAATGTATTAGCAACAGGAATAGTTGAAGGAAGAAAAACACATGCTAATATTAATAAATATATAAAAATGACAATTTCCTCAAATTTTGGCAATATATTTAGTGTTGTAATAGCTTCTATTATGTTGCCATTTATACCTTTAGCTCCAGTTCAAATAATTTTCTTAAATTTAATATATGACTTTTGTTGTGGAGCAATACCATGAGATAATGTTGATAAAGAATTTATAAAAACACCACGGCAATGAAATCATAAATCTATGCTTAAATTTATGTTTTGGTTCGGACCAGTGTCATCTATAGTTGATATTATTACTTTTGTCGTTTTATTCTATGTGTTTGTTCCTAATCAAGTCGGAGGTCAATGAAAAGATTTGACCAATGCATTTCAACAAATGCAATTTAAACATTTATTTTGAGCAGGATGACTTGTTACTTCAATGTGAACTCAAACATTTGTAATTCATTTTTTAAGAACTAATCAAATGCCTATTATTAAATCCAATGCTTCAAGTGCAGTTATAGTTTCTACTATCTTAGGTGTTGGAATAATAACTGCTATGCCTTATATTCCTAAAATGAATTCTTATCTTTCTTTAGCGCCATTGCCACCTATTTTTTATGCTTGACTTGCAATGTTTTTAGGTATATATATTACTTTAGTTCAAATAACAAAAATTATTTATAAAAAGGTATATCATGAATTTTTGTAAAAACAAGATTGAAAAAATTATTATAAAATAATATTAAAACATAGCATTAAAAAATAATAATAAAATTTTCCAGCTTAGCTTATAATAATAAAAAATAACTTTCAATTTAATATTTTTTTATTGTTTCAATGGAAATAAAGTATATTAAAAATTTTTTATAATGTGCTTATTGTGCATTTTCTAGTAAAACATAAAACAGGAATTTAAATTTCTTTTAAATATAGTCATATAATTTTAATATTATGAATAAAGAACAAGAAGAAAAAATCAAGAAACTAATAGAGAACTTAAATAACATAGGATATTTGATTAAAGAAAATACTAAAAAGACGGAATGGCATTATTTAATTAATTTTAAAAATTCAAAAGCTGTTGTAAACGTTCATTTTGATAAAAAGAGTAATACAAAAATTGTAGTAAATGGTGAAAAAGCTAAATATGATATATATTTACAAACTTTAGTTGAAAATTTTTGAAACGAAAAAATTGATTTAGAAAAAAATAATTTGGATATTATTGAACTAATAGATAATAAAAAAGAATTATCTTTTTGTGATTATAAAAAAGAATATTTTAGTAGTGATAATAAAAATAAAACAAGCGATCTTCTAAAAGACATAATTTCAATGGCTAATAATTTATATAAAGATGATGAATCGAAAAAGAGAAATAATTCATATTTAATATATGGTGTGGACGATGAAGGAAATGTTTGTGGTTTAATAGAAAAAGATAAAAAACTTTTGAATCAAGAATACTTGAACAATCTTTTAAAAGAAAAAGATTTTGCGGGAAAGAAAATTCCTAAAGTTAAAGTTAAAACTATTTACTATAAATCTATCGAAATACTTGTTCTTGATATAGAAAAAAATATAGATGCTCCATATTATTTGTTAAAAAAATATGACCAAACATATTCTTATGCTATTTATACAAGACATAATTCATCTAATAAAGAAGCAGAATACGAAGAAGTAGAAGAATTATGAAAAAGGCATTTTAATTAATCCAATTAAAATAAAAATAATATATAAATTATTACTTCATAAAAAAATAAGGCTTAGGCCTATTTTTTTGCTTAATTTTAGTATTTTTTTTGTAAATTTTAAACAAATTTAGTATAATTTTTTAGATTAACAGCATGCAATGCAGAAAGAGGAAAAATTTTGACCCCAAATGATAAAAAAATAAACAATTTTAATGTTAAAAAACCAAAAGCCAAAAAAGCTGGAATTATATTAGGTTCAATGCTGGGGACTATTGCAGTTTTAGGAGCGGCAGGAACAGCTATTTATTTTGGTTTGAAACACAAAAATAAAGCTCAAAAAAGTAATAAAACAGATTCAAATATAAAAGACGCTAATGATTCAAAAGCAAAAACAATTACTGAAATTAATAAAAGAATTTTAATTTTAAATGAAGTTATTGATAAAACCAAAAATTCAAAAGATGATTTAAATAAATTAGATGAAAAATTATCTTCATTAGAAAATAAAACTAAAGAAATTGAAAAAGAATATGAAAAAGATAATAATGAAGAAAATAAAAAAGACACTAATATTAATTCATCTTTAGAAAATTTAAAAAATAAAATAGATGAATCTAAAAAAACAATAGAAGACCTAAAAAATATTAAAAATTTAAATTTAATAAACAAAAGCATTGAAGAAATCAACAATAAAAATCAAGATGTTTTAAATAACCAAAACAAAGTTGAAAACTTAACAGATAAGACAAGAATTTTAATTAATGAAATTAATAATCAAAAAAATAATTTAAAATCTTTTGAAAAAATAACAGAAGATTCAAAACAAGAAATAAAAGATAAAGTTTTGGAACTACAAAATTTAGTTAATGAAATAAATACTAATTCTATTCCTAGTTATATTCAAAAAATTCAAGATGCTATTGAAGAACTTATAAATGATATGAAGCTTAAGGCTGACGAATTAAATAAAAATCCAGATGATATTGAATATTTAAAAAATACATTACCAAACTTAGATAGTTCAATAAGTAATGCAACAGATTTATATGAGAAATTAG
The DNA here is from genome assembly GCF_003383595.3 of Metamycoplasma phocicerebrale. NCBI lineage: Bacteria > Bacillati > Mycoplasmatota > Mycoplasmoidales > Metamycoplasmataceae > Metamycoplasma > Metamycoplasma phocicerebrale. Next base: position 659,837 of record NZ_CP033058.2, read on the forward strand.
CTTTAGATAAAAATTCATTTTTGAAACCGATTTTAGACAATTTCAAACTAAAAATTGATGAATATAATGAAATATCAAAAGAAGCACATAAAAAATTGAATGAAGCTGAATTAAGAAGACAGAAAAATGTAATTAACGCTTTAAATGAAGCTAATAAAAAAATAAAATCTGCAATAGATGAAACATACACAAATAATTCAATAGACCCAACTGAGGCTAAAAAAAATATTGAAAAATTTGAGCCTATAATTCAAAAAATACAAGATGTTTACAATCAAAATAATATTGATGTTAATCAAAAAGCTCCAATACAAGAACATTTAGATCAACTTAATACAAATTTAAATAGATCTAAAGAAAGATTATCTGAATTAAAAGCTCGTGCAAAAGAAGAATATAATAGGATTTTTCAAAGTTATATTCAAAAAATACGTCAAATAGATTCGTCTACTCCTCCAGTAGTTGGACAATGAATGATAAGACATCAAACAGAAGCATATAAAATTTTTAATAAAGACCCTAATAATTTTAATTTTTTACAAGAAGCTATTGATTATTTAGAACCAAAGATTAAATTATTGAATTTAAACAGAGGAAAAATGATTAATATTTATGCTTCTTATAAAAATAATTTAAATAAAGGTGAAAATGATACTACAATTAAAAAATATTTAGATATACAAAAAACGTATCTAGATAAATTAAAAGAAATAGAAGGCAATATTGATTATTTTGCTTCTGACTTAGATGATTCAACAATTATTAGTCAAATGACTGATTTGTATTCTCAATCTATTTTAAGAGCTAATGTTGCCGAACAAGCACTTGAAAATGTAGTCATAGAATATCCTTCAAACAAAACTTTTTTAAATACTTTTAAAAATGAAATTAAAGGTAAATTAAATGGCACTTATACTCTGCCAGTAGAAATATCTTATTTTGAAGTATCTAAACAAAGCGATAAATTTGTTATTCTTATTGTATTAAAAGTGGATGGTGTTGCTTTAAATCATAATAGTATTTCAAAAACAATAACTAGTTCACAATTTGCATCATAATAAAAAAGTAGGTTTGAAAAACATAAGTAAAAATCATAGAAAGTTAGAATTTTCTAGATTGCTAAATCAAAAATTTAAGTTTAACACCTTATTAATAAAATATTTGTGTAAGCTATAGTACCCCTAAAGTCGGACCAAACAATGGAATAACTTTAGGGGTTTTTATTATGAAATTAAAAAATAAAGACAAAATAAAGTAAATTAAGTAATTATTTTTTATAAAATCTTGCAAAATATAATTATATTTTCAAATAAAAAATAAAAATTTTTGTTTTTGCTAAACTTTTAACTAATTTTTATTATTTGATATGTTTTTAAATTTTTATAATAATGCTATAATTTTATTAGCGAGTAATTAGAAAAAGTTTGGGTATCTCAAACTAAGACAAAAATGGTAGAAATAATCTACAATTGCTATATTCCTTCGATAACACTATATGTTACGAATGATTGACTATGTCAAGTAAATATAAAGGTAATAGCTCGCGTTTTTTTATTATGAAAAAATTTGAAGAAATTAAAAAAGTTGAAGATCTAGCAAAAGCATTAAATATAACAATAAATAAGTTATATTATTTTTCTAATAATTCTAACAAGCCAAATAAATTGTACACACAATTTACTATAACCAAAAAATTAGGCGGCGAAAGAACTATTAATGCTCCAAAAAAAGAATTAAAAAAAGCATTGAATAAGCTGTTTATTATTTTAAAGAATCGTCATTTGAATTATACAAAAGAGAAAAAAATAAAAGATAAAATATCTTTCGGTTTTAAAAAAAACAACGGAATCATTGATAATGCAAAAAATCATAGAAATAAAAAATATGTTTTAAACGTTGATATTAAAAATTTTTTTGATTCATTTCATTTTGGAAGAATTTGTGGTTTTTTTATGAAAAGTAAAGAATTCAAAATTAATTCTAAAAATAATGATACAGTAAAAAAAATTTCTATTTTAATATCTAATTTACTTTGCTATAAACAATGTTTGCCTCAAGGATCACCATGCTCACCTATTTTGAGCAATTTAATATTTAGAACTATTGATTATGAAATATTAAAATTATCAAAAAAATATAAATTAAAATATACAAGATATGCAGACGATATGACATTTTCTACAAACGACAACAATTTTTTAAATTCTTACGAAAATTTTATATCAGAATTAAATGAATGCATAAATAAAAATGGATTTAAAATTAATGATAAAAAAACACAAATAGAATTTTATAAATCTCGTCAAAGGGTGACGGGATTAGTTGTTAACCAAAAATTATCTGTCCGTAGAGAATTTTATAAAAATACTAAATCAATGGCCCTGAATTTCTATAGAAATGGATATTTCAAAATAAATGACAAGATAGGAAAATTAAACCAGTTAGAAGGACGCTTTAGCTTTATAAATCAAATAGATAAATTTAACAATATAGAATCAAATAAGTATGAAAATAAAAATAAAGATTTTTATTATGTTTTAAATTCAAGGGAAAAACAATATAAATTATTTTTATTTTATAAATTTTTTTATAATCCGTCTAAGCCTATAATAATTACTGAGGGGAAAACAGATATTTTGTATATTAAGGCAGCATTAAAAAAATTTTATGAAAAATATCCTAACATAATACAAAAAAATTTAAATGGTACTTTTTCATATAAAGTCAAATTTTTAGCTAAAGAAAATAAACAATTTTCAAATTATAAAGAAAGATTAGATAAAAATTTTCAACAAATAGAAATTATATTAAAAGATGTGATAGAAAATATAGATGACAAAAAACTAGAAGATATTATTCAATATGTTATTGATTCTATTGAAAAAATTAAAGAAATTTTTAAATCTAAGATAGTTGCGAATAAAACAAGTTTTGAAAAAATTAAATTAAAGTTAAATTATTTTTGAGAAGAAATTGTAAATAAAAAAACTAGCAAAGAATTAAATGAAATTTGAAATGAAATTATAAATATTTATAAAAATATAAAAATAACAAATTTAAAAAAAGTAAATAAATTTTTATACTTTTTTAAATATTGATTCTTTCGGGGCTTCTAATTTAGAAAAAATTATTAATTTATACAATACAGACATTCAAAACTATAAGAATACAGGATGATGTTGAAATTATCTAAATAGAATTGTCAATAAAAATAAAAAGCCAAAAAATCCAGTTATTTTGCTTCTAGATAATGAAGATGGAAAAGATAAACCCTTGCGAAAAATAAATAATAAATTAAAAGATAAATCTAAATTTGAAAAATTAAAAGAAAATCATTACATTAATTTAAATGAAAATTTATATATATGAATAGTTCATAAAAATAAAAAAATAGAAAAGGAAAATTGAGAAATTGAAAACTTATTTTTAGATACAACTACAGAAACAACAATTAATGAAAAAAAATTTGAGTGAAAATACCCAGATTTATCTAAAACTGACTATATAAAAACCTATAGCAAAAACATTTTTGCTAAATATGTTTATAAAAATTATGAAAATATAGATTTTAAAAATTTTATTCCTTTTTTAGATGATTTAAATGAAATTTTAATAGAAGCCGAAAATAAAATTTAAATTAAAGAACGTTATTTAAATACGCTAATTTAGGGGTGCTTTTTTTATTAATTTATAAAAATTTTTTTACTTTTTAACATTTTTAACTTTTTTATATTTATTATTATAATTCTTTTTTTGTAATATGTCATATTGGAATAATTATCATATATAATAAAAAAGAACCAAAAGAAAAACTTATTGAATTAGTTAATAACAAAATCGATAGTAACATTGGTCTTAAATCTAAAAAAGATCTTATTTTAAAATTTGTAATGGACAATAATATTTCTCAATGACATGATCAAGAAATTATTAAGCAATTTGAGCAAAATACAAACCGACAATATCAAAAAGATTTAAGCGGAATATGTATAAAATATGAATTAAATGAATTAGATGTAAATGATTTTCTTTATAATTCATTTTTAACTAAGAAAATTAGTCTTGAAGGCACTTCTTTTTTAAATTTGGTTAAAGGATACTTTAAAAAAATAAATACCCATCTGTTAGAGATAAAAATAGTGCTTATAATAGAGCAGTTTTAAGACAAGAAATATATAATGAAATCGAAAATTTATATTATAAATATTCTGAACAAGATAGAGACAATGTTTAAAATTATTTTTATTTTTTAATACTGTTAAATACCTGTTTTTAATTATAAATAGGTATTTTTTTATTTTTTAGAACAAAATTAACATTTTTGTTAAAAAATATTAAATTTTATATTTGTTTTTTGCAATAAATTTTCTTAAAATTTTTTTCTTTTTAAACTTTGCTAAAATTAAGGTATATAAAACATTTTATATATAGACAATTTTTAGAAAGGAAAATTAATGAAAATTAACAAAAAATATTTAATGCTATTAGGTTTTATACCTGGGTTAGCAATAGCTCCAACGATGATTGCCGCAGGTTGTCAAAAAATCGAAAAAGAAGATGAGGTAAAGAAATTTGCTAATCCAACTTATCCTAATATCAGTAAAGTAAAAATAGAGAATTTTGATAAAAACAAAGTAACTATTGAATCAAAATTAGGCTGAACTTTTACTATTAAGGCCGCTCAGAAAGATGCAACTAATAAAAAAATAATTTTAACTATTGAAGCAACTAAATCTTCAACTAAATATACATTTACAAAAGAATTAACGGGGTTTAAAGAAGAACCGACTTCAACTGAATTAACTGAAGAACAAGTTAAAACACAAACAATAGTTGATTATCCAAATAAAGAAAATACTTTATTTAAAGAAATTGATAGTACAAAATTTACAATTACAAACCCTGAAGGTTGAGCTGGAGAAATTCAAAGCTTTGTAAAGGGCGCTACAGACGATATTGTGGTAATAACAATTAAATCTACAAAAAAAGATAAGTTTTATACTTTTACAAAAGAATTATCAGGTTTTAAAATTTCAGCAGAAGCAGAAATATTGGCTGATGTAATTGTTGAATTAACTGATGAGTCAAACAAAAAATTAACAGAAGCAGATTATCCAAATTACTATTCTTCGCATAATTTTAGCTACGAAGGTAAAAGTAAAAGCAATAAATACAAATACTATATTTCAAAAAGTGTAGAGGATCTACAAGAAGGAACATTAAGAGTTAGAATTACACAACAAGACTTAGAAGGCAACGATAATGGCGAGGAAGCTTATTTAGTTATAAAAGGCTTTAAAAAACAATTAGCAGAAGATGAAAATGATGCCAAAATTACTATTAAGAATTTATTGGAATCTCAATATATAACTAGATCATCTAAGTCTATAAAAGAAGAAGAAATCGAGTTTTCAAGTTTAAATGGAAAATATGCATACCAATTAATTGGTATTGATAGTTCTACAGTTGGAGAATTAGTTGTGAATTATATTCAAAAAAACGCCGAAGATAATTCAACAATAACACGACACCAAAAAACAATTAAAGGTTTTAAAAAAGATTTTATTTTTGATCAAAATGATTTATTAGTTCAAATGCCATTTGGTATTACAAATGAAACAACTACTGAAATAAATGGAAAAATTTATGCTGAAGCATTAAGAGATACAGATTTACCAATCAATTTAAATTCAAAAAGTGAAGATTATACTTATGAATTTGTTTCAAATACAGTAGATGTAACTGCGGGAACTGCGGTTATAGTGGCCAAACAATTTGCTTATGGAAAATTATTAGGAAATATAACTATAACAATTTCAAATTTAAAAACTGGCGAGCCTACCAAATGATCGGAAGCAGAAATTCAATCAAAAATAAATGTTAACTATAAAGGCGACAAAAGCACAATTCAAGCAGAAGCTACAAATGAAGAAGATTTTGAAATTGTTTTAGGAGAAGATATTTTAATAATTAAAAGCAAAGAATTCGCTAAATTTAATTCAACAGGAATTGTAAATATAAAACTATCTGTTTCTTTAAATTATTCAAATAAAATATGAAACATTACTATTTCAATAAACGGTTTTAAAAACTAATTTATTTTAACAAACAAAAAGCATAATTAGCATTTTATTTAAAATTTGAGTAATTATGCTTTTTTATATTAAAATGCAAATTTAATTTTTATATTTTGTTTAATATTTTATATAAATTACATTAATAATAAATTAAAAAAAATTGTTATAATTTAAAAGTGTTTTATAAAATAAAAACACTAAAAGTCTATCTAAAAATATTAAAAAATAAATATGCTTGTTTTTAAACGAGTATAGATAAACAAAATAGGAGAAAAAATGCCAATGAATTTAAAAGGTCGTAGTTTAGACACAGCTCTAAAATTTACAACCGAAGAAATTAATTATTTATTAGATCTTTCTTTAGATTTAAAGAAAGCTAAAATGCAAGGATTACATGTTAACAATCGTCCTTTAGTAGGAAAAAATATTGTTATAATGTTCCAAAAAGACTCAACAAGAACACGTTGTTCTTTTGAAGTAGCGGCTGCTGATTTAGGAGCAAGCTGTACATACATTGGACCAACAGGTTCAAACTTTGGTAAAAAGGAATCAGTTGAAGATACAGCTATGGTTTTAGGAGAAATTTATGATGGTATCGAATTCCGTGGATTCAAACAATCAGATGTTGAAGCTCTAGCTAAATATTCAGGAGTTCCGGTTTGAAACGGTTTAACTGATGCTGAACACCCAACACAAATGTTAGCTGATTACTTAACAATGAAAGAATACGTAGGAGACCTAAGAGGCAAGAAAATTGTTTTTGCTGGCGATATTAAAAATAACGTTGCTCGTTCATTAATGATTGGTGCTGCATTCTTTGGAGTTAACATTGTTCTATGCGGACCAAAAGCTCAATGAGATATTGTTAAAAATGGACCAGACCACAAAGAAGTTTACAAAGCTGTTCAAAAATTATTTGAACGTAATGGTGGATCAGTTTCATTCTCAGACAACAAAATTGAAGCTGCTAAAAATGCAGATGCAATTTACACAGACGTTTGAGTATCATTAGGAGAACCATTTGAATTATTTGAGTCACGTATTCAAGAATTGGGTGATTTCCAAGTTGATATGAAAATGATTAAGGCAGCTAAAGAAAGTGTTATTTTCTTACACTGTTTACCTGCATTCCATGATGATAAAACTTTATTCTCATCAGAAATTAAAGAAAAATTAGGTAAAAAATACCCAGTTGTTGCAACGGGTGCTATGGAAGTTACCGACGAAGTATTCCAATCAAAATACAACAAATCAATTCAACAAGCTGGAAACCGTATGCACACAATTAAAGCAGTAATTTTAGCTACAATAGGATACTAATTATGAGTAGAATTGTTATTGCTTTAGGTGGTAATGCTTTAGGAAATACTCCAGCAGAACAAAAAGAATTAGTAAAAATTCCTGCAAAAAAAATTGCTGAATTAGTTAAAGCTGGGCACGAAGTTATCGTTGGACATGGTAACGGCCCACAAGTAGGTATGATTTTTAATGGATTTGTAAGCGCAGCTTCAGTTAATTCAAAATCACCATTAGTGCCATTGCCAGAAGCTGGAGCTATGTCACAAGGATACATTGGTTACCACATGGTTAATGCCATTACCAATGCATTCAAAGAAGAAGGATTAACAGATAATGAAGTTCTATATATTTTAACTCAAACAATTGTTGATCCAAAGGACCCTGCTTTTTCAAATCCAACAAAACCAATAGGACCTTTCTTTAGTTCAAAAGAAGAAGCAGAAGTAGCTAACCCTAACAGTGTTATTGTTGAAGATGCTGGACGTGGTTTTAGAAAAGTTGTTGCTTCACCAAAACCAATCAACTTTGTTGGTATTAATCAAATTAAAAATGCCATTAACTCAGGTGCTACTGTAATCGTTGGTGGTGGTGGTGGTATCCCAACAGTTAAAGATAAAAATGGATTTATAGAAGGTGTTGATGGTGTTATTGATAAGGACTTTGCATTAGCAAAAATGGCTGCCTTATCAAATGCAGATTATTTTATAGTTCTAACAGCTGTTGACTATGTTAAAGTAAACTTTGGTAAACCAGACCAAAAGGACTTAAAACATGTTACAAAAGCTGAATTAGAAAAATACATTTCTGAAAAACAATTTGCACCAGGCAGTATGTTGCCAAAAGTACAAGCTGCAATTAAATTCGTTGAAGAAGGCGGAAAAGCTGCATTCATCGGTGATTTAAAAGATTTAGAAGACATTATTGACGAAAAAATCGGAACAAAAGTTACTTTAAACTAATTTTAAATTATATATAAAAAACTCGGTACATAATGTGCCGAGATTTTATTTATTTTTCTTTTGTCAATTCATATAAAACTATTCCTGTTGCTACCGAAACATTTAGCGATTGAACAGAATTTGCTTTTTGAGAAATATATATAATTTCATCAGATTTTTTTAATAAAGTTTTAGATACACCTGTTCCTTCGTTTCCGACAATGATAACGCTAGGGTTACTAAATTTGATTTTATTTAAGCTTGTAGCCTTTTCATTCAAGGCTGTTGCATACATCCAAAAACCGTTCTTTTTTAGAAACTCAATTGATTCTAATAAACTAGCAACTTTTATAATTTTGATAGTTTTAAAACCGCCTGAAGATATTTTTAAAACTGTAGGTGTTACTTCGACTGCTCGATCTTTTGGTATTATTATATGTTTAATTCCAAAAACATTAGCTGACCTAATAATTGCACCAAAGTTTTGAGGATCTTGAATATGATCTAAAATTAAAACATGATTAGGTTTATCTTTTATTATTGTTCCTATATCATAATATTGAAATGGGGCAATTTTTGCTATATATCCTTGATGGTTGCCATTTATTATTTTATTCATTTCTGACATACTTAAATAAGAGATTTTATTAAATTTAATTTTTTTATTATCAGTTCCTTTTAATAAATAAATTTCCAAAATAGGATAATTATTTTCGAGTGCTTCTAGAACTGAATTTTTTCCATAAATAAAGTTTTTCATTATATAATGTTTCTTTTCTTTAATTCATCTCTTATTGAGTCGGCTTGTTCATAATCTTTATCTTTTATTAATTTTTGTCATTTTTTATATATTTCAATGTCTTCTTTGTTAAGTTTATTTTTAGTAAAAATAAAACCTAAAATAGATAATGTTTTAATAAAAGTGTTTGCATCTTTTTCTTGCTTTGATAATTTGATTATTTCTTTATATGCTTCAGAAAAATTTAAGTTAGCTATGTTAGTTATTATTTCTATAATTTTTTGTTCATCAATTGGGTTATTATTGTTTTTTAATTCATTTTGGTTTTTTATAACTATAAATTTATTAATTATAGCTTGATTTGCTTCTAATAATTCATCAGTTAAATTAATAGGTTTTGAATAATTTGTTGTTAGCATTAATAATTTATATGTATCCGTGCTATATTTTTTTAAAAAATCATGTGGAAAAATTAAATTACCTATTGATTTAGACATTTTTTGGTTTTTATAATTTAAGGTTCCAAAATGCATTCATTTTTTTGAAATAGGTTTTTTATATATTGAATAATGTTGAATGTTTTCATTTTCATGATGTGGAAAAATTAAATCAATTCCACCGCCATGTATATCTAGTGTTTCTCCGTTAAAGTATTTTGATATAAAACAACTACATTCAGTATGTCAACCAGGCCTACCTAAACCAAAAGGACTATCGAATTTAATTCCTTCTGTTGTTGATTTTCATAAAGCAAAGTCTTCAGGATTTTTTTTGCCATATTCATTTGATTCATCAGTAACTAAATTATCAATTTTTTGGTTGCTTACTGACCCATATATATCTTTAAATTTTCTTACATCAAAGAAAACATTACCGTCAATTTTATAGGCAGATTTATTATTTATCATTAATTGTATATATTCATACATATCTTTTAATGACTCAGTTACTTTAACAATTTTAGTAGGTTTTTGAAGATTAAAAGTATCAAATAATTCTAAATAGTACTTTGAATATTTTTCAGATATTTCTAATTCTGTTTTATTTTTTTCAATAGCTTTCTTAATAATTTTGTCATCTATATCAGTAATGTTATTTAAATAATAAATGTCTTCGCCTAAATATCTTTGAGCTCTAATCATGATATCAAAAGTTACTGTTGGTCTAAGATTTCCAATATGTGGATAGTTGTATACTGTTGGACCACATAAATAATATTTTTTTTGCATATTCATAATCATAAATTATAAGTAATTTATTGTAGTTTATTAAGAATAAGAAAATAAAATTATTTTTTTTAATATTTAACGCTATTTTAAATAATAAAAATTTTATATTTTATAATATAAGTATACAAAATATTAGGGAAAATAAGATGAGCACAGGACAAATTTTAGGAATTGTATTTGGTATATTAGGCACTTTATCAGCCATAATAATTCTTTTATTATTAGTAGGTCTTAGAGTAGTTAAAAATAGGGATTTTTTTATTATTGAAAGATTAGGTAAATATTATAAAACATGAACAAGTGGATTACATTGAAAACTATTAATCTTTGATAAGATAGTTGAAAAAAACACTTTTAAAGAAAAAGTTTTAGATTTCCCAAAACAGGATGTTATTACTAAAGATAACGTTGTTATGGAAATTGATACAGTTGTTTATTTGGAAATTTTTGATCCAAAACTATTTACATATGGAGCAGAACAACCTATGTATGCAGTTAGAAACTTGACTGCAACAACACTAAGAAATATTATAGGTAATATGGAATTAGATGAAACACTAACTTCAAGAGACATTATTAACGAAAAACTTAGAGATGTCCTTGATGAAGCCACTGATAAATGAGGAATGAAAGTTCTTCGCGTTGAATTACAAAATATTTTGCCTCCAAAAGACATAAGAAATGCTATGGAAAAGCAAATGAGGGCAGAACGGGAAAAAAGAGAAAGAATTTTAGAAGCAGAGGGAATTAAACAAAGCGAAATAACAAAAGCTGAAGGTTTCAAAATTGCAACAATATTAAAAGCTGAAGCTAAAAAGCAAGAAATAATTCTTGAAGCAGAAGCAAAAAACAAATATATGCAATTATTAAATAGTTCAGTTCCAAATGATAAAACTATTTTGCTTCAATCATTAGAAACATTAAAAAAAATAGCAAATGGTTCTAATAATACCTTAATTCTTCCATCAGAAATAACAAAAGTAACATCATTAGCTTCAATTTTTAATGAAGCACTTAAATCAAATGCTAGAACAACAAAGACTACTAAAGAAAAAGGCGACAGTAAATAGTTGCCTTTTTATATCTTTTTATTAATGTAATAAAACTAGTCAAACATTTTGAATTTTAATTATATAATTATAATATTATGAAAACGGCAAAAGATATTATTATAAGCTCAATTGAAGAAGCTTTAGAAAAATTAAAAATTAATAAAAAAGTAGTTTTAACGGAGGCAAAAAACTACGGAGACTATTCAACTAATATTGCTTTAACTTTGCAAAAAGAACTAAATAAAAAAGCAACAGAAATAGCTCAAGAAATTGTTAAAAACATTGATTTAAATAAATATAAAGAAATTTCAGAAATTAAAGTCGCAGAACCAGGCTTTATTAATTTTTGAGTATCTAATTCTGTTATATCAGATACTATAAATCTAATTAATAAACTAGGTTCAGAATATGGAAACGGTTCTAAAGAAAATAAAGGAAAAATAAATATAGAGTTTGTTTCTGCAAATCCAACTGGTTATTTGCATATAGGTCATGCAAGAAATGCTGCAATTGGCGCAACACTGTCAAACATATTAGAAAAAGCCGGTCATAAAGTTGTTAGAGAATATCTTGTAAATGATTATGGAAATCAAATGAATAAATTAGCTATTTCTATTTATTCAAGATATCAACAAATATTTGATAAAAAATATGAACTACCTGAAGATGCATATAGAGGTGGAGATATTATAGAATTTGCTCAAGCATTTTTTGAAAAATATAAAGAACAATTTAAAGGTGCTGAATATACACCAGAATTAGAAAAATTATTTAGACAATTTGGTAGAGAATTTGCTTTAAAAAATATTGAAGAAGATTTAAAAAAATTTGGAGTGTGATTTGATTTATATACATCAGAAAAAGCTCAATATGAAAAAGATTTAGTTTGACCTGCAATTAGAAGATTGAAAACTACATATAAAAAAGATGGAGCCACTTGATTGCAAACCACAAAAGGCGGCAAGGACGATAAAGACCGTGTAATTATTAAAACTAACGGTGATTCAACTTATTTATGTGCCGATATAGCTTATCATGAACAAAAATTTAGACAATTAGAAGACCCGGAAAAAGGAATTATAATTGATGTTTGAGGAGCTGATCACTCTGGATATGTTGAACGTGTTAAGTTTGCTTTTGAAGATTTGGGTTATAGAAGAGATCAATTAGAAATAATTTTATTTCAATTGATTAGAGTTATGAAGGATGGCAAAGAAATTAAAATGTCTAAGCGTCTTGGAACATCTTTAACCTTAAGAGAATTAATGGATGAAGTTGGTAAAGATGCAATTAGGTTCTTTTTAATTGAAAGATCATATAATTCGAAAATTGATTTCGATATTAAAAAAGTAACCAGTTCTGATGAAACAAATTCAATGTATATTATTAAATATGCTCATGCTCGTTGTGTTCAACTATTACAAAAATTATCGTATAAAAATCCACAGGCCAAAGATTTGAGTGATGAATATTCACAAAAATTAGTAGCGGAACTAAAAGAATACCCAGATTTAATATCTACAATGGCTAAAACATATAAAGTTAATTTATTACCTCCTTATTTATTAAAATTGGCCGGAGCTTTTAATTCATTTTATTCAAATGTAAAGGTTATTGATTCTAAAAATGAAGAAAGCTATGCAGCCTTAGTTTTAGCGGTTAAGAATGTCTTAGCTGATGCTATGAAATTAATGGATCTTGATATTCCAGAAAGAATGTAGAGAAAATATGAAATTATTAATTTTAGTGCATAATGATTTTAACAATATAGAACTTGGAACCACATATTCTATATTTAATTATTTCAATCACTTTGATAAAATAACAATTTTTAATCCTAACAAAAATTTAAAGTCTGTTACGGGGCAAGGAAATGTTTTAAAATTAGATTGTGAAAATAAAATAAATATAGAAGAATATGATGCAATTTTTATTCCTGGTGGCAAGGGAGCTCAAACATTAAGAAAAGATAAAGAATCTTTAAATGCTATAAAACATTTTAAAGATAAAAACAAATATATATTTGCCATTTGTGATGCTCCTAATGTTTTATATGAAAATAATATTATAGATGACTCTATTAATTATAGTTCCTATCCAATAAGCTCTAATTTTAAGCATGGTTTAAAAAGAAATAAAAAAAATGTTACTATTGATGGAAAAATAGTAACTGGGAAATGCCCCTCAGCTTCTTTGGAATTTGCCCTAGAAATTTTAAAATTGCTTTTTAATATTGATGAAGTTAATGATTTTATAAAATATATGAAAGCAGATTTAGAATAATTAGAATGTTTTATAAATTCAAGTTTAATTACAGTTAATTATCTGTAAAAGCTTGAATTTTTATTTTTTAATTACATTATTTAATTTTTAAAAAATAAGCAAAAAATCAAGTTGTATTAAAAATTAAGGCTTTTTTATTGATTTTATATAATTAATTATTTAATTGCTTTTTTCATTGATAGAATTGAGATATATAGAGTGTATTTATCTATATATAAAAAAATAAGTTAGGAGAACATTGATTGAAAAAAATTTTATTTTTAGGGAGTGCTTTAGTAAGTGTGCCTTTTACTATTGTCAGCGCTAAAATAGAAAAAAATAATGAGATAGATATTTCATTAACACAAAAAAATGCTTTAAATGATTATAAAAATATAATTAGAAATAAAGATGTTAAAATAAAATTTACAAAATATTTAGATGTTGATAAAAAATTAAGGTCATTACTAGTTGTTTATGTAAATAAAGGATATTCAATAATAAGTTTGGCAAATGGCAAAATAATTGAAGTTAATCCTTTAAGTAAAAAATACTTAAATTTTAATAAAGAAGTAAATGATAGTCAGGTTTTTGTTACTAAGGAATTATTTAGCCACGGAATGAATTACGCAATAAATGATAAATCAAGATCAAATATGAGTCAAAATAAATTTTTCAAATATGATAATAAATTTATAGATGGATGAGACTTTGAACAAATTTTAAAAAGAAAAGGAATAATATCATAATGAAAAAATTTTTTCTACTTAGTTCATTAATAATCCCTACTATACCTATATCTATTGTGTCTGCTTCTTGTGGCCTATTACCAGAATATGACAAAAAAGAATTACATGAAAATATTGAAAAAATTAAAGGCTTAAAAATAGTTTCAATTTCAGGTGGATTATCAAAAGAACCCGCTTATAAAAAAGATGATATCATTTTTAGTTTAGAAGATAAGAGTGTTGATCCTAATTATCAATCTATAACTATAAAGGATTTTAAAGGGTGAAAAAGGAAAAGATAAAGTAATTTACTTCTTAATTCCTTATAAGGATAAATTAAAGTATAAAAATAAAGAATTAAAAATATGTTACCTTTTAGACAATAACAAACCTTATGAATATACAAAAAATAATTCTTTTCATTTGAAATGAGGCTTAGGATATGAGTATTATAAAGAAGAAAATAATTCTGAATACTATTTTGAAGGTGAAGAAAGTAAAAAAATTCCTATTACAATTGAAATTTACAAATTAGAAAATTATATAGGTTATACAATAGAATTAAAAATAAATAATACCTATCAAACTATAGATATTACAGAAATTAAATAATAATTTTTATTTATGTATAAATAAAAGAAATAAAAAAATGGCGGGTAAGAGAGGATTTGAACCTCCGCGGGTGCTTTAACACCCCTACAGTCTTAGCAGGACCGCCTCTTCGACCACTTGAGTACTTACCCGTACACATTAGCAAGTATTATTATATACTAAAAACATACTTAAAAAATTAAAAAATAAAATAGTAAAAAAAAGAAACTGTATAAATTGTTTCTTTTTTTGTTTATAAATCTTTTAATTCTTTTTAGGGTATATTTGTTTTATATCATCGCCCCAAATTCCCTTATTATTATTTCTAGCTTCTTTTTCTGAATCTTTAATTCAATGATAGTAATTTTCATTTATTGTATAATATTTGCTATTTTTGTCTAAACTAATATAGCTAACTTTTGCAAAACCATTAAAAATTAGTTGTTCATTCAAACAAAAAACTTCATCTTTTTGATTTACTACAACAATTATTCCAACAATTCTTCCATAATGGTCATAATACTCTTTATTTGTTTCCTTGTTATAATCGCTTATTGTTTTTTGAGGTATAACCCAAATTTCTTTAGCTTCATCTAAATTTTTTGAAGTAAAGTTTTTAGCCATAGTGCCATACTTCAATTGTAGCCCATCAGTTGGTACGAATTGTCCATTAACTTTTTTTCAGGTTTCAGGGGTGTCAACTCCTGAATATCTAAATTTTCCATATTCATTATTGTTTTTATTTTTAAAGACAGTTGTGTCTCCATCTTTTTTTTCTAAAGTTATAACTCTAGTGGCATGCATTACTTTAAATTCATTCGAAAACTTATAAATATATTTATTTAAAATTAATTGATTATTTTTTTTATCTATTCAAGAAATTTTATTTGGTTCTTGTTGTTCATCTTCTTCTGGGTTAGGTTTATCATCATCCGGTTTAGGCTTATCATCATCTGGACTTATTGGCTCTATATTTAAAATTTTATCTAAATCTGAATTGCTAATTTTGTTATCAATAAATTTATAATTTGGATGATTATTTTTATATTCATCTTTTTGAGTTGGACTTAAATTTTCATATTCTTGAGAAATTAAATTTCTTAATTTTTTAGCTAAAATAATAGCTTTTTTAATTATTTCATTAAAAGATTCTTCGTCATGAATTTTTTTATTAGTTATTGATGTTCTTAAATAAAAATATTCTATTAAATATTCCGCTAAAACTTTGTTATCTATAAAATTATCTTTATTTATTAAAGTTTCTGTTATTTCATTAATTATTTGTATTTTTTCATTTATTTTTGAATCAGTAGAAGACAAAGAAATTTCGTTAATGCTTTTGCTTTCCACCATTTTTAGCAGTTTTAAAACGATTTCTAAATGTTTGTTTCCTTGTTCGTTATAAAAATTACTAATTGGCTTGCTTTTAATAGAATTTGCTTCTTCAATAATTTTTGATTCCATTAAAATAGAATATGATTTTATTTCTAAATTTTTAATATCGTTATATTTTTTTAATGAATCTATAGAGTAAGTATTAGCACATTGAACTAAACCAACTGAACTAATTGTCAATAGAGGTATTAAACTAAAAATAAGTATTTTCTTTTTCATGTTTTTATCCTTTTAGTATTCTTTTAATATTTCTACTGTTTTGTCAAAAATTCTTTGATTTGATAACTTGTATAATTTTCGAGGATTGTAATTTTTATTTTCCATAATATTATTATTTTGTATATATTCTTCTAGTGCTTTAGCATTAGCAATTTGCAAATCTGTATTAATATTTATTTTTGCTATTCCTAATTCAATGCAACGTTTAATATCTTTTTTTGAAATTCCTGAACCGCCATGCAATACCAAAGGAATTTGTAGCTTTTCATTTATTTCTTTTAATAATTTAAAATTAATGCCAGTTCAGTTCTTAGGATACTCGCCATGAACATTGCCTATTCCTATAGCTAACATATCAACGCCAATTTCTTTAAATTTTAAAGCTTCGTTTATTTTTGAATATACTATTCCACTAATAATATTATCTTCAGATCCACCTATTCTTCCAGTTTCAAATTCTACAGATACATTTTTAGTTTTTGCTATATCTATTATTTTTTTAGATAATTCCAAGTTTTTTTCAAATGGGAGCTTGCTACCATCAAACATTACGGAACTAAAATTAGATTCAATAGCCATTAAACAGTCTTCATAATTTCCATGATCAAGATGCAAACAAACAGGAACACTAATTTTTAATTCTTCTATTAATGAGACAACAATATTATAAGCTACCTTATAACCACCAAAATAATCAGCTGCTGAAGGACTTAGACCTAAAATTATAGGTTTTTTAGTAAATTGTGCTGCTAATAAAACTTGTTTAGTTCATTCTAAATTGTTAATATTAATATGGAAAACAACTTTTTTGTTTATATAAGCTTTTTTTAAAATTTCTTTTGCATTAACTAATGACATATATTATTAATTATGTTCTGGGCGAATTGTTGTTCATGTTCCATCAATATTATGGAAAAATCTTCCATCAATTGTTAATAAACGGTACAATTCTCCCCGTTTTTTAGTTAACAATTGTTCATCGGTAATACTAAAATTAGTTTCCATTCTTCATCTATTAAACAAAACTTCTTTAATTTTGTTAAATAATGTTGCAAAATCTAAAGATTCTTTTTCTTTTAAAACATCTTCTGCGATGTCTAATAATGTTTTATATTCTGTATCTTTCATATTAACTCCAATACTTTTTAAATTTTGGTTATTTTAAACTTACCAAATTCTTTAATAATAAAAAATTATATTATGTTAAACCACTTTTTTATATAAAAAAAAGAATTATTTAATAAATGATTTAAAAATTCCTTATTTTAAGAAGAAAAAATTAAAAATTTATACTTTTAAATAAATCGAAAAATATAAAATTTTAACCTTATTATTAAAAATGTCATTCAAAGAAGCAAAAAAGTAAAAAAATAGTATAATATAATTGTATAAATTACATGTTAACTAAAGTTAAAATGATTACATTAAAGATTTTTAATATATAAACCTAACATAGCATATTTATACGCATTATAATAACATCATTTATTTGATTTATATGAAAGGAAAAAAACAATGTCTGTATTTGACAGTAAATTTAAAGGAATTCACGTTTATTCAGAAATTGGTGAATTAGAAACAGTTCTAGTTCACGAACCAGGACGTGAAATTGACTACATTACACCAGCTAGACTTGATGAATTATTATTCTCAGCTATTCTAGAAAGCCATGATGCAAGAAAAGAACACAAATCATTTGTTAAACAATTAAAAGACAACGGAATTAATGTTGTTGAATTAACTGATTTAGTTTCAGAAACATATGATTTAGCTTCACAAGCTGAAAAAGAAAAATTAATAGAAGAATTTTTAGAAGATTCAGAACCTGTTTTATCAAAAGAACACAAAGTAGCTGTTAAGAAATTCTTAACATCAAGAAAATCAACAAGAGAAATGGTTGAATTTATGATGGCAGGTATCACAAAATATGATTTAGGTATTGAAACAGATCACGAATTAATCGTGGACCCAATGCCAAACCTATACTTCACACGTGACCCATTTGCATCAGTAGGTAACGGTGTTACAATTCACTACATGCGTTACAAAGTTAGACAACGTGAAACATTATTCTCAAGATTTGTATTCTCAAATCACCCTAAACTAGTTAACACCCCATGATACTATGACCCAGCAATGAAAATGTCAATCGAAGGTGGTGACGTATTTATTTACAACAATGATACACTAGTAGTTGGTGTTTCAGAAAGAACTGACTTAGACACAATTACTTTATTAGCTAAAAACATTAAGGCAAATAAAGAAGTTGAATTCAAACGTATTGTTGCAATTAATGTTCCTAAATGAACAAACTTAATGCACCTAGACACATGACTAACAATGTTGGATAAAGATAAATTCTTATATTCACCAATTGCTAACGATGTATTTAAATTCTGAGATTATGATTTAGTAAACGGTGGAGAAGAACCACAACCAAAAGAAAATGGTTTACCATTAGAAGGTTTATTACAATCAATTATTAACAAGAAACCTGTTTTAATTCCTATAGCAGGAAACCATGCTTCACAAATTGAAATCGAAAGAGAAACACACTTTGATGGAACAAACTACTTAGCTATTAAAC
Source organism: Metamycoplasma phocicerebrale (assembly GCF_003383595.3). Taxonomy (NCBI): domain Bacteria; kingdom Bacillati; phylum Mycoplasmatota; order Mycoplasmoidales; family Metamycoplasmataceae; genus Metamycoplasma; species Metamycoplasma phocicerebrale. The sequence continues at coordinate 678,953 of NZ_CP033058.2, forward strand.
CAGGAGTTGTTATTGGTTATGCACGTAATGAAAAAACAAATGCTGCTTTAGAAGCTGCAGGAATTAAAGTTCTTCCATTCCACGGTAACCAATTATCATTAGGTATGGGTAATGCTCGTTGTATGTCAATGCCTTTATCACGTAAAGATGTTAAGTGATAGTTATCTATAAAATTATTTAATTTTATATATTTAAAAATCTTCAGCTATTTTTGCTGGGGATATTTTTATTTATAAAAATCTATAAAAAATATCGTTTATGGTAAAATATATAAGTACTTTAAAACAAGTATCGATAGATTATTCAATTCATATTAATTTATCAAGCACTATTATGAATTCAGATGCAAGTGCCTTACATATTTTAAGGTGTAAGCTGTTAGAAGTAATAGGAAGTTTAACAAATAAAAAATTAAATTAAAAAAAAGGAAATATTATGTCTGAACAAAAACAAACAGAACAAAAAACTGTAGTTAATACAGAACCCGCAATAGTTTCTAGAGAAAAACTTTTAGAAGCTGGAGTTTATTTTGGCCATAGAGTAAGCCATTGAAATCCAAAAATGAAACAATATATTTATGGAAAAAGATCAGGTATTCATATAATCGATATTGCTAAAACTCAAAAAACTTTGGAATATGCTTACAAATTATTAAATAAAATGGCTCAAAAACCAATTTCATTTATTTGAGTAGGTACAAAAAAACAAGCTAAAGCTGCTATTGAATCTGCAGCAACAAGAACTAATTCGGTTTATGTATCTGAACGTTGATTGGGTGGTACATTAACTAATTCACAAACAATTTTTAGAAGTGTTAAAGAATTAGAAAGATTAGAAGAACTTCAAAAAAATGGTTATAAAGGATATACCAAAAAAGAAGGTCTTTTAAATGACAAAAAAATTGCAAAATTGCAAAAAAACCTTGGTGGTATTAGAAAATTAGCTGGTAAGTCACAAATGCCTCAAGTTATGATTGTTGCATCTCCAATAGAAGATGAAATTGCAATTAGAGAAGCAAAAAGAAGAGGTTTAAAAGTATTTGCAATTCAAGATTCAAATTCAAACCCAGACTTAGTTGATTTTGTTATTCCAGCAAATGATGACTCTGTAAAATCAATTACCTTAATTACTACTATTTTAGCTGATGCTATTGCTTCTGCTAGAGGTGAAAAACAATTATTTGCTTACAAACCAAATGAAGAAATTATTCTTCCAGAAGAACAAAAGCAAGAATCAACTCCAACTAGAAAATATGTAAGAAAACCTAGAGTTGAAGAATCTGTTGAAAATAAAGAACAAACAGAATAATACATAAATTATAAAAATAAGAGAGGTTATAACAATGTCAGTAGATTTGAAAAAAATTAAAGAATTAAGAGAAAGAACAAATTCTGGTTTCTTAGATGTAAAAAATGCTTTAGAAGCAACTAATAATGATGTTGAAAAAGCAATTGAATGATTACAAGAAAAAGGAATTTTAAAAGCTGCTAAAAAAGCAGGCAGAATTGCTGCAGATGGTATTGTTAAAGCTACTATTCAAGATAATATTGCAGTTATTTTTGAATTAAATTCGGAAACAGATTTTGTAGCAAAAAATGATCTTTTTATTAGCTTAGCAAATAAAATATCAAAAACATTAATTGAAAACGATTTTAATTCAATCGAAGATGTTTTAGCTTTAAAAATTGATGGTATTTCAATCGAAGAACAAACAAATTTCTTAACAGCAAAAATTGGAGAAAAAATTTCTTTAAGAAGAGCTCAAAAATTTATTGCTAAAAATGATGAAGTTGTAGCAGGCTATACTCATGCTAATAATCGTGTTGCTACAATATTAATTGCTAAAGGATCAAATGCTGAAGCACTTAAAAATGTTTCAATGCATGTTGCTGCATTGAACCCATCTTATATAAGTGAAAGCAATTTAAGTGTAGAAGAATTAAAAGAGATTCATGACAAATTAGATGCAAGTCCAGCGCTAAAAAATAAACCAGAAAAAATTCAACAAACAATTAAAGCTGGTTTATTAAAAAAAGAATTCAATGAAAAAGGTATTTTATTATATCAACCATTTGTTATGGAAGATTCTAAAACAGTAGCTCAATATTTAGAAGAATCTAAATTATCATTAATTAATTCAATTAGATATGAAGTTGGCGAAGGAATTGAAAAGAAAAGTGTTGATTTTGCTGCTGAAGTTGCAGAACAAATGAATGCAAAATAATGATTATTTAAAAAAATAGGCGCGGTGCCTATTTTTTAATATTTATCTTTAATTCTTTGATAATTTTTTTGATTTTTAAATAAATAAGACTCAATTATTTCATTTTCTTTTATATTCATTAAAGAACCGAGACCTAAATAAGCCTTAAAAGCTTCAAATACACTTTCTTTATTTTTATTTTCCAATAAATTACAAAATAATTTATAGGTTAATGCTAATTGTAAATTAAAATTATCATACTTAATTTCAGGCTCAATTTCACTAGAAACATTTAAAGGGTAAGCAATACTTGTAATAAAATGAATTCCATCAGCAAATTCTTCTAACATTTTTTGCCGATCAATTTTTTTATCTTTTTTTCAATATTTAAAAGCTTTAACTTCATTAGCAAATTCTCCTAATTCAACTAACAAAGCTATAACTATTTTAATATCAAATAATTCACGTTCTTTTTTATCTATATTATCACTAAAAGCTTTATCTAATCTTTTTTGGGCATCAAAAATTAATTGTAATTTCATAATATTAGAATTATAATACTTAAACCTAAAATATTTAAATATAAAAACCTATTTTAAATAAACAAAGTTTTTTGAAAAATAATTTATAATTTTAGTACTATTTATAATATGCTCCAGTGGCGGAATGGTAGACGCAGTTGACTCAAAATCAACCGGTTAAGAGCTGTGCTGGTTCAAGTCCAGTCTGGAGCACCATATGATTTTTTCACTTTTCAAAGTTCCTTTTTAAAAATAAGGAGCTTTTTTATTTATAATTATGATATATATTTTTAAGGAAAATATAATGGATAACAGAAAAGCAGAATTAAAAAAAATAAAGAAACACGAAATTCATTCTAATTGATACTTGATATTAGCATTATGTGCAATATCAGCAGCTTGAGTATTGATTATATATTTAGTTGCTATTTTTCAAAATATTTATTCATCAGATAGTATTTTTAAAATAACAAATGATTTAGTTGTAAGCATAATATCAGGTCTAATTTCAGGAATAATAGTTATACTATTAGCTTTTATATTTTTAGATTTAATTAAAAGATCTTATATTAAGGATTATTTTACTTATTATTGTTATTTGAATTCTTTAAAAAACAAATCTAAATACACTTTTTTTAAAGATTCTAAAATACCTATGGAGTTTTATAAAAAAGATGCAACTAAATTAACTAAAAGTGCATTTATTTCTTTAGTAGCTAAAATTTTAGATTATAGTTTGAGCTCGCCTCAATATAAAAATTTAGTTAATGAAATAGATACTGATTTTGCTATTCATTCATTTTTAGAACCAAATTATGAAAATCAAAGAAAACATGCAATAATAAGAATTGTAATCTTAGATATTTTGATTCCTCTTGTAATTGATTTAATTTTAATAGGAATAGCAATTGGAATATCTTTTTCTAAAAGTGATAAGGATACTTTATCAGCTATTATAAGAATTATTATTGTATTTATATCTACTATTTTTTCACTAGGCTTGTCAATTACTATATATGAATTTTATATTTTAAATTCAGTTAAAAATTATTCTTCTTTTAATGATTTTTATTTATTGTCTTTTAATAATTTTGAGTTCAAATATTTAAATTCTTCTTTAGTAAAAAGGTAATTTAAAAAGTTTAATATTTTGGTTTAATGCTTATTAATATTATATTAATAAGCTTTTTTATTAATAAAAATTCTAATTTTTTAAAAAAATACAATAAAATTATATTGTGAATTATACAAATCAAAACTCTATTTTCACAACTCCACAGCAACAATTAGTTCGCTAATTGTTGTTGTATTTTTATATTATTTAAATTAATTTTTTAGAAAGGAAAAATATTTATGAAAAAAACAAACAAAATATTATTATCATTAACACCAGCAGCAGCTTTAGTGTTGCCACTAGCAGCTATTTCATGTGGTGGAGGAAGATTTGACCAAAACTATGATGGAAAATTAAAAGTTGCTACTGGATTTTCTGAAAATAATAATCAAGGTATAGCAATGAAAAGTGTTATTGAAGCTTACAATAATTGACTAAAATCAGGAACAGCAGAAGAACAAAAACAACGTAAAGAAGAAGGATATTTACCTACAGAAGTAGAATTCTTACCTAATGGATATAGCACTGGTCCTTTAACAACTCAATTAGCAGCAAAGGAAAAAAATAAATTTTGAAATATTTTTATTAATTATCCTACAGCAGCTTCAATTCTTGCTACTAAAGAAATGAATTTAGCATTTCCAGCAGATGAATATGAACAATTAGGCATTTTTAAGACATTTAAAGATGTAAATGATGGTATTGGTGGAAACACTGAAAAGAAAGAAAAATGGGTTATTCCATTTTCACGTTCTTCAGAAATGTCATCAATTGATATGGTAGTTTTAGGTAAATTACTAAAAGAAATTAAAGCAATAGATGGTGTAAATGTAGATTCAAATTCTGAAAAACTTAAGACTATAAATAAATATATTGCTTTATATGAAAAAGAAAAAAGCGATGATAGTAAATATGTCGATGAAGAATGAGACAAAGCCAAAGTAACAGGAACAGATTTAGATAATGTTAAAAAAGCAATTAAAGAAATGAATATAACATTAAGCGATGACATGTTTTATGAATATGATAATTTGATTAAGTTTTCAATAGCAGCCAAAAGATTATATGCTAAAGATAATGGAAAATATATTTTAGCATTTGACTCTTTACCTTCAGCAATTAATGTTATGAATTATGCTGTAACAAAAGGTAATAAATCAAAACAATATATTAACCCTTCAAAGGAACATTTGAGAACAGGTGGTTTTGATTATGAATCATTTGTTAAAGAAGGTACAGAACAAAATAAATTATTCAAAAATTTACTTAAAAATGTTTTTGAAGATATTAGAACAGGAGCAGTTTGAATTGGCGGAGCCGGTTCATATGGTTCAAATTTATTAACAAGACACAATTTAGCTATTAGTATAGGTTCAACAGCAGGTTTCTATCACACATTTATTAAAAATGATTTAACAATTTACTATATTAATGATGAAAAATTAGAAGTTGAAAGACCAAGTCAATTAAGTAAACAAACTGATAAAAATATAGCATTTAATATAAAATCTGGAAGCTATACAAACAAGATCTTCAAGGCTAAGGTTGAAGAAGGAACCAAGATTGGCAAATATGATAAACAATTCGCTTCAAAAGAAGCTGAAGATAAATTCAATAGTTTATTTAAAGATGGATATGATTTATTAGAAGCTGAATTAAAAGAAAAAGAATCAAAATTAACAAGTAAGGGAAACGAAATTATTTTAAGTCCAGAACAACTTAAAAAAGTATTTAATGTGGGCAACAAGGTTTTTGCTAATAGTTCAACAAATTATGTTTTAATTGAAAAATCTTTAGTACAATCAAAAAAAATAGATTCTAATAAACTTTTAAATAGAGACGAAGCTGATTGAATAAGTGCTCCTTTGAGAAAAACCCATGAAGATAAAAAATCAGTATTTGTACAAGGTCCATCATTAGTATTAATTCATGCTAATGAAAAAGAAGATAAAGCTACTAAATTATTAGTAAAGTGATTATTTAGACATAAACACACAGAATTAGAAATCAAAAATAAAAAATATAATAATTTAAATTCAGTTGATGCCTTTAATCAAGCCGGAAGTTATATTTCACCAACAGATTCATACTTTGATCCTAACAATGCAGAGGTAATAAAAACTTTAACACCAGCAGAACAACTTACATTTAATAATTTTAAATTAGTTGCTGAAAACCCTGGTGAATATCAAGTTGCAGAAGATGTTGCTTCTTCTTTATCTGATAAATTAAGAGATGCAATTAGAATAGGTGGAAGTACAATGACTACTCAAGTAAGTACTAACAAAAACCCTACATTTGAACAATTTTTAGAAGAAATCCAAAAAGCATTCAAGTAAGAATTTTTAAAAAAAATGACAAAAAATAACTAATTTTTTGTTGTTTTTATCTAAGGAAAAAAATGATGAACAAGAAAAATAAATTTTTAAATCTTATTCTTGGTGCACCATTAGTTGCATTTCCCATTGTTGCTATTTCTTGCACCAATTATAAAGATTTAAAATTAAATAAAACATATTCAATTGATATTAAGGATATTGATAATGTGGGAACTATGTTCGATCGAAATATTAAATATTCTGAATACAACAAAATTACGGGGGAAGAAACAGAAAAAACTACAACCCTATGAGAATACTTTTCTCTTGTAGAAGGAAATATTGCTAAGGTTTCAGATGGAGACACAATTAATATAAAAGTAACCAAAGGTTCACCAAATGGAATTATAAAAATTGGACAATTGATTAAAATTAGAATTCCATTAATTGATACTCTTGAAGAAAATACTGAAGATGTTACTGAGAGAGAAAAAAATTTAGCACACCTTGATAGTGAATACGCCAGAAGTATTTTGCCTATTGGTTCTAAAGTTAGATTAATTTCTGATGATGGTTGGATAAACAAATCTTATGATAGAAGTGTTGGCTATTTATTCTATGGAGATGGATACAAAAAAAACTTTAGTATTAGTATGCTAGCAAATGGTTGAACTTTACCAAGATTTAATGAAAGAGTTTTAAAAAGTTTTATGTTTGAATATAATAAAAAAGATAAATCTTTAGTTTCTGATTATTTATTGCCTTTTGTTGCTCATGCTTTTAATGAAGGCTTTATAAATAAAAAAGGTTTTTATAATTCAAATGGAGTTAACATCAAATTAAATGGTAAAAAAACTAATATTAAATTTAAAAATCCTCAAGCTCTTTCAAAAGAATATCTTTCTCACGGAGAAACTTTAATTTTGGATGGATATAGAATAATGTATCCTAGTTATATTAGCAGATCATATTGAAATCCAAAAATGAACATATATGAATTTTTAAAAAACAATCAACAAACAAAAACAAAATAATTAATATTTAAATAAATTTTTAAGGAAAAAAATAATGAATAAAACAAAAAGTGAATTAGCTAGTAATGAAATAGCTAAAAGCAAGTTAACTCAAAGTGATATTCATAGTTTTTCAAAAGAACGTTATCAAGCTAAAAAAAATATACCAGCTATAGAAGTAGAAAATTTAGTTATAGACTTTGGTGAAACTTTAGCTGTTGATAAAGCTTCTTTTGTTATTAAAAAAGGAGAATTAGTAACTTTACTAGGCCCTTCAGGTTCTGGTAAAACTACGACTCTTAATGCTATTTCGGGATTGTTACGCCCAACAAGTGGAAAAATATTTTTTTCAGGAGTTGATGTAACTAAATTTTCTCCTCAGCAAAGAGAGCTAGGTTTAGTTTTTCAAAACTATGCCTTATATCCTCATATGACAGTGTATGAAAACATTGCTTTTCCATTAATGAATGATAAACACTGAAAAGAAGAAACTATCGAAAAAACAAAATTAGCTCAACAAAAAATATTTGAATTAATTTTTGAACATTTTGGGGTATCTAAAGAAAAAATAGAAGATACAAGAACAAAATTGTATCATAACATCGATAATCCAAAAGAAACAAGAGTTTATTTAACTCAATTAACAACAGAATTTAATGATTTTATAGAAGAAGAAGTAAATAATTTAAATTTCTTATTAACAAAGAAAACAGGTCTTCTTTCTTCTTTAACAAAAAAAGTTTTAAAAGATATTGAAGAAGCTAAAAAAGATTATAAGGAAAAAATAGCAAAGATAGATTTAAACTTAAAGGATAAAATTCGAGAAGAAAAGTTAAAATTTAGCCAAAAGACTGAAAAATTAGTTAAAGAATATGAATCAAAATATTATGAAACAAAAAAAGAATATTTAGAAAAAATTGAACAGGCTAAACAAGAATTAAAAACTAAAAAACAACAACAAAAAACTCATCCTTTAGTTCAAGAAATAAAAAACGTTAAAATTCGTTTAAAAACTATTGATAAAGATACAGATATTGTTTATAAGCAATCAGTTTTAGAAATTTTAAATTCTATTATGGAAGCTCAAAAAATCCAAAAAACTAATAATACTGTTAGAAACTTAAATCTTTTAATCGCAACTCTTCCAAAAGATTTGCAAGATAAAATTAAAGTTATAGGTAAAGATGTTTTAACAATTGAAGAAGCTATAGTTAGAGATGTTTTAGATGTTGCACAAAGAGTTGAAATTACTAAAAATCTTGGTAAAAGACCAACCCAATTATCTGGAGGGCAACAACAACGTGTTGCTATTGCTAGAGCAATTGTTAAGAAACCTAAGATTTTATTATTAGATGAACCTTTATCTAATCTTGATGCTAAATTGCGTATATCAACAAGAAAATGAATACGTTCAATTCAACAAGAATTAGGCATAACAACTGTCTTTGTTACACATGATCAAGAAGAAGCTATGTCTATTAGCGATAAGATTATTTGTATGTCAACGGCTAAAGTTCAACAAATTGGTGCACCTATGGATTTATATTTAAAACCTAAAAACGAATTTGTAGCAAGATTCTTAGGAATGCCAGAAATGACTGTTTTTGAAGCTGATGTTAAGGATGGCTATATTTATTATGACAATAAAAAATTAACTAAAGTTCCAGAAACATATAATAAAAACAAAATAGATCTAGGCTTCCGTGGTGAATCATTAGTCGAAGATGAAAAAGGTGTTATTGTCGGAGATATTAGATTAGTAGAATATTTAGGTAAAGAAATTCAAGCCCAAATTTTTATTAAAGAAATTAATAAAATTGCTAATGTTTTTTTGACAAATAAAACAAAATATGAAATAGGAGAAATAGTTAAATTATCTATTAAAAGAGAAGATTTATACCATATGTTTGATGTTGATACTAAGGAAAGAGTTTAATGAAAACATATTTTTGAAAAAAATATAGAATTAAAAAAACAGGTCAAGCATTAAGTGTTCTTAACACTAGAACACCTTTCTGAAAACCATTTTTATTATTTCTACCCTCTTTATTAGCTTTATTATTTATGGTTATAATTCCATTTATATTTGTTATTATTGGTTCGTTTAGAGCTCCTACAACTTTTACTCGCTTTGGATGATCTTTTGATAATTATTTTAGAGATGGAAGTAGTGAAGTTGGTATATTTTACGACCCAAAATTTTTAACATCAATGTCAAATTCTTTAATATATGCAATTTTTGCTTTGCCTTTAGGATTAGGAACATCTTTATTAATTAGTTCAGCAATTACAATGATTGTAAAAAAATGGGCACGTGGTTTTTGACAAACAGTATTTTTTCTTCCATATATGACAGGAGCTGTTGCAATTTCTTTAACATTTAGTGCCTTATTTGGTAAAGCATCAGAAGGAGCTATTTTTCCAATGCTTTATGGGACAGGAAACAGTTGAAACCCATTCTTTGTTATACTAATTCGTGGTATATGAGGAGGTTTAGCATTTCAGGTTTTAATTTTGACAACAGCTATGCTTTCAGTTAACCCCGATTTATACAAATCATCTGCCATTGATGGCGCATCATCAATAAAACAATTTTTTAAAATTACTTTACCATCAATTCGTAGAACAATTTCATTTTTATTTACTATAGGAATAATAAATGGTATTAAGGTTTTTCCATTAGCTTTATACAATAATGATCCTAGTACAGCAATAGCAGAAAATGCAGGAACATTATTAATTTATATTTTTCATAGTATAAAATTTGCAACCAATGGTTTTGGAAGGTCTATGGCTGCATCTGTATTTCTATTTATATTAGGTGTAACAATTTCTTTTTCATTAAAGAAAGCTGTTTCATTAGCTTATAGATTATATATTCATTTAGGAGAAAAAAATGTTGCTAACAAGATTAAAAATCAGGCGCAAAAGAGAATTATCAGTTTTAAAATCTAAACAAGAGATGATGTCAAAACCTTTTTCAACCACAGAAACGGTTGGTAGAGTTTTTGAATGAGTTTTTAAAATTTTAATTCTAACATTTTTCAGTATATTAATAATCCTTCCATTTTATTTTATGTTTGAACAATCACTAGTTGATGCTAGATTTTATTCAGGGCAAACAGGAAATCAAATAGCTTGATGGCCATTTAACTATAAAGATTATGAAAATAATGGTAAAACTTTTTCAATATTTTTAAGAACTAGTTTGCATTTTGAAAACTTTAAAAGTGCTTTTGAAGCAGGGTATTTCCAAGCTTTAATATTTACAGCTGGATATACAAGTATTTCAGTTATGGTTCGTTTATTCTTTTCAATTACTTTGGGTTATGCATTATCACTAAGAAATTGAAGAGGAAGACATGCTTTTTTCAGTTTCTTATTATCGTTAATGGTTATTCCTGAAATAACACTTATATCACTACAATATACATTAGTATCAAAAGCTAATTGAATTGGTGATAATAGTCCTTACAAGATAGTGGCAATGATAGTACCATTCGCAACATCTATATTTCAAGCCTATATGTATAAAAATGCTTTTGAAGCAATTCCTAATTCTGTTAAAGAATCAGCAATGCTTGATGGAGCGAATGGCTTTAAATATTTCTTTAACATAGCTTTACCTATGGTTAAAGCAACAACATGAACAGTTATTATATTAACAACTTTGGCTTCATGAAATTCATATACATGACCAGCAATATTATGAACTTCTGCACCTGGAAAAACAGCGGGTTATTGAGCTCCAATGAACTTATGATTATTTACTACTGGTAAATTTGAAGTAAATCCAGGCGAAATACAAGTTGTTTTATCAATTAGAATGGCTTCATCATTAATAGCCATAACACCTATGATAATAGTATACTTTATACTAAGAAGAAGAATTATGAATGCAATTTCTAGACAAGGAAATGCAACAAAAGGATAGAATATGGAAAATAAAGATTTTAGTTTATTAATAGCAAAAACAAAACAAAAGAGAATTGCAAAAAGAGTTTTGAGTATAATTGGAATTTCTTTGGTTGCTATAGTAGGTTTAGTAATGTTAGCCTTTATTATCTATGGTTTAATTGTAGGTGTATATAATATATTCTCACAAGATGTTTTACGTTTATTTAGATAAAATGAAGTTTATATTTTATCAAAAAAAGGCGGTTTTTATTAACTAGCCTTTTTTAATTTTGACTTTTTTTAAGAAATTTAATATAAAATATTAAATTATGAAATTTTTTAAATTTAAATCAACTGAAATGCGAATAGCAGAGCACACTCTAAAAAAAATAAATCAATTAGAAGATAGTATAAAACTATTAAGCGATGATGAACTTAAGGCTAAAACTATAGAATTTAAGGAAAGATTAAAACTGGGTGAAACTCGGGAAGATATTAGACCCGAAGTTTTTGCTGTAGCGCGCGAAGCAACAAAACGTATATTAGGAAAAAGACCCTATGATGTGCAAATGATAGGTGGAATTATCTTAGATTTGGGTTCTGTTGCGGAAATGAAAACTGGTGAAGGTAAAACTATTACTTCTATAGCACCTGTTTATTTAAATACTTTAGATGGTTCTAGTGTTATTGTCTCAACAGTTAATGAATATTTAGCTGAACGTGATGCTGAAGAAATGGGCCAAGTATTTAAATTTTTAGGTTTAAGCGTTGGTATTAATAAAGCACAAATGCCTGCTATGTTAAAACGTCAAGCTTATGCTTGTGATGTTGTTTATTCAGTTCACTCAGAATTAGGATTTGATTATCTTCGTGATAATATGGCTATGTCCAAAGAAGAAAAAGTTCAAAGAGGATTGGATTTTATTTTATTAGATGAGGTCGATTCTATTTTAATTGATGAAGCAAAAACACCATTGATTATTTCGGGCGGAGATCAAGAAGAAAGTTCAATGTATAATATAGCTGATTTATTTGTACGTACTTTAAATTTCGAAGATTATTTCATCGATGAAGAAACAAAATCAGTTTATTTGACTGATAAAGGTATTGAAAAAGCCAATAAATATTTTAATTTTAATAATTTATATGATTTAGAAAATTCTGAATTAGTTCATCGTATTCAAAACGCTTTAAGAGCACATAAAGTTATGAAATTAGATGTTGAATATATAGTTAGAGACGATAAAATCGAATTAGTTGATTCATTTACAGGCCGTATTATGGAAGGTCGCGCTTATTCGGAAGGTTTGCAACAAGCAATTCAAGCAAAAGAAAAAGTTGAAATTGAATCTGAAACAAAAACATTAGCAACTATTACTTATCAAAACTTTTTTAGATTATTTAAAAAAATTAGTGGTATGACCGGTACAGCTAAAACAGAAGAAAAAGAATTTATTGATATTTATAATATGCGTGTTAATGTTGTTCCAACAAATAAACCTATTATAAGAATTGATGATAAAGACGAAATATATGTTGATATGCATTCAAAATGACAAGCTGTAACGAAAGAAGTTAAAAGAGCTTATCAACGTAAACAGCCTATTCTAATAGGTACTGCACAAGTGGAAGATTCAGAAGTTCTACATGAATATTTATTAAATGAAGGAATACCTCACACTGTTTTAAATGCAAAACAAGATGCATCAGAAGCAGATATTATTTCTCATGCTGGAGAGTTAGGTGCTGTAACAATAGCAACAAATATGGCTGGCCGTGGAACTGATATTAAACCTACTAAAGAAGCTTTAGAAGTTGGCGGTTTATACGTATTGGGCACTGAAAAAGCAGAATCGCGTAGAATTGATAATCAATTAAAGGGTCGTTCAGGGCGTCAGGGAGATATAGGCTATACTAAATTCTTTCTTTCATTAGATGATCAATTAATTTTAAGGTTTTCAGTTCAAGATAAGTGAAAAGAAATTTTTAAAGAATATGGTTCAGATCCAATACCTGGTGAATCAATTAGATCAGCCTTTTTAAGAGCTCAAAAGAAAATTGAAGGTTTTAACTATGACAACCGTAAAAGTGTTTTAAATTTTGATGACGTTATTAGACAACAACGTGACTTAATTTATGAACAACGTGATTTAATATTAGAGAGAGATGATCTGGGCTCAATTATTAGAAAAATGTTTCAAGTTGCAGTTAAGCAAATTGTAAATAATCCTTATTTTGTTCAAAAAAATGATACTATGGATTTTGAAAACTTTACTAGACATTTAAATGAAAATTTTATGGTATTAACAAAACATGTTTTTACAGTTGATGAAATTAAAAAAATGGATCGTGAAGAACTTATTAATTACATTGTTTTAATTTGATATAAAGAATATGATATTTTAAGAGAAAATATTATTGAAAAATATGGTCTTACTGCTTTAGCTAACTCAGAGAGAAATATAATTTTATCTGTTTTTGATAATGGTTGACAAGATCATATTAATATAATGGATAAATTACGTCGTAGCACTCATTTAGTACAATATGCTCAAAAGAATCCATATCAAATTTATACAAAATTAGGTTCAAAAAAATTTAAAGAACTAACAGATAGAATAGCTTTAGAATGTAGTATTAATTTATTAAATAATTATGATGCCCTGCCTTCTTCAAATAGCCAAATTGATTTACCATGAATTAATAACTCAGATAATAATGCTACAGCAAGTTTAGAACAAGTTAATGATTTTATTAATTATTTATTAGATTCTGAAAGAAGACATTTAATTTCACAAGGTATTGATGAAAAAGAAATTGAAAAGCAAATAGAATTTAAGAAAAACGAGATTTTTGCAGATTTAAAATTAAGATTAGAAAAAATAGTAAACTCAAACAAAAAAGAAAAAACAGAACAAGAAACTAAATAAAAATAAAATCCTTCAGTCGCTACTTAAGGATTTTTATTATTATTTTTTATATTCTCAATGGTGGTTTATGTAATAATCTATAGCTTTTTCAAGTATTTCTCTATCAGCATCATAGGTTATTTTATTTACTAAAGCTTCCTTAGCAATTACTCATTCAACAACATCTGTTTCTCCTGGTTGCTTTTTTAAATCAAAAGATTTAGGAATGGCTAAAAAGAATATAACATCTTTTGTTATACCTGGAAATGGAGAATAAGTACTCTTTTCTCTAAAACCTTCAAGTATTTCAACATCAATATTTGTTTCTTCTTTAGTTTCACGAATTGCTGTCTCATGTTCTGTTTCATTACCCTCAACATGACCCTTAGGAAAACCTCAATGTCCAGCAGTTTGTTGCACTAGTAAAACATAAAGCTTTGATTCAATATTTTTAAGTGCTATTACACCACAAGATTTTTCATGTTTCATATTTAACTCCTTTTATTTAATACTTTTTTTATTTCTTTTTTAATAACAATATTAATGGACAAAATTATAATCAAACTAAATAATGCTAATGCACTCAAAAAATAAAAAATATTTTTTGCTATATAAAAATAATTTTTATATGTTAAAGATTTATTGTTATCTTTATTACTTAAAGCAATAATAATTGTTTGCTTAAAAGAATTAAAGATTAAAGCCGTTGTAATAAAAATAATAGCTAAAACAATTATTGAAATAATAAAACCAAAATTAACTTTCAATAATTTTTTATTTTTATAATCAGCTCTATCTCTATATATACTGAAAAAGCTAAAAGCTAAAAGAACTAATATAATTGAAGATAAAATTATTATTGTTAATATAGAATAAAAAACTATTGGTTTTTGCGTTGGGGCAATAAAAAATATAGCAATAAATTGAAAAATAATAACTACTAAAGAAACTATTGTAAGAATAAAATGAGTGTAAAAATTTTTGTTTTTTATTTCATTTAAAGTAAGATTTAATTTATTCATATAAATTATTATATACTTATTCATTAAGTTTAAAAACATATTATTATTAATATATAAAAACTTGCGATTTTATGTTTTTAAATCATTAATAACTTAAAAAAAGAAGTTTTATTTTTTGCCTTTATTTAATTTGGTAAAATATAAATAACATTTAGGAGGAATAATGTCTTTAACTCAAAAATATTTGGCTTTATATCGCCAATACCGTCCTAAGACTTTTGATGAAGTAAAAGGTCAAGAACATATTATTAATACTTTAAAAAATATCATTAAAGAAAACAAATTGACGCATGCTTATCTTTTTTGTGGTCCTCATGGCAATGGTAAAACTTCAACAGCCAAAATATTTGCAAATGCAATAAATTGTTCTCATAGAACATCAGAAAATCCTTGCGATGAGTGTATTGCTTCTATTGATAGAAATATGGATATTATAGAAATAGATGCTGCTTCTAATACTGGTATTGATGATATAAGACAACTTAGAGAAAAAATTAAATTACTTCCAACAAATGGAAAATATAAAGTCTATATAATTGATGAAGTTCACATGTTATCTAAAGGAGCTTTTAATGCTTTATTAAAAACTCTTGAAGAGCCTCCTAAACATGTTATTTTTATTTTAGCAACAACAGACCCACAAAAAATTCCATTAACTATTTTAAGCAGAGTTCAAAGATTTAATTTCAAAAAAATTGATAAGGAAATTTTATTTAATCAAATTAAAGATATCTTTATAAAAGAGAATATTAAAGCCGATGATGAAGCTATTAAGTTAATAGTAGAACTAGGCAATGGTAGTTTTAGAGATACTTTGAGTATTGCTGATCAGGTGGCTATTTATTGTGCTAATGATTTAATTAATAAAAAATCAATAGAAGATCTATATGGAATTGTTGATTTTAACAACATTTGATCTATGATTAAATTAATAGATAATGCTGACTTTAAATTGTTAATAGATAAATTTAATTCCTTAGTTGATAATGGAGCAAGTATAGAAAAATTATCGTTGCAAATTTTTAAAACATTAAAAGATTATGCAATTTATAAAAAAACTAATGATGAAAAACTTTTGGAATATGCTTCAAAACAAGCTATTAGTGAATTAAATATAGATGATGATAGATTATTTAAATATATTGAATTAATTACAGAAGCAATTAAAGAAATTCAATATTCTGATCTTCCAAGACAGGTTATGGAAATTTATTTATTGAAGATGGCTTCAAATAAATCTAAAAATCAAGATCAAGATTTAAAAATTAATTTTAATTCTAATAATTCTCAAAACAATATAGTTAAAGATCAGTTATATGGTTTTGAAAACAATTCTGAAAACAATGAAGAAGATGATTTTCATTTGGTTAATAAAGAACTATTGGACGATAACGAAACAGAAACAAAGACTAATTATAAAAATAATGCTAAGGATTTTAATTCAGTGTTTAATTTAGCAAATATATCAAATTCATATAATACAAAAAATGATATTAGTTTAAATAAAAATAATGCTAAAGTTGAAAGCCTTGGTCTTAAAGAAGAAAATTTAGATAAAATTTTAGAAAAAACTTCCGAAATTCTTATATCCGATGCTACAAAAGAATATGAAAATGATGATATTTTGAACGAAATAATAACTAGTGAGTTTTCAAACGATATTTCAGAGACCAAAAATGATGTAAATGTCTTAAAACCTGAATTAAGTCAAAGTGAAGTTGATAATTTAGCTTTTATTTATCAATATGCAAAGCAAAACATTTATAACTATGGAAACAAAAAACAAAGTGAATTAGATGTGATGAATTACAATATGCTAGATAAAAAAATAGGTTCAAAATTTATACACTTAAAAGATCTATTATCAGGTTTTAAAATATTTTTTTCAATCGATCAATTAATAGTTTTAAAATCGGCAGATATTATAAAAGTGCGTCAATTAAATTTAAAAAGAACAGATACAGAATTAATGGAAGCATTATTTAATATTTTTAATCGTTATTTAAATGTTGTAGCAATTAATCAAGATCAACTTAACATTGCTATTGAAAATTGCAAAAATACTTGAAAAGCCAAAAAAAATGAACAACAACCTTTAATAAAATTGCCGAGTTTAGATAAATATAGAAATAAAACAAGTCCTTCTGTAGAATATGCTAAAAAAATATTTGGTGATATAGTAAAAGAACCAAAAAAATAATAAGGAGATATATATGAATATAAATGAAATGTTAAAAAACGCTAAAAGAATTCAAGGCGAAATGGAAAAAGAAGAGCAAGTTGTTGCTAACACAGAATTTGTTGTTGAAAAACAAGGTATAACAGTTACAATGAATGGAGATAGAAAAATTACTAAAATTACTATTAATGAAGCCTTAATTGATCCAGAAGATCCTGAATTAGTTCAAGATTTGGTAATGTTAGCAGTAAATGAGGCTATTGATAAAGTTCAAAAAGCCTATGATAAGATTTCTGAAAAGTTTTCAAATAGTGGAATGCCATTTTAATGGATAAAAAAATTCAAGAAATAATTATTTTGTTAAAAAAAATACCAGGAATTTCTAGTAAACAAGCTAATAAAATAATTAATTTTTTTCTCGAAAATGATATAGAATTTTCTAAAAAACTATTTGAAGAAATAATATCATTGCAAAAAGAAACTACCAAATGCAAACAATGTTTAGCTTATTCTAATAAAGAAATTTGTGATATATGTTTAGATAAAACTAGACAAAAAAAATTATATGTAGTTTCAAACAATCAAGATATAAGCAAATTTGAATCATTAGATATTCCAAAAGGTAAGTATTTTGTTTTTAGTGACATAATTAATTTAAAACAGCCTAATTTGGATATAGATAAAAAAATAAGTAAATTATTTTCATTATGTGGTAAATTTGATGAAATAATTTTGGCTCTTAATTCAGACTTTAATGGTCAAGTAACTATGCGTTATATTGAAAAGAAATTAAGAGATGAAGTCAAATATAACAACGTTTATCAATTATCTATTGGAATACCTTTTGGCATGTCAATAGAAGTAGTTGACCCTATAACATTAAAACAATCTATTATAAACAAGAAAAAAATAAATTAAATCTAAAAAAGTGGAGAAAATATATGAAAAAAGCTAAATTTATAGCCATTGAAGGCATGGATGGTTCTGGAAAATCAACAATTATTTCAATGTTAAAAAATGAATTAATAACAAAGAAAATAATTGATAATTTTGTTTTCACAAGAGAACCAGGGTCTGCTTTTTCAAAAGAAGCAGAAAAAATACGTAAACTGATATTAGATAATGAAAATTCTTTTAGTTCGATGGTTGATGCTTTATTATTTGCCACAAGTAGAAGATTAAATTTAGAAAAAGGAATATGGCCAGCTTTAGAGCAAAACAAACATGTAATTACAGATAGATATACTACTTCATCATATGTTTATCAAGGAGTTCTTGGTGATGCTGGTTTAAATAATGTAGAAACAATAAATAAAATAGCAACTAGCAATACTGAACCAGATTTAATATTATTTTTTGATTTAGAGCCAGCTATTTCAGTGGAAAGAATTACTAAAATGCGTGAAGGCATGGATCGTTTAGAAACTTCAGATATTGATTATTATGTATCTTTAAGAAAAGCTTATAAACAAGTAATACAAAAAAATCCTAAGAAATATAGAATAGTGGATGCTAATTGTTCAATAATAGAATTATTTGAAAAAGTTATTAAAATTTTAAAAGAAGAAGAAGTCTTATAATGATTTCAAATGTTTATAAAAAAATTATAAATAATTCAATTAATGAAAATAAATTAAGCCAAGTATATTTAATTGCATCAAAAGAGCAAACATCTTTTGATGAATATATTTTATATTTTATAAATTCTGTTAACAAAGAAAATAATTCTTCAATTAATGATATTCAATTTGGAGAATTATATTTTTGAATCGGTTCTGAGGATAGTGTAATAAATAAGGAAAATGTATTAAAGTCTATGTCTGATGTTTCAGAGACTTCAATATTAGACCCTATTAAGAAAAAAATATTAATAATAAATAATGTAGAAAATGGAACGGCGCAATCTTTAAATAGCCTATTAAAGTTTTTAGAAAACCCTCCATATAATACTATTGTTTTTATGACTTGCAATTATATATCTCAAGTTTTAAAAACAATTAAATCTAGAGCTTTTATTATTGAAATTAATGAATCTTTTAAGAAATCAATAGAAGAATATAAGCCTTATCACAATTATTTTATTGAAACCAATAGTGAATATAATGAAGAATTAGTAAGTTTGTTTGATGAATATTCTGAAGCTATAGCACAATCTTATAAAAATCCTTCATTACTATTAAAATTGATAGTAAAATCATTGGACTATAATAATAAAGAAATAATACTTAATTTTTTAAATTTAGCCTTTAATGATATTTATTCAATCAAAAAAGGTTTAAAGGCTAAAAATGTTTTGGAAAACAAAAAAATTTCTGAAGAAGCATTTGACTATGTACCTATATATAAAATAATTAAATTAATTAAAGAAACAAAAGACAATTTCAAAAAAGCCTCAAATTTTAATTTGCAAAAAGGTAATTTATTGTTAATGTTGGAGAAATATTATGGCATATAAAATCTCAATTGTAGGCACACCAATAGGCAATTTAGAAGATATTACTTATAGAGCAATTAGAACATTAAAAGAATCAAATATTATTTTATGTGAAGATATAAGAGTGAGTCAAAAGCTTTTAAAACATTATGATATATTAAATAAGCAATTAATTTCTTATCATAAATTTAATGAAAAGCAATTAGCTAAAAAAGTAATTGATTTAATAATAAAAGGAAATAATGTGTCCTTAATCTCTGATGCTGGAATGCCTTGCATTTCGGACCCTGGCTTTAATTTAATAACCGAAGCTAAAAAAGAAGGGATTTTTATAGATATTATAGGAGGACCAACGGCTTTTAGCCATGCTTTTATAAAATCTAATTTTGGTTCAACTTTTAGTTTTTTAGGATTTTTAAAAGATAAAAGTGGCGAAAGACAAAACCAACTTAAAAGTTTATCTGAAGGTATTTATGTAGCATATGTATCGCCTTATAAACTATTAACCACATTGGATGATTTTATAGTAGTTTTTGATAATAATATTGAATTATATTTATGCAAAGAATTAACTAAATTACATGAGCAAGAATTTTCGGGGAAACCCTTAGAAATTAAAAAAATGTTAAATAAAGAAAATTTAAAAGGAGAGTTTTCATTAGTTTTTTGAATTAAAAAACCAAAACATATAAAAGTTAACAAATATGAAGATTTGAAAAAAAATAAAAACTCAGATTAATAATTTCTGAGTTTTTATTATATTTAGCTTATATTAATTTTTTAGTTGTAGGAAATTAATTATTTTCTTTAGCAATAAATGCATCTAAACGGCTAGCTTTTCTTGCACCATTATTTTGGTGTAAAACACCTTTTGAAACAGCTTTATCAATTTCGTGGTGTGCTTTAGCAACTAATTCAGCAGCTTTTTCATCTTTTGATTGAGCAGCTAATTTAGCTTTTTTAATTGCTGTTTTAACTGTTGACTTGATAGCTGAGTTACGTGCGTTTGCTTTTGCGTTAGATAATATTGCTTTTTGTTTTGATTTAATGTTTGCCATTTTGTTGCCTTTCTTGCTAAAAATTAATTAGCATACATAATTTTACATAAAAAAAGTATTTTTTTTTATTTTTATCCAATTTTTGATGAATATATAACTATAAGCATAATAATACTTTATTTTTTATTAGTATTATTAAATTAATTCAATAAAATTAATAAATATGAAAAAGTATGATGATTTAATTAGAAGATTTGTAAATGACAAGGAATATGAAATACAAGTTTTTTATACAAAAGCTAAAAATGTTTATTTAACTTATGATAATGGCGTTTTTAGTTTGAGGGGAGCAGTATACAATTTATTTGGTCCTAAATTTGAAACTTTTTTAATTAATTCAATTAAAAAACAACTGAAAAAAGAATCAAAAAATAAAATTTCAAACAAAAAAGAAATTATTGAAATTAATTTAATTACAAAAACCTTATGTTATTTTGGAAAAAAAGTTAATTTCGATTTTAATGATACTTTAATTTGGATTTATGATAATAAAGGTAATTTAATTGACAAAATAAACAAACCTTATAAAAATAATAATGACAAAGTCATTTCGCTTATAGAGAATCACATGAAAAAAATATTATTATCTATTTTTAGTAAGTATGCTAGCGAGGCTAGTTTGCTTATCTTAAACAAAAAAATAGAATTTAGTTATACAATTAAAAGAAAAAAGCTAACTTGAGCAACAATAAATACTTTTTCTAATACAATTAACATTAATGCTGATCTTATGCATTTTTCAGAAAAATTAATAAAGTATGTAGCCTATCATGAAGTAGCTCACAAAATTGAACATAACCATAGTAAAGGATTTTGAGAAATAGTAAAAAAATTTATACCCGATTATAAAGAAAGCATTTATAAATTAAATAATTTTATTATTGATTAAAATTTTATAAGGAGAATAAAATGGAACCACAATTAATTGCAATAATTTGTGTGAGTGCGATATCTAGTATTATTTTAATATTAGTTAGTGCTTTGCTTATTGTAAAAAAAGTCAAAAACAAAAAACTTAAAAAATTTGAAGAGACAGGAGAAATAGAGTTTCTTAATTTGGAAACAGAAATGTCTAAAATTTCAAAAATAGTATCTAATTGTGATTATCTGATGGAAGGAATTTATTCATTTAATTTTAAAAATTTTGAATCTGGGCCTATACTAGTTAATAGTTATGGTTTATTTGTTATTAATGAGTTTGGTTATAAAGGCAAAAGCATACAAGGAAGTTTTAATAGTAGGGAATGATTTATTTTTAAAGAAAAAGCTAAATATTATATTTATAACCCATTCTGAAAGTTAAATAAAAATATTCAAGATTTTCTTCCTATGTTACCTAAAAATTTACCTGTTATTGGTATTCTTTCTTTTAATAATATTAATAATTTTGATATAGATAATGTCCCTTCTCATTTATCATATACTTCATTAGAAAATTTTTATGAATTTTTTATAGATATTAAGAAAAATTTGAAACCGGTTTTAAGTGCCGAAAATGTTCAACAAATAATTAAATTATTAAAGCTAAAAAGAGTGTAATTCAATGTTTTTTAATATATTGATAAGACATTGAATACATATTGCTTATACATTGAAAAACATTGAAAATTATGCGTATTTTTGTATAAATTGATTAAAAAACATTGAATTTAGTAAAAAATACGTTTTTTATTGTTCTTTTTAATAAAAAAAAGTTTTATTAATCTAAAATTATTAATGTATACGTATAAATACTGAATAAAAAAATATTATTCAAATTAGGAGAAAAAAATGGCAAAAAGCACATTAGAAAAATACTACATCTCTGAAAAATTTGATAAAGAAAGAAATGTAACATTTAATTTTAAAAAAGCTAACCAAAAAATTTCAGGTAACTTTTTAGAATTTACTGATGCAGTTTCAGAATTCATCAGAGTAAGTGAAAAAACAAAAAATGAAACACGTGTATGATTCCACCGTGATGGTGCATACCGTGGAAGCGTTGGTATTGATAAAGCCCGTTTAATTGTTGAAAGAATTAAAGCTAAAAATGTTAAGAATCAAGATGCTATAACATTTATAGAAAAAGAAAATTTAGTTGAAAAACCAGCACCTAAAAAAACAACAACAACAACTAAAAAAGTTGTAGAAAAGAAAGCTCCATTTAGCTTAGATTCAGAAGCATCAAAAGCAACATTTTATGTTGAAAACATGTCTCAAAAAACTGCAAACCAAGTTTTTGCAATGGATGTTAAATCAAAATCAAAATATACAACAGTAATTGAAAAAGTAACTCCATTAAGTGGAGAAAAAGTTGTTGTAACATATCACTTGGAACATGATGGTGAAACTTCAAAAGCACATGAATATGTAATTTCAGGTTTTAAAAAACAAGTAGCATGCGCTCACCACACAAGCCCAGCATATGGTAGAAGAAGACAAAAAAGATTATTCTGAACATTCTTTACAATTTTGTCAATTTTAATTATTGTTAACTTAATTTTATTAATACTTCGTTTAACAAACAAAATTTAATTTTGTCAATATATAGATATAAAAAAATTCGGGAAACCGAATTTTTATTTTAAATTTCTTTTTAGTTCAAATAATTTATTAATAAATTCTTTTTTATTATAAATTTTAGTTTGATCGCTACCATATTCTCTTACAGCCAATGTGTTGTTTTCAATTTCTTGTTTGCCAATAACAATTATAAATTTAGTTTTTTGAATTTGTGCTTCTCGCATTTTTTTGTTTATTCTTTCTTTTCTTAAATCAATATTAACATTAATATCTAAATCTAAAAATTCTTCATATAATTTTTGGCAGTAATCATTCTGGTCATCACTAATAGGTAATATAGTAACTTGTCTTGGACTTAATCAATAAGGTAACACCCCTTTTGTTTGCTCTAACAATGTAGCTATAAATCTTTCATAAGTTCCAATTAAACCTCTATGAATTAATACAGGTCTTTGAAATTGTTCATTATCATCTACAAATTTCATATCAAATCTTTGTGGTAATAAAAAATCTAATTGTAATGTCGACATTGTAATAATTCTATTAAGAACAGTTCTAACTTGAAAGTCTACTTTTGGTCCATAAAAAGCAGCTTCACCAACAAATTCTTTGTATTCTATATTTAATTCTTTTAAAACTTTTCTTAAATCGTCTTCAGCTTTATTTCACATTTCATCATCTTTAAAGAATTTTTCTTCATCTTTTGGGTCTCTTAAAGACAAAGAAACGTGATCTATTTCAATATCAAAATCTTTTAAAGCCTTCAAAATCATTTTATATAAGTGTTTAAATTCATCTTTAATTTGATCTGGTCTTACAAAAACATGGCCTTCAGTTAAATCCATAGATCTAACACGTTCTAATCCACTTAGGGCACCTGATTTTTCGTAACGATACAATCTAGATTGCTCTGAATATCTTATTGGCAAATCACGATAAGAGCGTCTTGTTGAATTAAATAAAATAATGTGGTGAGGACATGTCATTGGTCTAGCAACTAAAGTTTCATTATCCATTTTAATTGGTTTAAACATAGTATCTTGATAATGTGATCAATGTCCACTAATTTCATACAATTTTTTTTCACCAAAATGAGGAGTTAAAACTTCAGTAAAACCAAATTTCTTATCCAATTTTAATACATAATTTCTAATTGCATTATGTATTTTCATACCATCTTCTAATCAAATAGGAAATCCTTGTCCACTTAAATTACTAAACATAAACAAATTCAATTCTTTTCCTAATTTACGGTGATCTCTTTCTTTTCTTTCTTCTAATATATTTAAGTATTTATCTAGTTCTTCTTTTGTTTCTCAAGAAGTACCATAAATTCTAGTTAACATTTTATTATCAGAATTTCCTCTTCAATATGCTCCCGCTATTGATAATAACTTAAAGTGTTTAATTTCTTTAGTATCATCTACATGTCCACCTGCACATAAATCAGTAAATAAGATTTCATTTGTTTTAGGATGAATAAATTGAAAAAATGTTATTTCTTTCTTTTCTTTTAAAAATTCATCATAAAGCTCTTTTTTATATGGTTGATTATCAAAACAAAAAAATTCTATTCCAACTTTTTTTGTTTCATATCCTTGCTCTGCCATTTTTTTCATTGTTTTTTCAATTTTTGGTAAGTCAGATTCTAGAATTGGGTTTTCAAATTCAAAATCATAATAAAAACCTTCTTCTATAGCCGGGCCTATTGCAAGTTTTGTATTTGGATATAATTTTAAAATAGCTGCTGCTAATAAATGACTAGTAGAGTGATTTAATTTACTATTTGCTTTCATTGTTTAGTCCAAGTCCCTTCATTAATTTTTTAAGATTGTTGCTTGCAATTTTAGATGCAACTAAAGCGCCTTTTTTTGCTTCTTTTTCAACTTCTAAAATTGTTTTTTTGTAATTAGTTTGAATTTTTTCTAAAAAGCTTTTAACTATTAACCCAACTTCTTGTTTTAATTCTCCATAATTTTTCTTTTCAAAATATTTAACTGCTTCTTCCAAAGAAATATCTTTAAGCACTGAATAAATTGTTAATAAATTTTTAATTCCTGGCTTATCATCAGATAAATATATTTTTCCTTCTGAATCTGTAACCGCTTTTAATATTTTTTTATAAGCTTTTTCAGGATCATCTAATAAATAAATAGAAGCTTTTTCATTGATGTCAGATTTTGACATTTTTTTAGTTGGTTCAGCTAATGACATTATTTTTGCGCCTATTTCAGGTATATAAGGTTCTGGAATTTTAAAATCTAAATTAAATTTATTATTTAATCTTTGAGCTAAATTTCTTGTTAGCTCAACATGTTGTTTTTGATCAATTCCTACAGGAACTAAATCTGCATCATATAAAATTATGTCTCCTACCATAAGTGTTGGGTACATTAGTAAACCTGTTGGTATAGTTTCCATGCCATTAGCAGATTTAACTTTTGAAGACTTGTCCTTAAATTGCGTCATTCTAGACAATTCTCCAATCGTTGTATTTACCAAAATTAATCAATTCATTAATCCATGTTCCATTACATCAGATTGAAAAAATAATGTTGTTTTATTTGTGTCAATTCCACAAGCCATAAATAATGCATATATATTTTTCCTATTTTCTTCTAAAACTTTTGGATCAATAGGTAATGTTAGCGCATGCAAATCAGCAATAAAAATATAACTTTCATATTCTTCTTGCAGCTTCACCATATTTTTTATAGCACCAATATAGTTGGCTAATGTTAATTTGCCAGTAGCTGTAATTCCACTTAATACTCTTTTTTTATTCATTAGTTTCTCCTTATTTTTAAAATAAAGTCTTTATAAATTTTATTACTTTTTTAAAATTAAATTATTAATATTAAGTAATATTAATCCTTAATTTATTAGCTATGTCTTTTATTCTAAAAATAAATTGAAAATTTATTAAAACAAATACAAATATGTAAAATAAAGAGAAACATTACATTAATATATAATTCTTTTTATAGTTTTAATTATAAATTAAAATATAATTTAAAATGAACTAAAAAATCAAAGGAGTATATTTAATGAATAGTAAGAATAAATTTTTATACTTTTTTTTAATAATAATAACTTTTGGTTTTATATTAATATATTGAAAGAAAAAATATAGACAAATAAAACAAAAAGATTATTTATCAAAAGAAACAAAAATAAGTTTTGATTTAGAAGATTTATTGAAAAATCTAGGTGGTAAGGATAATATCAAATCATTATCATCCACTCAAAAAATTCTTAAGGTTTTTTTCTTTGATAAGCAAAAAGTTAATTCTTTAGAGTTAAAAAAATTAGATGGAGTAAGTGGCATAGCATTACAAAGTGGTAGCGTATCATTAGTTTTAGGTAATACAGCTAAACATGTTGAAGAATTAATAAACGAGGTAAAATAGATGGATTCAAATAACACAAAGTATCAAAGTTTAATGGCTAATCTTTTAAACATTGATACATATGATTCATCATTATATAGTGCAATTGATAACGAACGATATTTTGATGTTTATAAAAATTTTGGTGAAGACACATTCAATGAAATTTATAACAAATTTAATATTAACTGTGTTTTAGCAGAAGCAGCTAATAGAACAATCGCTGAAAGAGTAAGTGAGGCTCGCAATAAAACAGAAATAGTAAATATTTTTAAGGAATACAACAAAAGATTAGATGACAACATATTTAAGATGTTGTCTTCTAATTTAGATAAAGCAAAAAATATAATTATTTCGCAGCAAGAAACAGAATTTCAAAAATCCATTGTTAAATGAAAAAAAATCTTAAACAAAGCTCAAAACATTAATATTGAAACCAATATTTGACCATTACATATTGGATTTTTTTATATTTCAATAAAAACAGAAAACAAAACTATTTATGCTCCTTTGTTTTTTAAAGAAATACTTGTAGAAGTAAGAAATTCGTTAGTTTATATTAGTTCTAATTCAGATATAAGAGTTAATAGTAAATTAGTGACTTTTTTAAATCAAGAAGGTTTTTCATTAAATGTTGATTCTTTTGACTTTACAGGTTTATCTATTAGAGAGGTTTTTGAACGTTTTAAAAAAATATGATCTCCTTTATTTTCTATGCCTGAAACATTAAAACAAGGAATTAAAAATTTAAATGTTGATAATATAAAAAATACTTCAATATTATTTCACTCGGGAATAGTATTAGGATTCTTTAATGTTTCTTCAGGTTATTTATGAAATCAAATGAAGAAAATTATAGAAAACGACGAATTTGATAAGATTTTACAACCAAATGTAAACAAGAATGTATATCGTCAAAAAGTGCAAAAAGTTATTTTTGATGATAATTTTAAACTTTTTAAAATCCAAGAAACCAATTATTCACAAGACGTAGCAACAGTTTCATCGTTGTACCAAGATACAATTATTTGAGGTCCACCAGGAACAGGTAAATCGCAAACTATTTCAAATTTAATTACAAATATAATTGCAAGAGGATATACAGCTTTAGTTGTAAGTCAGAAAAAAGCTGCCTTAGATGTTTTAAAAAACAGAATGAAAAAACTTTCTATTTTTTGTTTATTTGCTTTAAATGATAAAAACTTAAGATTAGAAACTTTTTATGAACCATTAAGAGAATTTATATATTTAATTGAAAATTATCAAAAATCAGAGATGGAAGAAGGTTTCAGTGTTTTTTCTGATGAAGATAAAAATTATGTTGATAATGTAAATTTAATAAAACAAACTCCAAATTTATCAAATATAATAAATTTTTATGCAGCCATTATGAATGGAAACTTCAATAATCAAACTTATGAAAGTTTAAAATTGCTTGATCCTAGTTTAAAATATAATCTTTCAAAAATTACAAAAGATCGAAAAGAGTTAATTAACACATTATATGAAGCAAACTATAACAAAAGACGTACTATTTTTACAATAGTACCAGGCGAAATAAAAAGAATGGCAGATTTAATTCTTCAAGACGAATCTTTATTTACAATTGATATTGATGAAGCCTTAAAATATGTTAATTCGGTTAGTTATGAAGAAATTGTTAAATTCTCAGAACAATACAAAAAAATATTAATTTCAAAAACTCTAAAATTAAATGATGATAAAAAATTAACAAAAATCCTTTTAGAAAAAACATTTGAAAAAATTAATAATTTTACTGAAGAACAAAAAAGGCAATATACTTCTTTTGCTATGGCAATTAGAATTGGCAGTTTAAAACCATATAAGTTTTTTCACAAACATAAAGAAATGATTAAATTCTTATTTCCAATAATTGTTACAACCCCAGAATTAGATTTATCTATGTGATCAAAAGAAGAATTTGATTATGCAATATTAGATGAATCGTCACAAGTATTCTTAGAAAAAGGAATACCAATTTTGTATTTAGCAAAAAGAAAAATATTAGCAGGTGATAATCAACAAATGCAACCTACAAGATGGTTTTCAGCATCTTATAGTTTTGATGAAGAAGACGATTTTGGCAATATAAAATCGTTGTTAGATTATGCTATGGTTTTAGGAGTTTACTCTGTTCTTTTAGATAAAAACTATCGTTCAAAAAAAGCTACTTTGATGACTTTTTCTTCTAAACATTTTTATGAATCAAAGCTAGATGTTATAGATAATTATGAATTATCCCTTTCAAAAGACAAAGCAATAGAAGTTATACAAGTTGATGGTACTTGGGATAATAGTATGAATGAAGCAGAAGGTTTAAAAGTAATTGAATTAGCGCGCGAAAATATTAAAATATACAATAAAATTATTATTCTTTTATTTAACTCTAAACAACAAGATTATTTAATGAATAAAATATTTGGTTTAGAACCAGCCTTAGAAGAGGCTTTAATGAATGAAAAAATAATTATTAAAAATATAGAAAATGTTCAAGGTGATGAAGCAGATTTAGTTATTATGTCAGTTGTTTATGACAAAAACACTTCTTTACAAAATACATATGTTGCTAGAAATGGTGGAAAAAATGCTTTAAATGTTGCTATTTCAAGAGCTCGTGAAAAGGTTATGGTAGTAAAATCAATTTATGCTGATGATATTGAAATTAGTGACAAATCAACTACAGACATGATTATGTTTAGAGATTGGTTAAAATTTTTAGATTTACCATTAGAAAGCCAAAAAAATTATTTAGATGAAACAAACGATTATTTAGCAACTAAAATCAACGTTATTCCAGAAGATTTGAAATTTAAAGTAGATGTTTTAGATAGTTTAAAACAATTAATTATAGATAAACCTGATTTTAAATTTGAAGTTAATTATTCAGTAGGAACCAAAACTATTGATATTGTTTTGGTTAATAATTTAAACAAAAAAATGGTTCAAGGTTTTATATTAGACATTTTTAGTTATAAAAATGATTATCAAAAATATTTAATATTTAGAGATTCTATTAAGTTTTTAGAATCAAAAGAGTATCCAATTATTTATATTTCAGAAATTGAATGGCCTATAAATAAAAATAAAATATTTTCTTATTTAAAAAGAGTAATTTATGAAGAAAGTATTATTAATGCAGAATTTAGAAGAGAAAAAGAAAACACTGCTAAAAAATTAACAATTAATGATGTTTCTTATAAAATGGAAGATTCAATTTCAGATATTGATTTAAAAGAAAGTTTTACAAAGGAAAATGATATATCAAAAAATAATGACGCAAAACCTAAAACAGAATTAACAAATAAAGAAATAAAAGAAGACGACGAAATAGACGATTACCCAGTTGATTATATAGAAGATCAAGAATCTGTCTCTAAAGAAATTGATTTATATGAAGAACAAAATTTAGGTGAAAATCGTAAAGCTGAAATTGATGATATTGATATGTTATCAGAACCTAATAATTTCAAAAAAAATGAACCCAAAATTGAATTAAAATTAGAAATTCAAAATTCTGATGAAATGAATTTTGCTGAAATGGAAGATGAAGATACAGACACAAAACATGATAATTTAGTTTCAGATGATTTAGATAAAGACCGAGAAAACTTAAATATAAATGAAAATGAAGCTTCTTCAAAAAATACTGAAGAGTTTACTATTATAAGTAATGATAATGAAGACTTTGAAACTAATAACAATAATATAGACATAGAAAAAACTACCGAAATAGATTTTGATGAAATACTAGCAAAAAATAAGATTGATCCTTCAATAGCCGATAATACAAATGAGCATGATAAAAAAATAGAAATTGAAACATTACCATCTTTAAATGACGATTCCGAAGAGATTATTAAAAACTTTAATTTGCTAGATGAAGAAGAAGATACAAATATGCCAGAATTAAATAATAAGGATAGTGAATAAAATGGCTTCTAAAAAAAATAAAAAACCAATTTTTGATTGAGAAGATTCTATTAACAAAGAAATTAGTGATGAAGATAAATTAAAGCACAAAGATTTTGCTCAAAAAACTGTTAGAGCGAAAAAAATTAGAAAAATATTATTCTGAACTTTATCAAGCTCAGCATTAGTGGCAGTCTTGGGTGCGGCAATAGGTGTATCTGTTAATAGACCAAAGTTTTTATTAACTTACTGATATGATAGTGTGCCTAAAATAGTTCTTGAAGATTTAAACCAATCAAAACATGGCATTTCCATAAATATATTTAATAAAAAAGGTTTAGAAGGCACACCTGAAGAAATACTAACTAAGTTAGTTAATGAAAGCAAAGAAGTCACAAAATCAAAAATATTAAAGGATTATGTTACTTTTGAAAACAATACCAAAAATTGATTTATCGAACCATATAATTTCATTATTGATACAGTATCTAAGAAAACTTTGTATATTGATTTAGCATTTAAAGTTCCAAATAATAAATCTGTATCTTTTGTTTTAAAAAATTTTCCTATTAAAACTACAAAAGAAACTATTAAATTTGATCAATCATCAATAGAAAAAAAACAAAAGGAATTTAATAAAGAATTTATTAACAATTTAAAAAATAAACTAATTTATAATTTATTTTTACCAGTAGATCTAAATCAACCATTTTCAGAAGAAACAATTAATAAATATAAAAATGAATTTAAAAAATTTATTAAAGATTTTAATGATAAATTTAAATCAAATAAATATAATAATTTAAATCTTGGTTGGTTATTAACTGAACCTAAAATAATTGATAAAATTGACAAAATGAGATTATTACCCAACATAGTAACGGATACTAATAATTTGTTTTCTCCTTTAGTTTTTAGCTCAGAAATTCAAATAAAAAATATAGATAATTCAGATTGAAAAACGGGAACAACCCTATTATTTAAAGCAAAACTTTTAACATTATCAACTAACACTGAAAAATTAGGTAAATATAGAACGGAATATG
Organism: Metamycoplasma phocicerebrale; assembly: GCF_003383595.3. NCBI lineage: Bacteria > Bacillati > Mycoplasmatota > Mycoplasmoidales > Metamycoplasmataceae > Metamycoplasma > Metamycoplasma phocicerebrale. Next base: position 710,488 of record NZ_CP033058.2, read on the forward strand.
GAATTTATATTCAACCCATATTGGAAGATATAGAATTTGAAGTGCCATTAAAATTTAAAAAAATAAAAAAATAAAATGTATGAGCAGTATATTAAATCCTGAAAGTTGAATCAAACAATGAAATAACTTAGGGAGGTTTAGCATATAGTGCTTATACATTTTTTAATATTAATTTTTTATAAAATATTCATATCCTTATCTTTTTTTCAAGGGTTTTTTTGATTTATTCTATCAATAAATAAATTACCTTGCAAGTGATCGTATTCATGTTGACAAACTATTGCTGGGTAGCCAGATAGTTCATATCTTTTAACTTTCTTTTCAAAATAAGAATATGCTTCAACAATAACTCTAGAATATCTAGGAACAAAACCTTCTTGTTTAGGGTGTTTTTCATTAACGCTTAGACAACCTTCACCTTCTGATAAGGCTATTTTATGATCTGAATGTCCTAGCATTTTAGCATTAATTAAAACATCATTAAAAATTATGTTGTTTTCGTTATCTGTTATTAAAATATAAAAAATTTTTTTTAATATTCCATATTGAACTGCTGCCACACCTACAGCCGGTCTAAATTTTGTATTAGCTTTTTGGCTATCAGAAACGTGGTAAATCATTTTTTCTATTAAATTAATATTTTCTTCCGATAGTGGCAGTTCAACATCTAATGATTTCTTACGTAAAACTTCGTTTGGAAGTTCTACTAATTTTACATCTTCAAATTTATACATGTAATTATTATAAATTAATAATTTTTAATAAATGTTATTTTGTTTTTTAGTTTTTATAATCTACTTAGTAAAGTTTAAAACTAATATATTTTATATATAATACATTTTTATAGTTTATAATTAATAATACTTTATGCATAAGCATATATGAATGGAGAAGATTTTAGAAATGGATGTATCGCTCGCTATCAATTATGATTCAGGCACAACAGTAACTATTACGCAAACACCTGTTTGGCAAACTGTAATTTATTCAATACTATTATTATTTTTATTAATTTGTTCAGGTATTTTTTCAGCCTCAGAAACAGCTTATACTTCTTTATCAAAAGCAAAAATAGAAACTTTAGTTGAAAAAAAAGTAAGAGGTGCTAAAGCTATTTTAAAACAACATCAATTTTTTAATAGAACTTTAGGAACAATATTAATTGCAAATAATTTAGTTAATATTGGAGCCTCTACATTGTTAGTTTTTTTACTAACAAATGCTTTTGGTCCGGAAAAAACAGGTTTAGCTTCCTTAATTTCTACTATTGTTATGACACCAATAATAGTTTTATTTGCTGAAATTATACCTAAATTATTAGCCAAATCTAGACCAGAAAAAACTGTGAGGGCTTACTATTGATTTATTGAAATGTTGTATTGGTTATTTATTCCAATTACTTATCCTATTTCAAAAATTGGTAAAAAAATTTATATTACCAACACCGAAGAAGAAGTAAAAAGTTTATTAAATATAGCTCATGATGAAGGAGTTTTAGAAACTAATGAATCAATAATGGCTCAAAATGTATTAGATTTAGATTCAACAAAAGTTTCACAGCATTACATTAAGTTAAAAAATGTTGATTATATTAATTGAAAATCAACAATGAAAGAAACTCTTAATATGTTTAAAGAAACAAATTATTCGAGAATTCCAGTAGAAAAAGATGGCGACCTTATAGGAATTATTTTATTAAAAGATATTTTCTTTTTATCCAGAGGCAATATTATGAACTATGTTAAGACAGTTCCTAATGTTTCAGCACATTCTTTATTATCAGTAGCTCTTGAAAAAATGCGTCAAGCAAGAGCACAAATGGCTTTTGTTACAGAAAATAATAATGATGATAAGGCAATAGGTATTATAACTATTGAAGATATTCTTGAAGAAGTTGTTGGCGAAATATATGACGAGTACGATGATGACGAACAAATTTATGAAATAAGCCTTGAAAGGTCTGAAGCTAAGGGAACAGTTTTAATGAAAACTTTGTGAAAACAATTGGAATTAGAAGACTATTTAGAAGAATATACATTAAGCGATAAAGAAAAAAATCAAACTCTTTCAGAATGATTGGAATTTAAAATGAATCATACATTGCGTAAAAACGCAAAATTTACTTTAAACAACAAAATTACTTTTAAAGTTATTTCTAAAAAAACCAAAGATAAAAAGTACGATTATATAGAAATAGATTGAAGCAAATAATTAAAAAATGCCTAAAATAAAGGCATTTTTATTTTTTTCTAAAATCTATTACTGCTCTTCCTACAAACTCACCTTTTTCAAGTTTTTTAAAAATTTCTGAAACTTCTTCTAATTTAATTATTTTTGTTATTTCTGATTTTACTTTTCCTTCAGCGGCAAATAATAGAGCTTCTTGAAGATCTTGTCTAGTTCCAACAATAGAACCCACAATCTCTCTTTCATTTAAAACGGTTTTAAAAATAGAAATTGAAAATTCATCCTTACCGTTTTCATCCTTTGATGGTAAACCTACAAGAACTTGCCTGCCACCTTTTCGTAAAATATTCATAGCCTGATAAGCGGCCTTTGATGCTACTGAGGTATTAATGATAGCATGAACACCGCCTTTTGTATATTTAATAATATCTTCAATAAAATTGGAATTTTCTAAAGAATTATAAGCTTTTATAGCGCCTGATTTAAGGGCTAATTCAACTTTATCATTTGATATATCTATTCCGATTGGTTTATATCCCATTGCCTTTGCATATTGAATAGCAAGTTGTCCTAAACCACCTATTCCAATAACTGCGCAATATTGATTCGCAATTAAATTCGCTTTTTTAATTGCTTTGTATGTTGTTACACCAGCACAAATGATTGGTGCTCCAGAAATAATGTCTAAATTTTCTGGAATAATTGCTACAAAATCTTCATGACCTATAGCATATTCTGCGAAAGAACCGTCTTTTGTGTATGCAGTCATATTTTGATTTTCGCAAAGAGTTTCCCTCCCCTTTAAACAATATTCACAATGTCCGCAAGCATCATGTAATCAAGCCAATCCAACCCTATCACCTATTTTTAATCTAGTGCATCCCTTTCCAAGTTTTGCAACTATTCCTATTCCTTCATGCCCTGGAGTCAAAGGATATTTTGGTTTTATTAATCAATCATTATTTGCAGCATGCAAATCAGTGTGGCAAACTCCTGATGCTTCCATTTTAATTAATACTTCTTTATATTTTGGTTCAGGAATATTTATTTCCTTTATACTTCATTTTTTAGGGCTTTCTACAACAAAAGCTTTCATTTTTTCCATTTATTTTTACTCCTTTAATATTTATACTTTTAATTTTATAGATTTTTTTAAATAGTAAAAAAATATAAATAAAAAAAGAGAACAAAGTCTCTTATTATCTTATTAAAATTAGTATTAATTAATATCCCATAGCCTCTTCATATTCTTCAAGATTACCATAAAATAAATAGCTTTCTTTAGGTTTAATTTCTAATAACACATTAGCGCATTCTTTTATCATTGCTCTATTATATGTCGTAAATATACAAGAACTTTTATAATTTTTTATTGCTTCAATTAAACTATCTATTGATTCTGAATCTAAATGATCTAATGGTTGATCAAAAATTAAAAAGTTACTTTCTTCCAACATTAATTTTGACATCATTAAGCGAACTTTTTCTCCTCCGCTTGTCACTTTAACATTTTTGAATACACTATCATTTGAAAATAGCATTCTTCCTAAAAATGCTCTCATTCTAGCGTCGCTATTATCTTTTGTTTCTTGAGTTGTATTATTTAAAGGTCATTTACTCAATCAATCTATTATTGATTTTGATTCTTGAAAATATTCAGAATTATTAGAAGGAAAATAATTAGGAGTTATTGTAATACCTCATTCTACAATACCTGATGTAGGTTTTCTTTTGCCAATTAAAATTTCCAATAATCTAGTTTTAGCAATGTCATCATTTCCTATAATTACCATTTTATCGCCAGGTTTTAAACTAAAACTTACATTCTCAAAAAGGATGTCACCAGCATCATTTATATATGTTAAATTTTTGACACTTAAAATTTGTTTTCCAGGAAGTCGGTTTAAATCAAATTTAATATATGGATATTTTCTGGAAGAAGGTTTAATTTCATCTATGACAATTTTTTCTAATAATTTTTTACGGCTTGTAGCTTGTTTAGATTTTGAAGCATTGGCAGAAAAACGAGCAATAAATTCTTTTAATTTCTGTGCTTGTTCCTCTTTTTTTAGATTGGTTTTTTGTTGCATTTCTATTAATAATTGACTAGTTTGTTTTCAAAACGAATAATTTCCGACAAATAATTTGGCTTCAGAATAGTCAATGTCAATTATGTGAGTACAAATAGCATCTAGAAAGTCACTATCGTGACTTACAACTATTACTATATTTGGGTAATCCATTAAAAAGTTTTCTAATCATTTTATTGTCCTTAGATCCAATCTATTTGTAGGTTCGTCCATAATTAAAATATCGGGGTTTCCAAATAGAGCCTTAGCTAATAAAACTTTAACTTTTTCGTTAGCTTTTAATTCTGACATTTTAAGATTTCATTTACTTGATTCTATGCCTAAATTAGATAAAAGTGTTTGTGCATCATTTTCAGCATTTCATCCACCCATTTCTCCATATTGCTGTTCTAATACACTTGCTTTTTCATAATCTTCCATTGTAGCTTCTGGGTTTTCATAAATTTTGTTTTTTTCTAAATTAATTTGATAAAGCTCTTTATTGCCCATTATGACAACATCAGTAACATTATAATCATTGTATTCGTCATGATTTTGGCTTAAAACACTCATTCTAGCATTTTTATCCTTAATAATTTGCCCTTCAGAAGCTTCTATTTCCCCACTTAATATTTTTAAAAAAGTTGATTTTCCTACTCCATTAGCACCTATAATTCCATATACATTTCCTGGTAAAAACTTTAAATTTATATTGCTAAAAAGTTTTTTGTCTGGAAAAATTTTGCTTATCCCACAAACATCCAACATTTTAATACTCCCCCTTGTTAATTACATTATAGTTATTAATTATAACTAAAAAAGTAAAAACAACATATTAAAGTCTACAATTTAATTAATAGTAAATTAGATTAATTTAAGAATAAGAATATTAATTAACAAAATTCTAAATGTCTTTTTGTATTAATAATTAAAATGAAATTTTAAGGCTTTGTATAAAATTTACAAATCATGTGTTATTTTTGTCACAAATCATGTGTTATTTTTGTCACAAATCATATCTTATTGTATAATTTTAAAATAAATATCTAAGATTTATATAAAAGATAAGGAATGATAATGGCTTATAGAAAACGTGTGTCAGAAAAAATATTAGAAGACCTTTTAAAAATAAGTGGAGGTATTCTTATAACTGGAGCTAAAGGTGTTGGAAAAACTGAAACAGCTTCTTTTTTATCAAAAACAAAGTATTTTTTAAGTGACCCTAACGAAAAAAATAATGTTGAAGAATTACTAGTATTAGATAAAAGTCAAATATTTAATACTGATAAACCAATTTTGTTTGATGAATGACAAGATCTTCCCCAATTATGAGATTATTTAAGAAATGAAATTGATAAAAATAAATATAAAGGTGCGTTTATATTAACGGGCTCTTCTACTCCAAAAAATATTGACAAAATTATGCATTCAGGTATTGGTAGAATTAATAGATTTGTTCTTCGCACAATGAGTTTATGAGAGCAAAAAAAATCTTCTGGACGAATTTCTTTAGAATCTCTATTTTATAATGAAAATAAAGAATTATTTTATTATAAAAATGATGTAAATATAAAAAACGTTATTTCTGATGTTTGCGAAGGGGGTTGACCTGCAACATTAGATATGAACTCAAAAGAAAAAATAAATTATGTTTATGAATATTATAATAATTTAATAAAGTATGACATTAATTATTTTGTTTCAAAAAATTTGAATACTAATTATGTAAGTGCAATAATGAAATCTTATTCTAGAAATATAGGATCTCAATCGTCAAAAAATGTTTTAATTAATGATGTTTCAGAAAATAATAGTATAAAAATATCAGAGTCAACTGTTTTTGACTATTTGTCTTATTTAAAAAATTTATTTATCATTGAAGAATTAGAATCGTGGACTTCGATTAAAATAAGATCTAAAAGCATTATAAGAACAAGTCCTACAAAATATTTTGTTGATCCTTCTATAGCTGTTGCAGCTCTTAATTTAAATGAAGAGTTGTTGCTACAAAATCTTAATACTTTAGGGTTTTTATTTGAAAACTTATGTATTAGAGATTTAAGGGTATATGCTCAAAGTATAAATGGAGAAGTTTTTAAATATAAAGATTCAAATGGATTAGAAATTGATGCCGCCATCTCTTTGAGAAATGGTAAATGAGGACTTGTAGAAATTAAACTTTCAGATAGTGAAAAAAATATTGAACAAGCAAAAGAATCTTTAAATAAAGTTAAAAATAATATTAAAGTTGAAAATAGCATAGAACCATCTTTTTTGATGATTTTAGTTGGTGTGGGTAACACTAGAAAAACTAGTGATGGATTTTATATAGTTAATATTAAAGATTTAAAAAATTAAAAAGAAATTTATTATGAAAAAAACAGAATTAAATTTATATATCTATAGCGATAAAAATAAAAAAAGTATTTTGGAAGCAAAGTTTGGCCTATATTTTTTTAAAAAGCAATACAGTGAAAAACAATAATTTAAAATGAAATTTGCAACTATAGAAAGAGGTAAAAAAATATATTTTGCATTTTTAAATAATATTAACTAATAAATTTTAATAAAAAATATTTTCTATTGAATTTTAAGGTAAAGAAGTTTATAATTTATAAACATTTAAAATAAATTTTAAGGAAGATCTAATGCTTAAAAACACTGATTTAGAATTAAAATCAAATAAAGACGATATTTTATTTTGATTAGAAAAAAAATTAACGAAAGGCAACTTTATTAATTTTGATAAATTATTATCTACTGTCTTGTTAACTAATTCTTTAACAAAAGATAATAAAGATTTTGTTTCTTTTTTGAATAAAATTAATAATGCTTTAAAAAATTTTGAAAAAATAGATTTTATAAATTTCGCAATTGATTTTCAAAATGATAAGAAATTTAGTATTAGCAAAAAAGTCCCTGTTATTAATTTTAATTTAAAAAATGTTTTATCAACTACTGGTTTTGAAAATTTTTATAATTTAGAAATTGACAATTTATTAGAAAATTATTATGTTGAATTTTTACCAAATATAGTTTTATATAAAACCAAAGATTCTAGTAATTTTAGAATATATATTATGTCAAGCTATTTTAAAAATATGGTTAAAGGAGAAAAAAATGCCAACTAAAAAGAATACACAATCAATAAAAGAACCTAGAATTGTTTCTATTTTTGGATATATTGTAGAAGTTGTGGGTGAATTTACTTACGAACAAGGCCAACAATTTGTATGTACAAGAGATTCATCTATTAAAATGATATTAATAAACTGTACTTTGGATAGAGCATTTTTATTGGCTAATAATGATAATAAAGAATTAAAAATTAATGACACAATTAAAGCTATCGAAAGAAGCGATGTTTATAGTTCAAATGAACATTTTGGGAAAGTAATAGATATTTTTGGAAATGCTATTTTGCCTGAATATCAAGAAATAAAAATAAATTCTAAAGACCCTCATAGTCCTATTTTTAAATTAGCTCATGATTTAATGACTGTTAAAATGTTAAATGAACAATTGTACACAGGTTTTACTTCAATAGATTTATTGATACCTATTGGTAAAGGGCAACGTGAATTAATTATTGGTGATAGACAAACAGGAAAAACACACATAGCAATCAATGTTATTCTTAATCAAGCGAAGACGAATACTAAATGTATATATGTTGCAATAGGCCAAAAGAAAGAAAGTATTTCAAAAATTTATAACACTTTAAAAGAACATGATGCTTTAAAAAATACAATAATTATAGATGCTCCTGCAACAAGTGCATATGAACAATATTTAGCGCCTTACGTAGGAATGGCTCATGCAGAAAACATTTCCTTAAAAGAAGATGTGGTTATTATTTTTGATGATTTAACTAAGCACGCTAATATAATTCGTGAAATTGCTTTATTAACTGATAAGCCAGTTGGCAAAGAAGCAATGCCTGGAGATATATTTTTCGCGCATTCACAATTATTAGAAAGAGCTGGATCATTTGTTAATAAAAAAACAATTACAGCTTTGCCAATAATACAAACAATAGATGGTGATATTACATCTTTAATTTCTTCTAATGTTATTTCTATTACGGATGGTCAAATAGTAACTAGTGCTAGTTTATTCTCACAAGGTATATTGCCAGCTGTTAATATTAATCTTTCAGTATCAAGAACTGGTTCTTCTGTTCAAAATAGAATAATGTCAAAAGTTGCTTCTGAAGTAGGAAAAACTTTTAGACAATATAAAAGACATTTAAAATTAGCAATGTTAGATTATGAATTAAACAAAGAAACTTCAGAACTTTTATATAAGGGAAAAATGATTGATAAAATGTTTATTCAAAAAGGGCATTCTTTATATTCAAATAAATTTGTTTTATTAATGTCAAAATTAATTTCTTGAAAAATTTTAAAAGGAATTAAAAATGAACAAAAAGCTTTAGAATTTATAAATACTTTAATTGATACAAATGAAGAAGCTAAAAAAGTTTATAACACAATTCAAACTAGCGATAATTATGATGATGATTTAATTAAAGACTTTTTTGCTTATGCATTGCAACAATATTCAGATTATTTAAATTTAGGTTGAAAAACTGATTATGAACATGAATTTGTTGAATTTAATAATTCTTATTTAGAAAAAATAGCAAAAATGTTAGGGGATAAATAATGGGTAAAATTATAAAATTATGATCTGATATAGTTGAAATTAAATTTCCTAAAAATGGTTTGCCCTCAGTTAATCATTTATTAACTACAAATAAAGGAAAAACATTTTTATTAGTTAAAAGAATAATAGACGAAGAAACAGTAAGAGCAATAATTATTTATGCATCTAAAGAAATAACAATGGAAGATGAAATAGTTAATACTAAAAAAAGTTTTATGGTTCCTGTTGGTCTGAACTCTAAAAATAATATTTATTCTTTTGAAGGTAAACCACTTTTAGAAAATAGATTAACTATGCCAAATTATGTAGAAATGAACTCTACAATTAATAAAGATCGTTACCTAGATAATAAATTAGAAATTATTGAAACTGGTATTAAGGCAATCGACTTTTTTATACCTATTATAAAAGGTTATAAATTAGGTATTTTTGGAGGAGCCGGTGTTGGTAAAACAGTTTTAATGAAGGAAATAATTTTCAACATTAATAAAGAATCTAAAAAAACTTCAAATGTTTTTATAGGTTCTGGAGAACGTTCTCGTGAAGCTATTGAATTATTTAATGAATTAGAATCTTCAAAATTAATGAAAAACTCAGTTATGTATATTTCTAAAATGAACGAATCTCCTGGAGCTAGAATGTCAATAGTTCCTATTGGTATTACAGCTGCAGAATATTTAAGAGATAAAGATAAAGAAGACGTTTTATTATTTATTGATAACATTTATCGTTTTGTGCAAGCTGAAAATGAAGTAAGTGCCTCTTTAGGCAAAAAGCCTTCAGTAGGAGGATATCAATCCACTCTTGAAAGCGATATTGCTAATGTTGAAAATAGATTGTATAAAAATAAAAATGGATCAATTACTTCTTTTCAAACTATCTTTTTACCAATGGATGATTTGAGCGATCCTTCAGCAGTTGCAGTTTTTAATCATTTGGATGGTAATTTAGTTTTATCTCGTAATCAAACAGCTAAAAATATTTTTCCCGCTTTTGATCCTTTGGCTAGTTCATCTAATTCTGTTGATGAAAAAATTATAGGAAAAAAACATTTTGAAGCTATCATAGAAACTAAAAGAATTCTAAAAGCATATAAAGATTTAGAAGATGTTATTATGATTTTAGGTTTTGATGAATTAGATGACCAAAGTAAGAATACAGTTAAAAAAGCTTTGCAATTAGAAAACTTTTTCACTCAAAATTTCTTTATGACTGAGCATTTTACTAAAAACCCTGGAGTTTATGTATCTTTAGAAGATACTGTAAAATCAGTTCAAAGAATTTTGGATGGAAAATATTTAAAACAAAGCCCTGAAATTTTTGCATATGTAGGTTCAAATTTAAAAATACCTACAGACGAAGAATTAGGTTTATAAATAAATGCCTATGGCATTTTTTTATTATCATTTTTAAATATTGAAATAAGGTAAAATATTAATACATTAAAGAAAGAGGAGCGATGAAATTAAATAATAAAAATAAATATGATGAAATTAAATACTTTGAATCGATGGACAAATGATTTAGGGCAGCCAATTATTTGAGTGTAGCTCAAATATACCTAAGAGACAACCCATTATTACAAAAACCATTAAGTGCTAATGATATAAAACTATATCCAATTGGGCATTGAGGAACAATACCGGGACAAAATTTTATTTATGTACATTTAAATAGAGTTATTAATAAATATGATTTAAATATGTTTTATATAGAAGGACCTGGTCATGGGGGTCAGGTTATGATATCTAATTCATATTTAGATGGGTCATATACTGAAATTTATCCTGAAATTACTGAAAATGTTGAAGGTTTGCAAAAAATGTGTAAAAGGTTTTCATTTCCTGGAGGTACAGCAAGTCATGCCGCGCCAGAAAGCCCAGGCTCTATTCACGAAGGAGGAGAATTAGGGTATTCATTGTCTCATGCTACAGGAGCAATTTTAGATAACCCTGATGTTATTGCTGCAACTATAATAGGAGATGGAGAAGCAGAAACTGGTCCATTGTGTGCTGGTTGATTTTCTAATTCTTTTATTAATCCTGTAAATGATGGAGTAATTTTGCCTATATTACATCTAAATGGAGGTAAAATTTCTAACCCAACTTTATTATCAAGAAAACCTGAATCAGAAATAAAAGAATATTTTAAAGGTATGGGTTGAGATCCGATCGTGTTTAATTGGTCTTCTAAAAAAAATAATATTGAAATACATAAAGAAATGGCTTTATTAATGGATGAAGCAATAGAAAAAATAATTAATATTAAAAAAGAAGCAAAAAAAATGGGTGCATCCAAAGCAAAAAGACCTAATTGACCAGTTTTAATTGTTAGAACTCCAAAGGGTTGAACTTGCCCAAAAGAGTGAGACGAAAATGCTATAGAAGGTAGTTTTAGGGCTCATCAGGTGCCATTGCCAGTTAGTGCCTTTAAAACAGAACATATTAAAGAATTAGAAAAATGACTTAAATCATATAAACCTCAGGAATTGTTTGACCAAGACGGAAAAATAATTGAAGAAATTAGATCATTGGCTCCAAAAGGCGATTCTAGAATGGCAACAAATCCAATTACTAATGGAGGAATAAATTCTAAAGTATTAGATTTAAGTTCTTGAGAAAAATTTGCTTTAAATATTGATTATCCTGGTTCTAAAAAAGCCCAAGATATGGTGGAATTAGGAAAATATATGGCCGATACTATTATTAGAAACCCCAAAAACTTTAGAGTTTTTGGGCCTGATGAAACTAAATCAAATAGGTTATTTGCTTTATTTGATGTTACTAAAAGACAATGATTGGAAAATGCTTCAGAAATTTATGATGAATGAGTAGCTCCAGAAGGAAGAATTATAGATTCACAATTAAGTGAACATCAAGCAGAAGGTTTTTTAGAAGGTTATGTATTAACAGGGCGTCATGGTTTTTTTGCTTCTTATGAATCATTTTTGAGAGTTGTGGATTCGATGTTAACTCAACACATGAAATGAGTGAAAAAGTCACTAGAATTGCCTTGAAGAAAAGATTATCCATCTTTAAATATAATAGCAACATCTACCGCTTTTCAACAAGACCATAATGGATATACTCACCAGGACCCAGGGCTTTTGGGTCATTTAGCAGATAAAAGACCAGAATTAATTAGAGAATATTTACCTGCTGATGCTAACACATTATTAGCAGTAATGGAAAAATCTTTAAAAGATAGAAATGTAATTAATTTAATAGTTGCATCAAAACAACCTAGAGAACAATTTTTTACCAAAAACGAAGCTAAAGAATTAGTTGAGAAAGGATATAAAATTATAGATTGAGCTTCTAATGTTAATAAAAAAGAAGAACCTGAAATTGTATTTGTTTCTTCTGGCGTAGAACCTAATTTAGAATCACTTGCTGCCATTTCTATAATTAATAAATATTTTCCTAAATTGAAGATTAGATATGTAAATGTTGTTGATTTATTAAAATTAAGAGTTCCTAAAATTGATTCTCGTGGATTAAGTCAAGAAGAATTTGATGCAGTATTTACAAAAGATAAACCAATAGTTTTTGCTTTCCATGGCTATGAAGGATTAATAAGAGATATATTTTTCGGTAGAAATAATCATAATTTAGTAATACATGGATATAGAGAAAATGGTGATATAACAACCAGTTTTGATATAAGGCAATTAAGCCACATGGATAGATATCACATTGCTAAAAATGCTATAGCTAAATTATTTGGTAAACAAGAACAACAATTTTTAGACTTAATGGATAAAAAATTAGAAGAACATACTCAATATATACGTGAATATGGTTATGATATGCCTGAAGTTGTTGAATGAAAATGAAAAAATATCAACGAATAAAAAAAATTTGGTAAAATAATACCTAGTTAATTAACTTATACTATAAAGGAGCATGCTATGAAAAAAGAAATTCATCCAAAATATGCTGAAATAAAAGCTACATGTTCATCATGTAATTCAGAATTTATTTTTGGTTCAACTGCTGAAAAAGTAACTTTAGATGTTTGCTCTAATTGTCATGCATTCTACACAGGAAATCGTACAGATGTTAAAGCTCGTGGTCGTGTAGAAAGATTTAATAAGATATTAGAAAAATCAAAAAAATAGTTCTAATTAGCAGAAAATAATAACTCAGGTTTTACCCTGAGTTTTTTATTATTAAATGCAGTAATGAAACCCTACATTAAATCCAATAGAATTGTCTGAATCTTCTCATTTAGCGTTAAAACCATCTTTTGTTTTAATTTCTCCTTTTGAGGAACTTGCACTTCTAATTAATCCAACCGTTGAACCGACAGCAGATAACACAATAGGAAGAGCGCTTAAAATAGAACCAATAATTCCTGATATGGCCATTCCTCCTGCTAATTCATTAGCTTCATATTCACTTAATTTTTGCAATTTCATATTTACCTCCACCAATATCTATAACAAATATAAAAATTTAAATATAAAAATAAAGAAAAAATTAAGAAAAAAACAGCCATTAGTTTTGGCTGTTAAATGAAACAGAGTCATTTTCAAAATTTTGGTCATTTTCTTGCTTTTTTTTATTTTTTGCATATACAACACTAATTGTTATTATTATCGATAATAATGTTCCAATAGCTCCTACAACCAATCATACATCTGCAAAATTGAATACTCCATAGTTAGCTCAAGGTAAGTTAATAATATCTCTTACTCCACCGAAAGCAAAACGGTCATACATATTGCCAAAAGATCCGCCGGCCACCATACTTAAAAAAACCGATACTGAAATAAAATTTTTATCTTTAATAAAAGTAATTCCAAACAAAGCTCCAAATATAATTAAAAAGCTTATTATGTGAAGCATAGTCATATTTGATTCAAAAATTCCTATTGTTGTACCCTTATGAAGAATTGATTTAAAAATAATAAATGAATTTCCTATAGCATAATCTTCATTAACTATTAAATTTGCTTTATCTTTTCATTTAAAAAGAAACTCTTTAGTCAATAAATCTACTAATGCAAAAAGAAACATAGCACCAATAAAAATAGAAATATTAATAACAATTATTTTTCAATATTTTTTTCAATATTCTTTTGAAAAATATTTTAATTTTTTATCTTCCATTGATTACTCCCTCACATCTTTTACAAATTTCTAATTTTTCATTAAAATCTTTTTGTTCAAAATGGTTTCAACATCTTAAACATTTTTTAGATTCTAATTTTGAAACTTTAGTTTCCTTTCCAAATTCGACTTTTGCAACCATTAATAATTTAGTTAAAGGTAAAGATTTAATAAATTTAGAATCAGTTTTTATAGTTACAAAAGCTTCATTTTGACGTTTCATAACTTGATTTTTAATATTTTCTTCAATTAATCTATAAACTTCATCTTTTAAAATAAAAAATTCTTCTCATTGTTTTTCTAAATCAGTTTTTTGTTTTGTTGCTAAATTTCATTTTAGTAAATGAACAGAAGGCATTTTAGAAGGAACATTATAAAATTCATAAACTTCTTCCATTGTTGTTGGTAATATCGGAGCTAAAATTTGCATCAATGATTCTAAAACTTTAGCAAAAACTGTTTGAACTTGTCTTCTTTCTAAATCATTTTCTCTATCCAAATAAAGAATATCTTTAGTAATAGAAATATAATATGAACTTAAATCAATTATAAAGTTATTAACTTCTTTAACCACATTTACAAATCTATAATTATCATAATAGTGAATTGCTTTTGCTTCTAAATTGTTTAATTTTTCTAGCATTAAAGCATGTATACCATCAATTTTAATTTCTTTAAAATCAAAATCAGAAATACCACCTAGCATAAATTTAATTGTATTTCTTAGTTTACGGTAGATTTCTACATTTTGGTCTAATATTTTATTATCAATAGTAATATCAGCTGTATATTCTGAATTAGCTGCTCACAATCTCAAAATATCTGAACCATATTTTTTTGAAACTTCAAGAGGATCCACTGTATTTCCTAAAGATTTAGACATTTTTCTACCTTTACCATCAAGAGTAAAACCATGAGAAATAAAAGCTTTAAAAGGACTTTTGTTTCTTCAAGCTACTGAGTTAATCATTGAACTATTAAATCAACCTCTATATTGGTCTGAACCTTCCAAATATAAATCAAATGGTGCTTCAATATTTGAAGGTTTAACTCCTAATGAAGTAGAACCAGAATCAAATCAGACATCCATAATATCATTTTCTTTATAAAATCCTAAACCTCTATATTTTTCTGGCAATAATTCGTCAACTGTTTTTTCATATCAAATATTTGAGCCATGTTTTTTTACTAAATCAATTACATAATCAAAAATTTCTTCTTTTAAAACAGGTTTTTTATTTTTATCATAAAAAGCAATTATAGGTACTCCTCATGATCTTTGTCTAGAAATACATCAAGTATCTCTATTTTCTAGCATAAGTAGTAATCTATTTTTTGACCAATCATTATATGTTTTGACATTATTAATTTCTTGAATAATTTTATCTTTAATTGGTTTTAAAGATACAAATCATTGTGGTGTTGCACGATACATAATTGGTAAATGAGTTCTTCAATCATGTGGGTAAGAGTGTTTAATTTTCTTAAATCCTAGTAATAAGTTATTTTCTTCCAAAAATTTACCTATTAAAGGATTTGCATCATCATAAAAAATTCCATTAAATTGTAAAGCTTTTTCATTTAATGTTCCGTCATCTTCAACATGCATTATTTTTTCTAAATTATTCTTATTACCAATAATAAAGTCATCTTCTCCAAATAAAGGTGCCATATGAACTAAACCTGTACCATTTTCAAGAGTAACATGGTGGCCTTCTACTATTGGACATAATAATTTATTAATTGGACTTTCATATTTCACATTCAAAAGTTCTTTTCCCTTAAAACTTGAACCTATAATTTTATAATTTTCTCATTTGCAGGCGTTTGCTATTGATTCTAATAATTCTTTTGCAACTACATAATTATTGTTATTAACTTTAACTTTTATATATTCAAAATCTTTATTAATAGCTACACCTGAATTAGCAATTAAAGTTCAAGGAGTTGTTGTTCAAATTAAAATAAAGTCATTTTTAGAAACCAAATTATTTCCTATATTAACTTTAAATGCAACATATAAGGATGGTGAAATATGATCTGCATATTCTACCTCAGCTTCAGCTAAAGCTGATTGTGAAGAAGGAGATCAATAAATAGGTTTTAAATCTTTATATATCAACCCATCAAAAACCATTTTTTTAAACAATTTTAATTGTTCAGCTTCAAATTCTTTATCAAGAGTAATATAAATTTCAGAAAAATCAGTTAATAAAGATAATTGTTTAAATTGTTCTTTTTGTTTTTGAACTTGACTTAAAGCATATTCTCCGCAAGCTTTTCTTAATTCAGAAATTGAAAAATCTTTGGCACTCATTTTTCTTTCTAATAGCATTTTATGCTCAATAGGTAAACCATGAGTATCTCATCCTGCTACAAAAGGGCTGTAGAAACCTTGCATATTTTTAGAACGAACAATAATATCTTTTAAAATTTTATTTAAGGCATGACCAACATGAATGTTTCCGTTTGCATATGGAGGCCCATCATGTAATATAAATGATTTATTGTTTTTATTTTGTTCTAATACTCTTTTATATAAATTTATTTCTTCTCATCTTTTTCTATATAAAATTTCTTTTTCTGATAAATTGGCCTTCATTGAAAAATCAGTTTTAGGCATTAATAATGTATTTTTATAATCTTTGTTTTTTTCTTCCATAAATATCACCTTATATCTTATTTTTAAAAAATAATATATAAATTTTACAACATTTAGTTTAAAAAAAATGTCTTTGCTTATAATAATTATTTAGTTTAGAAAAAATTCTTTTAATTTTTAGATAAAAATTTAATTATTGCTTTTTTAAATTTTGTTTTTTTTAAAATAAAAAAAGTTTTTTATTAATGTAAAATTAATAACATGTATAATCACAAATTAATTGAAAAAAAATGACAAGATTTTTGAGAAAAAAACGAATCTTTTAAAACAACTGAAAAACATAATAAAAAATCTTATATCTTAGATATGTTTCCATATCCTTCTGGAGCCGGGCTTCATGTCGGACATTTAGAAGGATATACTGCAACGGATATAATTTCAAGATATAAAAGATTAAATGGTTATGATGTATTGCATCCAATAGGTTGGGATGCTTTTGGTTTACCTGCTGAACAGTATGCTTTAAAAACAGGAAATCATCCAGCTTCTTTTACATTAAAAAATATAGATAACTTTAGAAGACAACTAAAATTAATAGGTTTCTCTTATGACTATAAAAAAGAAATAAATACAACTGATCCTAAATTTTATGTTTGAACTCAATGAATCTTTAAAGAATTATATAAACAAGGTTTAGCATCAATCGAGGAAATTGATGTCAATTGATGCGAAGGTTTGGGTACAGTTTTAGCAAATGAAGAAATAATTGAAATCGATGGAATTAGAGTTTCGGAACGAGGGCATTTCCCAGTTATTAGGAAACCTATGAAACAATGGGTTTTAAAAATAACTGCTTATGCTGATAAGCTATTAGAAGGTTTAAATGAATTGGATTGACCCGAAAGTCTTAAATTATTACAAAGAAATTGAATTGGTAAATCAGAAGGTCATGTTGTCGAATGAAACATTTTAAATTCAGATAAAACATTAAAAACATTTACTACAAGATTAGATACGATTTTTGGAGTTTCAGCTTTAGTAATAAGTCCAGAACACCCATTATTATTAAAATTAACTTCTTTAGATAAAAAGAAAGAAGTTAAAGAATATATAGAAATAGCAAAAACTAAAAACGATTTAGAAAGATCACAATTAAATAAACAAAAAACAGGTTTGTTTATAGGAACTTATGCAATACACCCATTAAC
Source organism: Metamycoplasma phocicerebrale (assembly GCF_003383595.3). Classification (NCBI taxonomy): domain Bacteria; kingdom Bacillati; phylum Mycoplasmatota; order Mycoplasmoidales; family Metamycoplasmataceae; genus Metamycoplasma; species Metamycoplasma phocicerebrale. The sequence continues at coordinate 728,336 of NZ_CP033058.2, forward strand.
AAAAGAAAAAATTCAAATATGGGTTTCTGATTATGTATTAATGACTTATGGCACTGGGGCTGTCATGTCAGTTCCTGCTCATGATTCTAGAGATTATGACTTTGCTAAAAAATATAGTTTAAACATAAAACCTATTATCGAAACCAAAGAATTACCTTATTTAGAAGATGGAAAACATATCAATTCTGACATGGCTAATGGATTGAATATTGAAGAAGCTAAGGAATCAATTTATTTTGCTTTAAAAGATATTAAAAAAATTGAAAAGAAAACAAATTACAAACTTAGAGATTGGGTTTTTTCACGTCAAAGATATTGAGGAGAGCCATTTCCAGTTTTATTTGATGAGGAAGATAATATTTATTTAGTAAAAGAATTGGTTAAATTACCAGAAATAAATAATATAAAACCATCAGGTACAACTAATGGGCCATTAGCAAATGTTAAAGAATGAATGAATGTCGAATATAAAAATAAAAAATATAAACATGATACAAATGTTATGCCACAATGAGCCGGTTCAAGTTGATATTTTTTAGCTTATATATTAAAAAATGAAGATGGAAGTTATACTCCTTTAAATAGTGAAGAAGCTAAAAAAAGATTTGAAAACTGAATGCCTGTAGATTTATATATTGGTGGTCAAGAGCATGCAGTATTACATTTATTATATGCAAGATTTTGACATAGATTTTTATATGATCTGGGTATAGTCAATACTAAGGAACCTTTTGCTAAATTAATAAATCAAGGTTTAATTTTAGGTCCTGATGGTCAAAAAATGTCAAAATCTCTTGGAAATGTAATAAACCCAGATGGATTGGTTGAATCACATGGAGCAGATGCTTTAAGATTATATGAAATGTTCATGGGGCCTTTAACAGATTCTAAATCTTGAAATACAGACTCTTTAAATGGTATGAGAAAATGGTTAGATAAGATTTATAATTTAATATTAAATTTAAAGGATAATATAGATATAGCGGAAAAAAACCCAAAATTAGATAGTAAAATTAATCAATTAATATTAGATATAAATGAAAATATTGAAAAATATAAATTTAATATAGCTATTAGTAAATTTATGGTTTTTGCTAATTATTTGTCAACATTAAATAAAATTAATTCTTTGAATATTATTAAAATTTTTGCTATTTTATTATCTCCTTTTGCCCCTCATATATCTGAAGAATTCTTAGAATTAATTGATGAAAAATCAATGCAATACCAAAATTGGCCATATGCCGACAAAGATAAAATAATTTCTGAAAATGTTCAAATTGGAATTCAAATTAATGGTAAGGTTAGAGGTCAAATTGAAATATTGCCTGAGTGAAATGAAGATGAAATAATAGAAATAGCTAAAAATATTCCAACTATTAAAAAATGATTAGAAAACAAACAAATAGTTAAAGTCATATATATTGAAAACAAAATCTTAAATATTATTATTAAATAGGCTTAGCCTATTTTTTTTATAAAAAAAATAAAAAAATATGAAGTTAAATTTCTTCATATTTATTAATCGCTTAAAACGATATGGCTGCCCTTGTTAGATTCGAACTAACGAATGACGGTACCAAAAACCGCTGCCTTTCCACTTGGCTAAAGGGCAATATGGTGGAGGGGGAGGGATTCGAACCCCCGAACCGTTAGGAAGTGGGTTACAGCCACCCGCGTTTGGCCGCTTCGCTACCCCTCCATATTGATTAGCATAGATTATTATAATATAGAAAAAAATTTTTTTTACAAAAAAACTAAATACTTATTTTCAAGACTATTTTTAGTTGTTTTGTTTGTATTTTAATTTTTTAAAAAACCTTGATAATTTATAAAAATAACCAAAAAGCTATAAATATCTTTAATATTTAAAATACACATTAAAATACAACAAAAAAACAAAATGCAAACAAAATAAAAATAATTAAATTTTTAATCCTTTTATCTTCTAACATAGTTGTAAGCTTAATTTGTTTAATCGCCACCTTGTTAATTTTTATTCAAAAAGCACAAAAATAAAAAATAGACTTAAATTTTAATTATATTTATTTAAATAGAAACATAATTTTTATTATAATTATTGTAGTTTTTATAAAAAACAATATTAAAATAGGAGAAAAATTATGTCAAATAAAAGTAGATTAGTCTTGTATAGTGAACCCCTAAAGTTGGACCAAACAACGGAATAACTTTAGGGGTTTTTATTATGAAATTAAAAAATGAAGAAAAAATAAAAATAATCAAACTTTCAAATGAAGGTTATAGCATTAAAGATTTATGTGAAATGTATAATGTAAGCAAAACTACAATAGCGACTATTAGATCTCTATATAAAATACATAAATATGATTTCTTAAGCAAAAACAAAAAAAAATAACTATTCTTTTAATTTTAAAATTTGAATTATTAAATTAGTTAAAACTGGTCGCTCTATTCACGATATTGCTGTGAAATTTAACATAAATTCTGGTGTTATTTATAGTTGAATAAAAAAATATTTAAATTTAGATTATAATGGTCTTAAAAGAAAAATAGGAAGGCCATGTAAAATGAATTTAAATAAAAAACTTAAAGAAAAAGAAACAACAACAGATAAAGATAAAAAAATAAAAGAACTAGAAGAACGTAATGCTCAGCTTGAAATGGAAAATGATTTGCTAAAAAAATTGAGAGCCTTGGTTCAACAAAGGAAAGAGCAACAAAAAAAGAAAAAGTAATTGTTGTATATGAATCAAGGCTAAAATATCCTTTAAATAAAATGCTATTATTTTTTCAAATTGCTAAATCTACATATTTTTATATTTTAAAAAATATAAATGAAGAGGATTCTAACAAGAAAGAAAAAAAATTAATTCTTGACATTTTTAATAAAAATAAAGCAAGGTATGGATATAGAAGAATAACTTTAGAACTAAAAAATAGAGGCTTTATTATCAATCATAAAAAAGTAAAACGATTAATGAGTGAGCTAAATATATACGGTAAGCAACCTAAAGCTAAATATAAATCATATAAAGGCGAAATTGGCAAAATATGCAAAAATCTTTTATTAAAAAAAGTTGTTGACAAGAATAAAAATATTACTTATTTTAATAGAGATTTTCAAACTAGCAACATAAACCAAATTTGGAGTACAGATGTTTCAGAATTTCATATTGCTTCTGGAAAAGTATATTTATCACCAATTATAGATGCAAATAGTCGCGAAATTATATCTTACACAATATCAAGAAGTCCAAATTTTAAACAAACTATTGATATGTTAAAAATTGCCTTTAAAAAACACAAAAATTTAAATGGTTTAATTTTGCACTCTGATCAGGGTTGACAATATCAAATGAAAGAATATAGAGATATTCTAAAAGAAAAAAACATTCTGCAAAGCATGTCTCGAAAAGGAAATTGTTATGACAATTGTATAATTGAAATTTTTTTCGGAACAATGAAGAATGAAATGTTTTACGGTCATGAATATGAATTTAAGTCATTAGATGAATTAGAAAACGCAATGCACAAATATATAAAGTATTATAATGAAAATAGAATAATAACAAAATTAAGAGGAATGACACCTAAACAATATAGATGCCATTCGCTTAATAATTTAAAATAATTTTTTTAGTCCAACTTTTGGGGTTCACCCTATTTTGATATAGTGCTTGTTTTTTATTTACTTTAACATTTAGAAAAAAATTAATTAATTGATTTAAATTTTAAATTTAAGGAATTATTGTTTTCGTCAAATCAAGTTTCCAAAGCTTTAATAGAACTTTGTAAAGTGTGTTTTTTAAGAGCTAAAATCTTGTGGCCTTTTGGATTTGAACCATATTCTGTTTTATTTAAAAAGTATTTTTTAATTCAAATATATTTTGGAATTTTATTATCAAAAAAGAAATCATTGTCTTCGGTATTAAAACCCATTAAGTAAGCTAAGGGATTATAAAATTCATTTAAAAGCTTAACAATTTTATTATATTGGTTTGCCGGATCATAAAAATGCTCTAGTATAGGAACAGGAAAAGCATAAAGTTTATTTTCCAATTCTAAAGCTATATTAACATCAATTATTAACATTTTATCTATTAAAATGATTTGTATTAATTCTTTTAAATTTTCTTTTTGGTCTTTTGGCATTAAATCTAATTGTTCTTTTAAGGTTTTAGATTCATCATTAACATTTTCTAAAAGATAAACAAAGAATTTATTAATTTTTTTAGTTGCTAACTTAATTGCAGCTGTTTGACTTTTTGAATGCAAATAAGCCTCAAAAGTTAGTCATAAAGGCACAATAGAAATATTTTGTTTTCTAATTTCTTCAATAGCATCTTTTGAAAAATAAGCGATATATGGGTCTTTATCTCTAAGTCTTGATTCGGTAAAAAATTGATAATTACTCTCTCATTGATCTGAAACATGTAATAATTCTGGATTTTTTTCAAAAAGTTCAGCTTTTCATTTTTGTATAGCTTGAAATTTTAATTGAGCTCATTCTTCAGGTAAAGCATCATTTGCTGTCATACTTTGATAGAAATCGTCTATGGCTTTTTGAGCTTCCTTATAACGTTCAATTTTTCTTTGTTTAGATTCATATTCACTAGTTTCGTTTCCCAAAGAGTCTAAAACTTTAAGTTTGTTGATATTTATAAAATAATGTCAAAATTGATGAGGTCCAGGTCAATCATTATTTGAAGCCAAGGGTTTAGGGCATTCATATAGCAATTTGGTATCAAATCTTTTAGATTCATCTGGTTTTGGGACATTTGGTAGTTTAATTTCAGGTTTTTTGGGTTGAGGTTTATATGGTTTGGCATATAGTCAATCACAACTTGCAGATATTAACGGTAAGGTTGGTATAGTTGCGACTAAAGGAGATAACATTAAAAATAATTTTTGTTTTTTCATAAATCCTACTTATTTTCATTTTAGCACAAATACTTAATTTTTGAATTTATTAGATTAAAAATTAAAATTCTTTAGTGTCATCGTTAGTGTTTAAAACTTCATTGTTTTTGTCTATTTGTTCTTCTAAAGTGTTATTAGATAAAAATTCATCAAATTTTTCTTTCAAACCTTTTTCGCCTAATAAATCAATTTCAAAAATATCATAATTAGATAACGATTCTTTTTGAATTGTTTTAAAAGTAAAAAATTCATCTCTTACTTTTGCAGCTCTAGCAGTCCTAATGAAAGAATATTTTTTATCAAGAACAATTTTATAAAAACTTTTTATGTCTTTAATACCTTCAACAGAAATTTGTCAAGTAGCCATTTTTGAAATTGGACTAACTCTAACTAATTTAATAGCTTTTTCTTCAAAATCTTTTCAATTTTTATAATTAGTTTTAATCATAATAATTAACTTTATTTATTGTTGTAATATCTTTCTGAAGTTAAATTTTTAAAAATATTAAAATTTGATTTGATTTTGCTTATTTTCATTTTTTTTCCTTTCTTTTTTCTTTTGTATTATTTTCTTTTTTTAAACTTACTAAATATTTAAACTTACTCTATAAATATCAAATATTTGTTAATGTACTAATAAATTCTAAATAAACTAAAGTATATGTATATATTTAACTCTTGTAATTAATAACTAAGTAATTAATAACTTATGTAATTAATAACTAATAAGGTAGTAAGTGCAATAAGTTTCACCTGTCAAGTGCAAAAGTCTGCATAGTCAAGTGCAAAAGTCTGCATAGTCAAGTGCAAATGTTTGCTTTGGTAGGCAAAATTACTAAATTTGTAAGCCTGGCCTTTTTGCAAAACCCGCTAAAATATAAAATTTCAAAACAGATCTTTAGTAAAATGAAAAATTAATACCCTCGTTTTTTTGTTTCTTCATTTTCATAATCCTTTAGTAAATTTTCGAAAGTCTTATTAATTTCTAATTCATTAATTCTTTCTTTAATTTCTGAATTTTCAATATGTTCTTCTCAAACAAAATCATGTTTATTAAAATAAATTTTATTTTTATAACCAACGCCTTCACTAGAAGTGACAATAATTTTTAGATTTTTTAAATCAGTTAAATATTGCTTAGAGGTTCTAATACTAACATTTAATGTTTTTGCAAGCTCTTCAGCTGGATAAATTATAAAAATCCCATTTTCATCATTAAAAGTTCAAGAATTTTGTGATTTATTAAATCTTTTTCATAAAGCTATGTAGGCTCCAAAAAGTTTTGTGTTCTTTGTAGCAACTAAAACTAAATAAATAATATCTGAAATTACTGTATAACTTGATTTACTTTTATCTCCAGGATTAATGCAATTTTTAAATTCCTGGTATTTCATTTTTTTCCTTAAATATTTTTTCTAAATGTAAAGAAATAAAAAACAAGCTGTTTTCTAGCTTGTTAAATATTCTAAACCCCTAAATTTTGAACACTACCTATTTTTTTGTTAATTTTTTATTTATAAAATCTTCATAATTATTTTCATTAATTTGATTATCTTTAATTTCAAATACATTGATATCAAGCTTATAGTTATATCAGTATGATGCTTTTAATGCTTCACTAGGTTTTAAAAATAAATTTAAAACAGATAAATTTTGAACAATACTAATTTTATTATTTTCTATACCTATTGAACTTTTCGAGATATTGTCATTTATATTTTTATAATTAAAATAAATTGAAGGTTGAAAAACAAAAATATAATTTTTATTTTTATCTAATTTATTGTTTAATTCTTTTAAAAAGTTTTCATATTGTATGTCATTATTGTTGTCTATTAAAAAATTTAAAAACTTATATTTTTCTAAAAGATTTTTATTAGCATCTTTTTCATTTAATTTTTTTGTTAAAATATTTTGTCCATTTTTTGAAAATATAAATCAATAAGGTTCATTTATTTGGTTTATAACATTTTTAGATATTGCTCTATGATCATAATAATCTTGGCAATCAATATCTGGGTCTTTTCAATTTTCATTTTTATATATATTATATTCTTTAATAGGACAAGGTCTTTTTCAATATACATCAGCATTTGAAATTTGAGCTATTGATTTAAAATAAACACTTTCTTCTTTTAAATTGTTTTCATTAAATAATTTATTATTTTTAAAAATGGTATTTTTTGTTAATTTCACATCTAATAAAGAATTGGTTTTTGAGCAACTATCTGCAATATTGTTAAAATCCTTAGTTCAAGTGTTTTGGCAAGCAACTAATGAAATAGGTGACAAAGCAACACAAGAAATTGCAAAACTTAATAATAATTTTTTCATACTCATACCCCGTTGAATTGTATATTTTTAAATGCATATTATTTTTTATATATCAAGTGATTTTTTTTCTAATATGTAAATCATCTTACATTAAAAATTATAATTCTGGTATTGAGTAAAAATATGATTTACTATAAGTTTTTGTTAAAAAAACACAATTGAATACAATTGTGCATTATAAAACTTTTAATAATTTGGCAATTTTTATTTTTTAGGTTTTGTAATAAAATATTTATCATATATATAATCATCTGCTGCGTGAAATAATTCTCTAATATAAGTAAAATAAGTTTTATACTTTTTAAAATCTCCTTTTCAAACTAATTTTTTATTTATAGTTTTTGAAAAATCAATTGCCATATAAACATCAAATATTCCAAATTCTTTTGTTGTTTCTATTATCATTTTTTGTATTATCATTCTTACTTTTGCGCTGTTGATATCTACTTCTTTTTTGTAATATTTTGCTTCAATATCAGCAAATACTCCAAAATAAATATTTAAACTTGAAGTTTGGTTGCTATATTTATCATTAAACAAATCATTAATTTGTTTTTCTTCCTCAGTTAAGCTAGATTCCTCAAATATTTTTTTGACATCAATTGCTCTTTTTGCATATTTATTTTCAGATTTTATAATTAATATAATTTTAATAATAATTAATATAAAAATAATTGTAAAAATTGAAGCAAAAATATATGAAGCTATAGTGCCGCCTAAATTAATTTTGCCAAATACATGTGCCCCAGTTAGAAATAAAATTATTCCTATAACTAAAAAAGCAAAAATAACCATAAATCCCAAAATATTAAACATTTTTTCTTTTGTTTGTTGTTTTTTTATTTGTTTTTGATCCATTACAAAATTTCTCCCTTAAATTGTTTTAGTTTATCATTTTTTAAATAACTTCTTCCTTCTTTTGCTATAAGTTTATCATTTAATTTAGTTGCATCAGCACTAAAATTAACTCATATTTTTAATAAAGAAGCTCCTACACCATAAGTATCTACAGGTGTATTTTCATCCTCAAATTCTTTAATTCTTTTGACATTAAAGCCACTTGAAACTGTAATTTTTACATGTTCTCCACCATTTCTGTCTAGTGCTTCTCTTAATCTTTTGACTTGGTTTTGAGTTACACCATATTCAGCTTCTCCTTCTTTGAACATCTTATCAATCAAAGCTTTAGAAGTGTCGATTCTAACTGCTTTTAAAGTTTTTCCAAATTTTTTTAAACAAGCTAATGAATCCGATATAACATCATTATGAAAATCTACCAAAGCATAAAGATTATCATTTGGAAAAGTCTTATGATAAGCTTCGGTTGCTCTTATAACATCTCCTTCAAATATTTGAATTAATGCATGTGGCATGCTTCCAAATGTTCTTGCTAAATCGTAATTAGAACTTAATAAAGTAGAATGATTTAATATACCACCCACTTTTAAGGCATAAGCATCATTTTGTTGATTTATATAGTGATCGGCTCTATCAGCCATACTTACAACATTTTTTCCATTAGCAGCTTTAATTACATTATAGGCATTAGTAGCTATTGAAGTTTGTCTTGCTAAAATTCCATCTATCATACCTTCTCAAATACCAAAGTCATAATAGTGACCTTCTAATTCCAACACTACTTCTCTATTATTTATAATAGAACCTTCTGGTAAATATCTTATTATATATTTGCTAGTATCTGTATTTTTGCATAAAAGTTTTAAAACTTCATTTATTCCACAAAGTTTTACATTATTGTGTCTTTGAAAAAACTGTAATGTTACAATTTCTTTTCTGCGAAATTTTTGAGCTATTTTTTTTGTTTTAAAAAAATAAATTGATATGTGGTCTTTTAATTTCATATTTCCTTCTTTTTTAAAAAATAAGAATTAGATTTTTTAAATATAATAAAATTATATATTATTAAGCCATAAAAATATAAATACAATTGGAGGCTATAAATGGAATCAGAGGCAAATGATAATTTAAAAAAAGCAAAAGCTTTATGTTTAGTGCAATTTATTTTTGGCAGTTTTTTTATTGCATTATTAGCTGCTTTTATTGGAGTGTTGTTGGCTATTTATTTGCCAAATAAGAAAACTATAACTTGGACATCTAATTTTGCTTATATTTTTATTACTATGTGGTTTATTGTTATTATATTAATTTTAATTACTAATTCAATTTTTGGTATTAAATATGCAAAATCAATAAATGATAAAAAATTAGAAAAATTATTTATGTATTCAGCAATATTTATAATCCCTATTTTTTCTTTATTTTCAGGGTTTCAAGCTGCCACCTTATTATTAAATAAAATAAGCTTTAAAAGAAATAAAACAAAAAAAGTAAAAAATAAAAAAATAAAAATCTCGAAATAATTAAATCGAGATTTTTTATTAACTAAGCAGTAGCTTTTTTAAACAAGAAAGGTTCTAATTTGTTTTTGTATCATTTTGTTTTTTGGATGTAATGAACAGCAATATGTTGTACTATTGTAAAAAGCCCACCAATTATTCAGTAAATTTGTAACCCAGCACTAAAGAATAGACCTATAACAACAAATATTAATGGAATTAACAATGCTTTTTTGTTTGATTTCTTCATAGCAGCTCTTTGATAAGCATCGGCTCGAAGAGATTTCTTTCTTTTCATTCTGAGAATTTTTGGCATAAATTGAGCTAATAGCTGAATTCCTGCCGATAAAATAACTATTGGTAGATATTGCATTTCGCCTAATTTAAATAATCTACTTATAGATGTTGCTGATAATTGAATTGAATATAATGTAGCTTGTTTAATTTCGGGAGCTGTTGAAACAATTCTAAACACAACAATTAATATAGGCAATGTTATTAGAGAACTGACAAGTTGAGCTAAAGGCGAAACATTTTCTTTTTTATATAATTCAGAAATTTCCATTTGTTTACGTTGTTGCATTTGCTTGTCATATTTATATGCTTCGTATTTTGCTTCAATTTTAGCTTTCTTTTGATTTAGTTCTTCCATTTTATTAGTACTAAATATACTTTTTGCCGAAACAAAGAAGGTTACTAATCTAACTATAATAACAGTAATAAATAAAGCAAGAATGATACTTCATCCAGTTGTTCCTAAACCTCTTATGATTGACATCATAAAATGTTCAAATGGATACACGAACATACCATAAAATGGTCCTTGTTGTCAATATTCTTTATATGTGCTTATAGGTTTTTGTGGCACTAATGAATCACTAGAAAACATTCTATATTTTCAAGCTTCAGGTTTATAGTTACCTGCTTTATTTATAGAAGAAACATAATATGTATTAATTTCTTTTCCATATTCAGCATCCATAACCTTGTAATTAGTCTTACTAAAAGAAGCAATAGATAAATAGTTTTGCATCATTGCTGCTGTTGATAAAAATAATGTATTTAAAGCTTGACCTTCTTCTTTAGTTAAACCTTGTGCTGGACCAATTAAGTTTTTGAATGAAAGAATATATTTATTTCATTCATTTACTAATTCATGTTTAGGCAACGCCTTTAATTCTGCAATAGTTTTACCATTTCTTTTTGAAACTGCATTTGCAAAATTAGATCTATTTTTAGAATCATTTAATCATGTGCTAAAAGTTTCTACTAAAAGAGTACTAAAAATATCAGCTAATAATGTGTTATATATTTCGGAACCGCCTATAGAAGCTAATGAAGTTTTAGCTAATTGCATTTCTTTCATATGTGTATAGTCATTGTGTGGAATTGGTGTAGCTTTTCCACTTTTTGGATCTTTTTGTATTTTTTGATAAGTTTCAAAAATAATTGATATAGGAACATACACATCTATTAATTTATTTACTGGTGTGTAGGTTTTAGTTTTTCCTACTCCTTTGTCATTGCCAAAGTTCATATATATGTAGTTTTTACCATTTCCATAAACTACACCTTTTTTACCAGGCTCGTTTTTTATTTCTATTTTTGAAATGTTTGTTCAATTTTTAGATTTTTCATCAAATGGAACTTCCAAATTTGTAGGTTTTTGTAGTTGCAACGCAAATGAAGAACCACCATAAATTCCATATTGGCCGCCATTTTTAGCATCTTGTTCTTTTAACAATTTAATTTGTTCTGGATCTTCAAGACCTAGGTAAGTATTAACTATAACGCCAGCCGATTCATTTATATTAGGAACGTAAAATTCGTTTTTAGCTTTATTTCATCTCATTGTAACAATATTAGGTGAAACATAATCTGATTTTGAATAAACTTCTTGACCAGATCCAACTTTAGTTCCAGATTTACCAGTCATAGATTGCACGCAACCAACTAAACCAATGGAAATAAACAAGATAATAAAAACTATTTTAATTCATTTTCATACCTTTTTTCACACAGACTTTGGTTGTTTAGAATCAGGTGACTGATTCATTCTAAACGCATCGTAATGCTTAGAACTATTATTCTTTGCCATCTGTTATCCTTTCATATATTTTGTGAATAGCTTTTACTTTTTCATCTCAACTAAGGTCAAAAAAACTTTTTCTAGCTATTATTATGGTGTCATAATTAATGTTACTAGTATCCATGTTTCTAATAATTGCTCTAATTTGGTTTCGATAATGATTTCTTTTAACCGCATTGGCAAATTGTTTTGGTATAGAAATACCCACTCTAAAATAGTTGGATTTACTAAAATAAATAATTAAATTTCTAGAAATGACTTGATTGTGATTATCAAGAATTTTTTGGAATTCTCAATTTTTTCTAACAGTATTTTTTTTACTCATATTTTTTTAATTTAATAATAATAAAAAGGTATCAAAACTATTTTTCGTCTGATACAGTTAATCTATGTCTTCCCTTAGCACGTCTTGCTGCTAAAACTTTACGTCCGTTTTTAGTTTGCATTCTTGCCATGAAACCATGCACTTTAATGTGTTTACGTTTTTTAGGTTGATATGTTCTTTTCATAATAAAATTCTCCTTTGCTTAGTGTCTAATAAAAATACTAGAATATATTTTACCAAAAAAAATAAAAAAATTAGAACCTGATTATTAATTATTAATTAATAAAAAAAGTTATTGTTAAAAAAATGTTTTAAAAAACTATTTCTTTTTGTTTTAAAAGAATCTTCAACTTTCAATTATTAACAATTTTTAATTTATCAAAAAAATTAATGTCAAAATAGAGAAAAAATTAAATTATAATCTAATTTTAAGATAAAAAATGAATAAAACAAATGTC